>NZ_WBKO01000001.1:600000-1200000 GCF_032842345.1 Methanoculleus caldifontis | reverse complement strand
TCGAACTCGAGACCGGGTCCGGTGTCGTGCCCTACGTCTACAGCCCGGACATCAAGGTCTGCGCCATCCAGTGGGCCATCGGCCTTGAGCTCGCGCTGCTCGCGACGGACTCCATGCGGGTCTTCCTGACCACCGACCACCCCAACGCCGGACCGTTCATCCGCTACCCGCGGGTCATGAAGTGGCTCATGAGCCAGGAGTCCCGGGACCAGCAGTTCGACGCCTTCAAGCACAAGGACAAGGTCATCGACGCGACCAACCTCGCCGGCATCGACCGCGAACTCGACCTCTACGAGATCGCGCAGATGACCCGTGCGGGACCCGCGAAGTCCCTCGGCCTCGCGCACATGTACGGCAGCCTTGCCCCCGGCCTCGAGGCGGACGTTGCGGTCTACGACTTCAACCCGAACGAGCCCTACGCGCCCGACACGATCGAGACGGCCTTCTCGAACGCGAGACACCTCTTCAAGACCGGTGTCCAGATCATCAACGACCGCGAGATCGTCTCGAACGGCAACAAGCGGACCCTCTGGGTGAACACCAAGGTCAACGAGAACGCGCAGGTGATGCGTGACGTCAAGGAGAAATTCCTCCGCTACTACACGGTCACCTTAAACAACTACGAAGTTAGCGGGCACTACCTCCCCAACCCGTACGTCATCGAGGTCGATGCCACACAGTGAGGTGCAGAAAGGATGGAAACCGTTACACTCACCATAAAGGACCAGCCCGGGCTGTACCTCGAGGCCGACACCATCTCCCCCGATGCACTCGCCGGGAAGAAGGCGGAAGAGATCGCCGGACTCCCTGTCTACATCGGCAAGGAGGAGCACCGGCTCGGAGACTTCTTTGATGTCTCCGGCCGGGCCGGAGCGACGGCGGCCGAGACGAAGATCGTCGTCGGCGGCGACCTCTCCCGGGTCAAGTACATCGGCATGAAGATGACCGGCGGCGAGGTCGTTGTCAACGGCAACGCCGACATGTACGTCGGTGCATGGATGCAGGGCGGCAAGATCACCGTGAACGGGAATGTTGACGCCTTTGCCGGAACCGGGATGAAGGGCGGCGAGCTCATCGTCAAGGGCAACGCCGGCAACTACCTCGGTGCCGCATACCGTGGAGACTGGCGCGGCATGTCCGGCGGAAAGATCACTGTCACCGGCAACGCCGGGAGCGATCTCGGCACCTTCATGACCGGCGGCGAGATCGTCATCGGCGGCGACGTCGACGTTCACGTGGCCACCCACGCCGAAGGCGGGAAGATCATCGTCAAGGGCAACGCGAAGAGCCGCGTCGGAGGCCAGATGGTCGAAGGCGAGATCTATGTCTTCGGCAGCATCGACCTCATGATGCCCGGGTTTGCATACCGCGAGGATGTCGATATCGAGGTGGACGGCACCAAGGGACGGTTCGCTCTCTACGAGGGCGACCTTGGCGAACGCCACCGCAAGCGGAAAGGCCAGATGATCTACGGTAAGTTATACCAGCAGATCAGGGCCTGAACCCTCCCTCTTTTTCGCCCCGCATGCAGATCTGCGCCTATCGGAGGCAGCTGCAGCGGACAGAGGGGAGTAACACGAAGTAGTACTATTTTCGTTATTTCATATTACCCACAGGCGGGTATGATAAATTTGTTATCCGGTGGAATTGACCCTTATTTCGCGGATATTTAATATTGCGGTCCCGGTATATATCTGATCATAGACATAAATAGGAACGCTTATATCATCAGAGAAAGTTACTATCTTTTTGTCCCACGAGGACGTGCAGTAGTTACCGGCAGACACAGCCAGCGATACTTTTAGCGTTCACTTCACATTCCCGGATTGTATGCACTTAAAGAGGGTAACGGAGGAAAATTATGGCAAAATACAAGGAAACTATTGACCTGTACGATGATGCGGGCAAGCAGTTGAAGAGTGGTGTGCCGCTGGAAAAGATCAGTCCGCTGGTCAACCCGGCAACCAGGAAGCTCATCGACCTCACCAAGAGGACGATTGCAGTCAACCTGGGAGGCATCCAGGAGTCCCTGAAGACCGGAAAGGTAGCGAAGGGCTACGTTCTCGGCCGCGAGATGAACCTCGATGTCGTCGGCAACAAGGACGCGATCATCGCCAAGATCAAGGAGATGGTCCAGGTCGAGGAGGGTGACAACACCAACATCCGCGAGTTCGGCGGCGGTAAGCTCATCCTCGTCGAGGCGCCCAGCGCCCGTCTGGAAGCCGCGTCCACCTACGACGCCGCTATCACCTCGGTCGCAGCCGCGACCACCTACGCTCTCGTCGACCAGTTCAACATCGGAGCGTTCGACGCAGCGATGGTCAAGGCGGCAGTCTGGGGTTCCTATCCGCACACGATGGACCTCTCCGGTGCCAACGTCGTGTCCATTCTTTCGATCCCCCAGAACAACGAAGGTCTCGGCTACGCGCTTCGTAACATCCCGGTCAACCATGCCGTGATGATGACGAAGAAGAACGCGATGCAGGGAGCGGCACTCGCATCCACCTTCGAGCAGGCAGGAATGTTTGAGATGGGTAACGCCATCGGACCGTTCGAGCGCGCCCAGCTGCTCGCGTACGCCTACCAGGGCCTGAACGCGAACAACCTGGTCTACGAACTCGTCAAGAAGAACGGTGCAACCGGAACCATCGGTACCGTCGTCCAGAGCCTGGTCGAGCGCGCTATCGAGGACAAGGTCATCACCCCGGGCAAGAAGGGCGGTTACTTCCAGTTCTACGACACGAAGGACCCCATGCTCTGGAACGCCTACGCTGCTGCGGGAACCATGGCAGCCACCATGGTCAACTGTGGTGCCGGACGGTTCGCCCAGGCGGTCTCCTCGACGCTCCTCTACTTCAACGACCTGCTCGAGCACGAGACCGGCCTCCCCGGCTGTGACTACGGCCGAGTCATGGGTACTGCTGTCGGGTTCTCGTTCTTCAGCCACTCGATCTATGGCGGTGGCGGCCCCGGTATCTTCAACGGCAACCACGTCGTGACCAGACACGCCGCAGGCGTGGCAATCCCGTGCGTGGTCGCTGCAGCAGCACTCGACGCCGGAACCCAGATGTTCTCGCCCGAGAGCACCTCCAAGGTCTACGGCGACACCTTCGGCCAGGTTGACGTCTTCAACAAGCCGATCCAGCAGATCGCACAGGGTGTGTAAATAACACAAGGATACTAATGACAGACGCCATATACCCTCAGGTTCGAATCGTTTCTGCGCGATTCCTCAAGCCCGAAACGGTGGAACGGCTCCTGAACAGAATAATTCAGGTAGGCGGGATACTCCGGATGTCCCTCAACGGACAGAGCATCCCCGCCACCGTTCCCTACGGCCCGGCACGGGGGAAACCCAACCCCCACCCGGACCGTAAGACCATCCGTGTAGGAGAGCAGGACGTCCAGCTCCGGGTACAGGTCGGAACGATCATCCTGGAGCTTGAGGACGAATCGTACATCCCGGCAATAGGGGAAGCGGTCGACGAAGTTTTTGCCGACAAGGACTTCTCCTGCATCGTCCAGAAGGGGCGGTACATGAAGACCCAGCCGACAATGTCCGATTACGCGAAGTACGGGCCTGACGCCGACAGAGAGATCCTCGGGCTCGTCGATCCGAGAAGGAAAGACGGCCCCGTTATCATCCAGGGAACCAAGTGAGATGCCTATCGGAAGAGTAACCCAGGTTGTCGACTGCCGCGAGAGCATGGGGATGGGAAAAGGAGGCGGTCTTGCCCAGCGCGGGACTATCTCCGAAGCGAGATCCCCTGACGTGATCGTGATCGGGATGTCACCCGGCCGCAGACACGTCACGAAACCGGTCTGCGACATCACCTCCGGCCTCCGGAGGGAAGCGACGGAGTTCTCCGTGACGACGCTCGTCCTCAACGCAGGGAGCGGGGTCCCGGCGGATTCGCCCGTCGCGGGTCACGTACTCGGAGCTTATTTCGGGCTGACGGAGAAGGAGATCGCCCAGATCGAGCAGCACAAGGTCGCCATCCTGCACCACGGGAATGTCCGCTCCCATGTGGTGCAGAAAGTCAGGTTCATCCTTGAGCATGTGAACATCAGGGCAATCGTCGTCTCACAGGCCCCGATCGACTTCGAGGACCTCGCAAAAGAGGGAGTCAGGACATCTGTGGTTATGCCGCCGCCTGATAAGGTGAAGACGAAAGGCATGGTGATGGATATCGTCAGCGGCGTGACACGGGGCCAGACACCAGGCAGGGAAAGATTGGCGGAAGTCATTCGTGCCGTTATGAAAGTGCTAAAAAGCCCAACATGAAGGTGAATTCAGACATGGCATACAAGCCCCAATACGGACCGGGTACATCCAACGTCGCCGCAAACCGGCGCAAGCAGATGGACCCCAACCAGAAGCTTGAAAAGATGCGTGATGTGACTGACGAGGACATCGTGCTGATCCTCGGCCACAGGGCGCCGGGAGCCGCCTATCCGACGGCCCACCCGCCGCTCGCCGAGCAGCAGGAGCCCGACTGCCCCATCCGGAAAATGGTAACCCCGACCGAGGGCGCCAAGGCCGGCGACCGCGTCCGCTACATCCAGTTCGCGGACTCGATGTTCTTCGCCCCCTCGCAGCCCTACCAGCGGACCTACACCGAGTGCTACCGCTTCCGCGGTATCGACCCCGGCACGCTCTCCGGCCGTCAGATCGTCGAATGCCGCGAGCGCGACCTCGAGAAGTACTCCAAGGACCTCGTCAACACCGAGCTCCTCGACCCCGCCCGCGTCGGCATCCGTGGCGCGACCGTGCACGGTCACTCGCTCCGTCTTGCCGAGAACGGCATGATGTTCGATATGCTCCAGAGGAGTGTCCTCGGCGAGGACGGCATCGTCCGCTACGTCAAGAACCAGATCGGCGAGCCCCTCGACCGCGCGGTTGCCGTCGGCAAGCCGCTCGACGAGAAGTGGCTCAAGGCCCACACGACAATCTTCCACTCGCTCGGCGGCACTGCCTACCGTGACGACGCCGAATACATCGAGTACGTCCAGCGCATCCACACGCTCCGGACGAAATACGGCTTCATGCCCAAGGAGGACTGATTGCAATGGCAAAGATTGAGAGAACCAAGAAGCTGTTCCTGAAGTCGCTCAAGGAGAAGTTCCAGGGACAGGACGTCCAGTCCGAGACGACCGAGTTCTACAAGTTCAACGGCTACCACCAGTCCCCCCGCAAGGAGGAGTTCGTGAAGGCGAGCCGCGCCGTCGAGATGGACCGCGGCATCTCCATGTATGACCCCGTGCGCTGCCACCTCGGCGGTATCCCGCTCGGCCAGCGCCAGCTGATGACCTACGAGGTCAGCGGCACCGGCGTCTTCGTGGAGGGTGACGACCTGCACTTCGTCAACAACGCTGCAATGCAGCAGATGTGGGACGACATCCGGCGGACCGTCATCGTCAACATGGACCTCGCCCACCAGACCCTGCAGAAGCGTCTGGGTAAGGAAGTCACCCCCGAGACCATCAACGAGTACCTCCACGTGCTGAACCACGCGATGCCCGGCGCGGCCGTCGTTCAGGAACACATGGTCGAGACTCACCCCGGCCTCGTCGACGACTGTTACGTCAAGGTCTTCACCGGCGACCAGGAACTTGCCGACGACCTCGAGCCCCAGTTCGTCCTCGACGTCGAGAAGCTCTTCCCCGGCAAGCAGGCTGAGGCGCTCTCCGCTGCCGTAGGAAAGTCCCTCTGGCAGGCGATCCACATCCCGACCACGGTCGTCCGGACCTGCGACGGTGGAACGACCTCCCGGTGGTCTGCGATGCAGATCGGTATGTCCTTCATCGGCGCCTACCGCATGTGCGCCGGCGAAGCGGCTGTCGCCGACCTCTCCTACGCCGCGAAGCACGCGGGTGTCATCCAGATGGCGTCCCACCTGCCCGCCCGGCGTGCCCGTGGCCCGAACGAGCCCGGTGGCCTTGCATTCGGTCTCTTCTCCGATATCGTCCAGGCGAACCGGAAGTACCCCAACGACCCCGCCCGTGCCTCCCTTGAGGTCGTCGGCGCCGGAACCATGCTCTACGACCAGATCTGGCTCGGCTCCTACATGTCCGGCGGTGTCGGATTCACCCAGTACGCGACCGCGGCCTACACCGACAACATCCTCGATGAGTTCACCTACTACGGTATGGACTACATCAAGGACAAGTACAAGGTCGACTGGAAGAACCCGAGCCCGAACGACAAGATCAAGCCGACCTACGATATCGTCAACGACATCGCGACCGAGGTCGCCCTCAACGGCATGGAGCAGTACGAGCAGTTCCCGACCATGATGGAGGACCACTTCGGCGGGTCCCAGCGTGCCGGCGTGCTTGCCGCCGCCTGCGGTCTGTCGACCTCCATCGCAACCGGAAACTCGAACGCCGGTCTGAACGCCTGGTACCTCTGCATGCTCCTGCACAAGGACGGATGGTCGCGTCTCGGCTTCTTCGGCTACGACCTCCAGGACCAGTGCGGTTCCGCGAACTCGCTCTCCATGCGTGGAGACGAGGGTGCGATCGGCGAGGTCCGCGGCCCGAACTACCCGAACTACGCAATGAACGTCGGACACCAGGGCGAGTACGCCGCCATCACCGCCGGCGCCCACTACGGCCGCGGCGACGCATGGTGCTTCGACCCGCGGGTGAAGATCTGCTTCGCCGACCCCGCGCTGAAGTTCGACTTCGCCGAGCCCCGCCGCGAGTTCGCGAAGGGTGCGATCCGCGAATTTATGCCCGCCGGCGAGCGCTCGCTCATCATTCCGGCCCGGTAAACCCTACTCAACTTTTTTTTACCTAGCGTAACCAGAAGTGTCTAAAAAGGACAGTTTGGGCGATTTTTTACATTTCGTTGCGATATCAGCGCAACTTTTCGAAACCTTTAATTAAGTCATAAACAACTGTTAAATGAACCAAAAAGGTTTTGAACTCATACTCCTGGTGCATCGCGCACCGGAGGAGGATGCTGAATGGAAGAGATCGTATTTGGCATCGGCATTACCGCATTGGCAGGTGCTCTTGCAACCGTAGCCGGCGCTGCGGAAGACGTTGAATCTGATATCGGATCACAGGGTGACCCGAACTCACAGGTTCAGCTCGCTCCGCAGATGGGATATATTCACCGCATCTTCAACAAGGCAGTTGCCGGTGAACCCCCCGCGTACGGCCTCTGGGTTGCTCTGGGTGCAGGCCTTGCCTGGGCATTCATGGCGATGCAGATAAATCCGATACTTGCAATCGTACTCGGTAGCGCTCTCGCGGTCTTCGTGCAGGGCGTCTATGCGACAACCGCATACCTTGGCCGTACTGCAAGTCTCGCTAAGTTTGGACAGCCGGTCTATATCGATATCTTAAAGTCGATGACGACCGTGACCATGGCACACGCGTTCGTGGCGATCTTCACCACCGTCGCGATGTGTCACCTGATGATCGGCGCGCTCGGTCACCCCTTCCCGCTCCCGCTCCTGGGTCTCGTCTGGGGTATCGCGCTCGGTGCAGCCGGGTCTGCAACCGGTAACCCGTTCTACGGAAAGGAGCGGCAGTACCAGGAGCAGAAGTTCGGAGCAGGCGTTCCGATCTCCGCGTCCGGTAACATTGTTCGCTACGCCGAAGCCGGCCAGCGGAACTCTCTCGACAATGGTTTCTTCAGCGCCAAACTCGGCGGCCCCGCGTCTGGTGTCTGTTTCGGCCTGATCGTATTCTTCGAACTCTGGCGTACCGTGGTCTTCGAAGAGCTCAACGTCTGGGGACCGGTCATTGTCGGTGTCATTGTCATCCTGATCTTTGCCATCATCGACCGCTACATTGAGGTCTGGGCAAGGAAGAACTTCGGACCCTACACGGCCCCCGAGGAGGCATCTTCATGAGCGCACTTGGTGGACCCAAACAGACTGTAGGCGTCCAGCCCCCGACGGGGATGGGCCTCGTCGTCAGTATCGTTCTTATCGTCGTCGCGCTTGCGCTCGCCTTCTACCTCGTGCAGATGGCCGGCGTGCTTGCCGTCATCGGCATCATCATCGGCGGCGTCCTGATCGCCTTCGGCGTTCACTTCGTCCCGGTCGGCGGTGCTCCTGCCGCAATGGGACAAGCGCCCGGTATCGCGACCGGTGTCGCGATGCTTGCCGCCGGTGCCGGCCTTGCCGGGCTCTTCGGCGGTGCGTGGGCCGCGCCGTTCGGGCTCGCTGTCGCCCTCGCCGGCGGTGCCGTCGGTGGCGGTCTCTTGATGGCGATCACCTGTACGATGGTCAACGTCATCTACATCTTCGGTATGGGTATCCCGGCAGCATCCGGTAAGGTCGCAAAGGACCCGATCACGGGCGACACCTTCCCCGAGTACAAGAGCCAGGGTACCGAGGGGCACGGCCTCCCGTTCATCTCCTGGGTCGGCGGTGTCATCGGTGGCGCGCTCGGTGGTCTCGGCGGAACGCTCATCTATCTCGAGCTCCTCGACATCTACCAGGCACAGCTGCCGATCATCCTCAACACAACGGTCGAGCAGATCGCGCCCGTCGCCGTCTCGCTTGCCGGTATCTTCGCGGTCGGCATGTTCCTCGTGAACGCCGTGCTTGCCGCATACAACATCACCGGTACGATCGAAGGCCCGCATGACCCCAAGTTCAAGCGGTTCCCGAGAGCAGTCATCGCAGCCGCCGCGGCATCCGCCGTCACCGGCATCTTCGCGATCGCGCTTCTCAGACTGATAGGGGGATTCTAAATGTCGGTGAAAGTTGAAGTTGGAGCAGGCGGCATCCCGCACAACCAGATCCTGATCTACGGACTCGTGGGATCGCTCGTCCTCATCTACCTGACATACCTGAACACGATCACCGGCACCCTGTACTTCTCGTTCTTCGGCGGGCTTGCAGCAGTCGCCGCACTCGTCTGGGGTACCGACACGATCAAGCACCTCTGCAGTTACGGTCTCGGTACCGGTGTCCCGTCGGCGGGTATGATCGCGCTCGGGTCCGGTGTCATCGCCGCGCTCTTCGGAGCCACGACCGGCATCTTCGCACCCATCACGACGATCATCATCGCCGCGATCATCGGCGCGGTGGCCGGACTGATGGCAAACAACGTGGTCCGGATGAACATCCCGGTCATGGTCGTCTCGCTGATCGAACTCGCGATCGTCGGCGCCATGACGGTGCTCGGCCTCGCGGCCATGGCCTGCGGGACGTTCGAGTTCCTCGGCATGATCACCGGCACGACCGTCATCCTCGGATTCGTCGTGCAGACCTACGAGGCATCCCTCATCGGCGGGAGCATCGTCGCCGTGATCTTCATGCTCGGCGCCATCGCCATCCAGCACTCCTTCAACGCCTGTCTCGGGCCGGGGGAGAAGCAGGACCGGACGCTCACGCTCGCTGCCGAGTGCGGATTCCTCTCCATGATCACCGTCGCGATCATCTCGTTCGCGTTCATCGGGCTCCTTCCAGGCGTCGTCGCGCTGCTGGTCTCCGTCATCGGGTGGTTCTACACCTACACGAAGTACATCGCGCTCTCGAAGCGTGACGCCTACGCGTGGCTCGACGCCCAGCCGATCCTGGAGCCCAAGGGAGGTGCCTAAATGGCGTACATTCAGGTACTGCCCGAGTTTGGACTGGTAGCTGACCCGATAGTCGGTCTCGTCACCACCGCCGGTATCTCGTACACCCCTGTTCTCGAACAGGTGGCGGAACTCGAGAAGATCACCGACGACCTGGTCGGCATGCTCTCCGCAGAGGGCAACTTCCTGGCATCGTTCCCGAACAGGGAGGGTGTCCTCAAGATCGCCGGAGGCGTGACCGCATTCTGGTATGGCATGGCAATCGGCCTTCTGGTTGCCGGTGTCGTCGTATTAGGACTGCTGTGAGGTGAAGAACATGGTTGAGAAGAAATCACCGGCCAGCGGATGGCCGATTGTTCAGGGCGACTTCCACACGGGAGATGCGCAGAGCTGCGTCGCCGTCGTCACCATGGGTTCCCACCTCGACGAACAGGGCATCTGCGATGCCGGAGCCGCAATCGCCGGCTCCTGCAAGACCGAGAACCTCGGCCTTGAGAAGATCATCGCGAACGTCATCTCCAACCCCAACATCAGGTTCATCCTCTGTTGCGGTACGGAAGTGAAAGGGCACCTCTCCGGTCAGAGCTTCATGGCGCTGCACACCGGCGGTGTCTCCGGCGGTAAGATCGTCGGAGCCCAGGGAGCCATTCCGTTCATCGAGAACCTCTCCGACGAGGCGATCAAGCGCCTCCAGGACCAGGTCGAGATGGTCAACATCATGGAAAGCGAGGACATGGGCACCATCAAGGCCAAGATCAACGAACTCAAGGCCAGAGATCCCGGTGCGTTCGGCGCGGAAGCCATGGTCATCGAGGTCAAGGAGGCAGGCGGTGCCGGTGCAGAAGAAGTAACCGGTGCAGTACAGCCGCTCTCCGGTGAACTTGCACTGATACATGCACGGATGAAGGTCATCGAGCGGATGGTCACCGATATCGGCTACCGTAACAGGTTCGCCGCCGGCGTCTACTCGGGCAAGGTCGAAGGCGTCATGATCGGCCTGATCGTCTCGTTCGTGATCCTGGGATTTATCCTGCTGGGGTGAGATAGATGGCAGAAGAAAGCACACAGGCAGGCCCCATCCGGATGACGGCGATCAACATGATGGTGGACGCCATCCGGTACAAGGCACAGATCCTTGCCCGCACGACCAAACTCGAATCGGGTATCATGGGCATGGGCATCGTCGGGTTCGGAGTGGGACTCGCGATAGTCATGCTCCTGATCGTGGTTCCGGCGATCATGCTGGGGGCGATCTAACATGGTTGAGAAGAAATCACCGGCCAGCGGATGGCCGATCGTTCAGGGCGACTTCCACACGGGAGATGCGCAGAGCTGCGTCGCCGTCGTCACCATGGGATCCCACCTCGACGAGCAGGGCATCTGCGACGCCGGAGCGGCAATCGCGGGCTCTTGCAAGACCGAGAACCTCGGCCTTGAGAAGATCATCGCAAACGTCATCTCCAACCCCAACATCAGGTACATCCTCTGCTGCGGTACGGAAGTGAAAGGGCACCTCTCCGGTCAGAGCTTCATGGCGCTGCACACCGGCGGTGTCTCCGGCGGTAAGATCGTCGGAGCCCAGGGAGCCATTCCGTTCATCGAGAACCTCTCCGACGAGGCGATCAAGCGCCTCCAGGACCAGGTCGAGATGGTCAATATCATGGAAAGCGAGGACATGGGCACCATCAAGGCCAAGATCAACGAACTCAAGGCCAAAGATCCCGGTGCGTTCGGCGCGGAAGCCATGGTTATTGAAGTCAAAGAGGCGGGCGGCGGTGCGGCAGGGGTTGCCGTTGCAGGCGCGAACCCGCAGTTCCTCGAGATCGAGGAGCGGCTCAATGCCATCGAGACGAGGATCGAGTTCGTCGATGCCGAGATAGCCCAGCGCGTCGGAAGAAAGATCGGGCGCGATATCGGTATCCTATACGGACTGGTTGCAGGTTTGATTGTATTCATGATGTTGTTGGTATTACTCCCCAAGTTAGTTGGGTTCCTGTAAGGAGGATTGACGAATATGTTCAAGTTCGAAAAAGAGCAGACGGTACTCGACTTCAACGGTACCAAGATCGGCGGGCAGCCCGGCGAGTATCCGCGGGTTCTCGGTGCATCGATCTTCTACAACAAGCACGAGACCGTGCTTGATGACCACAAAGGCAAGATTGACAAGGCGAAGGCAGAGGCGCTCTGGAACCGCTGTCAGGAACTCTCCGACATCACCGGAGTTCCCCACTTCATCCAGATCATCGCGGAATACGGCGAGGCGTTCGAGAGCTACTTCACCTGGTTCGACAGCATCGACAACAAGACCGCGTTCCTGATGGACTCGTCGGCACCTACCGCACTCGCGCACGCCTGCAAGTACGTCACGGAAGTAGGTCTGGCCGACCGTGCGATCTACAACTCGATCAACGGTTCGATCACGCCGGAGAACATGCAGGCACTGAAAGAGAGCGACGTCAACGCCGCTATCGTCCTTGCATTCAACCCCGGCGACCCGTCCGTCCGCGGCCGTGAGCAGGTGCTCACCCAGGGAGGCGTTGCCGGACAGGAGAAGAGCATGATGGCCATCGCAGAGGAATGCGGCATCACCCGCCCGATCCTCGACACCGCAGCGACCCCGCTCGGTCTCGGTTCCGGCGGCTCGTTCCGTGAGATCCTCGCCTGCAAGGCCATCCACGGCCTGCCGACCGGCGGTGCCTACCACAACATGACCGTCTCCTGGACGTGGCTCAAGCGCTGGAGAAAGAGCGTCCTCGCCGACCACTACAAGGGCAAGGACGTCCTCCTCGAGCAGATGGCCCACCACCACTTCGGTGGCTTTGAGGGTATCCGCCAGGCTGCATGGTCGAGCCCCGACATCGGGTGCAACATCATGGCCGCCACCCTCGGTGCCGACCTGATCATGTACGGGCCTATCGAGAACTGTGAGGGTGCCTCCACCGCTATCGCTTTCGCCGACATTGTGCTCGCGGAAGCAGCCAAGGAGTTCGGTCTTGAGACTCAGACCCAGAACCACCCGCTCTTCAAACTCATCTAATCTTTTTTTTACTCAGCTGTTCTCGCCGCGACGGAGCGGCTTCATGTGGGTTCATCACCGATTAATTTTCCGGCGGACAGTCGCCGGCGGTTGCCAGGACCGCTCTCTATGCTGCTGTCGGCGACGGAAGTATGCCCCGGCCCCTGAACCCAATGACCTCCCTTCGCGGCTTCGCGTCCTTCGCGTGAGATGTTAGCCCTACCCCGTTGCCGCACGCGAAGGCGCGAAGGCGCGAAGGCGCGAAGAGCGGTATCCCCGGAGGGTGCGACGGTTCAGGGCGCAATGGTCCCTCATGGCCAGAGCATGGAGGAGCGGAGTTTGAGCAGAGCCGGGTGCGAAATCCGGCGTCCGGGTGCTGCCACTTACTTGTGGCAGGTCGGGGGTTCAAAAAAAGGAGAAGGGTGTCCGGAGCCGGGATCGCTCCTTCTGCTCTCAGGACAACTCGATGTGGCCGGCGATCCGGAGCTTCCCGCCCTCGAGGTAGTGGAGCACCGCCGTATCTCCGGGAAGGTAGACGAGGTCTTTTTCGAGCGCAAGCGTGAGCGTCGGCTGCCGCCAGTTCCCGTCGTCCCGCACCGCCTCCACCCTCGCCGGGATGAACTGCATCCAGTGGCCGAGGTGGAGCACCGTCCCCGCCGTGAGCGCGGCCGGCCAGTACTTCACCAGCGTCGCCCGCGCTTCGATGGTCTTTCCGGTCCGGAGCGCGGGATCGTTTGAGAGGACGTACCCGCGGTCGAGGTCGTCGGACTCGATGTTCTTGAGCGCGAGCCCCACCCGGTCGCCCTCGGCGGCCCAGTCGAAATCGTCGTCATGTTTCTGGATCGACCTCAGGCCGATCGGCCGCTCGCCCGGATAGACCTTTATGGCGTCGTGCTTCTTGATGCCTCCCCGCACCACGCCGCCGAGGATGACCGTCCCGATGCCGCGGACGTTGAAGTGGTGGTCGATGGTGATGGTGCCGACGCTTCCGGCGCCGGGGGGGACGGATGCCCGGGCGTGCGCCTCCGAAAGCAGGAGGTCGCGCAGCGCGATCGGGTCTTCTTCCACGAACCTGTACTGCTCAAGGACCGTTCCCCGCAGAAGCGGCGCGATCTGGTCGGGGGTCAGGTAGTTCCGGAGGACGATATAGCCCTGCTTCACTCCCACCTCGTCGAGCATCAGCACCCACTCCCCGAGCATCGGGGTGATCTCGCCCACCACGAGGAGAGCGGCATCCGCCATCGACGCGGCATAGAAGAGCGGGGCCAGTCGCTCGGGATACCGCGCAGGCTCGACGATGGTGACGGTATCTTCGCCCTTCTTCAGGTTATAGAACGTGATATCGGAGTCCGTGCCCTTCTTCCCGAGGTCTTTTGCATACCCCGCGGGTCCCAGCACGGCAACATTCAGATTGCCCATATGCCTGATCTCTTGGTTATCCGAGGGTATCAGGTTAACTCAAGCGGTGCGGCAGACAGACGATCCGCGCGGTCTCCTGGAGTTTAGAAACCGGAGCCGCGTCCGATCAACCGTTCCACCGCCGCGCGGAACTCGCGGAACTGCGATGAGACTTCCGGACCGGCAGAGCCCGGATAGGCGTTTGCACCCCGCGCGACCACGCCGCGCCCGCCCGTCTCCATCCGGAGATACCAGTAGGTGACGTCGCAGCAGGAGTGCGCGGAGACATACTCCGCCTCCCACGTAAGGACGGCGAGCCGATCGACGGCCTCCATGAACCTTGCCCACTCCTCAGGTGCCGGCGACGCCTCCGTCACCACGCCAGAGTAGCCACCGGCGCTCGCGTGCTCATAAAGGAGACGGCCGTCCGCGAGCCTGACGTAGAGCGACGGCCCGACGCTCCCGCCGATATAGAACTCGAACGAAGATGGAACGATGGTGGCCCCGGGCCCGTCCGCACACATACCAGGCTTATACGAGCAGCACGGCCAAATACCCTGCGACCACGAGGCCCATGCAGCAGATCCCGGCAACATCGCCCCTGCCGAGGACGCGGTCCTGCATGGGCGTCCGCCTGCCGGAGCGGTATCCCCGGAGATCGATCGTCAGGCCGAGGACCGTGGCTTTTCCGAGCGAGTTCGAGACCAGGGGGATGATGATCGGGAAGAGGCCGCGGACCCTGCCCGTGAGGCCCTTGCCCGGGTTGTAGGCGCGGGCGAGCTGCGCCTCGTGGATCCGTTTCCCTTCGAGCTGCAGGCTCGGGATGAACCGGAGCGCAATCAGGAGCATCAGCGTATAATCGACGGGCATCCGGAGGCGGTCCATGAGGTGGACGAGGTCGCGCGGCTGGGTCGAGATCACGAAGAGCTGGAAGGCAAAGAGCATCGCCGCGAACCGGAGCGACATCGCTGCCGCAAGGTCGATCGCCCCCGTCGTGACCGGGAAGGCCCCGCCGACGACCGGGACCGAGAGCGGGACCAGGTAGAAGACGATATCCCCGCTCTGGATGGTGAGGACGGTGAGGGCGAGCAGGCTTGCCGCAAGCGAGAGGAGCAGGGGCACCTGGCGGAGGAGATCGCGGACGAGCCCCCCAGCCGCCGCTACGGCCACCACCGCTCCGACAAGGACCGCGAGCATCGCGGTATCGCTCGTCAGCACCGCAAGGGCCACGACGACGACGGCAAAGATCAGTTTGGTGATCGGGTGGAGGCGGTGAAAGGCGCTCTCCCTGATGACGTACTGCATAATTTCGGGCATGGTTCCTCCTCGGATATTCTCTCGTCGCCGACGATGCTTCCCTGCTCCATCCTGACGATGCGGTCGGCGTATTCCTCTCCAAGACGCATGTCGTGCGTCACCATGACGATGGTGTGGCCTTCCCGGCGCAGGCGGCCGAGGGTCTCCATGACCCGTGCCGCCTCGCGGGCGTCGAGTCCCGTCGTGGGCTCGTCAAGGACGATCACCCCCGGCTTCATCGCGATGACGCAGGCGATGGCCAGGCGTTGCCGTTCGCCCCGTGAGAGCGACCGCGGGTAGACGGCCTTCCGGTGGATGAGGCCGACCTCGCGAAGGGCTGCCTCGATCGGCTCCCCCGTGCTCTCCGGGTCGATGTTCCTGAGGCCGAACGCCACCTCTTCCTCCACGGTCTCGGCGAAGAGCATGGTGTCCGGGTTCTGGAAGACCAGGCCCACGTGGCGCGCGAGTTCCGCGATCGGGACCGTCGCCGCATCGAGCCCGTCGACGGTGACGCTGCCTTCGGTGGGCCGGAGCAGCCCGTTGAAGTGTTTGATGAGCGTCGTCTTCCCGGACCCGTTCTCCCCGACCACGGCCACGATCTCGGCGGGGACGATCTCAAGGTCGAGACCGGCGAGAGCCGTCACCCCGTCGTAGCGGTGAACGAGCCCCCGGATGGAGATGATGGGCGGTGCCCCTCCTTCCGGAAGGGCCGCTGCCGGGGCGGGGTGCCTCCGGGCGGCGCCTGACGGGGACTGCACGGAGCCGCTCCCCATCACCTCGTCGGGCGAGCCTTCCTGCACGATCCTGCCGTCCTCGATCAGGACCATCCGGTCCGCGATGGCGGCAAGCATATCGAACTTCTGCTCGACGATGAGCACGGCCGTGCCCTCGTCCGCGAGCCGCCGCAGGAGGGCGGAGATCGCGTCGGTCGCATCCGTGTCCAGTTCGGCGGTCGGCTCGTCGAGGATCAGGATCTCTGTGCCCAGGGCAAGGGTTGCCGCGATGGCGACACGCTGTTTCTGGCCCCCGGAGAGGGTGTGCGGCGCCCTCTGTGCAAGGTCGGCGATCCCGGTCGACTCCATCACGTGGCGGAGCCTCTGCTGCATCTCCGCCCGGGGAATTCCGAGATTCTCAAGCCCCGAGGCCACCTCCTCCTCGACGGTGGAGAAGATGAGCTGGGCGTCGGCGTCGTCGAAGACCACCCCGACGTGCTTCCCGATCCCGGCCATGCTCTGGTAATCCCGGACGTCTTTCCCGAGAATCGTGATCGCGCCCTCGAGCGTGCCGCCGTACTCGTGGTGGAGGATGCCGGACGCGGCAAGGCAGAGGGTCGTCTTCCCCGCCCCGGTAGGGCCGGTGACGAAGACGATCTCTCCTCTCCGGAGGTCGAGGCTAACCCCTTCGAAGGCCGGAGAGTCGGAACCGGGGTAGGTGTAGGAGACGCCTCGAAGGGAGAGGACGCTCTCCCCGCCGGTCTTAAGATTCATCAACCTTCCCCGCACCCCGCGGAGCTGCCTGCCGCGTGCCCCGCATCAGCGCCCTTGATGCCGGCACCATGAGCACCTGCCCGACGACCGCGTTGACCGCCGCCGTGATCAGGACGATCGGCACGGTCACCGCGAGGAACGCCTCGAGGGTCCCGAACTTGTCGAGGACTGTCGGGGCCACCGCGAGGAGTGCGATGAGGATGAAGGAGAACCCGCTCGCGAGGGTGGCAACGAGCACCGTCACCGCCGGGGCAAGCGCGAAGCGCTCCCTGATCACCAGGTAGACCGCGAGGGCGACGACCGCCCCGATGGGCTCGCTGATGAGGTTTGCGGGCGGGAAGATCGAGTGGCTGAGGAGAGCACAGATGATGCCCGCCACAACGCCGATCCCGATCGCTTCGCGGAACGTGGGCACGACCAGGATGATGGCGAGGCTATAGAAGGCGATCACGAGGTTCGATACGATCGGGCCGGGGATCAGGAGTGACATGTACCTGATGATGGCCCCTACGGCAAGGAGTATGCCGACGATTGCAATATCTCTCGATTTCATGGTATCGTTTTATGTATGGTATTGTGTTCGACAAACGGTTCGGATCCGGGGACTATGACGGTCGGCACAGACGCCAACGTGGCTGCGAGAGGGGGCGGGCGGGTCCCCCGGAGGTGATGAGTCGGGCGGAGAGCCCGAACGAGATCACAAACATCGTTGTACAAAATAGTACATATTTGTATATATAGATACTCACGGGAGAGAGGTCGCCGCCGCCGTCGTGAAACTTCCCGGTCCCTCCATGAGACGACGAACCCGATCCCCTCAGGCAGAAACGGTCAGCCCCGCGCCGGCATACGCCTCGACGAGCAGCCTGGCGCTCTCTTTTGGTCTGCTGCCTCCGGGCATGAAGCGCGCGCCGCCGAGAGCCGCGCATATGGCCGCAACGGCCTCCGCGTGCGACCGCCCGTAGCCTCCCTCGAGGACGAGGGCGAGAGATGCTCTGCCTGCATCCGCGAGCATCCCGGTCAGGACCCCGAAGTCTTCCGGGTGGAGGAGGATCAAGCCGAGCGGGTCGTCGAAGAGCGCGTCCTGGCCGGCCGAGACCACCACGAGGTCCGGCTCAAACCGCCGGAGCGCCGGGATGAAGACCTCCGAGAAGATCAGGGCGTAGTCGGCACCGGTCGAGCCCGCTTCGAGCGGGGCGTTGATGGTATACCCCGTGCCGGGTCCGGCACCCCGCTCGTCCGGCCGCCCGGTCCGGGGGAAGAGCCCCGCCTCGTGGACCGAGCAGTAGAGCACCCGGTCCGAGGTGTAGAACGCCTTCTCTGTCCCGTTGCCGTGGTGGAGGTCCCAGTCGAGGATCGCCACCCGGTCGACCTCACGAAGCGCTCTCGCCGCCGCGACGGCCGCATTGTTGAAGAGGCAGAAGCCCATCGCCCGGTCGGGCTCGGCATGGTGCCCCGGCGGGCGGACCAGCGCGAACGAGTGCTCGCCCTCGAGCGCCCGTTCCACCGCCAGGATCGCGCCCCCCGCGGCGTAGAGGGCAGCGTCGAACGACTGCCGGGTGACGTAGGTGTCCGGGTCGAGGTACCGGACCCGGCCCGGGGGGCACTCCCTGCAGAGCGAACGGATACTCTCGATATGCCGGTGCGTATGCACCCGTGCGAGGTCGGTGGGCGTCGCCTGCTCCGGGGCCATGCGGCGGGCACCGGCCGGCACCCCGGCAAGGGCCGCATCGAGGCGGGCCTGGGACTCAGGGTGGCCGGGAGCGTCGTGGCCGGCGAAGAGATCCCCCGTCACGATCGAGTACGACATCGCGATCGGGGGGTGGGTTGTCGGCACCCGGATATGAACTTTGTTCCGGAGCGGCAACCCCGTCCCATACAGGGTCGCCGCGTCCATGCATTTATGGGGGAAGATGCTCATGGAAGTCTGCATGGCGCTGCCCGGCGTGACCTCCCCCTCCTGCATCTATGCCTGCACCCGGTTCCGGGTCCGGAAGACCGCTCTCCTTCCCCGTGAAGAGTACCTGCGGCTCATGCAGCTGAGCATACCCGGCATCGTCAACCACCTCGCCCGGCGAGAGGAGTACGCGCAGGAGATCGCAGACCTCGCGCACGACTTCACGGGTGCCCAGCTCATCGAGGAGGCGGTGAACCGGAGTCTGGCGCGGTCGTTCTCGCACGCCCTCGCGATCGCGCCGGGAGACCTGCACCTCCTGACCGCGGAGTACCTCGCCCGGTGGGACATCGCAAACGTCATGGCGGTCCTGCGGAGCACGGTTCACGACATCCCGCGGCAACAGGTCCGCGACCTCCTCATACCCGCGGGTGAGGTCGACGGCACGCTCCTCGACCGCCTGCTGGGCCTCTCGACCTGCGAAGACGTTCTCGAGGCCCTCCAGGGCTGGCGGTTTTACCCGACCCTTGCGGAGTACTACCGGGTCTGCGGGGAGAAGGGAGTCTTTGCCCGGATAGAGACCGAACTCTACCGCCAGTATTATGCAAAACTGCTCGGTCCCACAAGATCCGGGTGCAGCGGGTGCCAGGAGCTGAACGCTTACCTCCGGTTCGAGATCGATAGCACCAACATGAAGAACCTCATCCGGCTCCACTGCGCAGAGGAGGCCTGCGACATCACGGTCGTCGACCGGACCATGATCCCGGGCGGCTACATCCCCATCACCCTCTTCCGGAGGCTCTACGGCATCGAGACGGAGGGGGAGTTCATCAGCACGTTCTTAAAGACCGATATCGTCCCGGTCCTCGCCCGTGCGGTCCGCGACCTCCGGCAGGACCCGGGCTTCTCCGGTGAGGACGCCGCAGAGCTGGTCTGGCAGCGATGGCACCAGCACCGGCGGCCGGTTCACGAGATCGAGGTGGCGGTCACCCGTATCAGGCTCCACCAGATGGAGGCCCAGTCCCGGCGCCACCCGTTCTCGGTCCTGCCGGTCCTTACGTACCTGGAGCGGAAGAAGTACGAGGTCTTCAACCTGCGGGCAATCGCACGGGGAAAAGCATTCGGTCTGCCATCCGAACGGATCTGGCAGTACATCGTCCTGTAGGTCGAGCGATATGTCGGTCGAGAGCATCAAACCCACCCGGTCCGGCCTCCTGGTCGTCAGGCAGCGGTTGGCACTTGCAGAGCGGATACACCGCCTTCTCGCGATGAGGCTCGACGGGATGATGCTCGAACTCATCCGGCTCACCGGGCAGGTCGCCGTGCAGCGGAGGGAACTCGAGGAGAAGTATGCCGGAGCCCGGGAGATGGCTGCCGTCGCCGCCATGATGGAGGGAGCGACCGGGGTGCTCCTTGCAGCGCTCTCGGTGGAGACCGTCCCGACCTACACGGCAGGATACCGGAACGCCTTCGGGGTGCAGCTGCCGGACCTGAAGCCGTCCATGGTGAAGAAGACGCTCGACCAGCGGGGCTACAGCGTCGTCGGGACCTCTTCGGTCATCGACGATGCCGCCGATGCCTATGAGGATCTCCTCTCCGAGATCATCAAAACCGCCGAACTCGAAGGCGGGATCAAGCACCTGCTCAACGATATCGAGCGGACCCGGCGGAGAGTGAACGCGCTGGAACTCAAGGTCATTCCGGAACTGAAGGACCTGCGCCGGCTCATCGAGGACCGGCGAGACGAGATGGAGCGACAGGAACTGGTGCGGCTCCGGCGCATCAAAAAATTAAAAGCGATGAGGCCGGGGAGCCGTTAAAGGCTCTCCTTCTGCCGTTTGAGGCATGCAATCGCGGTATCGACGATCGTGGCGAGAGCGTCCACGCCGAAGGTCTCTGAGGAGAGGACGAGGTCGTAGTGCGAGAGGTCGCCGATCTCGATCCCGTAGTAGTTCAGGTAGCGGGTGGCTTCCGAGCGCTGCCGGTTCTCGGTGTAGACCAGGGCGCCCTCCTCGTCCATCTCGTCGCGGCCGGCGATCCGCTTTGCCCGGCACGCGATCGACGCGGTGAGCCAGATCCGGAGATCGGCGTTCTCGACCATCCGGCCCGACAGCCTGCCCTCGACGATAATGTTCTCCGAACGCTCGCCGATCTCCTTCTGCCGGGCATCGATCATCCGATCGACCGAAGGGTCGCTCTCTGCGAACCTGCCGAACTCGGCGAGGTCCATACCGTGCTCCCGGGCGAGCTGGCGGAAGACCTCTCCTGCGGAGATGAGGTCGAGCCCATACCGGGTGGTCAGGTGCCGGGCAAGAGACGTGGTGCCGCTCCCCGGCGGGCCGCTGATGGTGATCCGCATCAGATCCCTCCGATGTTGAGGGATTTCCGGATCACCTGGCTGATCGTCAGCGAGCAGAGCATGTACCAGAGGATCCAGGCCGGGACGATCCAGATCGCAAAGTCGGTGAGGCCGATAACCCCGATGAAGGGCATCACGATACCGGTCGTGATCGCGATCTCCGCCCCGAGCGGCGGGAGCCGCAGGAGGAGCCAGAAGAAGATCGGTACGGACAGCACCAGGATGATCGCCATCGGGGTGAACTGTTGTTTGGAGATGTCAAGCTGGTCCTGCATCATCCGTTCCTGCTTCCCCTGGAGTTTCTTGATCCGTTTCTCATCCCCGGAGAGCTGGGCTTCCCGGAACTCCTTCTGGAACTCCCGCATCTTCGCCTGGGTATCCTGCATCTTCTCGTAGTCGATGGTATACTTCTGGACCAGCGACGAATACAGGCCCGTAACGCTCGAGAGGATCAGGATCATGACGAAAAACGGCACTCCGAACGTATCTATGAAGGGACCGAGCACTACGTCCATCCCGTGGCCGACCGTCACCCGGATCGCTTCGACGCTGTATGAGAGCATCACGAGCATCGTGAAGACAAGGGCGATCGTCGGGCCGTGCTTCTTCAGGTCAACCATGCAGGGTTACCTCAATACGCTCACGAGATCTTCGATGCCCTTCTCAAGCAGGAAGTTCTCGTTTCGGACGATCTTGATGGTGCAGCCGGTGTACATGGCATACGCCGCGGCAATCGCGCGGTTGAACTCCTGGTGCTCGGCGATCGCCCGGGCGCCTTCCATGTCGCGGACTCTCGAATCGTCGCCGAGCCGGCGCATCAGGATCTGGTCCGCGTCGGTCTCCACCAGCACGACGATGTCGGGCATCAGTTCGCGGAGGACCCATTCGGGCAGCCCCGCGAGGAACCCCGTCGGAGTCTTGACGCTGCTGTGGGTATCGATGATAACGTTCGCATCGGCACTCTTCGCCGCGATCCCCGATGCCGCCGCCTTCTGGAGGCGCTTCTGGACGTCTTTGCCGAGTTTGCGCATCTCGTCGCGGTTCGAGGCCAGGTTCTCCTGCTGTGCTACGTCAAACATGAACGTCCCGTAGTTGATGGCTTCATAG
This sequence comes from Methanoculleus caldifontis, assembly GCF_032842345.1. Classification (NCBI taxonomy): domain Archaea; kingdom Methanobacteriati; phylum Methanobacteriota; class Methanomicrobia; order Methanomicrobiales; family Methanomicrobiaceae; genus Methanoculleus; species Methanoculleus caldifontis. The sequence continues at coordinate 1,177,896 of NZ_WBKO01000001.1, read as the reverse complement.
GCGATACCCTCGGCCGCCAGTCTCTCCATCGCACCATTGATAACGGTGGTCTTCCCGACACCGGGAACTCCCGTCACGACAACTTTCTTTCCCAACTCAATCACTCCTGTTAGGATATCATTCGCTGTAAAATAAATCCGTGCCTGAAAGAGTAATGCCTTTCGGAATCACCCCGGAGTCCGGACGGGCATAACGACCGGCCGGACGAAAAACGGCTCTGCAGACGTCGCTGCAGGAAAGGAGGAGGTCCGGGGGGAATTTCGGACTTACTGAACGACCCCTTCGGACTCACTCCCGGTCGGAGCGAGCGCCGATGCGCCGCTTCTCCGAGAATGACTCCTCCGGACTCACTCCCGGTCGAAAAAGGTGCTGATGCACCTTTTTCTCCAAGAATGACTCCTCCGGCCCCGCATCTGCGGGGCCTCCGGACTCATTCTCTCCCAAAGAACGTCCGCATGAACGGATACATCTCCATGATCTGCTGGCTTGCGACCTCCTCGTAGAGGCGGTAGGTGATACTCACCGCAAGCAGCAGACCGGTCCCTCCGACCGCGCCGATGACACCGAACAGGTTCGCCACGACCGAGAGGATCCCGATGAACGCACCGCCGATGACGGTCACCCGCGGGATGTAGCGGTCGAGGTACTTCTCAAGCACCTGCTCGCTCCGGCGGTAGCCGGGGATGTGCATCCCGCTCCTCTGGATCTGCCGGGCCACGTCTTTTGAGTCGAGGCCTGCGGTCTTGACCCAGAAGAGTGCGAAGATTGCACCTCCGGCGACCATGACGGTGATATCGATGCCCATCCGGATGAGGATCTCCCAGGGGGCGTGCCCGAGATCGGAGAGCCACCACATCCAGTCCTGCGGCTGGTTGATCGGCGCGATGAACCACATCAGGCCGTTGACCGGTGTCTGCCCCTGGAACTCGCCGAAGATCGTGATCCCGGCGTTCGAGAGGAACATACCGATCATCTGGATGTTCGCCTGCAGCACCCGGACGAGGATCATCGGCAGAACGCTCGCATAGATGAGCTTGACCGGGAACCGCGCACGCGCACCGCGCACAGCGGTGTGCGCGAGCGGGATCTCGACACGCGTCGACTCCACGTAGACGACGACCATGAAGATGACCAGCGTCGTGATGAGAGCGAGCATGTCCGTGCCGAAGTACTCGAGGAAGTTCGCCCCCGACGTCGCTATCGCGAACAGCCGCGGGAAGAACCCGATCGGGAACGGATCGGTGCCGGTCTGCCAGTTCAGGAAACCGTTCACCAGACCCTGGGAGACTCCTGCAACGATGAAGAGCCCCACGCCCGATCCGATGCCCCACTTCGTGACGACCTCGTCCATGAATACCACCAGCAACCCGCCAAGGCAGATCTGGAGGAAGATCAGGAGCGAGACCACGAGCATATTCCCGCCGAAGAACTGCATGGCTATCGACGGGTCGGGCATCATCAGCCCGCTCGCGACCATGGGGAGTCCCTCGACGACGATCATCACGAAGATGAGCAGTTTCTGCAGGCCCATGTACATGACCTGACCACGTGCTTCACTGGTGTCGATCTGCAGGATTCCGGCGCCCTTGAGCAGCTGCAGCACGATCGACGCGGTGACGATCGGCCCGATACCGAGATGCAGGAGCGAACCGCTCGCACCGGCAAGCAGGGCACGGTACATTCCAAAGATATCCTGCGACTGCGCAGAGAGTCCAAAGATATCGATGTTGGTCAATGTGAAGTAGAGGAGGAGAATCGCAAGCGTCCACGTGATTTTGTTCTTGAAGTGGACGTGCCCCTCCGGACTTCGGACTGCAGGCATCGCTGCAAGGATGGGTTCAAATCTATCCAGCAGATCTCCCATGGTTTCACCTGAAAAAAGAAGATTAAGCGGTCGTTGCCTGACCGCCCATCTCCTCTATCTTTGCCCGGGCTCGTTCCGAGAACTCCCGGGCGGAGATACTCATTTTGTGGGTGACTTGTCCGCCGCCGAGCACCTTATCGATGCCGAGTTCGGTGGCGTCGAGGGTGATGAGGTCACCCTCCTGAGTTGCAAGCCCCTCACGGAGCAGCACCTCGACAATCTGGTCCAGTTCCCCGACATCGAGGGCGGATACCGGCACGGAGGTCTTGCTGACGAAACCGTGCTTGCCGTTGGATATCTCACCCTTGAGGTAGAAGTGGGAGAAGCGGTGATCCCGCTGCCCGGCTCTACCCCGTCCACCCCTGTTGCCGGCGCCACGCCGGTTCTTGTGCGTACCGCCGCCACAGGTCCGTGAACCTCTGTATTTTGATCGCTTGTTTACGGGCATCAGTCTCACCTCATCTTGTAGAGGAGATCGTTGATCTCAGGACCATAGTAGCCGAGAGCCCCGCTCTGCTGAAAGGTTCGCTTGATGGTTTTATAGCCCTTTCGCGGAGGGTGCAGTCTCAGCACCGGCTTGATCTCAGTCAGATCCCGAAGGCTGGTCTCACCTTTGCAGAGCGCTTCGGCGAATTCGTCGATTCCAGTGTACGGAGTGTGTGCCCGAACATAGTCGTCGGTCAGCCGCTCGTCACCGGTGAGTCTGCCACGGGTGCGCAGGAGGGTGGCCAGAGTATCTGCATCCACCTCGCCGTACGCCACGAAATCCTTCACCTTGCGGATCATGCCCAGATACGCGGGGGTATCGGGCACGAGGACGCAGTGGTTGATGTGGTGCAGACGGAGCATCTTGAGGGTATCCTTGATCTCGCGGTTGGTGTTGACCACGCCGCGCACCTGCACTACTGCGTACATTTACTCCGTCCCCCCAATCCTGACGAGATTCGTCTGCTTGAGCGCCTCAAAGGTCGCCTTGGCGTAGTTGATGGTCGTCCGGGTCTGTCCCTTGTTGAGGGCCCAGACATCCTTGATCCCTGCAAGCTGCAGGACCTTCTTCGGAATATCCCCGGTCACAAGACCGATCCCCTGCGGCGCGGGCTTCAGCGTCACCCGGACGCTGCCTGCCTTTCCGGTCACTTCGATCGGGATCGAGTGGCCGGTCTCGCAACCGCACTCCCAGCTCCCGCATCCCCGCGAGACCTTGATGAGGTTCACTTTCGCGTCTGCTATTGCCTTCTGGATCGCGTTGCCGACCTGGGCATCCTTCCCCTGGCCGAACCCGACGTAGCCGTTCCGGTTGCCGACTACCACGACGGTGCGGAACTTCACACGGCGACCCGAGTCCGTCATACGCTGGACCATATTGATGTCCAGCACCTCGTCCTCCAGGTCGGGCAGGAGGAGATCAACGATCTGGGGCTCCTTGATCGGCCTGCCGCTTGCGAGCACCTCGTCGATACTGGTGATCTCGCCTGCGGCGACCATGCGCCCGAGACCGGTGAGCGGAATCCATTCTTCCTGTACGTATGCCATGTCACACCAGCTCCTTCTTGATGGCCAGAGCCACAGCCTCTACATTCGCCACAAGGTTGCCTGCCCGCTCGGGCGCATACCCGGCGATGTGGGCACCCTTGAGCCGGTCCTCATCGGGGAGGATCGACTCGCCGTAGGGGACATCGAGGCCGCCGTCCACTGCGCCCTTGAGGGCTGCAAAGACACGCGCTCCGGGTTTCGCCCGGGCGAGGCCGATGTCCAGGATACCTTCGTCGTATCCTGCGTTCAACGCCTTGACCGCAAACAGCATCCCGGTCAGGTAAGCGGCCGGGGTGCTGGAGGTCGATCCCTCGTAACCGTAGTCGGCAAGATCAGCCGAGTACGCGGCCACCAGGGTGCGGTCTCCCTCAATCTCGGCGACGACCAGCTGGACGATGATCTGCCGGTTCGTCTTCCGTACGACCATCCTCGGTCTTCCCGATGACAGGAGCGACATCCGCTTGTAGTAGTCAGTCTTGCCCTCGTGCCTTCTCCTGAACGGCACGAAGTATCGTGGGCCGGTTGCCATTATCTCATCCTCCCTGCCGTTGTATCCATATGAGACGTGAGGTGCGACACGCTCCGGAACTGGCCGCCGGAAGCCCTGCGATACATCACGCGGTAAAGGCTCCGGTCAATGCTGCCGTCGGCGCGCATCTCGCGCAGAACGCGGCGCTGCGCCCGGATCTTGCGTATCCATGCCCGCTTGCTGGACCCGCGTGCTCCAGCGGCACCTTTCCTCCGCCCCTGGCCTTTCCGGTGGCCGTAGGAGCGCTTTGCTATCCGCACACGGGCTCTGCCGCGGCTGTTTCCCTTGACGGGGTGCGCCTTGATCGCACCCTCAGTGACGAGCTCGCGCAGGTCGTTCCTCGAGATGGCCGCCTCGATATCGGCCTGGCGCTCGGGATCGAACCAGACACGGTTGACACCGCACTTGAGAATGGCGGCTGCGATTCGCTTCTGGCTGGCGAGATCACTCATCCTCGCTCACCTCTTCCTCGGTCTTTACAGGCGCCTCAACCGCACGGGTGAGGTCCTTTGCGTTCAGCACCTTGAGCCCGAGTTCCATGGCCCGGGTCTGGATCTCTCCACGCTTCCTGTTGCCTACGGATCCGCCGATCCGGACTGCCTGGACCTCCGGGTTCAGTCCCGCAAGTTCTGCAGGTGTAAAGACCCGGACTTCCTCGTAGCCGCTCGGGTGCATGCCGCGGATTGCAGCGGGGCTCCCGTATCCCGGCCGGGGAAGAGCGCCCTTCGCTTTGAACTGCCGCCTCTGCTTGTTGTGCAGACCGCGCGGACGTCTCCAGACATCCTCGAGTCTTGACTTGCGGTGCAGTCCCCGCCTCTTGAAGGCAGGCTTGTTGTGCCGGGCACGGACGCGGATCAGTCTTCTTGTGTTATCCATTGCTTTCACGCCCTCTCGGTGATGTAGATGCCGTCCTGGAACACCCGGGGGTCACGCTTGGTGATCCTCGTCGCATGCTCGATGTTCGCGGCCGTGTTGCCCACCTTCTCTCTGTCGATACCGGTGAGAGTCACCTCGTCGTTCCCGACCTTGACGGTGACGCCCTCAAGGATCTTTGCTACCCGCGGCTGTTTCTCGCCGAGGAAGTTGTTGATCTCAAGGCGGTTGCCCTGCTGCTTGATCTGGATCGGGAAGTGGCTGTAAACCACCTTCATGTGGTACTCGTATCCCTCGACGACACCCCGGACCATGCCCTTGGAGAGGGCCTCGAGCGTGCCGCTCATGGCGAGGATCCGCTTCTTGTCCGATGCCGTGGAGACGACGATCTCGCCGTCCTCGATAGCGACATTGATCTGCGGGAAGCGCATGTCACGGACCAGCGTGCCTTTCGGCCCGGTGATCGTGAGTACGGTGCCTTCGAGCTTTGCGTCCACACCGGGAGGGATCTCGACTCTTCGTGTAATTCCCATGCTCTCTCCCTCCTTTAGTAGACGTATCCCAGCAGCTGCCCGCCGATGCCTTCGTTCCTGGCCTCGGCATGGGAGATGACTCCCTTCGAGGTCGAGACGATAAGGATCCCGAAGTTCTTTGCGGGGAGGTACTGCGACTCCCAGTATTCCATGTCGTCCATCGCCACCGCGAACCGGGGGGTGATGGCGCCACACTTATTGATCGTTCCGGAGAGCTGGACCCGGAACTGGCCGCCACGGCCGTCGTCGATGAACTCGAAGCCGCCGATAAAGCCGTTTTCCTGCATGACGCGGAGCATTGCGCCGAGGAGCTTGCTGGCGGGCTCTACAATAACCTCGCTCTTTCCGGCGTCCCCGGCGTTCTTGATCGTGCTCATCGCGTCAGCGATTGGATTCAGTCGTGCCATATTCGTTAACCCCTAGTTCATCTTCTTGAAGCCCATCTTTCCTGCCCACTCGCGGAAGCACTGACGGCAGAAATAGATGCCGTATTTCCGGACAAGGCCCTGCTTCCTGCTGCAGATGCGGCATTCGTTCGCGCCGCGGCCGAATTTCTTTGTGCTCTGGCCCGAAGAAGGTGCTCCTGACTCGTCTGCCATGCTTTACACCTCCACCTGGTAGCGCTCGCGCATGAACGCGATAGCATCCTCTTTAGTCACTCTCTGGTCCGCCGGCATTTTCCTGCGCTCGACGCTCCTGCGTGCGATCCGTACACCCTTGTACTCGAGCACCACGTTGACGTCCATGCCGTAGATACCGATCGCCGGGTCGTAGGACATACCCGGGAAGTCGGTGTGCTCCTCGATACCGAAGGCGACGTTGCCGGTCCGGTCGAACTGGGAGAGCGCGAGCCGCCGCTCGATGATATTGAGTGCGGTCCCGATGAACTCCTCGGCCTTCTCCCGGCGCAGGGTGACCTTGCACCCGATGGGTGCGCCCTTCCGGATACCGAACGCCGGCTGGGTCCGCTTTGCGATGGTGCGGATCGGCTTCTGGCCGGTGATCTTCCGCACAAGTTCCTCGGCATTGACCAGACGCTCACCGCTCTCGCCGACGCCCATGTGGACGACGACCTTGTCGATGTAGATCTCCTGCATTGCGGTCATGCCGAAGCCTCCAGTTCAGGTGCAATCGCGGAGCGGCCGACCATGAAGACGTAATCTTCGATGGTCTCGAAGCGCTCGCCTGCAGACTCGTCCATGAGGATCGCACGGTTCGGGACGGAACTTGCGGTCCTGATGATCTCGACGATCCTGCCGACCTTCCCGGAGTGCTTGCCGCCGACGATCATGGCGACGTTGCCCTCCGCGAAGGGGAAGTGGTCGACGATCCGGAACCGGTCTTCGCCCTCCCCGAGGGTCACGACGATGGAGTCCTTTGCTTTGTAGGTGTTGTCGGCGAGGATGTTTGCGCCGAACATGAGATTCAGCTGCACCTTGCCGCCCCGGATCGTGGTCTTGTTCCGGACCTTGCAGAGCCGGGTCTTCGCGGAGTCCGCGGAGATCTCGACGGCAACCAGGTTGCCCCGCTTGTCGAGCTGTATGCGGTAGTGCTTTCCGATCTTCGGGATCGAGACGATATCGAAGACCCCGAGGCCCATCTGCGGGTTCCTGCAGGCCCGGCCGTTGACGATGACGTCACGCTGGTGCAGGATCTTTCTGACCTCGCTCGCGTTCTCTGCGACCTTGATGTGCTCACGGAGCCAGACACCGACCGGCAGAGCGCCGGCGTTGTGAGGACCGGGGGCGGTCTTCATGACGAATTTCTGTACTTTCTTCGGGATATGCCAGGATCCTGGCGCTACCAGCCGCTTGAGGTGATTTGACATTACGCTCCGCCTCCAAGTCTCTCCTCACGGAGTTTGTCTTTCAGGTTGAGCTTCGTGATCAGCACGTTCGAGGGGTCGACCGGTCTTGGGACCTCGGTCCCGTCGGCCTTCGTCACCATCACACCGTGCACGATCAGCCGGCACATCTTCATGTCCACTGCATCGACGATGCCTTCGTCACCGCTGAAGTCTCCGCGGAGCACCTTCACGGTGTCGCCCTTGACCACGCGGGTCCTCCGGACATTGTACTTCCCGCGGAGTTCGGGGGAGAGCGGTGCGGAGATGAAGTGACCCCGGGTGTGGTTCGGCGCGTTGTAACGTGCCTTACGCTGTTTTCTCGGCTGTTTGCTTGCTATGCGTACCATTGCTTCACCACACCTTACACGATGATCGTCGCCATGGAGGCGATCTTGGGATAGCGTTCCGCGATCTCACGGGGGACAGCGCCCTTGATCTCGGTTCCTTTCGGTTCGCCGCGCTCGTTGATGAGCACCATGGCGTTGTCCTCGAACGAGAGCCGGATGCCGTTCGGGCGGCGGATCTCCTTCTTCTGTCGGATGACCACAGCCTTCTCGAGCTTCCTCCGCATGTCGGGGGTGCCCTTCTTGACGCTCACGGTCGCGATGTCGCCGACGCCCATGCAGGGCTGCCGGCGCCTGACACCGTGGTAGCCGTCGACCGAGAGGATCTCGACAAGCCGTGCACCGGTGTTGTCGGAGCAGACCATCCGGGAGCCGGTGGCAAGAGCCCGCGGAATGGTCGCCTGCATCGCCTTCATTCCTTCATCACCTCAACCACCACAAAACTCTTCGTCTTCGAGAGCGGGCGGCACTCCGCGATCTTGACCACATCACCCGTGCTCGCGTTGAGGCAAGGGGTGCTGTGGGCGTGGTACCGGGACCGGCGCTTCTCGTATCGCTTGTACTTCTTGACGTAGTGGAGGTATTCCCGCTCCACGACGACGGAACCGTTCATACGGTCGCTCACGACTTTGCCGGTAATCACCTGGCCGTGTACTGGCAAAGTGCCGTGAAACGGACAATTTGCGTCCTTACACTCCGTCTCCGGAATGGGGACGTCCAACCCAATGTTTCGTGCCATATTCATCCTCACTTATCTGATGCGCATGTTGATCCGCCGTTCCGGCTGTGTCTCCAGACTCGAACCATCGACATCGACGGTTGTGCCGTCCGGAAGCCGGAGGCGGAACACGCTGAACCGTTTCGGTATCCGCTTCTCTCCCAGCCCGGTCACGATGACCAGGGTGTTCTTGGTCTCATCGACGATGCGACCCGACACCCCGACATGACCCGGGTTGCTCGCGCGGGCGACCAGAACGTCCAGGCCGATCAACTCGTGCCTCAGGACGTTCTGGGGAGAGATCATGCGTTCCTCCGTGCGTTCTTCTCGGTCTGGATGCGCGCGATCGTTCTCCTGACCTCGCGGATCCTTCCGGGGTTCTCGGTGGCACCGCCGGCGCTGACTTTCCCCCGCTCCTGGATCAGTTCGAGGGAGAGTTTCTGCTCCTGCTCCATGAGTTCGGTATCGGAGAGCTGCTTCACTTCCTTTGCGCGAAAGATTGCCATTTATCTCTCCTCCGCATACTCAGCACGGGCGTTCTCCTCGAGAACTTCCTCGAACTCCTCGCCGACCTCTTCAGGCTCCGGAATCTCGGCCGGAGCCTTCTTCGGCTCGGGTTTGAGGACCTCGAAGGTGTCGGGCAGCTTCGCATCCGGCGGGACGATCTTGACCTGGACACCGATGGTGCCGAGTTTCTTGATCGCGATCGCGTAGCCCTTCTCGACGATCGTCTCGCTGGGCTCGCCGGAGTGCTTGACATACCCCTCGGTGAACTTCTGGGTCCGGGCCCGGGCGCCGGTCAGCTTCCCGGCGACGATAACCTCGCAGCCGAGAGCGCCGGAGTCCATCACACGGCGGATCGTACTCGATCCGGCCTTCCGGAAGTACCAGCCGCGTTCGAGAGCGTTCGCCAGCCGCTCGGCCATGATCTGGGCGTTGAAGTTGGGGTTCTGAACCTGCTGGACTTCCACCTGGGGAGACTCGATATCGTAGGTGGTGGCGAGGTCCTGCGTCAGCTGCCGGACCTGCTTGCCACCCTTTCCGATAACGATGCCGGGCTTCTCGGCAAAGATGGTCACCTGGGTGCCGAGCGGCGTCCGGGTCATATCCATGCCGCCGTAGCCTGCCCGCTTGAGTTCCTTCGTGAGGTACTTCTCGACGCAGACCTTGCGCACACCGTCAGTGATAAATTTCTTCTCAATTGCCATTACGCCACCTCACTCACAACGATCTCGATGTTCACGGTCTCCCTGCGTTTCGGGGTGGCGCGACCCATCGCACGCGGGAAGAACGCCTTAAGGCCACGGCCGGCGTTTGCGGCGACGTGATCGATCCGGAGCTTTCCAGCGTCAAGGCCGATGTACTCGGCGTTCTTCTCGACGGAGTCGAGGAGCCTGATGTAGGCCTCGGCAGCCTTGACCGGGTACCGGCCTGCAGGCCACTTCTGAAGGCCGCGCTTGTGGGCGACGTTCCGGTTGAACCGCTTGAAGGGGATGGCCTTCTTGAGCGCCACCACGTCGTTGAGGTATGCCTTTGCCTCGACGGTGGTCTTGTTCCGGATGAATCTGGCAATCTCGATCGAGTGCTTGGGAGAGACGGGAAGCTCGTTCGCTTTTGCGCGAGCGACGTTCTCGCCCTCAATTTTTGCTGAATACTCTGTTCGTGCCATAGCCATCACTTCAGCGGTACGTACTTACTCGACCGGGTCGCACCGATACCGGCGCTTCCGTGGGAGACCCTCCTGCGGGTCAGTGCAAATTCACCGAGGTAGTGGAAGACTGCCTCGGGCTGGATCTCGACCTTCTGGAACTCTTTTCCAGTGTGGATCTCGATCGTCTTCCCCACCATCTCGGGCATGATGATCATGTCGCGGAGATGGGTGCGGATGTTGTCGCCTCCCGACCGGACGTCAGCGAGGAGTTTCTCGTGCTCCCGGGAGAGGCCGCGGTCAAATTTCCTGCGTGCCCGGGCAGGCATGAGCGGCAGCAGCTCGGAGAGAGCCATCTGCTGCAGATCCTCGACGGAGTAGCCATGATAGGTGAACTCCTCGCGCCGCCGCGGCATTCGCTTCTGTGTCTTCTTTGCCATGCTTCACCCCTCACTTCTTCCACTTACCGGTTCTCCGGGCGGCAATATGTCCGACCTTTCGCCCTGGGGACGTGCCGTGGGATACGGTCTTCGGCCGTCCGCAGTGCTGGTGGCCACCGCCGCCGAACGGGTGGTCGATGACGTTCATGCAGACACCCTTGACGCGGGGCCACCGCTCGGCGGAGGACCTGACGTGGAAAGCCTTCTTTCCTGCCTTGACGAACGGTTTTTCGCCCCGTCCGCCGCCGGCAACGATACCGACGGTTGCCATACAGACACCGTTGAACCACTTGTTCTTGCCGCTGGGCATCCTGATGCCGACTCTGCCGTCGTCTGCCTTGCCGATGACAAGGGCCTGGACGCCGCTCGAGCGGACGAACTTGCCGCCGTCGTTTGGCCTGGCTTCGACGTTGCAGACGTATACACCGACCGGAACCTCCCGGAGCGGCAGGGTGTTGCCGTTCTTCACGGCACCGCCGGGCCCCCAGGAGATCTGCTCGCCGATACCGAGACCTTCGGTGGCGAGCATGTAGACCTTCTCGCCGCTCTCGAGCTTGACGAGGGCGATCGGCGCGTGGCGAGCGGGATCGTGCTCGATATCCACGACTTTCCCGGAGACCAGAACGGTGTTCGTTCCCAGGTGCTTCAGTTCGGCCTTATACCGGTGCGACGGTGCACGGTAAGACGGGCCGCCCTTACCGCGGCTCTGTGCTATAATTCGGTGTGCCATCGTCACTCACCTTACATTATTCCCAGCCGGCTGAGGATCTCTTCAGCCGCTTTCGCGTCCGCAAACTTTACAATGGCCTTCTTCTCGCCCTTCATGGTCATCATGGTCCGGACCTCGGCCACTTCCTGATCGAAGAGGGACTCGAGTTCACGCTTGACGTCATGCTTCGTGGCGTCTCTCGTGACGATGAACTGGAGTTTGTTCTCGCCCTCGAGCATCATCGTTGCCTTCTCAGTAACGAACGGGTATTTCAGTATCATGAGAGCTCCTCCAGCCTCCTGATTGCAGACTCCGTCCAGACCGTCAGGCGTCCTGCCTGTGTGCCGGGTGCGAGCAGTTCGGTGTTCAGCTGGTCGACCGCGACGGCATCGACGCCGGCGAGGTTCCGGGCTGCCCGGAGCGGCTCGTTCCCGGTGACGATGAGGACGCTCTTGCGCTGCTTGTAGCGGCGGCCACGCATGGTTCCGCGTCCTGCACGGACCTTCTTGCTGTCCTTCGCCCGCTCGACGTCGGCATAGACTCCGAGAGCCGTGAGTGCCGCGATAACGTCGCCCGTCCGGGTGACCCCCTCGAACCGGTCCTCAAAGACCAGCGGGAGGCTGCCTGCGACCTCGTAGAGGTGCCCGCGTCCCTGGATGAGTTCGGCAGACGTGCTGGCTGCAACGGCAGAGCGGAAAGCCTTCCTCTTCTCCTTGCGGTTGATCTCCTTGACGAGGACCTTCTCGACCTTCGGGGGGTGCGCTGCACGCCCGCCGGTTGCCTGGGGCACCCGGGCCACCCTGCTGCCGTTCTTCAGACGGGGAACCTGAGCGACACCGCGCCCGCTACCCCAGGACTCTGCCGAGGTGCGGATGCCGGCGTAGGGGTCGGTCCCGTGCGGCTGGAACCGGGTGCTCTGGAGCGCGAGGACTGCCCGCTTAATCAGGTCGGGTCTGTATTCTTCCGTAAAGATTTCCGGGAGATCGATCTCGTGAGCGACCTCACCTGTCAGTGTTCGAACCTGTGCCTTCATCGCTGCTCACCCCTGCATGCTCTGCGTGCTGACGAAGTTGATCGTCGGCGCGCGGACGGTTTGTTCACCCTGCCGAATTGCGGGACGGATCCGGATCAGCCGCTTGTTCGGGCCGGGAACGGAGCCCTTGATCAGCACGTAAGGACCGCGCACAAGGCCGTAGTGGAGGAAACCGCCTGCCGGCGTGACGTCGTCGCCGTTCGTGCCGATCTTCAAGATGCGCTTGTTGAACTCAGTGCGCTGCTGGTAGCCCATCTGGCCCATCTGGGGGACCTGCCACCTGATGTGGTGAGGATTCCACGGACCGAGGGTGCCGATGTGACGCTTTTTGCCGCCGCGGGAGTGTTTCCGCTTCCGGACCTGGACACCCCAGCGCTTGACGGGGCCCTGGGTGCCCTTACCGGTAGTGACCGCGGTCACGTCGACGTACTCGCCGACCTCGAGGTTCCCGGTGAGTTCGATCTCTTTGCCGAGGATTCCCTCTGCGTACGCGATCTGCTCATCGAGGCTTCCGCCGGCGATCCGCATCTCCATCAGGTCGGGGACCTTCTTCGGGACACCGGTGAGCTCTGCGGGCCGGGTGTAGGTCAGAGCGTAGAGTTCTGCTACCTTGCCGGCGCCGATAGCGTCCCGGATAGCGAGAATAGCCGCGCTGGTGTCGTGGTTCTTCGGGACGTTGATGCGGCGGGACAACTCCTCGTCGAGGTCGGTCGTCCAAGCCTCGGTCAGCGCGTGCTTCCCGTAGGTGTCCTCGCTGTATGCGCGCACGCCCGCCACTCTCATGGGCGGGACCTCAACCACGGTCACCGGCACCATCACGTCTCTGCCTTCGGTGGGACTGCTCTTGCGGTCGTCCACCATGATGACGTGGGTCATCCCCACTTTGTACCCGGCAAATCCCTGCACAGCCGGGGCTCCCGCGTAGTCCGGCCATGAGCCGTAGCGGGGGATCGGGCTTTTTGCCCGCGTTCTCGGGCTGTACGCAAGAGATCCTCTGCGTGGCCTGTGAATGTTCGCCATGTTTCAATCAACCCTTTCGTGCATTGTAGTCTGATACGTCGACTGCAGCCTGCTGCAGAACGGTGTACGCACCGAACCCATGCCGGACATGCCGGCACGATCGGTCATTCTGGCGAACCCGTAAGGGGCGGGATATCGAACGCCACGCCGGAAAGGCATGGCGTAAGGGAAACAGTTGATGGAGGCAGCGGGGGATAGGGGAATAGAACGGTCTCCCGTCGTCTTCTCCAATTGCTCCACCCGCTACCGGCCCGGAGTGCAATCCGGGTTCATTCCAGTCGTCGCCAATAGATCCTGACTCTTTGACGCTTCCGGGGAGAGAACTCCCGAAACCGGGCGCGCTGCACTGGCGTTGGCCCAGCGTCTCGATCAGATCCAGCTCCTGTCATCCCGTTGTGACGAGCACAACTCCGTATCGACATCGGCCCTCCGTGAGGAGGGTTCGGCCTTCACTCTGTCTGGTACCCGCTTTTACCCGTGCCCCCCCGCCGCATGTCTCCGATCCGCGATTTTTGCGGAACCGGAGAGATTACGGGAATCAGAGGCACGAGACGTGCCTGAAGACTCCCGGATCCGGGCAGAGGAGTACAGAGCGGTTTCTTAAACATTGCAAAAAATGAGATATAAATCTTGTTATATGATTCCCCGGGGATTCTGGAGGGAGAGTGCCTGCTGCAGGTGCGGCACCGGTTCTGCGGCGGGATAGACCGCAAGGATGAACGAAGGGCCTTCTATGCCCCGTTTCATGTTGAGCGGCCGGAGGAGGTCCGCCTCCAGGCCACGCGCCCACCGGCCCGATATCCGCGCGGGCGCGCGCTCGATGACCCCGTCACCCGAAGTACAGGTCGCCGTCCTCGTTGATGTAGATCTCGACGTTCTCGCGGACCTGCCTGCCCCTGAAGCGGTCGGGATTCGTGTCCCTGAGCCTGTTAATGAGCGTTATCGTGTCGTATTTGACCTTCAGCCCCATCTTCTCGGCTTCACTGTAGATCATATCGGGAGCTTTGAGCAGGTCAAGGCCGCCCTGGAGGGTGCAGAGGTGGACGGCATCGAGCGTGTAGAGGAACTCGAGCGTCTCGCGTGCACGCGAGATATTCTCAAGAGCGGCCTTCTCAATGGTGCAGACGTTTGCCTTTGAGGTATGGATGATCTCTGCGATCTGTTGCTGTGTCAGCCCTTTCTTCCGGTAGCGCAGCACTTCCTTCTGGCGGTCGGTAAGCAGACCTTGTTTCATCACCCATATATTGACGGCCGAAATTTAAACACTTTTCCTTAACTCCCTCCCGGGCAGACCTTTCGGAAGGGAAGTCCGGAACCCCCCTGGACACTCGCAGCGTATCCAGAACCGGAGCGCCAATATACCGCTGCAGGAGAGATACGGAGAGGATTGCCATCCCCCGGACCCGCCGGCAGCCACCCCTGCAAGCGCCGAGGCACCGCGCGCCCCCCTCAACCCCAGGTATTTTATGCATCGCTCCGCGATCACCGGAGAACCCCATACGGGCGCCCCTCTCCCGGCAGGGATGCTCCAGGGCGACTTCCAGGGCATTTCAAAACGTTTATATGAGAACTTGGCGATACTATCGTGTTCTCAACTATTGAGAGGTGTTAAAAGTGGTTGTTAAAGTAGGAATTGCGAAACTGGGAAATATCGCCAGCGGTGTAATGGGTGAACTCCTTCTTGACGAGCGTGCCGACCGTGAGGATATGATCACCTTCATGGCGACCTCCGGTACGAAGCTGCAGCCCGAGGATATCGACCGCGTGGTCAGCAACATGAAGGCATGGGGCCCGGACTTCTGTATCGTCGTTTCGCCGAACGGCATCCTCCCCGGACCCGTCAAGGCCCGTGAGGACCTCGCAGCGGCCGGGATCCCCTGCATCGTCATCACCGACGACGTCACCACCAAGAAGGAGCAGTTCGAGGCGCTCAAGGCGAGCAACTTCGGCTACATCATCATGAAGGCCGACGCCATGATCGGCGCCCGCCGCGAATTCCTCGACCCCATCGAGATGGCTGACTACAACGGAAACCTCGTCAAGGTCCTCTCCATCACCGGCGCGTTCCGCAAAATGCAGATGGAGCTCGACAAGGTCATCGACCAGGTCAAGGAAGGCAAGAAGGGCGCAGACCTCGCGCTCCCGAAGGTCGTCATGACCACCGACAAGGCTGTCGAGGGCGAGTTCAGCAACCCCTACGCGCTCGCGAAGGCCCGTGCCGCCTACGAGATCGCACAGTCGGTCGCAGGCGTCAACGTCAAGGGCTGCTTCATGACGAAGGAATGGGAGAAGTACATCCCGATCGTCGCGAGCGCTCACGAGATGATGCGCCAGGCCATGATCCTCTGCGAGGAAGCACGCGAACTCGAGAAGGGCATGGACGCGGTCATCAGGAAGCCCCACAAGAAGACCGGCGAGATCGTCTCGAAGACTGCGCTCATCAGCAAGCCCGAGTAAACCCCAATATCACTTTCTTTTTTTAGCGTCGGAGAGCGCCTTCCATTACACTGCATCACCGCCAGTTCACGCACTGCGTGAGCAAAAGCGGATCTCGAGAAACGCGGGGCTGCGAAGCGAGCTTGAGCCACGCCAGGTGCGAAGTGCGACGGGCCGGAGCATGAGCACCGTCAGGTGCGAAGAATGGAGCATGAGAATACCAATGGCGTTTGAGGCGCAATGGAGGGTAAGCTCACGCGAAGGCGCGAAGCCGCGAAGAGGAGTTACAGGTAACCATAACACCGGTCTTCGCGTTCTTCGCGGCTCGCACCTGCGGTGCTCAAGCTCGCTTCGCTCGCACTTCGCGTGAGACCGTATCGCGCACACAGGCTCTCCGCATCTGGCGCAGGAGCGGGGCCCAATCCCCCAGGGCAGGCCTGCTGTTTTTACGGCAAAAAGACCATCATCCGCTCCTCGGTCATCTCCTCGATCGCGTACTTCGGCCCCTCGCGCCCGATGCCCGAACCCCTGACCCCGCCGTACGGGGCGTGGTCCATCCGGAAGGTCGAGACGTCGTTGACCACCAGCCCCCCGACCCGGAGCTCGGCGAAGGCCTGCGAGATCCGCCGGGTATCGTGGGTGAAGAGGCCGGCCTGCAACCCGTACTCGGAGTCGTTCGCGAGCGCGAGTGCCTCCTCAAACGTCTTGTAGGGGGTGACCGTCACCACCGGCGCGAAGATCTCGGTCCGGTTCACCTCCATCTCAGGGGTCGTGTTGAAGAGGATCGTGGGGTGGAAGAGCGGACCGTCGCGGGTTCCTCCGGCGGCAACCTCCGCACCCTTCCCGACCGCGTCCTGCACCTTCGCAAACGCCGCACGGGCGGCTTCATCCGAGATCATAGGCCCCACGTCGGTGCGGGGGTCGCGGGGATCGCCGACGGCGAGGGCACGGACGCGGTCGACGAGCAGCCCGAGCGCCGTATCGAAGATCGGCCGGTGGAGGTATACCCGCTGCACCGAGATGCAGGCCTGGCCTGCGTTCGAGAATCCACCGGAGACGATCCGATTGGCCGCAAAGGGGAGATCGGCATCGGAGTGGACGATCACGGCGGCGTTGCCGCCGAGTTCCAGCCCGACCCTCTTTCGGCCGGCGATCTCCCGAAGGTGCCATCCGACGGCCGGGCTTCCGGTGAAACTCAGGCAGGCGATCCGGTCGTCCTGCACCATCCGCTCGGCCAGCTCGGAGCGGCAGGGGACGACGCTGATCGCCTCAGGCGGGAGACCGGCCTCGATCGCCATCTCCCCGAGCATCAGCGCGGAGAACGGGGTTGCCGATGCAGGCCTGATGACGATGGAGTTTCCGGCGGCGATGGCCGGGCCGAGTTTGTGGCAGACGATATTGAGCGGGAAGTTGAACGGCGTGATCGCGAGGACCGGGCCGAGCGGGAACCGGCGGAGGCAACCTACCCGCCCCTCGCCGGCCTCGTTCCAGTCGAGGGGGAGGATGGTGCCGTCGATACGGCGCGCCTCCTCGGCGGAGACCTCGATCGTCTGCGCGGCACGCAGGACCTCGCCCTCCGCAAGCCTCCGGGTCTTTCCCGCTTCGAGGACGATCGTCTCCGCAAGCTCCGCGGAGCGGTCCCTGATCTGACCGGCAAGGGCGCAGAGGATCGCCGAGCGGCGATGAGCCGGAAGGAGCCTGGTGACCTCAAAGCCTCTCTCCGCAGAACGGAGGGCGTCCTCGATATCCGCGCTCCCGGCAAGGCAGGCCCGGCCGACCGTCTCCCCGGTGAAGGGGAACCGGACGTCCAGGACCTCATCGCTTCTTCGCCACTCTCCGCCGACCAGGAACTTGCGCGGGCTCGTCATGGTGAAGAGTCGGCGCCGGCATGGAATCAATTTTTCTCCTCAAAGAGTGCGCCCAGGTCTTCAGGGAGTGTCAGGATGACCGGCTCCAGGTGCAGCCGCTCCATGAACGCCGAGTCGCACATGGAGAGGCTGTTCGGGTTTAACCGCGCGATGATGGAACAGAAGGCCCGGTGACCCCGCCCGGCGGTTCCCGGGGCGTCAAAAAAGATCGAGACGTTGAAGGCATACGTGCCGAGATTCCGGTAGAAGGCGATGACCCGGCAGATCCCGTCGGCCAGCGGCTCGATATAGGGCTCAAGCTCGTCGAGCGTCGAGACCGGGAGGATGCCCCGCACCTCCCGCTCGCCGAGCGGGACGGGGTTTGCCGACCAGAAGACCTCGTCCTCGAAGAGGAACCGGCCTGAGCAGCGTTCGCGTTCGATCAGGTCGTCCCAGTAGGGGCGGCCGTGGTCGGCGAGGTAACGGCGGCCGGCGGAGAGGTAGAGGCCCGCGAGAAGGGTGGGCTCCACGTCGGCAATCCCCTGCAGGTGCGGGTGGACGATGCTCGCGCCTGCCGACGGGAGGCAGTTCCAGTTGATGCTCGCGTAGCCGGGAGACCGGGCCAGGCCCTCCGCTGTCCCGGAGATGGCGTCGGCGAGGCAGCGGGGGTCGAACCCGACGGGCGCGTGGTCGCGCGTGATCACCGTGACGACATGGCGCTCCGCAAAGGGGTAGAGGTTCGGGAACGTCACGCTCTCGCCCCACCGGAGACGGCTGCCGTCCGCAAACGTCGGGGTGGAGGAGCCTACGGCACCGGGGCAGAACGGGCAGCCGTCACGAGAAGAAGGCAGATTAGGAGCGGTGTCGATCCGCCGTCCGATCCGGGCGGGACTGATCCGGCACCGGAGCCCCGTGAGGGACTCCCGGCGGTACTGGAGAACCCCCCGTTCTGTCCGGATCTCACGGGTGGTGAACATGGCCTTCGTACTCCGTTTGGCGCGCCGCCCGTATAAAACCCTGTCCGGGCGTCAGGAGAGAACGGATACCTGCAGGATCGATCTCCCGCGAAGCGAGGATGGAAAAAAGGTGATGAGTGTTTTTCCTGCCTTACACGACGTACTTGCCGAGGAGGCGGATGGAGTTGGTCATGTCGGGGCCGAGAGGCGAACCGAAGATGATCTGGGTAACTCCGGACTTTGCGAGGTCCTCGCACTTCTGCTTGACCATGTCGGGGGTTCCGGCGATGGTGAACGCGTCGATCTCCGCGTCGCCGACGAGTCCGCCGACGGTCTTGAAGTCGAAGCGGCTGAGTGCTTCCTTGATCTTCGCGACGTTGTCCAGGTTGAGGTTGTGGCGCTGGAGGAGCGCGGGCGGGGAGCCTGCGGCGATGAACGCGGCCACAATCTTGGCGGCGTTCCGGGCCTTCTTCTCGTTCATGTCGATGGACATGGCGGTGTAGGCGCCGACGTCGAAGGTCTTCTTGCCGGCCTTCTCCATGGCATTCTTGATGATCGGGATGGCGACCTCGAAGTCCTTGGGGTTCGAGGCGTTGATCAGGGCGCCGTCACCGATCGTGCCGGCGAGCTCGAGGACCTTGGGCCCCTGGGCACCGATGTATACCGGGATGCCCTTCTTGCCGGGCAGGTTGACACCGGTCAGCTTGGCACCGTCGTAGTCGAAGAACTCCATCTCACCGGTCTTCTTGACCTCTTCGCCGGCGAGGAGCTTGCGGATCTGCACGACACCCTCCTGCAGGTGGCCGACGGGCTTGACGGGGTCGATGGCGAGCTTCGGGAGGGTGGAGAGGTCACCGGGTCCGATACCGAGGACGGCACGTCCGTCGGAGATCTCGTTTAAGGTAGCCATGAAGGAGGCGATGGCTGCCGGGGTGTCGGTGAACGTGTTCATGATTCCCGGACCCATCTTGATCGAGTCGGTGTTTGCCGCGATCATGGCGAGGGTCGGGTACGCGTGGCGGTTGTTGTAGTGGTTGGTGATCCAAGCGTAGTCGATGTCTTTGGACTCTGCAAGCTTGGTGTAGTTCACCACCTGCTTGACGTTGATTGGTCCGGGCACAAATTCAATTCCATATGTAGTCAAGGCTATGCACCTCATTGAGTAGTTACGTGCCGGGAGTTATATATATTATCATTTTGTGCTCCCCAAACGACACGTACCGAACAGGTAGCTCAAAACGGACGGATGTAACGGGTTCCCCAAGAGATACGGGGAATCCACCCGCTTAACCTGCAGAATGATCCTGCGCGACGGGATAATATCGAAATATTCAAATAAGAAGCGCGTCACGCAAATGCGCGCCCGGTTTCGGATTGTACAGAAATGTATATGATTGCCGGCCTCATATTCATCTGTAGTTTCAGGTGATATCCTCGCTCTTTTCCGCGGCGGAAGTCACTCCGGGCATGCGAGGGTTCACGATAGGGGGTATATACTATGCGGGTGCTGGCGATCGGGTTGGGTGGCGCCGGGTCACGGGTGGTCGACAATCTCTACGACCACGACCGGCGGAGCAGAGTCTGCTGCATGAGTACGGTAGCGATCGACGTCGACCCGAACTCCCTGGTCCAACTGCGCTCCCTCCCGGACCCCGCAAGGATCTTCTTCCCCCGGATCGACGTGGTCGATCCAGACGACATCAGAAACGTGATCGATATCGAGGAGACGATGACCCGGATCCAGCGCATGGATACGCTGGAGATAGACGCCATCCTGCTCTGCTGCGGACTTGGAGGCAGCGTCGTCGATATCGCGCCGCTCATCATCGATGAACTCCGCAAGTCTTACGTGGAACCTATCTTCGCCCTCGCCATCCTCCCGCCCTTAAGCGAAGGGAAGAGGGTCTCGGCCAAGGCCGCCGACGACCTCGATATGCTCCGGGACCTTGTCGACTCCGTCATCCTCTTCGACAACGAGACCTGGTCGCAGAAGATCCGGGCCGCCGCGGCTGCAGACGAGAAGGAGAATACCGGGATCATGGACCAGCTGCGCGGAGGCTCCCGGGAGCTCGACCCGAGAACCCTCTACAGGATGCTCAACGAGCGGATAGCCCGTCAGCTCGGTCTCCTCCTCCGCGCGGGAGAGTTCAACGAGTCCGGGCTCGAGGTCGCCGAGATCGTCCTGGATGCCGGAGAGGTTCTCAACACCCTGAAGGGCAACAGCTTCGTTGCCGTCGGCTACGCTGCCGAGCGCCTGCCTGCAGGATGGCTGGACTTCCTCCACCGGCGCCGGTCGCTGAAGTACTTTATCGAGGGATCGCACGAGAAGGCCGCCAGGATCGTCTCGCTTGCGAAGAAAGCGGTCTACGAAGAGATATCTACCCCCTGCGATCTCACGAGCGCCGACAAGGCGCTGGTCCTGATTGCAGGACCCTCGGCCGAACTCTCGATGAAGGGGTTCCAGACGGTCAGGAAATGGATCGACCGCAACATCGCCGGCCTCGAGATGCGGTCGGGGGATTACCCGGTGAAGAATACCTCGTATGTCGGGATCATCATCGTGCTCTCGGGACTCTCGAACGTCCCCCGCGTCGAAGAGATCCGGGAGATCCGGGCGGAGTATCAGCTTGAGCGCGAGGAAGAGGCATTGAAGGCCGACGAAGAGGAGCGGCTGCGCGCGGAGGAGACCGCAATGGCCGATGAGGCCGGGATGCCGGAAGAGGATGACGGGGAGTTCGCCTCCCCCTTTGAATCGGCATTTTTGGAGGAGAGCGACACCATGGCAGAGCCATCCACCACAGAGAGAGACGAGATGATCGCGATGCCGGGCAGCGGCCAGGGCACCCGGAAGAGCAAGGACGATACCATCGAGATGCTCCCGAAAGCCGGGCAGAAGAAGGACGACGGCGCCGTCATCCTCCCCCCCAGGCAGGGCGGGAGGGAGATCGATCTTGCCGGATCTGCTTCGGTCACTTCGTCCATCCCCGCGCCGAAGAACTCCGCCTTCGGCACGAAAGGAATCAATATCGCAAAGACCGCCCCGAAGGACGACGCCGTAGTCTACTCCGCATCCGTGCAACCGGTGCAGCATCCGAAGGAAGGAGCGTTCTCGGGAGACCAGGTCGCGCTCGACCGGGGGACACAACGCCCCAAGGAAGCAGCGTTCACCGGAGACCGCGTCGCGCTCGACCACGGGACGCAACGCCCGAAGGACGGGGTCTTCGACGAACCCGGTCTGCGCATGCGCGGGACGGCCGCCGTGCCGAGGGATGCACGGCCCGACCAGACCGGCCGGGGGTTCGGCCACTCCGGTCCCCGCCCGAAGGAGGTCGACCCCTCGCGCGGGAAGCTCGAGGTGATCGAGGGGGAGAAGCGATCGAAGAACCAGAAAAACGAGGAGAAGAGGTCGGACGACGACCCGGACGGAAGCGGGATCACCTGGATCCGGTAGCGTCCGCTATTTTATCGAACGGCACCGTACCGGCACCGATCTCGGTTCGGATGGGGTAGCCTCTCTCCATGGCGTTCCCCACCATGTTCATGCCGCTGAACGTGACGACCGGGAGCCGGTAGGGATGTTTCGGGAGATTGAACTCCCCGATGCCTCCCCCGGCCGGAAACCCGAACCCGCTCTCCGTCATCCGGGCGATAATCTCTGCCACCCGGTCCTGCGCGGCCGCAGGCACCGCACGGACATTTGCAAGTGCAACACCAGACCCGGTCGTCGCCAGCCGGCTGATCGAGGTGAGCCCCGCGGATATGAAGAGGTGGAGCGGGTCGACCGACGTTCCCCGGTAGCCGATGAGATCGAGGAACCCCGCAGAGCCGCTCTGGTCGATGGCGATCCTGCCGGCATACTCGAGCCTCGCCGGGATACCCGCCTTCTGGAGAACACCGTCCAGGGTGACACTGCAGGCCGTCATGATCCCGACATGACCGTCGGGTATGCGGGGATCGGCGTCAACGATCCGGTAGGTGTTCAGGAGGCCGTAGCCCGCTCTCGCCACCTCGTCGAAGGCCGCCGTGACACCGGAGAGGTCCTCCTCCCGCACGAAGGTGAGGTTGTAGGCGACGTTTCCCGATCCGGTCTCCGGGTCGAATGTGCTTCGGAACGCAAGCAGTTCAAGCTTCGAGATGATGAAGCCGAGCCGCTCGTCGACCAGTGCCCGCTCGCTCTCGGCGACGCCCGCCTCGGTGAGGATCCGGCCCCGGTTCCCGATCTTCTCCGTGAACCCCATCTCGTCGAGGTACTGGAGGTAGTACTGGACGGCGCGGTCGCTCAAGACGAAACCCCGCTCGCCCATCTTCTCGCTCAGCCGCTTGGCACCCAGGGGTTCGTGCGACTCCGTGAGGATCCGGAGGATCTCGAGATATTTCCGTTCGGAACGCATCGGCGCAGTCATCTCGAATGCACCGCGCCCCGGCTGTCCTGGTACCGGCCCTCATAGAGTCGTCCCCCGTTCAACACTTCCTGCAGGATCATCTGGACGACCCGGTCTCCCGCCGCAAGCGAGATCTCCTCAGAACCGGTGTTTGTCAGGCAGAGCGTCAGCTGGCCGCGGAACCCCGGGTCTACGAACCCTCCGCCGAGGAGGACGCCCCGGCGGGCAAGCGAGGAGCGGCACCGGAGAGTTGCCGCGAGGTCTTGCGGGAGTTCCACCCGCTCGATCGAGGGGACGAGGGTACAGACGCCGCGCGGGAGCGTCATCTCTTCGGCCACCCGGAGGTCGTAGGAGGCAGGCTGCTGGGACGCGCCGTTGTACGGATCGATGACGAGATCGCCGTCATGGAGCCGGCGAGCGATTTCGCTGGACGAAAGGATCATTGTATAGAGTAAGGGCACAAAAACGCTTAATAACTTATGATAGAAATTGATGAGGGGACCCATGGGGTAGAGGACATCCTTTTGGGCTTCGAACCCAAGGACGCGGGTTCAATTCCCGCTGGGTCCGTTCTTTTTCCCGATGCAGACGGTATGCATCCAGAAAAAAGTGTTATACAATCCGGATATATGCCGCCTGCGGCTCTCCGACCCGGATTGGTGGGAAGAGCAGCCAGGATTCAGGCGCATCCTCCGCAGAGGCGCGAACCCGGACCCGGTACTCACCCGGCGGGAGGTTCCCGACATCAAGGGAGGCGACGCCCCCGGTCACGCCGCTCCCTGCTATCGGGCGATAGAATCCTATCCAGGAGAGGCCGCCGTCATTTGAGTAGTCCACGGTCCCGGTGACCGTTCCTGACCCGGTATATGTAAGGTCCCAGGCGGCGGTAAGGAACTCCAGCACCGGCTCCGCGCAGGTGTAACGTGGGTTTGTGAGCGTGAGCGTCGTGGAACTCAGACCGGTGTCGGTGAGGCCCGGCACGGCGGTGATGAAGGTGTCGGGGAGGCCAAGTTTGGCCGCACCGTCGTTGAAGATGATAGCCGAATTCGGGCCGAAGATGTTGATGTTGCCGTCAGCGAGCATCCGGAGGCGATACGTCGCCTCCCAGGTCTGGCCGAGACGGACCGTGCCGACATCGAACTCCAGAGCGTTGTCGTCGTTCCAGTCATCGGTTTGGTTGACGACGGTCAGGGAGATGATCTCATAGCGCCCCGTCACATTGTCAACCCAGCTCCGGATGGCAGTCGAGACCTCGTCGTCAGGGATATAGGCAAACACGCCTCCCCCTTCCCGGTCTTCACCGTTGACCCGGATCGTGCTGAAGTCGAGGTCCACCCGGGTGTTGACGCCGGCCTCGGTCTTGAGCTCGCCTGCGATGCGCTCATAGATATCAGTGAGCTGGCTGCCGCTCTGAGCATGCTCATAGAACCCATCGGTCGAGGATGCAA
Source organism: Methanoculleus caldifontis (assembly GCF_032842345.1). Classification (NCBI taxonomy): domain Archaea; kingdom Methanobacteriati; phylum Methanobacteriota; class Methanomicrobia; order Methanomicrobiales; family Methanomicrobiaceae; genus Methanoculleus; species Methanoculleus caldifontis. The sequence goes on along the minus strand of NZ_WBKO01000001.1, from coordinate 1,153,737 downwards.
GCACGTGCATCGTTTCGGTCACCGTCTGGCCGGGCCTATAGGCAAACGTGATCATATAGAGTTTGACCCCGTTGTCGCTGGCAAACCGGGACATATTCTGGTGGGTAAACTCACCATCGTGGCAGGTCCAATAACTCTCCCAGAAGTTCTTCTTGAGAGTACCCCCAAGACCATCGTAATATCGGTACTTATCGGGCTCTAAATTACTGCCGCTGAATGTCGGACTTGAATACGCAGGATACCCTGTCCCGTGCCCGAGCGGGCTCCCGTCGTAGTTCCAGTCGCCATCGGTCATGACGACCACAGCTTTGACGGCCTCGGGTCGATCCCGGTTCTCCGTCTGCATGAGGATGGCCTCATAGATCCCCCGCCGCAACTGTGTGGCACCGCTTGCGCTGAGGTCGTCCAGGTTTGCGGTTACCTCTCCGAACGGATCGCCCAGCCTGTTATCCACCCTTGTGGAGGAGGAGAACGAGACAAGGCCAACACGGTCCCGGTCCGGACTCATCTGGCCGATGAACGTCTTTGCTGCGGTCTGTGCAGCCTTCATCCTCATCTGGCCCACATCCCTCTCCGACATACTCCCCGATCGGTCAATCACCAGCACCACGTCGATCGGTCTCGGCTGGAGCGCCCAGCCGTCGCCCCGGAGGCGGACCGTGACGTCGACCGTCTCATTCACCGCAACCCTCCCGGAGGAGACCTCCGTCTCCACGGAGAGGTAGGGGTAGTTCATCCAGGTCAGGGCAATATCCCGGCTGACATCCCCCCATGTCGCCCGGACGGTCACTGTGCCCTTCGCAGCGGCCTGCTCTCCCGCCATCGGCCGCGCAAACGACCCGGGGCTGAACCTGGCAACAGCGTACCCGTCCTCACCGGTCATGGCTGTTGCCACGACCTGCCCCTCCCTCTCAAGGCAGGGAGCCCCGACCGGGGTCGATCCGTCGATATCGATCGAATCGATATCGATGGCGAACGTCACCCTCTCCCCCGCGACCGGGTTTCCCTTGATGTCCACCACCCTGGCCCTGAGTTCCGAGATAGAACCGGGATTGACATCCCGGCTCGGCATCGACTGCGGGCTTGCCGAGAGGAGCATCTCAACGGGACTGGTATGGGTGAACTCGATCGTCTGCGACGCGGTCACGCTCGCATTGTCCACGGCCGTCGCAGTGACGGTGAGCCTGCCGGTGCTGTCCTTCGGACCGTAGGTGAGGCAGGCGACGCCCGTGCTGTTCGTCGTCAGGACCACCTCTTCATCCGCGAGCGTTGTGAAGACCCGGAGGTCGCGGCCTGCCGCCGGGTTACCCCAGGCATCGGAGAGCCTGCAGGCCAGGGTGAAGGTGCTCACGCCGTCGGCAGGCTGGTAAGGAACCGGATCGGCGTCCGGGCTGACCGTGAGATCGATCCCGGCCGGAAGGCCGGTGGCCAGCCCGTGGATGGAGATGTAGCGGTCGATGCCGCCGGAGGAGGTGCTCATCCGGACGATGTTCTCGCCGATGGTGCGGTCGGTCCTGAGATCGGCATGGACAAATCCCGTTGCATTGACCGTCCATTCGAGTTCGCGCAACGTCGTCCCGTCGTCGCCGGCAAAGACAGCATCATCGGCGACAGAATCGACGCTGAAACGTACCGTCTCGGCGGCCCGACGGCCGTCGACCGGGTTGCCGTGCCGGTCGGCCAGCCCCACGGTGATGGTGGTGGTATCGCCTGCCGTCACCTCATAGTCGTAGTCGAGATATACAATCCGGGAAGGCAGGTCATGGTCGATCTTCTGTTCAAGCGCCCCGGTCGCCCCTCCGGCCCGGGCGGTGATCACGGCGGTGCCGCTCGTCTTGTTGGCGATGAACGTGGCGACGGCTGCCCCGGAGGTACCGGTGGTGACGGTCGCGGGCGTAAGACGACCGAAGGCCGGGTCGACCGAGAGCGCCACCGTGCAGTTCGCGAGCGGCGCCCCGCCCCCATCGAACACCCGGACAGTTATTCCTGCCGAATCGGCGCCGTTCGCCACCAGCCAGGCAGTATCGCTCGAGAGGACGATCTGCCCTGGATCGCCCGCGCTCACCGCAGGAACGATCAGGCCAAGCAGGATCATGAGGATGATTACTTTCTGAAAATTCATGCTGAGATCAGGGGGCCGTGATCCCGCATACTATATATAATTGCTTTCATCTAGCCCCATTCAGCCGACGATCATTTGATTCCTTCCAATTACCCAAATTCCCCAATCCCGGCAACTTAAGCCCAGATTTTTCTATATATCGGATAGTTGGAGATCCGCATGCCGCGCACAACGCTGATATATGAATTTGTATCAGTGTTGTTGCACATCGGATATCATACAGTGGGCGATAATGCTGCCCGGATTCAAAGATTCCCGGGGATTAGAGAGGGTGCAAATAATAACCTCGATTCTGGAGGGGCGGGGCCTTCCGCGAGATATATATACTCGCTCTTGCGGGTCACCGGGTGCGGCACCCGACCCGCAGGCAACGGAAAGAAAAGGAGGAGGGGGGGCAGTCAGAGGCCCTCGGCGGATCACCTGAGCTGGATGTAATCTTTCTGCCGGTCTCCAATCAGGATCTGCCTGCAGGTCTGCCAGGCATCCGGCGCATCCGCCGCCGTGGCATAGACCCGGACGCTGTACTCGCCTGGCAGGAAGTCGCGAACGTCGAGGGAGATCTCCATCGCCCTTGCACCGGGCGGCGAAGTCAGGGCAGCAAGCCGGGTCCACGTGTATCCGCCGTCGCCGGAACAGGAGACCTCCTGCACGGCCTCCGATGTCCCGGTGTAGTTCAGGTTCCAGGTGAGGGGGAGGAACTCTGTGGCCGGGGAGAGGCAGTTGAGGTCGGAGACACTGAGCGACCGGGTATCCAGCGTCGTGTTCTCCTCGGCGTAGGCCGTGATGTAGACGCGGGGGAGCACGACCCGGTCGTGGTCGTTGAAGGTGATGGCCGCTCCATCCCCGAAGAGGCCGATCGTGCCCTCGGCAAGGACTTTGAGCCTGAAGGTCGCCTCCCAGGTCTGGTTGAGCCGGATGGTCCCGACATCGAAGTGCAGTCTCCGGTTCGCGGCCCATGCGGCGGTGTCGTCCCGGGTATATGCGGGGGTGAAGACGGCCGTGCGGTTATAACTCCGGATCAGCGTGGAAACCCCTTCCTCGTAGACATAGTCAAAGACCTCGTCGCCGGATACCGGGGCGCTGTCCACCTCCACGTTCTCGAAGGTGACATCGACGAAGGTGTTGACGCCCGCCTCGGTCTTGAGGTCGTCGGCGATCTGGTCGTAGACCGCGATGAGGTCGGACGACGTCCGCGCGATATAATGCTTCCCGCCCGAAGTCTCGGCGATGATTCGCATGGTCTCGTTGCAGTCCGTCGAGACGGCGGAGGAGAAGGTGATGGTGTAGATCCGGACGTCGTTGTTTGCGGCATACACGGCCATGTTCTCTTCTCCGCCGGAAAGGCCGAAGGGGTACCAGTTGTTGGTCCGCTGCCCGAACTGCTCGGGGTCTTTCGTGTCCAGGTAGGCCCCCGAACGGGCGAGGGGATCCCCGTACCAGTCGTAGTCGCCGTCGACGAGAAGGACCAGCGCCCTCACGGCGCCCGGCCTGCCGTGCTCCTTCATCTCGGTGACTCCCTCGTACAGCGCCTTACGTACCGGATTCCCGCCGCTCGGTACGAGGGTGCTGATGCTGGCCCGCACGTCGCCGAAGTTGTTTGCCGCAGGAGAACTGTCTTTCGGCAGCGGGACGTCCAGGACGGCGTGGTCCGGGTAGTGCCGCCAGTGGTTGCCGGTGCCGGGATAGTGAACGATGTAGTCGCGGTCGTCGCTCTTGTCCTGGTCCACCCCGATGTCGGGGATCCTCGAGTTTGAGATCGTGCATACTTTGTTGTTCTTGGCCAGGTCGACAGACGCGGTGCCGCTATAGCCGAACGACAGCAGTCCGATCCGGTCCCACCCGGGAATCAGCTGCTCGATGAGCACGGGGGCGGCTCCCATGACCGTGACCATGTGATCGGGGTAATCGCTGATCATCGTCTCGGCCCGGTCGATGCAGAGGATCACGTCGATCGGGGTCGGCTTCATCGCCCAGCCGTCGCCCTTCAGACGGATGGTCACGTCGACGGTGTCGTTTACCGTGACGGCCTCCGGGTTGACGTCCGTCTCAGCGGAGAGGTATGGGTAGTTCATCCACGTGAGGGCGACCGGCCGGTCGATATCGCGCCACGTGGCGACGACCTCGCAGGTGCCGCTCGCAGCCGGGCTGTAGCCGGGAGCCTGGTACTCGGTCGTGAACTCACCCGGAAGGAACTCGACGGACGCGATGCCGTAGGTGTTGGTGACGGCGCTCACCGCCGAGAGCGACGGCGGCGCGGTCTGGTTGAAGTCGCCCACGAAAGCGTTCCGTATCGAGAACGAGACCGTCTCGCCCGCGACCGGGTTGCCATACCGGTCGACGACCTTCGCCCGGATGACGGCCGGGCCGGAGCCGGGCACGTCGCGGCTCGGCATCGTCTCGGGACAGGTGGAGAGGACGAGGTTCACCGGGTCGTTGCTGACGAACATAAGAGCCTGAGAGCAGGTGACCGAGGCGTTCTCGACGGCGGTCGCCTTGACGACGACGCCGCCGGTCGTCAGCCGCGGCCCGTAACTGACCTGCACCTGCCCGTAGGCGTTCGTCGTGAGCACCGTCTTCCCATCGCCGCTTGCGTCCGTGGTTATCGCGACATCTCGCCCGGAGGAAGGGTTCCCGTAGCCGTCGAGGAGCGTGTAGGTGAGGACGAACCTGCTCACCCCGTCGACGGTGGCGACAGGCGGGTCGCCCCCGGGCCGGACGTCGACCTCGATCGCGCAGGGCTCCCCGTTGCCCGCGCCGGAGATCGTCAGGTAGCGGCCGGGCAGCGGTTCGGGCAGGCTGACCTGGACGATGTTCTCGCCCGGCAGCGTATCCACGCGGAGCGTCACGGTGGCGTTTCCGGCGGCATCCACCGACGCCGTGACCCGGTCCGTGCCGCCGACGAACGTCGCGCTCCCGGAGGGGGAGCCTACGGCGAACTGCACGGTCTCGGCCGTCTTCCGGTTATCCACCGTGTTCCCGTAGCGGTCCGCCATCCGGACCGCGATCGTCGTCGTCTGCCCGACCGTCACCACCGGTTCGTACCAGAGGCCGGCGACCGCGGCCGGGGCGGCGTGGTCGATCCGCTGGTCGATGCTCCGGGTCAGGGGGCTGGCGAGCCCCTCGTGCGAGACCGTCGCCGTGATCGCCACAGTCCCGCTGGTGGTTGCGGGGGAGAAGACCGCCGTCGCCCTGCCGGCGCCGTCGGTCGTGATGACGGCGGGACTGATGCTCCCCATATTGCTGGCAAACGAGACGGCCGCTCCAGGTATGGGGGTACTGCCGTTGGTGACCAGGACGGTGACGGTCGCGGTCTCGCCGCTCCCGGCCGTCAGCCACTCGCTGCTCGTGGATATCTCAACCGTATCGGGCACCAGGGCGCCGGCCGGGGCCACCAGGAGGAGGAGCCCGGCGATGACTATGTATGCACACTTCCAGCTTCTCATGGACCTTCGCAAGGAGGTCATTTGCACCAAGATATATATAATAATATCCAATTAATTAGATCGCCATTTGATCTTTTTTCTCGATTTGTGCAAAATTTTTGACCTAATAGAAGGATTTCACCATTTTAAGATATAATAATAAATGAACTCCCCCGAAAGTGAGGGTATCCGAAGAAGTTCGTTTCCAGACGCGAATAGATCGTTCCGGGGATTCAGAAAATGCCGTCAGGGAACAGATTGTCATAGGACAGTGCTAGCCGGCATTCTCCGGCCTCTCACCTGCACGGTGAGCGTCTTTCCGGAGAGGCAGAGGCGGCTTCAATCCGATTTACCCGGCTGAGAGACATTTCAGGCCATTATTGGCCGGATGTGTCCGAAAGCATGGGACCGGCCGCAGATCACGCAAACTCATGATGCAGAGGGTACGAAAAAGGGGAGGTTATCCGATCCTGATGAACGCGCCCGAGGTATCCCCGATACGAACCGGTGTGCTGATCGTATCCATCGCCTCAGGGGTATCGAGGGCCGAGGCGACCACGCGGATCAGGTAGTCCCCCGGCAGAAGGTTGCTGGCGTCAAGCGAGGTCGAGTCCTTCTTCCAGGTGTTACCCCCCATCTCGTCATGGGGGATGGTCTTCATCAAGAAGACCGTCCACGAAAGTCCGCCGTCGCCCGAGTAGGCCAGCGCCTCATCGATATCGCAGGTGCCGTTGTAGGTGATGTTCCAGGAGAGGGGAACCGAGTCGGAGAACGCATCCTGCCCGGCAGGGAGGGGGGGCTGGTCGAGCTCCACGCTGATGGTACGGGACGTCATGCCCAGGTTCATCAACCCTTCGACGGCCGTGATGAACGTGTCGGGGAGAGGCAGCGTCTCTTCGCCACCGTTGAAGCTGATGGTCGAGCCCGAACCGAAGACGTTGATGTTCCCCGGCTTTGTCACGTTGAGGCGGAAGGTCGTCTCCCAGACCTGGTGGAGGTGGACGGTGCCGATGTTGAAGTGCAGGCACGGGCTCGCCCCCGCCCAGGACTGCCGGTCGTCGCGGGCATAGGGGTCGGTGATATTTGAACCGTTGTGGCTGAAGTAACTGTAGATCCGGGTCGAGTCGGGCTGTGCATAGACGTAGTCAAAGACCTGGTTGCCGGGCACCGGGGCGCTATTCACTTCAACGTTATCAAAAGAAATGTCCATCCGGGTGTCGACGCCGGCCTCGGTCTTGAGTTCGCCGGCGATCCGCTCATAAATATTGGTAAGCTCCCCGCTGCTCGTTGCATGCTCGTAGAATCCGCCGGTTGAAGTCGCAAGTATGCGCATCGTCTGGTTCACCGTCGGGCCGGGACTATAGGCGAACGTGATCGTATAGAGTTTCACCCCGTTGTCGCTGGCAAACCGGGACATGTTCTGATTGGTGAACTCACCATCATAGCATCTCCAATAATTCGATCCGGAATTTCGTTGGAGTGACCCCCCAAGACCATCATAATACCGATAGTTGTTGGGTTCCAAATTACTGCCACTGAAGGTATAGGCACTTGAAGAATTTTCGGGATACCCCATCCCATGCCCCACCGGGCTCCCGTCGTAGTTCCAGTCGCCGTCGCTCATGACGACTACAGCCTTGATAACGCCTGGTCGATCCAGATTACTCTTCTGCATGAGGATGGCCTCGTAGATCCCCCGCCGCAACTGCGTGGCGCCATTCGCCTGAAGAGAGTTCAGGCTTGCGTTCACCGCTGCAAACGAGTCACCCAGGGCGTTGTTTACCGTTGTGGTGGAAGAGAACGAGACCAGACCGACGCGGTCCCGGGCGGGATCCATCTTACCGATGAACGTGCTTGCCGCAGCCTTTGCCGCCGCCATTCTGGTCGGGCTCACATCCGTTTTGCTCATACTCCCCGACCGGTCGATCACCAGCACCACGTCGATCGGGTCCGGCTGGAGCGCCCAGCCGTCGCCGCGGAGGCGGATCGTCACGTCGACCGTCTCGTTCACTGCAACGGTCTCAGGGGAGACCTCCGTCTCCACCGAGAGGTAGGGATAGTTCTTCCAGGTCAGGACGATATCGCGGGTGACGTCCCCCCACGTTGCCCGGACAGTCGCCGTCCCGGTCGCGGTGGCATCCCAGCCGGGCGCTTTACGGTCGGTCGTGAACGCACCGGGGTAGAAGCCGACGACGGCGTATCCGTTATCATCGGTGGTAGCGGACGTCGTCTCCAGCGCCTGATCCCGGGTCTGGTTGTAGGGTGTTGAAGTGTTCGATACGATCTCGAACGTCACCTCTTCCCCGGCAACCGGGTTCCCTTTGATGTCCATCACCTTGGCCCGGAGTTGCGCGAGCGAGTCCGCCTTGACGTCCCGGCTCGGCATCGACTGGGGGCTTGCGGAGAGAAGCATGTTCACCGGCTCGGTGCTGGTGAACGAGACTTCCTGCGAGACGCTCACGCTCGCGTTCTCTTTGGCCGTGGCGGTGATGGTCGCAACCCCGACGGAGTCCTCGGGCCCGTAGGTGATCATCACCTGCCCCTGGGAGTTGGAGTGCAGGAGAGCGCTCTGGAGCTCCTCAGGCCGGTCCCCCCGCCTCACCAGGGCATCCACGCGAAGGCCCTGCCCGGCAACCGGGTTGTCATGCTCGTCGTACAGGGTGTAGATGAACGAGACCATCTCCTCCCCGTTGGCACGGACCGACGCGCTCGCAGGATCGACGGCCTGGGCGATACGGAACGGGACACCGTCCGCCACGCTGAGTATGGAGATATACTCGCTCTTGACCGGCGCCGGCGGCTGAATCCAGACAAGGTTCTCCCCCGCCGCCGTATCGACCCGGAGGACTGCCGTGGCGTTCCCTTCGGCATCCACCGGAACCGAGACCTTATCCTCGCAGGACGCACCGACCACGAACCCGGCCGGCGAACCCACCGTGAAGCGTATGCTCTCAGGCGTGGTACTCAGGGAGGCCTCCCGCCTGCTGTCCACCGGATTTCCGTACCGATCCACCACCCGGACCGCGATCGTCGTCGTCTGCCCGACCGTCACCTCCGGTGAGTACCAGATGTTTTTGACCAGGTAGGGAGCGGCGTGGTCGACCTGCTGGTCGACGCTCCCGGTCAGGGGCTCTCCCAGATCCCCATGCACAGCCGTCGCCGTGATCGCCGCGGTCCCGCTGGTGGTCCCCGGCGTAAAGACCGCCGTCGCTTTTCCGCTAACATCTGTCACGACGTGAGCGGGTGAAATACTACCATACGTGTTGTTTGCTGCAAAATCGACGGCAACCCCCCGAAACGAGGTATTGCCGGAAACGCTGTTCGAGACCTGCACCGTCAGGGTTGCGGTATCGGAGCCTCCCGCCGTCACCCAGCCGGAATCCGTCTCGATGGTAATTGTATCGGGCACCAGCGCCCCTGCCGGGGCTGCAAGAAGGAGCAGCCCGATGGCCAGGTACGCATACATCCACTGATTCATACGCTATCGCATCTGGTCCTACCACGTCAACAGATATAATACTTGTCATGTAATCTGAATGACAGAAGAACCCCTTTTGAAAATCGGAACTATATCACAAAGCAGGTTGGACAAATTTTTCACCAAATCGGTTCGAAAGCGAATAAAAAGTATTAATTATACTTTGTTCAGAAAAAAATCATTCCGTTGGAGGAGAAGATATTGCTTTACAACGCTCGGGGCTATGAGCACCCCGAAACCATGGAGGGGCCTGAAAAAAGTGGTCCGGAGGGCTTACAGCCCGTCACGGCCCCGCGGTTTGCTCTGGTCCCGCCCGGCCTGCCTGCGTCGCAGGACAAGCACCCCCGCGACGAGGACCACAGCAACAACCCCGATACCTGCCGCGATCATCCATACGTTTAAGCTCTGCTCCATCACGAGCGGGACGGTGAACTCGGTCGAACCGAGCGGGATCTCGACGTCGACCGAGAGGTTTTCGTAGCCGTCACGGGCGGCGGCAACAGCATAGACCCTATCCGTCACAAGCGCCGTCCGGAGACACCCGAGACCGTCGGTCGTCCCGGCAACCTGACCGTCGATGACGATCACCGCACCGGCGACCGCTCTTCGGTCGGCCCCCTCGGCGCGGATGGTCACGCTTGCCCGATCGTACTTGAGCTCGGCGACGATCTCCTCCCCTTTTCCAGAGACCTGGCGCGTTCCGGCCCATTCCTCGTACCCGGGCGCACGTACCAGGAACTCATACGTGCCGGCGTGAACCTCGGAGAGCGCGAATCGACCGTAATGGTTGGTCTTCCCCTGGAATGTTCCGTTGAGGTAGACCTCCGCCCCTTCGATGAACTTCATCGCCTCGTTCGTGGCTGTTATCGAGAGCGGGTATGTCGACTTCGAGAGGCCTACGTGAAGGAGCACGACATCCGCGTCGAGGTAACGCTCCTCCTGATAGGTCTGGTAGTCCGGTGCCGTGACCCTGAAGGAGTACCTCTTCTCCCGCTGCAGATTGAGCGGCAGCTTCCCGTCAGCGTCGGTCGTCCCGGCACGCGTACCGTCGATAAAGACTTCCGCACCTGCGATGGGAGTGGAGGTAGTGCTGTCTTTGACCTGAACCGCAAGGAGATCGCTCCTGAAGAGCCAGTACTGGACGACCTTCTTGCTGTTCTCCACCTGCACGGTCTTCGTTAACTCATAGTATCCCGACGTGCGGACTTCGACGTTGTAGAGCGCACCGGCCTTCACGGAGAATTCAGTGCTCCCGGTGCTACCGGTTGTCCCCGAAGAGGAGACCCCGTCACCCTCGATACGCACCAGGGCGCCGGCGATCGGCTTCAGGGTTACCGCATCGTAGAGCTCGAACGTAAGGATCTCATCTTTGCGCACCATATTGACAAAGACGCTGGTCCTGTCGGCATCGACATACTCCACCCAGTCCTTGTAGCCCGTCCGGACCACCTTCACGCGCAGATCTTTCTTCCCGGTGTGATAGTATGAGTACGTGCCATCGGATGCGGTGCTTCCCACATAGGTGCCGTCGATGTATACTGAGGCATCGGCGAGCGCACCACCGGTCTTCTCGTCGGCCACGCTGACCCGCAGGGTGACCGCCTGCGCCGTGCAGCAGAGGAGACAGCAGAAGAGAATCAGAGTTATGATGATACGACGCTTTAACATGCTGGAGTATACTGCGGCCAGAAATTTGAGTGCATCGGTTTATCTCTTCAGGTAGGGTTGAAGAGACAAAACGGGAAGACCTCCCGCGCGAGTAGAAGAACAGGAGCGGCACTCCGATGTCTGGTTCACGTCTGCTCCACGGGGCTATCCTTCTGCGTGCGAGGATACCCCGGACCGCGACCGGAACAGTGCGGTCAATCACGGCCCCGTGGACGGGTTACCGGACGTTCGCCGGAGATCTGCGAAAAACAGGTATGAGGGTCCCGGAGACCCAGGAGACTTGCAGGGAGCCCTCCGCATGAGAGGGAGGTAGTTACACCCAGCGCTCGGGCGGAATCCGCTCGAGGACCATCCCTTCCACGACCACCGGCATCAGCGTCCGGCCGACCTCGATCGCACGCTCAAGCCGCCATTCCCGCTCGGCATAGATGGTGAAGATGGGATCGCCCTTTTTGACGCGGGTCCCCTTCTTCGCGTGGATCTCAAGCCCGGCACCGTGATCGTACGGCGAGCCGGCAAGCCGGGCGAGCGTGACGAGCGCGCTGTTATTCAACTCGATGACATAGCCGTCGTGCGGTGCCCTCACGTCGAACCGGTACTCCCCGGCGACGATATCGTCGGCCTTCACCACCGGGTCGCCGCCCTGGATCTCGATGATCTGACGCATCTTCTCGAGAGCCTTGCCGCTCCGGAGAATCTCCGAGGCAGCCTGATACCCCTGTCCCTGCGCAGCCTTCCCGGCCATCTCGAGCGCGATCCCGGCGAGAGAGAGACTCTTCTGGATCAGGGAGTTCGGCGCGGCCGCTCCCTCGAGGACGGCAAGCGCCTCGCGCACCTCAAGGTTCGGACCAATGGTGTGACCGACGAGCGATTCCCCGTAACTCAGCGCACACTCGACCCGCATACCAAGACGTTCCCCGAGTTCGATGAACTCGCGGGCGAGTTTCCGGCCGTCCTGGACCGTCGTGATCTTCGTGTTCCGGCCGACCGGGATATCGATGACGACGAGGTTCGCGCCGACGGCGAACTTCTTGGCCATGACGCTCGCGATCATCTGGCCCCGGGCGTCGATCCGGAACGGGTACTCGTAGGTGATGATCTTGTCGTCGGCGGGAGCGATGTTCGTGGCACCGCCCCAGACGATGGCGCCACCGACCTTCTCGGTCATCTGCTGCACTTCGGTCGCAGAGAACGAGACCGGCGCAAGGACCTCCATCAGATCCGCCGTCCCGCCGGCACCGGTGATGGCGCGGGAACTGGTCTTGGGGATCAGAAGACCGCTCGCGGCGATGATCGGTGCGATCAGGAGCGTGATCTTGTTGCCGGGCACGCCACCGATCGAGTGCTTGTCGACGACAGGGTGCCGGGTGAAACGGAGGCGGTCCCCGGTATCGACCATGGCTCTCGTCAGGTATTCTACCTCGTCCATGTCGAGGCCGTTGATGTAGGACGCGGTGACATAAGCGGTGATCTCGCCGGGAGCGAGGGTTTCGCTGACGATGTCTCTGACAATATCGAAAGTCTCGTCCTTTGTAAACCGTCCCCCGTCCATCTTCTTCCGGATGTGCGAGAGAGATGCGGGCCGCTCGGCGCCCCGGACCTCGACGGGGGTGCCCTCATCGACGGCAAGCGTGGCGTTCAGCGGCCGGTAGATCCCGATGACACCGGGCTCGATGAGCGAGCCGGTGGTGTCGACATGGCCCTGGGCAGCCTTCCCGGTCACTTCGTCGGCAACCAGGACACGGTCGCCGTCGCGAATCCGCATGGCCTGTGCGTCGGTGCTGTGGAGGAGAACCCCCCGGTTTGCGATGTCAAGCAATTTCACAGTCAGTTTCATGCGAGTAACCCCATCCTATCTGAAATTGGGGCGCCATTCTACTTAAGTGCGGGGGATCTGGCGCGGCTGCAGGCGGTCCCCGTCGGGGCCAGCCGCTCTCCCAGTCTGGAGCGTAGACCAAAAATCACGAACGCCGCGATCGAGCACGCTTCGAGGGCAGGTCGCGGGACAGATCCTGGAGAGTCCACAACGCCGGGGACAGGCAGGCGAGTCTGTGCTCAAAGGGACGATAAGAGACAGACGAAACAAAAAAAATTGGGTTAGTTAGGGTTAGTTCCGGCGCAGGACCAGGAACGCAACTGCACCAAGGCCGGCAAGAGCAACGAGTGCTCCGAATCCGGGGGACTGGGTGGGGGTTGCGGTCGGGGTTGCGGTCGGGGTGACCTCACCAGGGGTCGCGGTCGGGGTGACTGCGCCCGGAGTGGTCGGGGTCGGGGTCGGCTGGCCCTGAATCACGTTGAAGGATCCAGTCGTGGTCGTGCCGGCCTCGATGGACTCGACAGTAACGATGTACTGGTCGGGTCTGAAGGCGGTCGCGTCGACTTCGAAGGACCAGGTGTTCGCGGTCTCACCCTGCTGGATGGTCACGGAGCCGGCATCGCTGGAGAAGCCGGTAGCCTGACCGGCCGTGCCGGGCTGGAACGCAGCGGAGGTCACTTCGACAATCAGCTGCTCGCCTGCTGCGAGGTTCGTGGTTCCGGAGATCGTGAACGTGCTGCCTGCAGCCTGGTCACCAACGGGGTTGATCCTGATCCAGGCGTCCTCGAGGAAGAAGGTGAGCTTGGTGTAGGCGTCGTTGACGAACGGGGACTCAAGGGCGTTGATCAGCGCGTTTGCTGCCTCAGAGGCCTGGAGGGTCACGAGGTTCGCAACGAAGACGTTCGTGGCGCCGGTCTCGTCAGCACGGTAGATGCTGTTGGGGCTCTGTCCGGCGAGAGTACCCTGTGCAACCTCGAAGTTCGCGCCCATCGGGTGCTGAACGACGACGAAGTACTGTCCGGCAACGAGGTTCTCGGTGTTGAGAATGTCGTAGTCGAAGGTGCCGTCGGACTCGACACTGACGGTCTGGACTGCTAACGCTCCGTTAGCGCCGCCGTAGTAGTTCTTGCCGAAGACCCAGATGTTCACGTTGGACGGGTTGCCCTGTGCGGTTCCGGTGATCGTTACGTCGTCGCCCTTCGCAACAGTCGCGCTGCTCATGGTCGCGGTGATGAAGCCGGGCCGGAGCTGGACGGTGCGGGTGGCGTACTCGACGTTAGCGAGGTTGTCCCGGTCCCTGGGGGCGGAGACAGCGTAGACAGTGTAGCCGCCGGAGTCGAGCGACCTGGTGATTCCGCTGGTGTCCCACCGGTAGGACCAGGTGTCGTCGGCCTCGACGTCTACGTTAACGAAGCTGGTAGCGGTGCCGTTGACGACCGGGTTCAGGGTACCGAGGAGGTTAACGCCCCGGGTGCCGAGGTTCGGACCGGTCATGAAGAGGTAAACGGTGTCGCTGTCAGTGTTGGTTCCGGAGAGCGTGATCTCTTCGCCGACGTAGAAGGTGCCGGTGCCGGAAGCGGTGATGGTGACCGAGCCGGTCTCGACCCTCACGCGGACCTCGTCGTACCTGCTTGCGTCACGCGGGTCGGTGACACGGACGGTGTAGCTTGCTTCTCTGGTAGCCGTGGTGGTGAGCAGTTCGACAGACCGGGTGCCGGCTGCCGTGGTCCTGACGGTCGCGTTGGTAGCCGTGTTAACGGTCACGCCGACCTGGTTCGCGCGGAACGTCGGGGGCTGTGCACCGGGGTTCTGGAGGGTCAGGAAGTAGTCCTGCTCGGACTCACCGGTGATGGTCACGGTGAACGCGTTGCCACGAACAACAGTGTCCTTGTTCGAGGTGATGCCGACCGCTCCGGAGGAGACCTGGAAGGTCACGGCGTTGGTGTTGTACTCCGTGCCGAGGCCGGCTGCAGTGGGCCAGACACCTCTCGCGGTGTACGTGCCGGCGGTAGCGCCGGTCAGGTTGATCGGGGCAGTCTCGGTCCACTGACCGGTGAGCTGGAGCCTGAGGCTCTGGGCGGGGTTGCCGAACTGGGTGACCGTACCGCCGCCGGGCGTGGTCAGCCGAACCTCAATCGTGTTGTAGTTGGGGTCAGCCGTGCCGACGCCAAGGCCTGCAAGGTTGTGGTCAACCCGGAACCGGATAGCGCTCGAGCGGGTTACGCTCTGGCCGTCAACGGACGTGGTGCCGGTGTTTCCCAGGAGAACGCGAAGGTTCGTCGAGGGGGTCTCGGCGAGAACGGTCCCGACAGCCGCTGACGGGTCGGTGAACGGGGGAGCATTGAAAGCATACCAGGTCCCGGTCGAGGATCCAACTGCGGATGCGGTCAGATCAAAGTCCGAGGTGTTGGTAACTGAGATTGTCCTCCCGACAGTGCCGGCAGTCGCAGATGCGATGTTGCTGTAGTAAACCAGGTGTCCACTAGTCCCGGCGTACAGCGCGCTTAGGTCGAGGTTGTCCTCACCTACATAGATAGTATCGCCATTGCCTACAGTCCTCTGTGCCGCAACCGGTGCAACGACCAGCGCAGCCACGAGGAGCATGGCGACGACCATCAATTTTGTCATACTCTTCATACTATACCTCCATTGTGATGACATGAGGGAATGTGAACGCGAGGTACTCGACAGACGTCGAATACGGGTTCACCACGCTCTATACTCCGAATTACGGAATATGTCACAATATTTGTGGAACACTTAATATATCCTTTGTGGTCGACCGGGGATCTGGCGTCCTTAAAAGGCACCACATCACTGGAAAACGCTCTAAATACGTCAGGATTCCACTCCATTCCCGGATCACCGGGACCAATGCATGCACGAGAATAAAAACCTTACTCCGGGCAAACCGGAGAGCGCCGGACGCTCTCGGCGCTCCAGGTCCCCTGTAGTTACGTTTCTCCCTCAAAGGCCCTACCACCGTGCACCCCCATCCCGGACAGGCAGCGCCTCGAGTGCCCGACCCCCGCCGCCAACCTTCGGAGCATCTATATACCGGACCAGCCCTAGTGGGGAGACTTTTCTCTCACGCCTGCCAACTACTCTCCATGCGGATCATTCGGGCCCCCACGCTCGCACGGGCACACGAACTGGCGGTCAGGACCGTCCTCGAGAAAGGATGGGTACTGGAGACCGAGAACGACGAGGCGACGATCGAGTGCGAGGAACTCGCGTTCGAGGTGGAGTCGCCGGAGAGCGAGCCGATGGTAAGCCCCGCCTCCCGGTTCCAGCAGAGGTTCCTCGATGCCTACGCCGAGAACCTCCTTCACGGCTCCGACGCGAAGTTCGAGTACGACTACCACCGGCGGCTCTTCGATTGGGGCGAGCGGATCAGTGCAGAGGGTGAAGACGTCCACGTCGACCAGATCGCCTACATCGCCCGGAAGATCGCCGCAGCCCCGAATACCCGGCGGGCCGTCGCGGTCACCTGGAACCCGGTCGTCGACGAGGAACTCGACGACTGCCCCTGCCTGCAACTCGTCCAGTGCGTCCTCCGGGACGGAAAACTCCAGATGAAGGTTGTGTTCCGGAGCAACGACATCCTCTCCGCCGCCGGAGCAAACATGTATGCGCTCGTACGCCTTCAGAAGGCGATCGCCGACCGGATCGGCGTGCCCTGCGGGCGCTACACGCACATCGCGCTCGTGCCCCACGTTTACTACAGGCGGGATCTCAACGATATCGAGCCGTTCTGCAAAAAGGGTGCCGAAATACAGCCCGTTGCCGAAGTCTGCCGGGCCTGCGGGAAGTGCCCGAGGGCGACGCGGGCATGACCTTCAGCCGTCAGGTTAATTAGGGACTACAAACAACATTTTAGAGCCCAATAGCCCGGTAGTGTAGCGGTCAATCATGTGAGACTCTGGATCTCGCGACAGCAGTTCGAATCTGCTCCGGGCTATACAGTCTTTTTCTTCCGGCACTGCAACACCATACACCGGAGGGTGGTTTATGGCTGGCTACAACCTCGGCTGCACCGTGCGGCTCGACGATCCCGGGACGCTTGCTCTGCTATCGAAACTCCATGATAGCGGCGCAATCCACCATATCCAGATCCAGGCCGTCCCCCTGCCCCGGCCGCTCTTCCGGCAGCACCTTGAGGAGGTCGCCGCGACCGGCATCCCCACCGTCATCCACGCGCCCCACCACGGCCACGGCGTCAACCCCTGCGCTCCGCAGGCTTACGACGACCGGCCGCTCCCCGAGATCGAGGCATACATAGAGGAGGCGATCTGCCAGACCTTTGAGGCCGCCGATACACTCGGTGCGGAGACGATCGTCCTCCACGCGGGGAGGTACGAGCCCGGAGGTCGGTCGGAGGCAGCGGAGAGGTTCACCGGGTTCCTCGACCGCCACAACGATCCCCGGTTCACCCTCGAAAACCTCCCTTCGGTCTACGCCGGCTACCCTCTTCTCGGCAACACCGCCGGAGAACTCACGGCTCTCGCGGAGAGAAAGATCACCCGGTTCTGCCTCGACTTCCCCCACCTCGCCTGCACCGCAAACCATCGCGGCCTCTCGTTCGCGGAGGAACTGGAGCGGTTCGAGGGTATCAACGTGACCTACCACCACCTCTCGAACCTTCGGCGCGGCTCGATCACCGACGAGCACATCGAGCTCGACCACCCCGACGGCGGCCTCGACCTTGCGGCGGTCTTCTCCCGGCTCCGGCGGCATGCGACCGTCCCGACGGCACTCGAGTACAAGCAGGACTCTCCGGAGGTCTACGCCCGGCAGGTCCGGGTCTTTGCCGGCCTCTGGGAAGGTCCGCACCGGGGGTGAATCGCGCCCCGACAGCCCCCACCGCGGGAAACGTTAATGTGAGAGCGATCCCCATTTAAAACCTGAAGAACTTCCGGGCGCGTCCCGGGAAGTGAGGGCGAATGAATCGTTTTGTCCGGCATGCGCTTGAGCGGCTCAAGAACCTCGAGGGGTTCGAGAAGGTCCGCTTCATCATTCTCTACGGCTCCGTTGCCGAAGGGCGGGCGAGGATAGGGTCCGATCTCGATCTCTGCATCTACTACGACGGGGATCGCGAGGAGGCAGCCCGGTTCCGGTTTGCGGCGCTCTCCGAACTCGCCGACGACCGCTACGACATCCAGATCTACTCTCTCCTGCCGCTCTATGTCCGGACGGAAGTCCTCCGCGGAGAGGTAATTTACTGTCCCGACGAGCGGTTCCTCTACGACGTCGCATATCAGACAATCAGGGAATTCGACGATTTTAAACACCGATTATACGACTACATCGGCAAGGAGGCGATGGTGTGACGCGCAAGGTCCGGGATGCGGCGATCCGTATCAAGCTCCAGGAGATGACCGAGAGTATCGATATAGTCAAAGAGCACCTCCCGAATTCGGTCGATTCGTTCAGGCAGCTCGGCATCGTAAAAGACGGCATATACAAACGCGCCGAATACGCCATCGAGAACGTCTTCGACATATGCGCTATCTTAAACGCTGACCTCCACCTCGGCGTCCCCGGTACCGATGAGAACATCCTCGAGAACCTCGTGCAGCACGGGGTGCTCGCCCCCGCGACGCGGCAGAACTTAAAAGCGATGAAGGGGTTTCGGAACATTGTCGTGCACCGCTACGGGGCAATCGACGATGCGCTTGTCTTCTCAATCCTGGAGGAGCATATAGGCGACTTTGCTCTCTTCAGACAGGAAGTAGAACATTTTCTGCAGTCGATGAACGGAGAGTGAAAGGGCCCATGCCGCCCTCCCGGGGTCAACCGCACAGCAAAGTCGCGGCACGCCCGGGCACCGCAGCACTCCGGATTCCCGCGGCCCGGTAATCACGACCGGTCGATGACTATTTCATGCAAGCAGCGCCGCGATGATCCCGGTCAGGAAGATGCCGTCGAACGTTCCGGCGCCTCCGATGCTCGCCATCGGCGCACCGAGACTCGCGATATGGCGGAGGTTCAAGAGGTCCGCTCCGATCAGGGTGCCGAGCGTCCCGCTGACGTAGGCGATGATCACCGCCGCAGCCGGGACGCCGCCTGCAAAGAGCGAGAGGACCAGCGCCGCAAAGAGCGCCGCGAGCGGCGGAATGAAGAACGGCGTCGCGATCCCGAGGCCCGGCACCGGGCGGGCGACGATCTTCGTCACGACGGTCACGACCGCGACCCCGATGAGGACGAGCGCCACGAGGAGGTAACCTCCGCTGAGCATGACCGATTCGTAGATCAGGTAGAGCGATATCATGACCGGGATGAGAGCTCCGCCGACGTTGATCGCGAGGACCGTCCGTTGCGCCGGCTGCGGGATGCGGTAGAGTCGCCCGTACATGGAGACGTAGCGGTCAGGGGCCGGTGTGCACGGACTGCATGTGAGTGTCTTCACCGGTATGTTGACGAAACTCCCCACCAGCGTCAGGACGAGGATGAGGAGCGCCTGCCACCAGGAGAAGCCGAGCCTCGCGAACGTCGCCCCGATCGCCGTCAGAAAGAGGATCGGGAAGACGATGACGGCGAGGAGGAAAAGGCCGAGCATCCCGAGGAGGAGAAGGAGCATCAGAGGGGAGAAGGGGTTGAAGACGACCCGGTCCATATGAAGGAGTCACCCTCCCGTCTAATATATACTACGGCGGGTGCAGACGATCGCGGCGTGGTCGTGGTGGTAGGGTTCGAGCCACCGGACATCCACGATCTCGAGACGCCGCTCGAGCCTCTCCCTCGCCTCTTCAAGCACCCCGGCCGGGTCGCGCCTGACGTCCACGCTCCGGGTCTTGAGCATCAGGACGAGGTACCCTCCCGGCCTGAGGAAGACGAGGTTTTTCTCCGCGATCTCGACCTGGTTGGGCTGTGCCACGTCCTGGTAGAGGAGGTCGACCGCCTCCATGAACGGGGCATACTCGTCAGGCCGGTTCGCGTCGGCCATGATCGGGATGATATTCTTCCTACGGCGCGCCACCTCGAGGAGGTCCTGCATCGGCCGGGGCGCAAACTCCACCGCGTAGACGGTTCCGGCATAGTCGGCGACGTGCGAGACCGTGGTCCCGTTCGCCGCACCGAGGTAGAGCACCTTCATACCGGGGGTGAGTTCCATCCCGCCGCCGAGCGTATAGAGCGCCGCAAACTTGCTCCGGTGGGGGTCCCAGACCCGGTAGCCCTCGAGCGTCCTCTCACCGTAGACCCCGCCCTCGCCGGGCGAGACCAGGACATTGCCGACCCGTATCATGCCGCGACCCCCGCTGCGTCGATCTTCGCCTGGGCGTCTTTGAGGAACTCCGGCACCGCCTCGCCCCGGTAGTAGTCGAGCCGGGCGGCGATGGCGAGTTTCGCCGCGAGGACCCGTGCCACCCTCCCCCGCACCTCGCGGGGGGCGTTGTGGACCCGCCGGTGCTGGAATATGATCCCGTGCTTCGGCGGCGGCGTCCCGCCCCGGAGGTGCGAGAAGAGCGCCTGCTCGGAGCCGATGACCTGGATGGTGCTCCCCGGCATCCTCGCGAGCGCGGGAAGCCCCCCAGCCCGCGAGAGGAGCCGCGCCGCGACCAGCCCGCCGATGAGGGCGCTCGTGTTCGGCAGCACCTCGTCGGCCCGGGCCGAGACCTCCCGCATCAGGCGGGTCCTCGTCCCGGCGAGCCGGTCGATCTCGTCGGCAACGTCGCCAAGGCCGCCGCGGGCTCCTTTCCGGATGAGGTCGAGCATCTTCTTTGCCGGGAGGCTCCGGTACTTCCGCGAGAACGACGGCGTCGTGACCTGATACCACTCCGCGGCCCGTTCCTGGAGGAGGTTGATGACGTTGTCGAGCTCGTCGAGCATCCTGACCATCTGGAGGAGTTCGACGTCTCTCGCCCGGTAGGACTCGGCGATCTTCTCCCTCGCCCGGGCGATGCAGACCGCACGGAGCAGGTCGATGTACTCCTCCCGGCTCCGGACGACGCCGCAGCCCCGGGCGACCTCCCAGTCGATGGGGACGTACGACTCCATACCGGTACGGAGGGTCGCTGCCCGCTCTGCGAGTGCGGCGGGATCGGTGCCGGTGGGCCGGCATCCCCCCTCGTCGACGTCTCCGAACCAGTAGCGCTGTAGCATGGTACGGTATTGGGGCTCTGCCGATATAAGAGAACCGCGGACGCAGGTCAGGCAAGGCCGAAGGAGTAGGCCATCACCGGGACCATGATCGCCCCCATGCAGTAGACCCGGCGGATGTTGACGAGCGACGGAACGTAGCCGACCGCCGTCGCGAGGATGAGGACGAGCCCCCCGAACGGGCCGCAGAGGAGGAGGGAGAGGAGGACGACGAATGCGATGACGGCATAGTTGAGGCCCTTGATGTCGATGCCCGAGAACCGCCAGGCCGCCCGCGAGAGGAGGACGGTCAGGAGGTAGGCACCGACCGCGGCTATCGCACCGGCAAGGAGGACGGCGGTGGCCGGCGGCATCTCCTCGAACGCGGCGATCGCCGCCATCACCCCGTTCCGCGTCCGTGCTATGGCATAGAATGCCGCAAGCCCGAGAAAGGCATTGACGGTGTTCGCGGCGCTGGTCGCGAGGATGTATTCCCGGGGGTTCGAGTCGTAGCCGACGACCGAGGTTAGGAGGGCGTTTGCCGTGGCGTTCGAGAGGCCGGGGAGCCAGCCGACCAGGGCGCCGGCGGCCGAGCCGAGGAGGGAGCCGCGCCGGAGAGCGCTCCGGGGGAGGTCGAGCCCCGCGAAGTCCTGTGCGGGCATGGCCCCGTGCGACGCTTTGAGGAGGACCGCGATCCCGAAGAGCCCGGAGAGGAGGGGCATCAGCACCCCCGACTCACCGGCCGCCGGCCAGGCGAGGAAGGCGTAGCCGAGAGAGAAGAGGCCGAGGATCCCGGATACCGCAAAGACCGCGAGCGCCCACCCCGGCGACTCGGAGACGACGATGAGGTAGCCGGCCACCGCGAGGATGACGAGGCCGATCCCCCAGTCGATAGCCGACTGGAGAGCCGGGAGGGCCAGGATGAACGCCGCCGCGAGCGGGAGGGAGAGGGCGACCCCGGCGGCGCTCCCGAGCGCCGATATCCTGACGGCCTCCTCCCCCCGGCCTTCGAGGCAGAGAGTGTGCGCGGGGAGGACCGCAAGCGAGGTGTCGGCGTCGGGGATGCCGAGGAACGTGCTCGGGACGCAGTCGAGGAACGTGTGCGTAACGAGGGTGGCAAACATGGCCGAGGCGATGACCACCGGGTCGAACCAGGCGAGCAGGATAGCCTGGAGCGAGAGGAGGAGGCCTGCCACGGTGTTTGCGTGGATGCCGGGGATGAGGCCGCTCACGACGCCGCAGCCGATACCGACAGCGGCGCCGAGCACGATACTCGCGAGCACGTCAGTTAGCGGTGGGAGCCGCCGGGGATAAACCAACCGAATCGTGCCGCCGATACAGTCATATTCCACCGGGGCGAAGGTTCTTGGAATGAAGATCGCCATCACCCGGCTCGAAGACAAGGCGGCGGGAGACCGTAGCCTCTGCGCCTCTTACGGCCACGACTGCTACACGGTATCGCCGCTCAGGTCGGAGGTGCGGATGGAGAAGGTCGCCGCGTTCGTCGAGGCCGTCCACCGCGGCGAGTTCGACTGCCTCTTCTTCTCAAGCGCCCTCCCGGCGGCGATCGTCGGGCCGAGGCTTGAGCGGTGGCCCCGGGTTGTCGCGATCGGTCCGAAGACCGCCGAGGTTCTCGGGGAGGCGGGGATCGAGGCGGAGGTCCTCCCCTCGTTCTACTCCCGCGACTTCGTCCCCTACCTCGGCGACTGGCTCAGAGGGAGGACTATCGGGATCCCGCGGGCGGACGTCCCGAACCCGGCTCTCCTCGACGCCATCGCCGGAGCGGGGGGCGTGGTCCGGGAGGAGCGGATCTACGCCCTCACTCCCACGGGGACCGAACTCGCCCTCGACGACGCCGACGCCGTCCTCTTCACGAGCGCCATGTCCTACCGGGAGGCCCGGTGGCGGCCCCGCGACGGTCTCCTCCTCGTCGCCATCGGGGAGATCACCGCGGATGCCATGCGGGCCGGGGGACACCCCCCGGCGGTCGTCGGAGACGGGTCGCTCGCAGGAACGCTTGAGGCCTTGAAGCGCCACGGGCAGGTGAGACCATGACCGAAGACTTCTCCATCCCCGATTCGGGGATCGTCGTCATCGACAAGCCCCGGGGGCCGAGCAGCCACCAGGTGACCGCGTGGGCCGGGGATCTCCTCGGCCGGCGGGTGGGCCATGCCGGGACACTCGACCCGCAGGTATCAGGAGTGCTCATCGTCATGTTCGGCGGAGCCGTCAGGCTCGCCCCGGTCCTCCTCTCGCACAACAAGGAGTACGTCTGCCTGATGAGGCTCCACGGCGACGTATCCCGCGAGGACGTGGACCGGGTGGCGGCGGAGTTCACCGGCCGGATCTACCAGCGGCCGCCGAAGAAGAGCGCCGTGAAGCGGAACCTCCGCATCCGGAAGATCCAGGAGATCGAGATCCTGGATCTACAGGAGAGACTCGTCCTCTTCCGGGTCAGATGCGACGCCGGAACCTACATCCGGACGCTCTGCGTCCACATGGGTTACGCCCTCGGCGTCTGCGGCCACATGCAGGAGCTCCGGCGGATACGGTCGGGCGCGTTCGACGAGAGCACCGTGGTCTCGCTCCACGAACTCGCCGACGCCGTTGCCGCGGCAGAAGAGGGCGATCCCGCCCCGCTCCGGCAGATGATCCTCCCCCCGGAGACCGCGGTCGGCGATCTCCCGAAGGTCGTCATCCGCGACACCGCCGTCGACGCCGTCTGCCACGGCGCGGTGCTGGCCGGGGTGGGAGTCACGGAGAAGGTTGGCGGGTTTGCGAAGGGCGAGACAGTCGCGATCACGACGCAGCGCGGCGAACTCGTGGGTCTCGGCCAGGCGCTCGTCAGTTCGTCGGCCTTGAAGCCCGGGGAGCCCGGATTCGTCGTCGCCCCCACCACCGTCCTGATGCGCCCCGGCACCTACCCCCGGGGCTGGAAGACGCACGCAGGGACGTAAATGCGTGTGCCCCGGCCCCATGCCGGGGGATATTATTAATAGAATATGCCGCCAACTAATGATGCACATTCTGTGCTGAGGTAGTCTAGACCGGTAGGGCGCGGGCCTGGAAAGCCCGTGGGGCGTTGAGCCCCTCGGGAGTTCAAATCTCCCCCTCAGCGTTTTTGAAAACAAGTTCCGGTCCTTTTATCGGTTACGTCCCGTCGCTCCGGTGTTTTATCGCGCGTCCGATCGTCGGACTGAAAGATCGTTGCTTCATCTCTCAAACGAGCGGTGCGACCGCTCCGTGCACCATCCGCCATGCAGACAGACTCCGGATGGTGGACGGGCCTGCCGGGACCCCGCAGCAGATAGAGTTGCAACCCCGGACCCATGCTATTTTATCTGGTGAGCGACGTGAGGCATGACGCTACCATCCCGTGTCCATGAGTACCGAAAACAGCCACCATCTCTTTCATACAGAGAAGAAGAGTGATCCACCGCAAAAAGCGCAGGAGAAGATGCCATGAAGATCCAGGTGAGCAAAAACGGCCCATACATCGTGACCGGGGGCGTCCCGCTCATGGTGATGGAGATCTCCCACGACGACGAGGGCAACTGCCACGGATGGCAGAAGGTGCGGGAGTATCCTCTGCAGGAGCGGTATGCCTTATGCCGCTGTGGGCGGTCAAAGGACAGGCCCTTCTGTGACGGGACGCATGCGGCGATCCGCTTCGACGGCACCGAGACAGCCGGGGACGAGCCGTACCTCCTCGACCCGGCCGTCATCAGAGGACCGGAGCTGGAACTGACCGATTACAAAGAACTCTGCGTGCACGCACGGTTCTGCCTGCGGGCCGGTGGGATCTGGAACCTCACACAACGGTCCGATATCCCGGACGCCCGGAAGACGGCGATCGATGAAGCGTGCAACTGTCCTTCCGGCCGGCTCGTCCTCCGCGACCACAGGACCGGCGAGACGATCGAGCCCGTCCTTGAGAGATCCATCGTCGTGATCGAGAACCCGGCCAGGGGCGAACACGGGCCGCTCTGGGTCCGCGGCGGGATCCCCGTCCTGTCCGCTGACGGAAGACCCTACACTGCCAGGAACCGGGTTACGCTCTGCCGGTGCGGGAGATCCTCGAATAAGCCGTTCTGCGACGGGAGCCATATCGGAGATTGAGCAGCAGATCGGTGTAGAGGTCGGTCACCGGCAGGAAGTATACCGGAAATACCGACCCGTTCACGGAGAACTCACCACTGCATCCCGACCATCAGCATCGAGAAGAGGACCAGGTCGTAGACCGTGTGCGTGATCGCAGACGTCGTGGTGTTCGAGTACCGCCGGATGTAGGCGAAGACGAGCCCCGCAAGGAAGACCGATATGAGGCCGTCCCAGCTGTATTGGAACGCGTGGAGCGACGCGAAGAGGAGCGCCGGGAGGAGGATGCCGAACCGGGGCTGGAGCAGGCCGCGGATGCTCACCTCCTCGCCGAAACCCGCCGCGATCGAGGCCACGATGATCCCCGGCAGGGTGAGCGTTCCGGCAAAGAGCCGATTGACGGCCTCCATATCGGTGACGGGCAGGCCAAGGAACCCCACGAGCGCCGCGAGCCACTGGTCGATGAAGTGGAAGGCGAGGACGAGCGCAAATGCCGCGGCAACGGCAAGAACGACCTGCCTGACCGTCGGCCGGACGAGGCCGAGACGCTCCAGGGCCTCGCGGGGGGTGCGCCGGACGAAGGCCCCGGCGATGAGGAACGAGCCGACGAGGGTCCAGAAGAGCGTGTAGGCGTTCAGCGTGACCGTCTCCGCGAGGAGGTCGCCGGACTCGGTCAGGAGGTCGAGGAACTGCGGCGAGAGGTAAGGCGGACCCCCCGATACCAGGAGCGGCACGGGGGGGATGAGGATCATCGCCAGGATGACCACGAGCGCCGCCGTATGGAGGAGCGAGTCGGGGTCGAACGGGAGGTAGCCTGAGAGCCAGACCCTGAACCGGCGGGAGAGCCCGATGAGGCTCGCCACCCCCGCGATGAAGACGCCGAGGAGGAGGAGAGCCGTCTCGGCAACCAGGCCAAGGTCGACCGTCTCAGGGTCGAGATCACCGGCCTCGAACACCTCCGCGGGCAGGATCGCTATGAACCCGAAGCCCGCCGTGGCGGCGGCAAGCCCCCCGACGAGGACGAAGAGCCAGAGGATGGCGGCCCACCGGAACGCGGGATGCCGGTTCGCGGCAAGGTAGATGAGCATCGCAAGGATGACAAAGAGCGCTACGTCCAGTGCGGCGACAAGGAACGATCCCGCTTCACCGCCGACGAGCCCCGAGGCCGCAACGATGAATATGAGGCCAAAGAGAGCGATCAGCAGTTCGGGGGCGCGGTGATGGAGGAACTCGTCTGACATGGTATCCCTGGTGTGACTTTTGGAGACGGAATACCCATTCGCATGCGGGGACGAAGAAGGTAGCGCAGGCTCACCGCCAGCCAAGCCTCCCGACGGCAAGCCAGCCGAGAAGCCCCACGACCGCGAGGGCTCCGGCCTGCAACAGGAATATTGCCGACAGCGGCCACCGGCCGGAGAGAGCGGCGACCGCGAACGGCCCGGCCGCAAGGCCCAGGGAGTAGAAGGTGTTGTAGAGACCGTATGCTGCCCCCTGCGAGCCCCGGCCCCGGTAGAGCCCGGCGAGGATCGGCATCACCGGGATCAGGGCGCAGGAGAGCGCGACCCCCAGCACGAAGACAGCAGCGGTAGCGAGGGCGAGGGTGGGGGCCTGCATGGCGGCGGCGATCGCGAGAGCCGAGAGGAGGAGCCCGCCGCCGATGAGGTAGCGGCTCCCCCCGCGCCGGTCGTAGATCCGCCCTGCAGCGGGGTGGGCGATGATGGCGGCGAGGGCGAGCACCGCGAAGACGAGCCCGATCGTCGCCGGGGATGCCGAGAAGGCGGCGTGGAGGTGGACCGGCAGGTAGGGATCCACGACGCCGTAAGTCCCGGCGACCGCGACGACCGCGACGGCGCAGGCGGCGAGGGGGAGGAGGCTTCCCCCCGGCAGCATCTTCGCTCGCTCCTGCCTGCAGATGCGCACGGGGACGGCGAGGACCGCAAGGCCGACCGCGGCCACCAGCACCGCCGGGAGGACGAAGGTCGCGGTGTAGCCGAGGTATTCAAAGAGGAGGCCGCCGATGACCGGCCCGACGACGGTCCCGAGCCCGACCGCCGAGAGGGCGATCCCCATCCTCTCCCCGAGCCTCTCAGGCTCGCATGTCTCGGCGAGGAGGGCGAGCCCCACGGACCAGGTGGCCGCGGCCGATATCCCCTGGACCATCCGGGCGGCGATCAGGTGCTCGACCGTGGTCGAGAACCCGAAGAGCGCCGTCGCGAGAGCGAGGAGGAGCATCCCGGCGGCGATGAGCGGCCGGCGCCCCACCCGGTCGGAGAGGAGGCCCATCGGGATGGAGAAGAGAAGAAGCATCGCAGCGTAGACCCCGAATATCACTCCGATGACCGATTCGTCCACCCCGAGCCGGGGGGCGTACTCCGGAAAGACCGGGATGAGGAGGCCGTAGATCATCATATCCATGAAGATGACGAGCACGACCAGGGCGAGGACTGCGTCCGGCGATGCGGCGATACGGGATCGATCCGGGAGTCTGAGTGTCATGACGGGTTCCTGCGGCACGCGCCTTTCCTCCGCAGGTTGGCCCCGTCAGGATATATGGGTTACCGGGGGCCCCGGTAGTAGGCGAGCTCGCGGACGTAGGGGCGGAAGGCCTCGACGAGCGCCGCCGCTTCGTCGTCGGAGAGCGGCCCGCTCCGCCCGGCGGCGGCGAGCGCTTGCACCTCGGCGGGCGTCGAGCAGCCGACGATCGCGACGGAGATCTCCTGAGCGAGGGCGTAGCGGACGAGGGTCTCCGGCGTCACGCCGGCATCGGGGGTGATGTAGTTCGACCCGCCGAGGACCTTCATCCCGATGACCGCGATCCCCTGCTCCCTCGCAATGTCGAGCGTCGTATGGAGGAACCCGCCCGGTCCCCCCTCCACGGGGTTTACGGGCATCATCACGGCGTCGACCGGCCAGGTCTCGACCGCGTGGGAGAGGACGTCGGGGTCGTGGTGCCCGGTCACCCCGATGCTCCGGACGATGCCCATCTCCTTCGCCTCGACGAAGGCCGCAAGGGCGCCGCCCTCCCCCTCGATATCCCGGATATCGGCAAACGTCCGGACGTCGTGGATCTGCCAGAGGTCGAGGGTCTCGATCCCCATCCGCCGGAGCGTCTCCATGAGATCCGTCTCGGCGCCCTCGTGGCTCCGGCTCGCCGACTTGCTGGCCTGGAATACAGGCGCCCGGAGATCGGGATGGGGCACCCAGACCTCGCCGTAGTAGTCCTCGCTCCCGGCGTAGGCCTTCGCCGAGTCGAAGTAGGTGATCCCCTGGTTGAGAGCCTCGGTGATGACGGCATTCGCCTCCGCGTGCCGCCCGTACGTCCTGAGGACCCCCTCGCCGCCGAGTCCGACGCACGTAACTTCCCGTCCGGTCTTTCCGAACCGGCGCATCTCCAGTCCCGCCATGGGCCACCCTATCCGCGCCGGGTTATAAAAAGGTTCAGACGGGGAAAGGGTTATCCGCGGCGGGCCCCACCGGGGGCACATGCCGATGCCAATCGTCTGGTTCAACGTCCCGGCCGCCGATCCCGGCCGGGCGCGGGAGTTTTACGAGGAAGTCTTTGCCTGGACGGTGGAGCCGTTCCAGGGCATGGACGGCGCCTTTGAGCTTACAACAGGAGGGATCGGCGGCGAGATCTTCCCGCAGGCTTACCCCGGCGAGCCGATCACGGTCTTCGTCGGCGTCCCCTCGATCGAGGAGCACGTCGGCCGGGTGGAGCGGGCCGGAGGAACGGTGGTGGTCCCGAAGACGGCGGTGGCCGGGCGGGGCTACTTTGCTGTCTTTGAGGACACGGAGGGGAACCGGCTGGGGCTGTGGGAGGAGGGGACAGGGTGAAGGGAACTGAACCCGGCGTCCCTACAGTTCTCCCCTCACTCCACCGCCCGGATCACCGCCACGCGCCACTCCGTCCCGTGGAGCCCGGCCGTCGTCCAGACGATCTCCTTCTGCACCCGCTCCCCGCCGGCCAGGAACTCATAGGCCGCGGTGCCGTAGCGCTCGACGGCGGTCCGCCGGGCCGTAGCCAGCAGGTCCGGGTAATCCGCATACAGCGGGTCCTCGAGCGTCATCCGCCCGACCTGGGTCTGGTCCGTGTCGTAGAGCAGCCGCCCGTCTGTCTGGATGACCATCACCTGAAGCGAGGTGCCGTTCGTCAACGGGCCGGCGACGCTCCCGATCAGGACTTCCGGACGGACGACGGCTGCGGCGAACCCGGCAAACCGGCTCTCGTTCGTGAAGATAGGCGCGGCGATCACCACCGCCGGGAACCCCTCCGCGACCGTGATCATCTCGCTCATGATCGGCCGCTTCGATGCGAGGATGTGCCGGACATGGGCCTGGCCCCGGATATCCGCGCCCTCGGCCTCGTGGTAGGCCGCCGGCTCGGCGGCGACGATCCTGCCGTCTGCATCGGCGACGACGCAATCGACGATCGCAGGATCGGTTTCACTCAGGTTGAGGAGGATGGCGCGGGCGGCATCGTCGGTGAGACCCGTCTTCCCGAGGTCGGACGCCGCGTACGCCAGGCTGCCATCAAGGGTCTCGAGCGCCACGGTGATATCGGACTGCAGGCGGATCAGCGCTGCCGATGCATCGGCGCCGCTCCCGTCCGGGGGTGCTGCGGCCGCAGGCGGGTTCAGCGCCGCAAACCCGGCGACGGCGGCGACCAGCACCGCCACGGCAGCGATGATCCAGGGATATGGTAAAGATTTCATCAGACTTCCCTTTCAGGGGAGAAGGAGGGCGGGAGATTTAAGGCCTGCGAAATTGCCACAAAAACCGGACAGGCGTCCGGGAACGGCGTGCCCTCACCGGGGAGTCCGCTCCCGGAGCCTCTTCTCGTGCATCCGCCACCCCACGACCCCGGCGAGGATCACGGCCACGACCGCGACGAGGAGGCCGATCCCGAGGGTGGAGTCATGCCGGTAGACGTCCAGGAGCACATCGGCGCCGAGAGCGATGATGAGGCTGGAAGCGAGCGAGCCGGCACAGATACACCCGACGACCCGCCCGTTGCTCAGGCCGAGCAGCCGGCCGAGGATCGCTCCGTTCATCGCCCCGGTCCCCTGGAGAGGGAAGAAGACGAAGAGAGCGAGTCCGACCGTCGAGAACCGCCGAAGCCAGGGCTGACTATCGGTGTAGTTCCGGCCCGCCGTCATCCCGGCCTCGAGCAGGCGACCGACGAGCGGGATCCTCAGCGCGAGATCGAAATTCCAGACGACGAAGAGGGAGACGGCAACGTCAAGGAGGAAGATCACGAGCGTGACGAGCCACCAGGGGTAACCCATCATGACCGCGATAGGGATGATCGACTCCTTCCCGGCAGGGGGGACGAAGTAAGCGGCGAGCAGCCCGGATATGACGAGGAACTGCTGGTAGGGCTCGATCAGGTAGAGCCCCGCAAACACGCCGGTAACGACGGCGAACGGGAGGACGAACTTTATCGGGCCGGCAAGGTAAGGATTTGCGAGAAGAGTCTTCCAGCGGTCGGGTTCGGAAGTGCCGGCAGTGGGGTCAACGGTCATGGGTCGGACGTCCCGGTATATACGGTTCAGGTTTGAGGGTTCCGGAATAATACGTTGTCGGACGGGATCCGGCAGGTTCAAGTCCCCCAGAGATGAGGATAGGGGGTATGACCCCGGCTCCTGCCCCCCGGCCACCCCGCACCCTCCCTGCCGTCGAGACCGGCACGCGGGAGAGCGCGCTCTGCACCATCGCCAACGTCGGGACTGCGCTCGAGACCCTGCGCGAGGTGAGGAAGCACGTCCGTGGGGACCACAAGCGCCGCCTCGACAGCGTCGCGGTCATCCTCCGCGCGGTCGCGTTCGACGCCCAGGCCGCCTACGCGATCAGTGATGAGGAGGCCCGGGCCTTCATCCAGGAGTGCCGCTCGCGGTGACGTTCCCGACGGGCACGAAATCCACGCAGCGGTCAGGCATCCCCCTTCGCGTTCTTCGCGGCTTCGCGTGAGCTGTTCTCTCATTGCCATTCACGGAGCCGCAAAGTCCGTAACACTGCCGGTAATCATGGTTTCTCCTTCGCACCTGCCGGCGTTCACGTTCGCTCGCGGGGACTCCGGGGGCCGGGACCAATGAGTATTCCTGAAGCATGAAGGTGCGCGGCCCTGCGGGTCCCAACAGACCGGGCCGACCTGCAGAGGGTTTAACCGTTCCGGCGCTTAAACCGGGTACGATGCACGAATCGCTCCGGCAGCTCGTCCACCTCGTATTCGGCCTCGGGATCGCGGGGTTCGTCTTCCTCGCCGACCGCGATCTCGTCTTTGCCGCCCTCGCCCTCGCGCTCTTTGCGGGGTTCATCCTCTCCGACGCCGTCTCGCGGGGTTACACCATCCCCGTCGTTTCGCCGGTCATCGCAAACCTCGAGCGGCGGGATGCGGCACCGGGCAAGGGAGCGCTCTTCTTCACGCTCGGTGCCCTCTTCTCCCTCGTCTTCTTCGACAAGGAGATCGTCTTCCTCAGCCTCGTGGTCCTCTCGCTCCTCGACAGCGTCACCACCCTCGTCGGCATCCGGTTCGGCAGGACCCGGATCTACAACCACAAGAGTCTGGAGGGGACGGTTGCCGGAATTGCGGTGACGGCGGCCGCCCTTGCCCTCTTCGTCCCGCCGGCCCCCGCCCTCGTCACGGCTGCGGCCGCGGGCCTCACCGAACTGGTAAGCCCCGTCGACGACAACCTCGTCATACCGGTCGTGGCCTGCCTCGTCCTCACGGTACTGCTCTGAGGGCATTGAACCGGCGGGTTCAACTATTGTATAAAGGCCCGACCCGGATCTTCCATCATCCGAAGGTGAAGAACAATGAAACGCATCATTGCAGTCGTCATGACACTCTTCCTCATCCTCCCGGGGTTCGCGGCCGCCGCCGCCCCCTGGGGAGAGCAGGCAGGGAGTGATAACCCGGGGCCCGGTGACCAGGAACGGGTGAGAGCGGAGGAGAACAGCACCGCTGGCGACCGGGTACAGCAGCGGATCGCGGAGAACGCAACCCCCCGCGGGGAAGAGGGCGCTCCCGACCGGGACCGGGTCAGGTCCGCGGTCCATGCCCTGCTTGCCGCAGAGAATCGGATCGGCGGCATCGGTGCGGACGTCTCCGCCGTCGCCCGCGAGATCGAGAACTCCGTCCGGGCAACGACCCCGGCCGAGGAGCAGATCCGGACCCGAAACCACTTCATCCGGTTCCTCCTCGGCGGGGATAAGGAAGCCGCCCGGATGATCGGGGAAGAAGCCCGGCAGAACCTCGAACGGACCGCAGAACTCCGGCGCGCAATAGGAAACTGCACCTGTGACGATGAGGCCCGGACAATGCTCCGGGAGCAGATCAGGGCGATAGAGTGGGAGCAGAAGCGCCTCGAAACCCTCGCGGAAGAGGAACTGCAGAACAGGGGTCTTCTCAGCTGGGGATAGAGATCCCCGATACCTTTCCCTACTTTTTCTCAGAACCCTTATCGCAGAACGTCAGCCGGTCGCACTCCGGGCAGGTGGTGAAGATCCCGCACGCGGGGCAGTCCTCGCCGGTGCAGGGCTGGACCCGGACCGTGACGCTCATCCGGGGGAGCTCCCGCCGAAGGTCGGCCTCAACCTCCCTGGCGATACCGTAGGCCTCCTCGATCGTCGCGGTCCGCGGGACGACCAGGTGAAAGTCCACGAACCGGTTCGGGCCCGACCGGCGGGTCCGGAGCCGGTGGAAACTGATCGCCGCCGTGCAGTGAGCGGTGATGACCTCACGGATGCGTGCCTCCTCTTCGGGGGGGAGGCTCCGGTCGACGAGGTCCTCAAGGGACCGCCGGATGAGGTCGAAGGCCGCCCGGAGGATGATGACGGCGACCACGAGCGCGATGAGGGCGTCGAGGATGACGAGGCCCGTCAGCCGGATCAGGACGAGCCCGACGACGACCCCGGCAGAGGTGTAGACGTCCGTCCTGAGGTGCCAGGCGTCGCTCTCGAGCGCGATCGACTCGGTCGCTTTTGCCACCGTCATCAGCCGCGAGGAGACGTAGAAGTTCACGACGGCCGAGAGGAGCATGACGGCGATGCCGAGGCCGAGCGCTTCGACGTTCAGCCCTCCCTCCCCGCCGCCGAGGAGGGTTCCCGCCGCTTCGTTGATGATCAGGACGGCGGCCACGAGTATCAGGACCGCCTCCAGAAGCCCGGAGATGCTCTCGTACTTTCCGTGCCCGAACGCGTGGCACTCGTCCGGGGGCCGGGCCGACTGCCGGACAGAGAAGTACGCGACGACCGCAGCGACGAGATCGATCGCAGAATGGATGGCCTCGGAGATGATCGCGACCGAGCCGATGGAGATCCCGACCGCCAGTTTTGCCGCGACGAGGAACGTGTTCGAGACGACCGAGAGGCGTGCGGTCTTCTGTTTCAGCGCTCCATCCCGATCCGGGGCATCCCGTTCACCCGGAACGACCGATCCCATGATGAATGAGTATTCGCGCTCCGCCGGGATAGGGTTTTTGTCTCCCGGCGGAGGGAAACCGTCTCAATCGACGGTCAGGATGATGAGTGAATCGGTCCCCTCGCGCCCGGGCGAGACCCCCTCGGTCAGGACCACCCGCTCTCCGGGCCGGATCAGTTCCGAGTCGCGGATCGAGTCGAGGATCGCCCCGTGCCAGTACTCCTTCTCGCTCCGGATCAGGAACGGGCAGACCCCGTAGGAAAACGCCAGGAACTTGAGGGTGCCCGGGTTCCGGGTGAAAGCCAGGATCCAGGCTTCGGGCTTGAACCGGGAGATGTTCCGGGGCGTGTTGCCCGAACGGGTCGGGGTCAGGACGAACCGGATACCGAGCGCGTCCAGCGCCTCGATGACATTCAAGGAGACGACGTCGTTGATGGTGATCTTCTCCCGGCCCCGCCCCACCCGGAAGTAGTCGAGCAGGTTGCACCCCGTCCCGACGCTCGTGCGCTTCATCTCCGTCGAGCGGGCGATCTTCGCCATCATCGCGACCGTCTCGACCGGGTACTTCCCGATAGAGGTTTCCTCGGAGAGCATGACGGCATCCGTCCCGTCGAGGATGGCGTTTGCGACGTCGGTCACCTCCGCACGGGTGGGCCGGATGTTGTCGGTCATCGACATCAGCATCTGGGTCGCGGTGATCACGGGGCGACCGAGGATATTTGCCTTCTGGATGATCTGCTTCTGCGCCGAGGGAACTTCCTCGATGGGGATCTGGACGCCGAGGTCGCCCCGCGCGATCATGACCCCGTCGGTCTCCCTGAGGATCTCGTCGAGGTGTAAGAGTGCCTCCTGCCGCTCGATCTTTGCGATCACCCGGATGGACTTCCCGGACCGGGCTGCATACTCGCGGGCCTTCCGGATATCCTCCGCCCGCTCGATGAAGGATATGCTGAAGGTGTCGAGTCCCTCGGCAAGCCCGAACTCGATGCATTCCAGATCCCGGTCGGTCAGAGCGCTGACGGCGAGGATCCCTCCGCCGCCCACGAGGCTCAGCCCCTTGCGCGAGAGAAGAGGACCACCGACGACCACCTGCGCCCGGACCTCGTGCTCGGCGACCTCATCGACCCGGAGCTGGATGAACCCGTCGCTGAGAAAGATGATGCTCCCCGGCGAGACGAGCTGCGGAAGCTGCTCGAAGTCGACCGGGATCAGGGCAGGGTCGTCCGTCGCCGGGGCGGAGACCAGCGTGACGGTCTCGTCCTTCTGGAGCATCATGGGTTCCTGTGCGAGGGTGCCGATCCGGATCTTCGGGCCCGGCAGGTCGAGCAGGATCGTGACCGGGAGCCCGGCATCCTCTGCGGCGGTCCGGATGCTCCGTATGTTCTCCCGGTGCTCGTCGAACGTACCGTGAGATAGGTTGAGCCGGGCGACGTTCATGCCTGCGAGGATCATCCTGGCAAGCACCTCCCGGGAGCGGGATGCCGGCCCGATGGTACAGACAATCTTCGTTTTCTGGCCGGGCAGGGTCATCCGTTTCCTTCTTGCCTGCTCCGAGATCTGCTGCAGCACCTCTTCGAGCATCATAGGTACTTCTCGGGTACCGGCACCGGATTAACCTTCGCCCGGAGGGAGAAGGCCGCGAGAGAGAAAAGGTATGCGGGGTTTATCGGTCGATCGAAGGAGCCGCACACCCGGTGTCACTCCGCGACGCGCTCCCGGCAACGCCCGGTGATCCCCGGCTCCCCCACCGGGGTCACCGCGAGCGCCCGCCCGCTCTCGGCGCTGTACTCCCCGATACGGTGGCGGACATGGTCGAGCATCCCCCCGGTGGTGATGATGAGTGAGTTCTCCCCGATCAGCGCCTTCAGGATGCACTTGTCGATGACCCCGTAGGTGTAGTCGAGGAGGATCCGCTCCCGGTTGGCGAACTCCTTCGCGCGAGTGCCCATCGCACCGACATGATCGACCCGTCCCTCCTCGGCGAGCTGCCGGATCGCATCGCCGCCGGTCCGGTCGGCGTCGCAGAGGTAGATCGTCCCGGTCTCGTCCCGGGCCGGGACATGGCCGTGCAACGTCCGCTCGATCCGGTCGGTGAACTCGAGCACGCTCTTTGGCGGGACCCCGCGGGCGACGATGCCCCGGAGATCGAGCTCGTTGTAGAGGTCGAGGAGGGCGGGGGGTTTCAGGCGCGCGGCCGCGAGGAGGCCGTGGTCCGAGAAGACCTCTTCGGGCGGCCCCCGGGCGAGGACACTTCCTCGCTCCATCAGGATGATCGAGTCGGCCCACCGGTAGGCGAGCTCGACGTCGTGCGTGGATATGAGCACCGTCCGGCCGCCTGAGGCGAGCTCGTCGAGGAGTTCCATCACCTCCTCGGAGCTTGCGGGGTCGAGGGTGTTCGTCGGCTCGTCGAAGACGAGGACCGCAGGCTCCATCGCGAGGATCCCCGCGATGGCGACCCGCTTCTTCTCGCCGCCGGAGAGATGGTGGGGCGGCCGCTTCTCGTAGCCGTGAAGCCCCACGTAGCCGAGCGCGTCCCGGACCGCCCGGCGGACGGCGTCGGGAGGAAGGCCGAGGTTCACCGGTCCGAAAGCCACGTCCGCCTCGACGGTCGGAGCGATGATCTGGACGTCGGGGTTCTGGAAGACGAACCCGACCCGGCGGCGGAGGTCCCGGAGGCTCCGGGTATCGTAGGCGAGCGGGCGGCCGTCGAAGCGGACTGTACCCGAGGCGGGCCGGAGCATGCCGTTGAGCATCAGGAGAAGCGTCGACTTCCCGGCACCGTTCGGGCCGACGAGGGCGGTCTTCGAGCCCGCGGCGATCCGGACGCTCACTCCGGCAAGGGCGGCGGGACCGTTCGGGTAGGCATAGGTGACGTTGTCGATCTCAAGGAGTGGTGTCGTCATGCGAGTGCAATACCTCCGGTGGAGAGTGAGACGCCGAGGACGGCGGCAAGGTAGAGAAAGGCCGTTGCGAGCGCGGAGAGCGAGACCGGCCGGGCTTCGCCGGGGATGCCGAGCCTGCCGTCGTAGCAGCGGGCGTCCATCGCGAGAACCAGGGATTCGCCGCTCTCCCAGGTCCGGAGGAAGAGCGCCCCGGCAAGCATCCCGAAAGATTGGACGGACTCGCGGAACCGCGAATAGCCGAGGCGCATCACCTGCGAGCGGTAGATCTGGCCGGCCTCCTCGATGAAGATGAAGATGAACCGGTAGGTGAGCATGGCAAGGTCGATGAAGACGGCGGGCACCCGGAGCTTGCGGAGGATATCAAAGACTTCGGCCATCGGCGTCGTGAGCGCGATGAAGTAGAGCGAGCACATCCCCCCGAAGACCCGGGCGAGGAGAAGGGCGGCGAGGCTCGCGCCGCCGGCGGTTATCGTGAGGGGGAGGCCGGGGACCTCGAAGAGCACCGCACCGCCGGGGGTGATAAAGAGGATCACGGCGATGCTCATCGCGGCGAACGAGACCGGGACGAGGAGGAGGCGGGCGTAGAAACGCGCCGGGATCCCGGCAAGGAGAAGGATCGCCGCGCTCATCGCGGCCGCGACCAGCAGGGGGGCGGCAGGGCCGGAGGACGAGACGCAGAGGAGGATGCTCGCGAGCCCGAGGAAAAGTTTGAGGCCCGGGCTCGTCTCCCGGAGGCCATTTACCTGGGCAAAGTCATCGAGCATCGTGTGCACTGCAGTCCCGTCCTCTCATCTGGTTTGCCGGATCACCACAAAAATCAGGCGGTTTTCCTGCTGCCCTGCCAGTAGCCGAGGACGTAACCGATGACTACCGCGCCGATGGCGGCCTGCAGGGCAAAGAGAAGGGACTCGACCTCGCCGCTCGGGGGCTCCCAGAATGGTTCCGCCCAGGGCTCGTAGCCCGAGGCCTCGATGAGGTCTGCGGCCGCGCCGTCCGCCCCGCCCCAGGCCTCCTCCCCGGAGGCGCGGATCGCGGCGTCCTGCAGGAGGAAGACTGCGGCAAAGACGACGATGATCAGGACGACCGCGATCTCGAGACCGTACTTCATGCTGCGGCCTCCCGGAGTTTCCGGACGGTGCTCTCGGAGAGGAGGTTTAAGCGGGTGAGGATCTCGGGTTTGAGCTGGACGATATACTTGAAGACCAGCGCGATGACCGCTCCTTCGACGATGGCAAGGGGGACCTGGGTGACGGCGAAGATCCCGGCAAAGGCTACGAATGCCTCGACAAACCCGCCGCTACCGGGGAAGGCGAGGGCGAGCTGAACCGAGGTGACGACGTAGGTGGTGAGATCGGCGAGTGCCGCGGCGACGAAGACCGTCGCGTAGGTGTTCGCGCCCGCCCGGGTCCCGGCCTTGTAGATGAGGTAGGCGACGGCGGGGCCCGCGATCCCCATCGAGAAGACGTTCGCCCCGAGGGTGGTGATCCCGCCGTGCGCGAGGAAGACCGCCTGGAAGACGAGGACGATCAGGCCGAGGACCGCGGCGATGCAGGGGCCGAAGAGGATGGCCCCGAGCCCCGTCCCCGTGGGGTGCGAGCAACTCCCGTTGAACGAGGGGAGTTTGAGCGAGGAGAGGACGAAGACGAACGCGCCTGCGACTGCAAGGAGCGGCAGGGTCTCCCGCTTCTCCCGCACGAGATTATTGAGCTGGTACAGTCCGACGATGATGAATGGCAGGGAGACGAGGAACCAGATCTCCCACCAGGGGCCGGGTAAGAATCCTTCCATGATATGCACGATGATCACCTGGCCGCCGTCCCGGCGGCAAATCCAAATTAATTTGTTTTAGGGAAAGTTATTCTGACATATGCTGGTTATCCCCGGTCATATTTATCTTCTGCGGTATTCAACACTGTAGGAAGGTTATGCGCCCGATCCCACGAATCGTCGTCGCCGGAACCCAGAGCGGCTGCGGCAAGACAACACTCGCAAGCGGCCTGATGGCGGCGCTCGCCGCTCGCGGGCTCGCCGTCCAGCCCTTCAAGGTAGGCCCGGACTTCATCGATCCCACGCACCACTCGGCCATATGCGGCCGGACGTCGCGCAACCTCGACCCCTTCATGATGGGTGAGGCGGGGGTGCGGGAGACCTTCCAGCGGGCATGCAGAGGGGCCGACATCGCCGTCGTCGAAGGGGTGATGGGGCTCTACGACGGCCTCGACGGCACCGATATGGCGAGCACCGCCCACGTCGCGAAGATCCTCGATGCTCCGGCCCTTCTCGCCGTAGATGCAAAGGGCGCGTCGCGGAGCGTCCATGCGACGGTCCGGGGGTACGCCGGGTTCGACCCGGAGGTCCGGGTCGCCGGGGTCGTCTTCAACCGGATCGGAAGCCCCCGCCACCGGGCGTTGATCGAGGCCACGCAGAGCCTCCCGGTCTACGGGTGGATTCCCCGGCGAAGCGATCTCGCGGTCGCGAGCCGGCACCTGGGGCTCGCGATGGCCGCCGAGACCGACGCGCTCGCACAGTTCGGGCCGGTGGTGGAAGAGGTCTGCAACGTCTCCGGGATCCTGGACCTCGCGCGGTCCGCCCCGCCCCTCCCGGCGGCGCCGGAAGTCCCGGATCGCCGGGAGGTCGGGATCCGGATCGGCGTCGCCGATGACGCGGCGTTCTGCTTCTACTATCCCGACAACCTCGACCGGCTCAGGCGGGCCGGGGCGGACCTGATCTCCTTCTCCCCGGCATCCGACCGGCTCCCGGACGTGGATGCCCTCTACCTCGGCGGGGGCTACCCGGAACTCCATGCGGCAGCGCTCGCGGCCTCCCGGTGCCGGGAGGACATCCGGTGGGCGGTCGACGACGGCATGCCGGTCTATGCCGAGTGCGGCGGGCTCGTCTACCTCGCGGAGAAACTCGCCACCGGCGATGGCGACTTTCCGATGGCCGGGGTCCTCCCGGCAGACGCCGCAATGACGAACCGTATCCAGGGCCTCGGCTACGTGGAGGCCCGGGTAGTCGGCGGTGGACCGGCCCTCGCGCCCGGCTCCCTTGTCCGGGGCCACGAGTTCCACTATTCAAGACTCGACTGCGCCCCGGACGCCCGGTTCGCCCTGGAACTTCTCAGGGGTCGCGGGATCGACGGCGGCAGGGACGGGCTCGTGGTCCAGAATACGATAGGGCAGTACACCCACGCTTATTTCACGGAAGGATTTGCTGAAGGGCTCGTAAGGGCAGCCACAGCATACCGGCGGTCGTAGGGGGTTTGACGCCCCCCATGACCTGCCAGCATGAAAAAGGGATCAGGATGTGTTAACAGTGACGATGATCTCTCCGGCGAACCCTGATGTCTGTGACGTGTAGGTGTAGTTGCCCGTTGCGGTGAAGGGGTAGGTGAACGAGTCACCGGGCGCGAGCAGGCCGGAGTCAAAGAAGCCCATAGTCCCGGTCGCCGTGACGGTCTGGTTTGTGCTGGCATCGTTGGTCCAGCCCACCGTGGTCCCGGAAGGAACGGTGACCGAACTCGGCGAGAATCCGCCGTCCGTGATGGAGATGAGCTCGTCAGCGACCACGGCTGCCGGTGGTCCCGGCGGGGTCTCCGTTACGCCCGCGGGCGTGGCCGCAGGTGTCTCATTCCCAACCGGCGTCGTCATCGGCGTCTCTACCGGTGTTTCAATCGGTGTCTCAACCGGTGTCTCAACCGGTGTCGTCATCGGCGTCTCGGCCTGCCCCGGTGTAGTGAATACCGGGGTCTCGGCCGCCAGTGTCGGTGTAGGGGTTGCGCCGGGAGTCCCCGTCTCGTTGCCCGCAGGCTGCACACACCCCGCGATCATGAGGCTTGCGACCACCATGAGCGCAAGGATACCAAACATTCTCTTCATGCGGTGGACGATGCTTCTTGGCGTAAATAAAGTTTACCCCGGACCAGAAAATGGAAATTTAGGGTTTAAATCGGCCCGGGACCGGCTACGCCGGGCATCCAGATGATCACCTGATTCTTGCAGCCTTCTTAACCAGATAGCCTTCCCCGAGCAGAGCTTCAGCGCTGTAGCCAGCGGTATGCCGGAATAACCGGCCCCCACCCACACCGCCGGTTCCGGGAGGACCGTCCGGGATCGGGCTCATAACAGGGCGGAGAACTCGCTCAGGAACACCGCGATGGGTCCGGCGGATGGGGTGCCGCACACGTATGGCAAACTGCCGGTGCGGCGACGCCCGGCAATGCCGGAGGAAAGAAGTCCAGGCACGTGGCTGCACGGGTCCGGGAGGTAGCCCGGAAGATCGCACTGCAAACGATCGCCTTCAGGCGCAAAAAAAGGGTTGAGCGGATTACTTCCGCATCATGAAGAAGTATCCGGCCGCTGCGATGATGACGACGACCGCAAAGATAGCAAGGATCGTCGTCATGGGCAGCCCTTCAGCGGGCTGCTCTGCCGCCGGAGGCGTCGTGGGCTGCGTCGTCGGCGAGACCGTGGTCGGCGTCTCGGTCGGGGTGACCGGCGTCGTCACTGTCTCGGTGAAGAGCGCGTAGACGCTGAAGTGCGTAACCGTTGCTTTCACGGTCTTCGTCTCCGGAGAGACAGTTGCTTCGATCTCTTCCCAGAGACCGGTCTCCTGGTTGTACCACATCAGCTTCAGCTGGGTGTCGGTGAGGTCGAGCGTCTCCCAGACGTCGTCGGGGATGTTCAACGTCAGGGTGATGCCCGGGTTGAACGTGGCGCCGGAAGGACCGGCCTCGTAGGCGTAGCCGGCAAACCGGAAGACCGAGCCAGACGGGATCCCCGGCACCTCGTCCTCAGCGAGGGGGCTGAAGGCGATGCTGGTGAGCGGCTTGCCGTTGGCATCGAGCGCCTTCACGCCGACCGGGACGAACAGGTTTCCGACCTGGTCGTTGGCGTTAACGATGATGGACCGGATGACGGTGCCCGAGCTGCTGACCGAGAGCGTGCCTGCGTCGGTGTAGGAGGTCGTGCGGCTGCTGCTGCTGCCACCGCCGCCGCCACCGCCGCCGCCGCTGGGGCTCAGGGCAAAGTGGACCGCAACGGTCTGGTTGGCAACGACAGTCACCTGCGAGGAGGCGGGGTTATATCCGCCCAGCGACACCGCAACGGTGTGGGTCCCGACCGGGACGCCGGTCAGAACCCCGTTCGTCACAACACCGGTAGCTGTTCCGTCAAGGTAAATTACCGCACCCGTGGGGGCGGACGTGACGGCGATGCTCCCCGTCTCTGCAACAGGGGTAAGAGCGAAGTGAGCCGTAGCGGTCTGACCGGCGGCGACCGTCACCTGCGAGGAGGCAGGGTTATAGCCGGCCAGCGTCACCGTGACGTTGTGGGTCCCGACCGGAACACCGGGGAGCGTTCCGTTCGTCACGACGCCCGTGTCCGCTCCGTCGAGGTAGATCGTCGCACCCGTGGGGACGGACGTGACGGCAATGCTCCCGACCGGGGTGATCTGGAGCGTGTGCTGGCCATAGGCCTGCATCGTTCCGCTCGCGCTCAGCCCGACCATGTAGACCCGGTAGGTGCCGGCATCCAGTCCCGCTGTCGAGATCGTGGCCTGGTTGGTGTTCGCCACGACATACTTCCCGCTGCTCGGGCTGACGTAGATGTCGCCGATGAGTTTCTGGGTCGCGGGGATGCCGTTGTAGGTGAGGTTCACCTGGAGAGAGTTCGCACCGAGCGTCGCCGCGTCGATCACCGCGGTGCCGTTGTAGGCGACGTTGCGGAGCAGGACCACGCCGAGGCGCTCACAGGGCGACGTGAACTGCGCGGTAATGCTTCCTCCCTGCACCACGCTCGTGGCGGAGATCGAGCCCAGTTCTGCACTCCCGAGAACCATGATCGGCATCGCGCCGATAATACCCATCCGGTCGCCGTCCATAGCGATCGCGGCAAGCGCATAGTCGCCGGAAGCGGGCACGATCGCGTCAAGACCCTGGGTGCTCAGCCGGTAGCCGGCACCGTCCAGGTCCACCTGGTTGGCCGGGTGGCGGAGGGTCGCGGAGATGTTGCCCGCGTTGGTGATGGGAGTCCCGGACTGTGCATCCATCGAGATCGTGCCGTCGTCGGCCACTGTGATCTTCGTCCAGCCGCCATCGATGAAGATGTAGGCTGTCCTCTTGATGAGCTCGGTGTAGTTGACCGAGTGCATGCCGCCCCGCCCGCCATGGATCAGGTCGGCGATGTAGGACTCGTTCGCCTCCGCGAGCACGAGGGTGGCCTTGTGAGCATGGGGGACCTGCACCAGGAAGTCGAGGTCCACGCCGGGATCAAGAACCCAGACGTTGCCGTAGGTCTCGCTTCCTGAGAGAGTCCGGTTTGCGTTCGCATCGACAGTCACGTAGGTGTCGGGAGTGACCTGGCCGACACCGGTAACGGTCCTCACCAGCGAGTCGAGGGTGGGGAGGGTCACGGTGCACCCGTAGAGGGTGATGGAACTTACCGCGGTCCTGCTGATATCCTTCACCGCAGTGTAGGTCGTGTCGATGCCGGAGACCTCGCCCATCCTGGTCGAGTTCACCCAGACCATGTAGTCATAGTAGAGGTGGAACCCGCGGCTGCCGAAGTTGCCCGCACGGTCATAGGCACGGAACGCGAGGTCGCGGTTTCCGTCGAGGATCGTCGTCGTGGTGGTCCCGGAGAGGCTGCCGCTGGTCCAGAGTTCCTGGCCGGTTGCGACGTCCACGAGGGCGACACGGTCAAAGTTCGGGTCGGCGGAGACGTCCCA
The DNA here is from genome assembly GCF_032842345.1 of Methanoculleus caldifontis. NCBI lineage: Archaea > Methanobacteriati > Methanobacteriota > Methanomicrobia > Methanomicrobiales > Methanomicrobiaceae > Methanoculleus > Methanoculleus caldifontis. Next base: position 1,111,006 of record NZ_WBKO01000001.1, on the reverse strand, counting down.
GGTCAGCGTAAGAGTCTCGCCGGCCTCAATGTAACCGTCACCGTCGCTGTCGGTGATGGTGAAGGAGTTGATCACCGGTGCGGTGGTGTCGAGCGTGAAGGTCCAGTTCAGGTACCGCTCATCGCCGAAGTTGTCGGTGCCGCTGGCGTTCACCCAGTAGTCGCCGTCGGGAAGAGCGGGAGGCACGGTGCCCCTGGCGTAGTCAGTAGTGGTGTCGACGACCAGCGGGATCGGGCCGTAGGTCGCGGAGCCGAGGATCATACCGACGGACGTCTTGTCCATCTGGGACATGAAGGCCTGTGCCTGGGCCGGGACGGCGTTGATGTAGCCGGTCGGTGCGGGCTGCGAGAACCCGACGTTGACGACGTTGATGACCTGCGATCTGGGCGCCGCGGCGTTGCCCGCGGCATCGGTCGCGGTGACCGTCAGGGTGACCCCGTCCTCAATCGGCCAGGTGACCTGTTCGCTGAAGGTGTAACCGGGAGCCGACCCGCTGAGCGTGAGGGCGAAGGGCACCGTGTGGGTCGCGTTCGCCAGGGTGGCCTGAGCGGTTCCCATCCCACCGACGTCGGTGATAGTGCCGGCGATGTTGAACGTGGATGAGACGGTCACGGGCGTGGTGAGCGTGATCGCCGGGGGCACTTCATCCTTGGTGGTGAAGGTGCCGTTCATGACGGTCGTTGATGAGATGAGATCGTCACCGTTGGTGTCGTCCAGCGTTATCAGAACGACCCCGACCGGGGTAGACGAACCGTCGTTCTTCACGGCCTCGAAGGTAACATTCGCAACCCAGAACGGAGCGGTGTTCGAGTAGCCGGTTCCGGTCGCCCCTGCGAAGATCATCCCGCTTGAGCGCCCGGGCGGAAGTTGGAACGTAGCGTCCGCACTGACTTCGGTTGCCGTCACAACCGATTCGTCGAAGTAGACTGCAAATGTAAATGAACCCGCTTTCGGGTTAAAGTCGTTGTTAAACCAGACAGATGCATTTGCCGTCTCGCCCTGTCGAACCCCTGTATTATCCGTCACGGACACAGTGCCGGCTCCTACGGCACTGGCTGCAGGGATACAGAGAGACAGAGTTAACAGCAGAACAAGTATGGCGTTAACATAGGTCTGCTTTTTCATAATCAAGCCTCTTTTTTAGAGATAATTAATCCTTTCTATTTAATACAACTACGATCATAACCGCGAAGAGGACAATAAGGACAGGTAGTCCCGCTTTCGGCGTGCTCTCTGCAGTTTCACCCGCTTCAGGTGATTCCAGGGGCTCTGTTGTCGCTCCCGCCTGTACCGCTGTCGTCGTCGCAGCCGTCACGGCCGGTGTCGATCCGGTTTCCACCGCCTGCGGCGTTTCTCCCGGCGCGGCGGTCGTTGCCGGCGTGGGAGTCTGGGCCGGTGTGGAAGCAGGGCCCCCGCTCCCGGACGAGACGGAACTACCGCTCCCGGGCATGCTTCCGGGTGTGGTCGGTACCGGGGTGGGGGTGGTCCCGCCAAATGCCGGGTTGGTGAAAGGAATCGGATCTCCACGGCTGTTAGCCAGCTCCCGAACAGCGATCGCGATGGAGCCCGTCCCCTCGACCACCACGGACGCGACAGGGACATCACCCGTCGGACCGTCAGCAGAGATTCCGGCGATGATGGTCATTCCCTCGCCATTCCTGATGTTGCTGGCCACCAGGAAACCCGGAAGGCCTTCGACGGAGGTGACGGAGACATCAGGCCCGTACGAGAGGACGACATCAAAGGCGCCAAGGCCGATGCTGTCGTCGACGCCCGCGACGGTGAGTTGCCCGTCAGCGAGGCGCACTTCCGCTGCCTGTACCGCTGTGAACGATACGCACAGTAGCGCTACAAGAATGAGTGTGCGTGAAAAAATGGGTTTCAATCGGTTCACCTCAGGATTTAAGGTTGTAATACTCGTCGCGCGAACCCGTCACCTTCTGGAGGATGTACATCGCATCCGTGGACGTGATCATCTGCCTGTCGCGGGAATGAACGTCGACGTAGTCGTACGTGTCGAAACCAGCCCTGCTGCCGACGACGAACTGCAGAACGAACATCGCATCCGTAGAGGTGACCTCGCCGGTCCTCCGGGCTTTGCCTAACCTGCCGCCGTCAAACTCGATATCTATAGTGTTGCTGCCGGCCGTCGTGTTGTAGACGACCAGGGTGGCGTTCGTGGTCGAGTAAGTCCTCGTGAGAGGATTGTACTCGAACGTCCCGTTGATCAGCTCATACGGCGTCACAACGCCGTTCACCTTCACAACCGGGTTGTTCATCAGGTAACGCATCGGGAACTCGAGCGCAAGGCCGAGCTCGCCGCCGTTCCCGAGAACCGTCACGCTGTAGGTGGTGTTCTCGTTCCGGAGCGCGTTGAGCGGCTCGGGGGGTACCCGCGCCACGTCGGCGATGCTGCCGGCGCCTCCCTCCGAGAGGACCAGGGTCGGGTCGGCGAGGGACGACGGGAGCGTGACGTTGTAGATTCCCGTCGCACCGGGCGCGACCCGGGCCGCGGTGTGGATCGAGGGGTAGCCGGTGCTGTTCACGACGAGCGGGTAGGTCCCCTGAAGGACACTCGTGAAAGTGTGGCTCGATTTGTCGGCAACGCTGGTCGCACCGAGTGCGATACTGTCGGCGGTGACCGACGCACCGTTCTCATCGACGACGTTGACGGTGACGTTCCCCTTGCCCATGACCCGGATGGTCTCGCTCGCAAAGGTCACCTGCGTCTCGTCGTAGAGCGGCCGGATGCGGAGGTCCACATCAAGATCCCCGTGAGTCTTGGGGATTATCGTGAACCGGTAGGTCATCTCCACGTTCCTTACCCACCCGACGGATTGGATGAAGAGCGCGAGCTGGTCGCTGCTCGTCGTGCTGTTGAGGACTTCGAACGCCCCGGCAGTTCCGTTCTCAAAGATGGTCGACGCGTTATCGAAGCTGAACCCGGAGATCGGGACCTCGATCATCGGGGAGTATACATTCTTGCTCGACGTGACCGTGATCGTCAGATCCGCCTCCTCGCCGGCGACCATCGGGGTCGAGGTGATGCCGACGGTGTAGGGGTTCTCCTCCTCGAGATCGGCGAGCGTCCCGATATCCGTCGAGACCTGCAGGAGCCCGGCCTCTTCTTCGTCGTAGCCGAACGACTGGATCACCGGGTTTGACCGGATCGTGTTGTCGATCTCGCTCGTCGGGGCATACTGCGTGTGGTCGACGCTGACCAGGATCGGCCCGCTGCCGGCAGTGAGCGTGGCGGTGAGCAGGTGAGACTTCACCGTGGAGAACCCGTCGCCGAAGATGTCGCGCTTCAGGTTTCCGCCCGCCATCAGGACGTCCATCTGAGCAGGTGTGAGCGTGTAGGTCGTCCGGGGGTTGGTCGCGTCCACGCTGAAGGTGCCGATAGACGCCCCGTCGATGACGACATCGACCGTGCCGGTGGTAATGATGTTGGGCTGGCATTGGATCAGCGCATCGATGGCTACCTGAGTGGCCCAGGTGTATCCCCATCCTCCGCCGGTCTCGTACTGCTCGATGAGCCAGTTGACGCCGCTGCTGATCGTCGGGTTATCGGCGGTGAGCCCGGTCGCGTTCAGCGCGAGGACTGCGTAGCCGGTCGCTTCGGCATCCCGCCCTCCGTAATACCAGCCGTAGTAGCCGCCGACCGGCCAGGATCCGTCGGAGTTCTGGCTCGCGATCAGCCACTCCGCCGCAGCCGCCTTTGCATCAGCGATCTGCTGGTCGGTGACGTCGTCTGAGGGCAGCGCGAACGACTCAAGGCCCCAGAGGGCAAGCGCCGTCGCCATCGCCTGGTCGTCGCCGGTCGACCACGAACCGTCCGGCTTCTGTGTGTCGACGAAGTACCGCGTGGCGTTCCTCATGTTGTCTTCCATGTAGCCGCGGTGCTCGGCATCCAGCTCCACCGTCTGGTTGATCATGTCATGGATGAGCATGACGAACGCGGTGTTCGACTCCGGTGTCCACGAGTGGCAGACGTGAGCGCTCCACGTCCAGGTACCGCTGCTCGGGTTGTCCGGGTTGTCGTGGAACCACTGGATCAGTTTCTCGAAGTTTACGGTGCCGGAAGTGACCGTGCTGCCGTTTGAGATCTTCCCGTCAAGGAGCCGGTTTAAGTCCTCTTCGGGCATGTTGATTCGGGCGAGAGTGTAACTCGCGTAGGAACTCGACGACGACTCCGAGGGGTCGCCGCCCCAGAGGTTCCAGCCACCGTCGCTGTTCTGGCCGACCTCGCCGCCCCTGACAAGTTTCTGAACACCGCCGGAGATCGAGGAGTTTACATTCTCCCGGATGCTGTCCCAGTTCGTGGGTCTCTCCGCGCGGTCGAGGTAGTAGTTCTTCACGTTCAACGATGCCATCATCCGGCTCGTCGTCTGCTCGACGCACCCGTAGGGGTAGCCGACCAGGTAGTCGAGACCGGAGAGCGTGCGCCCGCGGGCGCCGGATTGGATGGTAAGTTTCGTTACGTTGTCGTAGGTGTTGTTGGTGTGGAGGGTGTTGAAGGTCAGTTCACCGGGAGTCCCGGTTACCGATGTGACATTGACGGACGAGACCTGGATCGAGGGGATCCAGATGAGTACGGTCGGGCAGTCGACTGAGTCGGCCTTGCCGTTCGCGGCGATATCGAACTTGATATCACCCGCAGCGATCCGGCCGGGCGTGTTCGACCGCATCCAGACACCGACGTAATTCCAGTCGTAGCCATACAGGTACCGGGTCTGGTTTCTCCCGCCGTCGACCTCGACATGGTCCGGGGCGGTGATGTTGAACCGGACGTTGCCCGGCTGGCTTGCCCTCACGTAGGCGCCCATGCTGAACCATGAGCCGGCGCTCGCCCTGCCGTCCCACGGGCCGTAGACGTAGCCGTCGGTGAACTCGAGGGTGTACTCCTTTGCGGTGATGGTCGTCGTGTAGTCCGTCGTTCCGGAGACGGGCTTATCGCTCGTCACGTTGATCCGGACGCTGTAAGTCCCGGGCGCTGCCGGAGTCCAGGCAAGCTCCCGCTGGAACCTGCCCCAGGCGGGAACGGTCTCACCGGGATAGAGCCAGGACTCGACCATGGCGCCGCTGCCGTCGACGATGCTGACGTTGACGTCGAGCGGGGACGTCACGGCACCCCGGCGGTTCACGACGGAGGCGGTGAGGCGGCTCTCGAGGCCGGTGATCACCTGGTTGGACGGCACGGCGATCCGGGCATCGACGACGTTGGTCTTCTCAGCCGTGATGGTGGCGTTGGTGATCGCAGCGACCGGGATCTCCTCGCCGGACGTGGAGTTCAGGAACCCGTAGTTGTTGACGGTGAGGGTGACCGGCGTCGAGGCGCCCGTGTCGTCGACCCCGACGAACCGCACCGCAAAGAGATCGGCTCCATCGGCTCCCCTGGTGATCCCGAGGGCGCTTATGCCCGCGATCCGGGCTCTCCCGCTCTGGGAGTTCACCATGATGCTGTCAACGTGGGGTCCCTTTATGATGCTGTCATCTACATTCGTTCCGTTGAGCCTGACGACCCGGGGGTCCCACTTCAGGTCGAAGTCGAACCCGCCCAGGTTGCTGACGTCCTTGACCCAGACGGTCAGGTCCACGGTCTCCCCGCTGGCGCAGGTGCTCTCCGCTGGATCCACCGAGAGCGTGGCAGCAGAGCAGACGCCGCAGAGGAGGGTGAGGAGCAGGATGCTCCATATCATATGTCTCATTTCATTTTCCTCCTTGTTCCCTCACTTGAGCCTGAAATACTCGTCCCTCAGGTCGACATTATACTGGGCGATGAACATCGCATCGCCGACCTCGATGGCACTGTTCCTGGTGACATCGGTCTGGAGGAACTTCGTCGTCCCGATAGCAGGCTTCGCATCGAGGCCGACGACCTCGCGGAGAACCTTCAGGGTGTCTGCCTGATCGACCTTCCCGTCACCGTTCGCGTCGCCGTAGAGCAGGAGATACGCATCGCCGCTCACGACTTCGGCCGGGATCACGAGGGTGTTCGCATCCCAGAGACCTGCAACCATGTTCAGGGCCGTCTCGTCACCGGTCTTACCGACGACGTTGAACCGGACGGTGGCAACGGTGACATTCCCGCTGACGCCGGATATTGCGGCGCCGTTGAACCTGACGCTCCCGCTTCCGATGTTCTTCGCCGTCAGAGGCAGCGCTCCGGGGATGACGTCCTGCACCGCAAGGACGGAGCCGTTGAAGGTGAGGTCTACCTGGTAGGCCGCAAGGTCGGAGACCTGGTTGACGGTGATCGGGAGGTCGTAGGTCGTGCCGGGCACCAGCACGAGGTTCCGGGGCAGCTCGATTTTGGTCGCCGGGTTGGTGTAGGAGCCGATCGTGGTGTTGACGCGGTTGTTTGTAAACGTCGTCTCGTAGTCGGTCGCTCCTGCACGGTTGACCTCGGCGTCGATCGTGTACTCGCCGGCGACAAGCGTCTGGTTCTGCCAGATCATCGTCGACTGTCCGGGCGCGAGCGCCGGGACCGCGACCGTCGCTTCCGGCTTGCCGGTGATGGTGTAGCAGAGGCTCGCCGCGTTGCTCCCGACCTCGCCGTGGTTCGTCACCCGGACTCCGATCGTGGTGATGCCTGCCGGCGTGGTGTATCTCGGCGCGAGGAACTCGACGGCCAGGTCAGGCGCGGTGATCCGGACAGGGTGCACGAGCCGGTTGTTCTGGTAGTTCAGCTCCGCGACCGCCCGGTTCGCGTTGACCTCGATCCCGACGTCGACGTCGAGGGGCAGCCGGTAGTCGCTCGTGTTGATACCGAAATCGCGTGCGTTGCGCGAGACCGTCGTCGTGAGGACAGACGCCTTCACACCCCTGGCGAGGCTGTTCGTGAAGTAGGTGCTCTCGCTGTGGGGCCCGACCTCGGCAGTGCAGGTCATCCTGTTGTTCGAGTCGTAGACGTAGTCCGCCGTCCCGATGTTGCTGATGAAGAGGGCGACGTTGGAGATGGTGATCTGGTCGTTCCGCTCGAGTTTCACGATCTGCGGCGCGGATATGTCCGGCACGAAGTCGGGGAGAGCCTCGGCGGTTAACCCCAGGTAGCCGTAGCCTGCCTGTACAAACTCACCATCGTGGTAGCAGGAGATCTCGTAGGAGACGCCCGATGCGTGAACGAGGGCCTCCCTCAGCGCCTGCTGACCGGCATTGGGCGCGGTGAAGGTCAGGGTTACCTTACCGGAGGCATCCGTGTAACCGTTCGCGATCACTGTGTAGGGGTCGGGGAAGTTGCGCGCCGCGAGAAGAATATTCTCGTTTCTCGGATCGGAGAAGGAGGACACGCCGTACGACTCACTCGACGCTGCGCCCAGCGCGAGCACGACGCGCGCACCGGCAATCGGCGCTCCGTCGCTGGTCGATGCGTTGAAGACGACCGGCACGGACGACCCGAGCAGGACGGAGTCAGGCATCGTGTAGGAAACGGACTTCTCCGGGCTACCGAACATGTAGTAGAGAGATTCGGAAGACTGGTCGTTCGGGTTGAGGAGACGATAGGAAGCCGCGTAATACTCTTTCGTCGCAGGAGTCACACGGATGGTCTTCGTGCCGGTGAAGTCCACCACAGTAGCCACTTCGGTTCCCGCGGAACCCTCCATCGACGCACCGGGTAGCCTGTTGAAGGTGAAAGCTCCCCTCTCGTGGATGAGCTCATCAGCAGGGCCGTAACTTGTCGCTTTCACATTGTACGCGTCGCCGTCACGGATAACGCTGATGTCGCGCATCTCGGAGTCCGGGTAAAGCGTCCCGGTGTGCGCAGATGCGGAGAATCTGTTGGCTATCAGTCCAGGGTTGACTGAGTAACCGTTGATCAGACTGAACGGGGTATGCCCCTTCCAGATACCCCGGGAGGCGGTGACGCCCGGCGAGATGAGGAGATACTCCATCATCGTTCTGTCAGTCGTATCAACGGTGAAGGTACAGGTACCATCCGGGCCGGTCACGCCGGTCTGGACACCGTCTTTGGTGTAAAGATAGACCGTCTTCCCGGGCGCGGCGCCGGATTCACTCGATTCATCGGACTCAACCGTCGCCGGGTCGTAGGTGTAGACGCAGGCAGTGATGGTGGCCTCATCGGCGGGGACCGATGCGTAGGCGCTCTGGTCCCAGACCGCCGGCCAGTCGTAGGTGGCGTAGACAAACGTCCGGGTCCCATTGTAGGAGTCCTCGTAGGCCGGAGGCGTGCTCCGGTGCATGAGCCAGGGTTCGAGCGTCCCGTAGACGAGAACCGTGACCGCCTCGCCGGGCGACTGGGCCATGGGCATGGCTTCATACGGAGCGACAAACCGGACGATGGCGATGTAGCCGTCTTCCGGCATCGTGAAGCTCATAAGCCCGATGCCGTTCGTCAGGCCGACGGAGCCCATGCGGGTCTCGGGCTTCATCCCGGCGACCTCGGCACGGAGCGCCTGCATATTGCCCAGTTCCGGCGTGGAAAGGGTCCGAGCGCCTGCCGACGAGAGCGAGAGTACCTCGGTCTCCGTCAACGTGGTGACATAGACGTCAAACTCCTGGCTCGCGGTCTTCCGCCCGTGGAACGACATGGCCATGATGCCAAGGTCGACCGTCTCTCCCGGCAGACAGATGGCGCGATTCGGGAAGGGCCGCACGTGCTGGCTGATGTCTTCCTGCTGGCTTACGTAGACGCTTCCCGCGTATCTTCCTCCAACCCAGATGTCGAGATCCGTCTCATCAAGCGGCCTCCCGGCAAGGTCAAGCGAGTACGCGATGACGCCGTTCACCGGGGTGAGCACCTCGTCGACGAGGGTATCACTGTCGTTCTCGACCGTAAAGGCGACATCCTCCACGTAGGGCGAGCCGTCGGCGGCGAGGAGCGGATACTTGATCTCAACGGTCGCGTTGCGGTCCACCCGGTAAGTCTCGCTAGTGTAGATGGGGACGATCGGTTCCGGCGTCACGGTCGGGGTCGGCGTGACCGAGTTCTTCCACACCGAGCCCTCCAGCTGGAGACTGCCACTGGCGATTCTGGTGTAGACAGACCTGCTGGTAGGGACGGTGGATATGTCCGCATTGTAGTAGGCGTACCCATACTCATCGGTCGTGAGCGTCTGGTTGTCAACATAGGCGCGGTAATACTGGAAATTGTAATACCCCTCGTACCATACGTTGAGCTCAACCTCTTCTCCCGCAAGGGGCTCCCCTGCGGTCGTGTTCCAGAGGACCGCCATGACCGGGAGGGTATTGCCCGTCACGCTGTAACCGAGGGATCCGCCGATGAGTTCGTGCTGGATCCCGTTCCACGGGAGAGCCTCACCAAGGCCGCCGGTGGTGTTCACCGCCTCATAGGCGTTGATCCTGCCTGCACCGTAGGCGTTGTTCTTCTGCATCACGGGCAGGATGGCCCCGTCCTCGCCGATGTGGACCGCCGTCTTCATCAGGGCGGCCTTCACCTCAGCGGGCGTAAGGGTCTCGTTGCCCGAGAGCATCAGCGCCGCCGCTCCGGCGACGGCCGGGCAGGCCATCGATGTGCCCTGTCCGGAGGCATACTGCCAGCCGGGGTACGCCGAGATGATCGCGACACCGGGCGCCATGACGTCGGGCTTGATGTACGGCGCTGCCCGGTTCACCGGCCCCATGCTGCTGAAGAACGCACGGTAGTCCATCAGGTAGTCGGTGGCGCCGACGGTGATGGCGTCTTTTGCGGTCCCCGGCGTGCCGATGGTGGCGGTACCAAACTCTCCATTGTTCCCGGCGGCGATCACGACGACGGTGCCTCCGGCGACCATGTTGTTGATAGCGGCATCAAGGATGGTCTCCCCGTTGGACTGATAGCACTCGGAGAGCCCGGCCTCCCGGATCGAGACCCCGGTCTCTCCGGTGTTCGTCACATTGAGCTTCCAGAAACCGTTCCAGCCTGCGGTGTTCGAGGCATAGGGCGCCTTGAAGTAGTAGCGGTTCGTATTCTGGTCGAAACCGAGCCAGTCGATCTCGGCGCCGCTGGCGATGTTGCCGTTACCATCCGTGATGGTGATGGTGAGGCTCTCCAGGGGGTTTGGATCATATCCGGCCGCAGTGGCGTAGTAATACTGGTCCTCAACCCGGACCGATCCGATCACGAACTGGGGCTCATAGAGGACACCGAAAACATCGTGCATCTGCGACGAGACATCGAGCGAAACAATCCGGCTCTCGCCCTCGGAGAGGTAGAAGCCACCCTCGTAGTTGTCGCGGGAGACGTAGGTCCCAAGGCTCATCGAGACGATGTCGGCCCCGTTGTCGACCGCCCACTGAGCGCCGCTGAGAATTGTGCTGAACGAGCCGGAACCTCCACTGCCGAGGACTTTTGCCCCGATCAGGTTCGCTCCAGGCGCGACGCCGAGGGCCACGTCGAACTGGCCGTCATAATTCTCGACCGTGACCGTGCCGCCTGCCGCCGTACCGGCGCAGTGGGTGCCGTGGCCGTGGTCGTCGTAGGCGGAGGTGTTGTCACCGTAGACGAAGTCGGCGAATTTGACGACACGGTCGCCGAACGCCGGGTGGTCGCCCTCGATACCTGTATCGACGATGGCGATCGTCACTCCTTCACCGATGGTCCCGTTCTTCCAGACGGACGGGGCCTCGATATAGTCCACGCTCCAGACCGTGGCGTACCCGTTCTCCGGCCGCGATATGGACTCGGGGCTGATCGTCGATGCAACCCCCGTGACCGGGTCGCTGAGCGTGACGGTCAGGTCCGGCTCGATGCGGCTGACCCCCGGGATCCTGGCAAGCTGATCAAGCGCTGCCGGATCGGCCTCCATCCAGATCGCGTTCGCGATCCAGTAGGACCGGGCGGTCTTTGCGGCCGCAGAGTCGACTGCTCCGACGGTCTGCAGCACCTGCGCCTGACGGCTCAGAGCGTTGGCTTTGAGCTCGCCAAAGGACGCAGGTTGCTTTGGCTGTTCGTTCAAGACCAGGAACACCGGTACCCGCTCCCCCGCCTGGACGGAGGGGGGGTCCCGTACGGTCCGGTCATCTCCCGGCAGGGCACTCGCGGTGCCCGCCAGGAACAGGACAATGAGCAGGATAATCAATCCCGCCACGAATTTCGACATTCTCATGCAGATCACCCAAAAACGATCAATGAGAAGATAAAACGATTATTCTGCATATAATAGTTTTGTTTCCAACACACATCCCAGAGATGAGAAATAAAAAATAATCAAATTTTGAGCGGGATTTTTAAATATTTACTCCATGTGAGCAGGATATCGAATAGATAAGATTATATTGAACGTCACTACGGCCGGATGGGGAAAAAGAAGCAGGAGTGAAGACTGAAGAGCTTTTCCCCCGATATTCTGCCGGGAAATTTCACAAACAGGGGAGGGCATGCCCCTCGCAGTCGCCGCGACGATCTCCTCTGCGCGGCCGACCGGGACTACAGCAACCCGAACCACGGGTCCCGGAGGCCGACGTTGTGCTGGGCGATGAAAAGAGCGTCGCCGACCTCGATCACGCCGTTCACGTCGACGTCCGTCTTCCGGAACCGATCGGTCCCGGCGGCAGGCTTCTCCCGGAGACCTACGACCTCCTGGAGGACGACGAGGGTATCGGCCTGGTTGACCGCGCCGTCCTCGTTCGCGTCCCCGAAGAGGACCGGGGTGACCCTGACGTAACCGGGTCTCGTGACGGTCGCGAGCCCGCCGTCCACCGAGAGCGAGACGGTGTAGTTGCCGGGGAGGGTGTAGGTATGCACCGGATGCTGCTCTACGGAAGTGCCGCCGTCACCGAACGACCAGTGCCAGGATGATGGATTCTCTGCGGAGGTGTCGGTGAACCGGACGGTGAGCGGGATGGTGCCGGCGGTCACGTTCGCGGAGATGGTCGCTTTCCCGCCGGCGGCCGCAAGATCGAGGCGGACGGAAGTGCCAGGGGTGTAGACCGCCGTCCCGGCGGGCATACCGTTCACGAGGAAGACGATCGCCTTCCCGGCATCGCCGTCCTCCCCGCCGACGATCAGACGCGTATCGAAGAGGCTATCCCCGCCGTAGGCCCCGGCAGCCGCCGTGGCGAGCGACCCGCAGTCGCGGTCGTCGATCCTTGCTGTGACGACGGTCCCCGCCGGCGCCGGGCTCCCGTCGATCGTGACCGTGCCCCAGAACTCCGCGGGAAGGAGGGGAACGGCTGAGGCGGGGCCGGCAAGGGCGAAGAGGAGAAGTACCATGAGGATCCATCTCACCCGTATCACCCGACCTTCAGCACAACAAGCGTGATATCGTCGAACTGCGGCCGGTCGCCGGCAAAGGCGGTGACGTCCTCCACGATCGCCTCGATCATCTCCCGTGCCTGGCGGTCGAGCAGTCCCGGGATGAACGCTTTGAGCCGCTCCATACCGTACTCCTCGTCGCGCTCGTTCGTGGCCTCGTTCACCCCGTCGGTGTAGAAGACCACCGTGTCGCCGGGGTTCAGCCGGAGTTCCACGAGTTCGAGCTCGATATCGTCGAAGATCCCGAGGGCGATCCCCTTCCCCTGGAGGAGTTCCGCCTCGCTCGATCCCGCCCTGAAGAGGAGGGGAGGATTGTGGCCTGCGTTCACGTAGGTGAAGGTCCCCTTCCGGGTATCGAGGATACCGTAGAAGAGGGTGACGAACATGCAGGTCTTTGAATCCATGCAGATGTAGCGGTTCGCCTCCAGGATCGACCTGACCGGATCGGAGCTCTCCGACGCGCTCGCCCGGACGAGGGTGCGGGAGAGGGCCATGAAGAGTGCGGCGGGAACGCCCTTCCCCGATACGTCGGCGATCTCGACGCCCCAGCAACCTTCGCCGGCAGGGATGTAGTCGAAGAAGTCCCCGCCCACCTCCCGGGCAGGCAGGTTGAAGCCTGCGAGGTCGAACCCGGGAAGCACCGGCGCCGACTCGGGCAGGATGCTCTGCTGGATCTCCTTCGCGATCTCAAGCTCCTTTGCGATCCGCTCCTTCTCCGCGGTCGTCCGACGGAGATCCTCGACGTGTCCTCTCAGATCGGCCGTCATCCGGTTGAAGGAGTGGGCAAGCTCCTCGAACTCGTCCCCGGTCGCCACCTCCACCCGGTGATCGAGGTCGCCCCGGCCGATGGCCTCGGAACCCTTCTGCAGTTCCTCGATGGGCCGGGTGAAGTGCCGGGTGACGGCGAGGGTCAGGAGGGCGACGACGGCGAGCAGGCCGAGGAACGCCCCGGTGAAGATGGTCTTCATTGCGTCCTGTTGACTGCCGATATGCGCGGCGGTATCCTCCGAGGCCTGGAAGATGCTCGATCGGGTCTTCTCTATCGGCGCGAGCACCTCGTCGACCGGCATCACGACACCGACGCTCCAGTTCACGCTCCGGACGGGGGCATACGCGATGAACCGCTCGCCGTCGTCAAACCTGATCCTGGCGACCCCCGTCTCCCCCGCGGTCATCTTTTCGGCGACCGAAGCGAGATCCGGGTTCTCGCTCGAAAGCAGGTTCTCGGCGACGAACGACGCGTCCCACCGCAGGTCGCCCGAGGTGAGGCCGGGCCGGCTGATGACGTTTCCATGCTGGTCGATCAGCATCGCGTAGCCCCGGTCGCCCACCTGGGTCCCGATGATCTGCTGGTTGATCGTCTCGACCGTGACGTCCGCACCGACCACCCAGACCCAGCCCTTCTCCGGATGGTAGACCGGCCGCGAGCAGGTCACCATCAGGCCGTGCCCGATGAGATCGACATACGGCTCGGACCAGACGAGACCCCCGGTCTCGACTGCCTGCGAAAACCAGCTCCTGAGCCGGAGGTCGCATGCAGGATCGAGCCCGGTCGTCCAGGGGTAAATCATCGCCATCCCCGAACCCGTCCCGACGTAGACATTCGCCAGGTGCCGGTTCGTTGCGGAGACGGGGATGAAGATGTCGTTCATCGTCCCGGCGGCGTCCCGCTCCTCGCTAAGGCGCCCGGCATCGATGCCGGGCGAGAGGAAGAGGAGGGAGGTTGCGCGCCGGTCTGCCGGCTCTTCGTCCTGCAGGTAGAAGTGCCGCGGCCGGACCATGGACGGGTTCTCCATGATGGTCGCCGCGTACCGCTCCATGATCTCAAGATCCCCGCTCACCTGCTCAAAGACGATATTGCTGATGTAAGCCTGGTTCTGCGCAAGCCGGAGAAGCGACTCCTCGGCGTTGCGCTCGAGCGCGGCGGTGCTGTCGTTCATCGCGCGGGCTCCGAGATCGGTGCTCCGGTCCAGGGCGTAGCGGCCGACATCGTCCATCTGCACGAAGGCAAGAGACCCGGCGAGGAGGAGGGCGACCGTCGAGAGACCCAGGAATACGAGGAGGAACTTGGTCCTGACCGGGATCCGGATCCGGGGGCGCTCGGGCTCACTCTCGCTCATCATTAAGATTGTTCCGAGAGAGAAGATAAGGCATACTGGATCGAATTCGCCTTCTCTGCCCCGCAGGCCGATGTTGGGGTGCTACCAGCTCCGAAACAGAAGTCGGACGGGAGCAGGGAGCGATTCCGGCACCCACCCAGACTTATACCACACCCCATGATCTCACCGGCACGGCCGGTCAGGCGGGACGACTCTGACCCCCGGACGATGGCGGCAGAAGAGAACCACTTCGCCGACCCGCCTCAGGCCCGCCCGGTACCGCCGCCGCCCGCCGCCCGGAGCACAAAGGAGAACGCCGCCCCCTCATCCGGGCGGCCCGGTACGCGGTCCCCGACCCAGATCCTGCCGCCGTAGCGGTCGATGAGGATCCGCACAAGGTAGAGGCCGAGGCCCTCGCCCACGCCACGCTGCCTCATCTCGTAGCGATGGAAGATCTCCTCTTTCCGGGCGTCCGGAACACCCCGGCCGGTATCCGCGACCGTCACGCGGAGGTATCCCCCATCTGCGGCCTCAACACGGATGAATACCTCAACTCCGGGCCCACCGTGCTTCACGGCGTTGCCGATCAGGTTCGTGAAGACCTCGCAGAGAAGGTCGTCGGCAAGAACCTGCCGGGTAATCCCCTCGTAGCGGATGGGGAGAGCCGGGAAATGGGCGATCTCCTCCCTGATGACGGCGTCGAGGTCAACCGGCCGGATGTCGGGCGTTCCGCTATGGATCCGCCGGATCTTCGATACGATGCCGAGGATCTCGATGCTTTTAGCGATGCTCTTCTTCAGGCTCGCCGCATAACAGGCCGCCTCCCCGTCCAGGGAGTCGATGAGAAGATCGGCGTAGAGGTTCGAGACGTTCTCGGTGTTCCCGATATCGTGGGTCAGGATGTCCAGGTAGAGGTTCGCCTCCCGGTGAGCGGACTCGAGATCGCGGTGAATCCGGACGAGTTCCTCCTCCGCCGACTTCTTGGTGGTGACGTCGCGGACGATGCCGCCCCGGTAGAGCGGTCGTCCGTTCGGATCGCGGATGACCGTGAGGTGATCCGCAAGCCAGCGGTACTCACCGTTCTTCGTCAGGAACCGGTACTCGAGAAGTCCCCGCCCCGATGCGGCCGCGTTGATGATCTCCGCTTCGACCGACAGGCGGTCGTCGGGGTGAATGCGGCCCAGGATCTCCTCGATGCTCATCGAGGCCATCTCCTCCGGGGTAAAACCGAGGATCTGCTCGATGACCGGGCTCATGTAATCATAACGGTCTTTCTGGAGGTTGTACCGGTAAGCCGCGTCGAGCGAGTTCTCCAGTACCGCCCGGAACCTCTCCTCACTCTCGCGCAGGGCGTCTTCAGCCCGCTTGCGCTCGGAGTCGTCGTATGTGTAGCACTGGATCTCAACCAGCGCACCGTCCGCGTCGAAGCGCCCGACCACGTTCTCGACGACGTGGATAGACGTGCCGTCCCGGCGTTTCCGGATCCGGCCCTGGTTCTCCACCTTTCCCTCCCTTCTGAGGTGGACAAGGAGCAGATCCCGGTCGGCGGGGTCCTCGTAGAGGTCCCGGATGCTGGTGTTCAGAGCCTCTTCTACGGAGGCAAACCCGAACATCCTGACGAACGCAGGGTTGCAGGCGAGGATCCGGCCGTCCACCGTGGTGACGAAGTCCCCCGTGAGATCGGCCTCGAAGAACCGCCGGTAACGCTCCTCGCTCTCCTGCAGGGCGTCTTTGAGGGACTGCAGCGTGGCGTTCTCGGCCCGGAGCGCCCGGTTCTCGGCCTGGAGGGCTGCCATACGTTCATCGACCGGCTGCTCACCCGTTGCATGGGTCTCCTTCCCGCCCTCTCCCGCTCCGGCTGTACACGGAGCCCGCATCCCCTCGGAACGTGCCGTCATCTGGTATCACACGACGATCCCGCTTCGTTCTCAGATGGAGTCCACCCGGGCCGTATTAATGTTACCTCTCTCACAGGGAGTGGCACAGGGTTCCGGGCCCGCGGCCGGGCGCGTGCTGCACTCCTGCACGGGTGACGCGGGTCAGACTCTTATTGTCGTACAACCCACGTGATTTACGTTGCAGCCCGGAGGAGATGCGTATGAGGTCTGAGGAAATCAACGGCAACATCTTCTACAACGGCGACTGCATCCGCGGGGCAAGGAAGTATATCCCCGACGACTCGGTCGACCTGATCGTCACCGATCCCCCGTACGGCATCAACGGCGACCGGTTGCACCAGCACTACAACCGGGACGAGACGTTCGTCGTCGAGGGTTACGTCGAGGTCCCCGCGGCCGGGTACGGTGAGTTCAGCCGGAGGTGGATCCGGGAGGCCGAGCGGATCCTCCGGCCCGGCGGGTCGATCTACATCGTATCGGGCTACACGAACCTCTACCACATACTCCATGCCCTGCGGCAGACGGGGCTCCGCGAGGTCAACCATATCATCTGGAAGTACAACTTCGGCGTCTACACCAGCAGGAAATACGTCTCCTCCCACTATCATATCCTCTTTTATGAAAAGCCGGGCGACAGGAGGACGTTCAACCTGGAATCGAGGTACGGGATCGGGGAGAAGGGGCCGGACAACGGGTCGCCCAACTACCGGGACCGCGAGGACGTCTGGAACATCAACCGCGAGTACAAACCGGGGAAGACGAAGAACAAGAACGAACTCCCGACCGATCTGCTCGTCAAGATGATCCAGTATAGCAGCAACGAGGGCGACCTGGTCTGCGATATGTTTCTCGGCGGGTTCTCGACCGCCCGGGTGGCGGTCGGCCTCGACCGCAGGGCGACCGGGTTTGAGGTGTCGGACCGGGTCTTTGATCTGAAGGTTGCGGAGTTGCGCGGTCTCGGGCAGGGGTGGCTGCTGCCGTCACTGAGGGCCCCGCAGATTGCGGGACATAAGAACCGGGGCAGGACCTGGACCGGCGACGAGGTTGAAGCCCTGGTCTCCCGGTTCGCCCTGCTCACCGCGTCCGGGACGACGAAGAAACGTGCCATCGAGGTGCTGGAGAGCGAACTCGGCAGGGGCCGGTGGTCTATCCGGAAGATGCTTGTGAAGCAGGGCATCATCGCCCGCCGCGGGAAGGGCGGTGGCGATTCGTAAAGCCTTCCAAAACACATTTTTGCCGATACCGCAAAGTATTGACGCCGGATGGAAGAGACCGATGCCACCAGTCACCGCACGACCGTTTCTTAAGTGGGCAGGCGGCAAGGCGCAGCTGCTCGATGCGTTCGCAAAGAGAGCTCCCCGCGAACTCGCCGGAGGAGGCCTGCCGGTCTTCGTCGAGCCGTTCATGGGCGGCGGCGCGGTCTACTTTCACTTCAACAGCGTCTTCAGGTTCAGGGAGTGCCACCTCTTCGACATCAACGAGGAGCTGGTCCTCGCCTACAGCGTCGTGAAGAACGACGTTGCCGGCCTCATCGACTGTCTGCGCGAGATCTCCGACGATTTCCTCTCCCAGGACGGCGCCGGGCGCAGGGAATATTATTACGCCACCCGGGATGCGTTCAACTGCGAGAGAGAGACCATCGACTTCGGAAGGTACGGCGCGGACTGGGTGGAGCGGGCCGCCCGGTTCATCTTCCTCAACAGGACGTGCTTCAACGGCCTTTACCGGGTCAACTCACGAGGCGGGTTCAACGTCCCGTTCGGCAGATATGGGAACCCCAGGATCCTGCACGAGGACCTGCTCCGGGCCGATGCCGAACTGATGCGGAACACGACGGTCCACCTCGGCGACTTCATGCAGTCGGAGCCCTACATCTCAAAAGAGACCTTCGTCTACTTCGATCCCCCCTACCGCCCCCTGAACCGGACGTCGTCGTTCACGCAGTACGCGAAGGAAGGGTTTACCGATGTGGAGCAGCGCCGCCTTGCGGCTTTCTACGCGCGGTGCGATGCCGCGGGGGCGAGGCTGATGCTGAGCAACTCCGATCCGAGGAACGCCGATCCCGATGACGCGTTCTTCGACAACCTCTATTCCGGATACCATGTTGACAGGGTTCCGGCGAAGAGGATGATCAACTGCGACGGGGCGAAACGTGGGGCGATCCACGAGATTATCGTCACGAACTACGACCCGCACAACCATAGAGAGCGATAGCGCCCGGACGCCGGGCGGTCCCAAAAGTATAAGGTGTCAGGAAGGATATCCGGGACCATGCCATTCCGGGAGATCGACGATGCCCTCTGGGCGATCCTCCAGAGGCACCTCCCGCCCCAGAAACCGCACATCGGCCGGCCGCGGCGGGACCCCCGCCACCTCTTCAACGGGGTCTTGTATGTCCTCTCTACCGGGTGCGCCTGGAGCGACGTGCCGGCGGAGTACGGGACGAAGTCGACGGTGCACCGCTACCATCTCGAGCTCTGCGAGCGGGGGACCTACCAGGCGATATTCCTCGACCTTATCCGGTCGGGCTACGAGTTCCGGAAGGGGAAACCGGTCAGGCCTGCCGCGGGGGCGATCCGGACCGTCGTTCGGTAACAGTTACGCCTGATCCTGGAACGCTCCCGCCACCACGACGAAGAGGTCGTTTCGGGGCGCCGGGGGCATCGCCGCCGTCCCGACGGCGATCCGCTCCTCCGGGTAGCCGAGGTTCTCGCAGACGGCAAGCCGGGCCTCCGGGGGGAGGGCGGCCGCGAGTTCCCCGACATCGAAGGCCGGATCGGCGATGAGGAAGACCACCCGGCCCCGGAGGACCTCCTCCCGGGCCGCGGCGACCGCCGGGGCGTGGTCCTTCCCGTGGGCCGAGACAACCGCCGCCCGCGTCAGCGGGATCTTTAAACGGGCGAAGGCGACCTGGAGGGAGGAGATGCCGGGAACGACCTCGCCGGGAAGGTAGCCGAGACCCGCAAGCATCGGATCCCCCGTCGAGAGGACGACCGCGTGGGCCGGGAGAGACCGGAGGCCGCGGTAATCCGCGATCTCGCGGACCTCGCACCCGGGGGGGATGACGTCGCGGACGAGCGCGATCGCACGGGCCGAGCCGTAGACGAGGGTTGCCTCCCGGACGGCAGCGATCGCCTCCTCTGTCAGCATCCCCGGTCCGCAACCGACGCCGACGATCTTCACGGCGACTCCGCGATGATCCGGCCGCCGCGATCGACGATCACGACCCGGACGCCCGGGTGGAGAGCCCGGAACGCAGCAAGTTCCCGGCAGGCGATCCCCTTCCAGAGCACCGTCGCCGAGAGTTCCTCCACCGTCGCGCACCCGGTCCCGTCGAGGACGTCGGGGTTGATGAACTTCAGGACCAGGCCGGGGAGGCCGCAGATCACCGTATCCTCGCCGGCAACCCGGAGCGCTTCTGCCAGGTTGTTCCCGACCAGGATCGCCTCCCGTTCGGGGAAGAGGAGCCGCGAGTAGCGCAGCCCGAGCCGGCCGGTCGTCAGGACGGCCCTTCCGGCCGCCCGGCCGACCCGCTCGAGCACCCCTTCCGTCATGTGGTCGTCCCAGGGTTCCACGAACCCGGTCGTGCCGAGGACGGAGATCCCGCCATGGATCCCTACTCTCGGGTTCAGGGTCTTCTGCGCCACCTCCGGCCCCCGCGGGACCGTCAGGATGACCGTCGTCCCGCAGAGTTCGGCCTCCTCCACCGCCTCGTCGATCGAGCGCAGGATGCACTCGAGCGCCTGCTCGCCGATCGCCGCCGTCCCCTGGCGGTGGCGGGGGGTGTCGCGGGCGAAACTCCCGATCCCCTCGCCGGGGACGAACTGGACTCCTCCCGATAGGGAGGGAACCGCCATCGCGACGAACTCAAGCCCCGCGGTCACGTCCGAGGGGTAGTCGCCGGCATCCTTCCAGCACGACGCCCGGCCCCGGTAGCCGTCCACCGGGACTGTGACGGTGATGCCGCAGGGGAGGGTGACCTTCACCTCGCTGACGGTATCGAAAGTGAGCGAGAGGACCGCCGCCTTGCAGGCTGCGGCCGCCGTCGTCCCGGTCGTGAACCCCCGGCGGAGGACGGACCCGGACGCCGTCAGGACCGCGAGCCCGCGCCGGACGTCCTCGAGAAGGGCCGGCGAACGGCAGGCCGCCGTCCACGCCGCGGGATACTCGAAATCAGTAACCGGGTCCCGCATGACCGGCACGCTCGGCACGGATCGTGATGATCTCGTTGATCGCCGCCACCGCGATCGGCGTCCCACCCCGGGTCCCGACGTTCGAGACCGAGGGGATGTCGATGGCGCGGAGGGCGTCCTTCGACTCCGCAGCGTTCACGAACCCGACCGGGGTCCCGACGACCAGGGCCGGCCGGACCCCCTCGCGGATCATATCGCAGACGACGAGGAGCGCCGACGGGGCGTTCCCGATCACCACGATGGCGCCCTCTATTTGGTCGCGCAGGGCGAAGAACCCGGCCGACGTCCGGGTGATCCCGCGGGCCAGGGCGATATCCTCCCCGTAGTCGAGGGCGCAGACGACCTCGCTTGCATGGCCGCGTTTCAGGATGCCCGTCTGCACCATCCGGATATCGGTGATGATCGGCGCCTGCCGCTCGAGCGCGGCGAGCCCCGCATCGACCGGGCTGCCTGCAAACCGCATCAGGTCGGCCATCGAAAAATCGCCGACCGCGATCGAGCACCGCTGCCGGATCCGGTCTTCGGCGGTGGCGTTCCCCACCTGCTCGCGGGCCAGGTTCCGGCTCGTGCTCGCGATCGCGTAGGCCTCCGGGGTGACCGCCGCAAGATCAGTATACGTATTTCCGGTGGTATCCCCGGGGCGTGATGATTCCTCTCCCATCAGTCTCACTCCTCAAGATCCTGGTCTCTTCTCCGCCGACAAAGACGATCGAGTGCATGTCTACGAAGGCAAAGTGGTCTTCAAACTCCCCAAGCGTCGTTACCAGCCGGTCCTCCCCCTCCCGGTAGGCGTTCCTGACCACGCCGACCGGCGTCGTGTCGGGGAGATGGCGGCGGGCGATCCCGATCGCCGTATCCAGATTGTGCGGCCTCCCCCTTGACCTGGGGTTGTAGAGGACGACCGGGACCCGCATCCGGAACGCGAGGTCGAGCCTCCGCTCGATCTCCTCCCAGGGGGTCAGGAGGTCCGAGAGGCTCATCGTGACGTAGTCGCCCGAGAGCGGCGAGCCGAGGAGCGCCGCCGCCGAGACCGCCGCCGTGATGCCGGGGATTACCTGGATAGGGACGTTCGTGCCGGATCGCTCCGCCACCTCGAGCACGATGCTCGCCATCCCGTAGACCCCGGCATCCCCGCCGCTCACCATCGCGACGACACGATCCTCCGCGAGGGCGAGCGCCTTTGCCGCCCGGTCGACCTCACGGCCCATGCTGCTCCGGATAACCTCTTTTCCGGCGAGCAGGGGCTCGACCAGGTCGAGATAGAACCCGTTGCCGATGACGCAATCGGCCTCGCCGAGGGCTTTGAGCGCCTTAGGCGTCATCTGCAGCAGGTTGCCGGGGCCGGTCCCGACGATATACAGTCTTCCTCTACTATCGTGCGATTGCAACGGTAACACTCCCATAGGTCTCTTTCGCGAGCACCAGCTCTCTCCGCTTCGAGGCCGCGAGGGCCGCGGGTTCGGCGACCCCGGCGAGCCCGATCAGGGAGGCTCGCGAGGGGGTGGGGGCCGCCTCTGCGTTCAATGTTTCGTCGTCAAAGAAGACAAGGTTGCCGCCGAGATCCGTAACGGCAGCAAGGAGGCCGGCCTCCCCGCGCTTCTTTCTCGTCGTCGCGTAGACGAGGACCTCGCCGGGGGCGATCCCGGCTTGCTCCAGCGCCTGCCGGACGGCGCCGACCACGTCGCCGGCCGCGACGCCCTTCCGGCACCCGACCCCGACGACGTACTCGCCCTTCCGGACGAGGAGCGAGACCCCCGGGCCCGCGACGACGATCCCGGGACCGGTGATCGCGTAGAGGGGCACGTCGGCATCGAGGACCGCGGCGTTCACCGCACGGGTGGAGTCGCGGTTCACGATATCGCACCCGGTCCGGGCGGCGATCCCCTCGACCGATTCCCGGCCGCGGGTCTCGGTCGCGGTCGTGATCACCGGTTCGATCCCGAGACGGGCGAGGTCCCGGGCGAGTTCGTTTGCGCCGTGGTGCCCCCCGACCACCGGGACGGCGTAGCGGAGGTCCGGGCCGACCACCACGACAGCCGGGTCCCGCCATTTGTCGGCGAGGAGCGGGGCGATCCCCCGCACGGCGATCCCGGCCGACATCAGGGCGACGATCCGGCCGTAGCGGCTGAACGCCTCACGGAACGCATCAGGGCCGTAGGGGATGACCGCGGCGCCGAGCGCATCGGCGATACGGCGGGCGTCGGGGAGGAACCGGTCGAGCGCGACAACGACGGTCCCGGTCATGAGTAGAGGACCGACCTCCCGAACCCTGAGGCCGCTCCCTCGACCGCCTTCCCGATCACGATCAGCGCCGTCCGCTCGATCCCGGCAGCACGAGCCTTCTCTGCGATATCCGCCACCGTCCCCCGGACGACCTTCTGGTCGGGCCAGGAAGCGTGGTAGACGACCGCCGCCGGGGTCTCGGGTGGGCACTCCACCCGGGCGAGGACCTCCTCCATCAGCTCGGTGCCGAGGAAGACCACCATCGTCTGGCCGAGCCGCGAGAACTCGGGGATCAGATCGCGTTCAAGCGTCGCCCCTGCCGGGCGGGTGACGATCAGGCTCTCGGAGACGTCGCGGAGCGTGAACTGGGTCTTGAGGGCCGCAGCCGCCGCAAAGAGCGACGAGACGCCGGGGACGATCTCGGCCTCGATCCCGCGCCGGTCGAGCTCCGCCATCTGCTCGACGATCGCGCCGTAGAGGGCCGGGTCGCCCGAGTGGAGCCGGACGACGAGTTTTCCGGCCCGGACGTTTTCCTCAATCGCGCCGACGATCTCGGGAAGCGCCATCTTCCAGCTGTCGAGTTTTATGCCCGCGCCGGACTCCTCGACGAGCGCTGGGTTCACGAGCGACCCGGCGTAGATGAGGACGTCCGCCCGCCGGAGGAGGTCCATCCCCCGGACGGTGATGAGATCGGGCGCTCCCGGCCCGGCGCCCACGATGTAGAACTTATGCACGGGACCGCCTCGCAAAGAGGATCGAGAAGTAGTCGCTCTCCTCGGGAAGGTCGTCATCCCGGTAGACCCGCTGCTCCGGCATGAACATCCGCTCCACGAGGACGAACTCCGAGTAGCCCTCTCCCTTGAGGTCGGCCGCAAGCGCCGCGGGCTTCCTCACCTTCATGAAGATCCTTGATTCCGGCCCGTTCCCGTCCGAGACGAAGAATCCGCCTGCCACCGGGACGTTTGCCACCGAGGCGAACGCGGTGATCGAACTGATACCCGGCTCGGTCGCAAACGTGATCTCCGGGTAGCGGGCGGCGATCACCTCGCAGAGCCGCGAGAATGTCGAGTAGAAGTTCGGGTCCCCGATGATCCCAAAGACCGCAAGGCCGTTCAAGGCGCACGGCGCGATCCGGTCGGCGTTCTCTTCGAGGCATCTTCTGATGTAGGCCTCGTCGTTCGTCATCGGGAACCTGAGGACCGTGGCGTCGGGCCGGTAGGGCCGCACCAGGTCGTAGGCCATGTTTCCGGGGACGAAGACCGCCGTTGCCTCGGCGAGAAGCCTGACCGCACGAAGGGTCAGGAGTTCCGGGTCGCCGGGGCCGAGCCCCACGCCTACGAGCATCCGGCACCCCCGACGATGACGTAGACCGGGTTGATGGGCTTGAACATCATCCCGCCGGCGATGCCGGCTGACCGGGAGACCTGGAGGTGGACGGCCTCGACGAAGATGCCGAGACGCTGCATACTTGCTATCGCCTCATGAAGCGTCCCGACCATCACCGCGTTCACGACGATCCTTCCCTGCACCTTCCCGGCGAGGAGGTCGAGGACCTCCGGCAGGCGGCGGGACCCCCCGACGAAAGCGGCGTCGAGCCGGTCGATATCGCGGAGAACGTCCACCGCGTCGCCCTCGAAGAACTCGATGTTTCCGGCACCGGCGGCGGCCGCCTCCTGCCTGGCGCAGGCGATCGCCTCCGGCCGGCGGTCGATCGCGTAGACCCGTTCCGCCGTCCGTGCAGCGGCGACGGCGACCTTCCCGGTCCCGCACCCGACGTCGGCCACCCGGTCGCCCGGGCGAATGCCGAGTTTTGCGAGCGATACGGCCATGACCTCGTCCTGCGTAGGTCCACCCTTCAGTCCCATGGCATCCCCATTTCCCAGATAAATTTGTGCTAACTCCTATTTAATAGACCAGTGGGGCGCTCCCCCTCCCCCCGGGACAGGAAGAGACGGATATCGCGGAGAACGGGAACATAAAGGTTTTTGCGATGACAACAACAACATGAGTACAATGCTCAGGATAAACCGAGACAAGTGCGGATACTGCGGCACCTGCGTCGCAGTCTGCCCCGAGGACGCGCTCGAGCTGATCGACGCCTACCTCAGCCTTGAGCGGGAGTGCATCGCCTGCGGCATCTGCGCACGGGCCTGCCCGCTCGGGGCACTGGAGGTCGTCCATGAAGAGTAACTACGATATCCTCGTCATCGGGGGCGGCCCCGCCGGCGCCCTTGCAGCGAAGACGGCGGCCGAGGCAGGGAACTCGGTCTGCCTCGTCGAGAAGCGTCCCGCCATCGGCACGCCTGTCCGGTGCGCGGAAGGGATCGGCAAAGAACTCTTGAAGGAATTCATCAAGCCCGACCCCTGCTGGATATCCGCCGATATCGAGAGTGCCAGGATCATCGCTCCGAACGGCACCGCCATCAAACTCGATCAGGCCCGGGCCGGAAACGAGGTCGGTTACGTCCTCGACCGGAAGGTCTTTGACCGGGAACTTGTCTGGCAGGCCGCCGAGGCCGGGGCGGACGTGATCGTCAAGACCCGGGCGACCGCGCCGATCATGGAGAACGGAGCGGTCAAAGGCGCGAAGATCCTCTCGTGCGGGAATCCGGCAGAGATCCGGGCCGAGGTGGTCATCGCCGCCGACGGCACGGAAGCGCAGTTCGCCCGGTGGGCCGGGCTCGACACCACCGTCCCCCTCCGGGAGATGATGAGCTGCGCCCAGTATGTGATGACCGATATCGATATCAACGCGGGCTCGACGGACTTCTACCTGGGTAACGAGATCGCGCCCGAAGGCTACCTCTGGGTCTTCCCGAAGGGCGACCGGACGGCGAACGTCGGGATCGGCATCACCGGGAGAAAGAGCCGCGACGGTGCCCGGGCAAAGGACTACCTGGATAAGTTCGTCGCAAAGAACTTCCCGAACGGGAAGACGATCGAGCTGATCGCGGGCGGGGTTCCTGTCTGCCGGCCGCTCCCCTGTACGGTCGCTGACGGCCTTCTCGTCGCCGGCGACGCGGCCAGGGTCGTCGACCCCATCACCGGCGGCGGGATCGGCAACGCCCTGTATACCGGACGGCTCGCCGCCCGGGTGGCCTCGAAGTGCATCGAGGCGGGCAACTGCTCGAAGGAGGCCATGATGCCCTACGACACGGAGTGGCGTGCATCAAAGATGGGTGCGACGATCGAGCGGAACTACAAGGTCAAAGAGTACTTCATCACGCTCGACGATAAGAAACTCAACACCCTCGCAGACTCGATCGCAAGCATCAGTTTCAGTGAGTTCTCGGTCGCGGCACTCATCAAAGAACTGATCAAGCGGAACCCGAAGATGCTCCTTGAGCTCAAAGCGCTCAGGGACACGCTAGCCTGAGCGGATCAGCTGCTTGTTGAGCGTCTTTAAGGTCTCCGTCTCAGCCTCTTTTTTTGTGAAGACCGTGATGACGTCACCGGGCCGGATACGGACGGTGCCGCTCGGGATGATGAGGTCGCCGCCCGCACGCCGGATGGCGATGAAGACGAAGTCACGGACGTCGAGGTCGCGGATCTCGTGGTCGATGATGGGCGCACCCTCCTCAGCGACGATCTCGAAGATGGTGCCGCCGGGGATCGAGGCGACCTGCTGGAGATTCGGGCTCTTTGCCCAGTAGTAGAGCCGGGTCGCCACCAGTTCGTCAGGGTTCTCGCTGATCCTCACCCCGACC
Organism: Methanoculleus caldifontis; assembly: GCF_032842345.1. Taxonomy (NCBI): domain Archaea; kingdom Methanobacteriati; phylum Methanobacteriota; class Methanomicrobia; order Methanomicrobiales; family Methanomicrobiaceae; genus Methanoculleus; species Methanoculleus caldifontis. The sequence goes on along the minus strand of NZ_WBKO01000001.1, from coordinate 1,084,672 downwards.
TCGTTGAAGAGGTCCGAGTGCTCCTTCTGGTTGACGATCGAGACGACGTTGCCGACGTCGTAGCGCTTCGCGAGCCAGCAGGTCATCAGGTTCACGGCGTCGTCGCTCGTGGTGGCGACCAGGGCGTCCGCCCGGTCGATCCCCGCATCCTCAAGAACCGATTTGTCAGTCGCGTTCCCGGTGATGGCGAGGACGTCGTAGTGCTCTAAGATGTCGCTTGCGCGCTCTTCGTCCTGGTCGATCACCACCACGGAGTCTCCGGCATTTACGGCGATCGCAGTCAGGTTCCGGCCGATTCCGCCAAGGCCGACGATGATGGTGTACATCCATCTGGATTCAATCGTCGGCATTGAAATACCTTGCGAATCAACCAGAAAATGTGATCTGCGGGGTGGACGAAGCGGGGAAGGGCTCGGTCCTCGGTCCGATGGTGGTTGCCGCCGTCGGGTGCCGGGCGGTTGAGGACCTTGCGGCCCTCCCCATCAAGGACTCGAAGGTCCTCCGGCCGAAGCAGCGCGAGGAGATCTACGGGGTCCTCTTCAAGGAGTTCTCGATAGCCGTCGTCACCATCGACGCCGCCGGAATCGACGATTGCCGGACCCGGATGAGCATGAACGAGTGCGTGGCCGAACTCCACGCCGAGGCGCTCATGGGGCTCCGCCCCGAGCAGGCCTACCTCGATGCCTGCGACGTCAACGCGGAACGCTACGGCCGGACGGTCGCAGGACATCTCGACTTCCCCTGCGATATCGTCGCCGAGCACCGCGCGGACGCCCGCCACAAGATCGTCGGCGCGGCAAGCATCGTCGCCAAGGTCACCCGCGACCGGGCGATTTGGGAACTCAGCCAGCAGTATGGGAAGATCGGGAGCGGTTACCCCTCCGACCCGGTCACGATCGAGTTCCTCCGGTCCTACATCCGCGAGTACGGGAGCCCGCCCCCCTGCGCCCGCCGGAGCTGGAAGACGGTGACGAACCTTTCCCAGACGACGATACGGGATTTTTCATAACCCGGAAGCATTTATGCCTCCCGCGCGCCAACCCTGAGTGATGAGCTGGCTCCAGATCCTCCTCCTTCTCGTCGCGGCATATCTCCTGATAGCCTATTATATCCGCGACCGGGGGCTGTTTCGCGATCACATTATGTTTTTTGGTCCCATCATGGGGATCAAGACCGACCGGGTCGGCTTCTTTGACTGGTTCAGGAAATTCACACCTCTGCTCAGGATCTACGCGACGCTCGGCGTCGTCATGGTGGTGCTGGTCTCGGCCTTCATGACGCTTGCTCTCGTCCTCGCGGTCCCCCAGCTGCTGGTGCATACCCCGGAGCCGACCGGGATCTACGACCCCCGGAACATCCTCGCGATACCCGGAGTCAACCAGGCGATCCCGGTCACCGCGGCCGTCATCATCGGCCTCGTGCTCACGATCGTCATCCACGAGTTCGGTCACGCGATCCTCGCACGGGTCGAGGATATGCGGGTGCGGAGCATGGGCCTTCTTATCGCCGTCATCCCGATAGGGGCGTTCGTCGAACCGGAAGAGGCCGATGTCGAAGCGGCGAAGGGGATGCCGAAGATCCGGATGTTCGGCGCCGGAATCACGAACAACATCGTCATCGGCCTCGCCTGCTTCGTGGTGATGTTCCTCCTCGTCGGGATGGCGACGCCCCTCTCCGTCCCGCTCGTCCAGGGGGTCTACAAGGACTACCCGGCTGCCGATGCAGGCATCCCCGGCTACTCGATCATCACGGGCGTGAACGGCGTTCCCGTGACGAGCCAGGAAGAGGTCTCGGCGGCGATGGAGGGGACGCGGCCGGGCGAGACGGTCACGCTGACAGCCACAAAAGACGGCGTCGAGAGCACCTACACCCTCACGCTCTCCGAGTGGCCGGAGGCGCTCGGCGGCGACCGGGACTCCGGGTTCATGGGGGTCTACTACTACAACGCCCCGGCCGTGAAGGAGCATATCGGGAACGTCGCGAACCTCGGTCTGCTCGCGCCGCTCTACCTGACGATAGCCCCGATCGACGCCTTCATCCAGGGCAACACCCAGCAGCTCGCGATCCTCCTCGCCGACACGCCCGAGCAGGTCGCCTGGGAGGAGCCGTTCCCCTTCTTCTGGGGCACGGTCCACCTCATCTTCTGGACCGGGTGGTTCAACCTGCTGGTCGGGATGTTCAACGCCATCCCGATCGTCCCGCTCGACGGCGGCTACATGATGCGAGAAGGAGTTGAGCGTGTCTTCGACCGCCTGGGCCTGTCGCGGTATGCGCAGCGGGTTGCCGCCTCGATCAGCGGGTTCGTGACGGTGATGCTGATCCTCCTCATCACGATGCCGATGATCGTCGCGGCGCTCCGGTTCGTGATGACGATCGGGTGAAACCCAGCCTGAGCTCCGGGCCGGAACCTGCACCCCCCGGGGTGCAATAGCCCCTTTTTTGCGCCTTCGGTGCTCATGCTCCGGACGTTCCGTCCATCGCATTTCGCGTGAGGCCGTATCATCCTCCCAAAATTAACTCGCGCAAAGCCGCGAAGAACGCGAAGTGCGGTACAGAAGACGTTGACACCTCTCTTCGTGCCTCGCACCTGCGGAATTCAAGCTCGCTTACGCTCGCGCTTCGCGGGGTAGCAGTTGTAGATGATAACGAGGGGTCAGCCGGGAGTCCGCCATGCACCCTTCAAGCCCCAGACCTGCAGGATCAGGAAGAAGAACCGACTTGAAACCTGCGGAGAGATCCTCCGGAAATATCTCTTTTCAAAAAGGGGTCGGGGGAGTACCCGGGTATTCAGGCATCGATGCGTTCAATTTCAGGGGGAGCACGGACGGACCAGATATCGTACTGGACAACCGGCACCCACCGGTAGGCTTCACCACCGCCCTCTACCGACCAGAATGTGTAGTGCGCGGTCGCCAGGTCACCGGCGCCGTCCAGCTGCACCCGCCCGCACAGGGGGCCCCCGGCCCCCGCTGCGGCCCATTCGAGGGCGATCTTCAACTTCGAGACGTCCGTGGTGTCGGTCTGCGTCCGAGTCATGGCTACGGTCCAGAGGGCGTCGTAGGAGGCCAGACTATAGCCATCGGGCTGCCGTCCAAGGGCATTCTGGATCTTCTGGACGGTAGCAGCATTCGCCACGGCACGTTCATATTGTCCGAACTCCGGGCCGGTGAACTTCGTCTGCGCCGCGAACCGGCCGGCATCCCCCGTCACGAGAGTATCGAGGAGGACGTTGCCGTCGCACCCGTACCACCGGACCTCCGTGAGGTTCTTCGTCTCTGCGGCCGCCTCCATGATCGCCGCAGCCTCGTCGAGGCTGATCAGGTAGACCCCGACCTTGCCCTTCCCGTGCGCCGCGATAGCCCTGCCGACCTGCAGATCGAGGTCCGTCACAGCACCGGCATAATCCTTCTCGCCCGGCACATACCGGACTCCGTCGAGGACTGTCCCGTTGCCCTTCGCAAACGACGCCGCAACAAGTTTCTCCAGCTCGTCGCCCCAGATGTCGCCGCGCGAGATCGGCACGATTGCCGTTATCCCCTCCTCTTTCAGGCAGTATGCCGTCGCATCGGCCTGGTAGGTGTCCGGCGGCACGAACCGGTAGACGTTGTCACCCGCAATCGCGAGGGACGGCGCCGTACTCATGGTGCTGATCAGGATGATCCCATGCTCGTCGGCGTAGGTCCGGGTTGCGTTCAGTTCGACACTGGTGCCGGGCCCGATGACGATCCTGACACCCTGCTTATCGAGCGCCTGCAGTTTTTCGAGAGCGACTGCGGGATCGGTCTTCGTGTCCTCGATGATCACCCCGACACGGTAGTCCGACCCGAACGCGGTGAAGTGGTCGTTGATGTCTCCTGCGGCCGTCTCGAGGGCGACCCGGCTCGCCTCTCCACCCTCGGCAAAGCCGCCGGAAAGCGGCAGAAGGGCGCCTACGACGATCTCCTGAACCGCTTCGCCCTGCTGTGCGGGGGAAGTCTGCGTACCTGTGCACCCGCAGGCAAAGACGATCGCTGCAAGGATGATGAGTATGAATGCTGATGAGACTGATCTCATAAGAATTTACTATTCAGGAGAGGGAATAACCGTTTTGCTTTATCACGGGAAGGAACAGCACGCAATAGCCGGAACGAGCCATAAAGGGGTCCGATTAGCGGATCTAAAGCATCCTGGAGTTAAAGAGGCCACAAATACGGCAGGGCGGCCCTCAACCGACAAAAAAGCGGGACAGGTCCGGGAGGAGGCTCAATCTCCTCCTTCCTTCCCGATCAGATCCCGCGACTTCATCTGCATCTCCACGTCGACGTCGGTCTCGATGCTCTTTACCGCCTCCTCCGCGCTCTGAACCGCCTCCCGGCCCGGGATATCGCCGAGGATATCCTCGGGAGGCAGTTCGACGCCTTCGGGAACCTCCGGGCTCTCGGCCGTGGCGCCGAGGTACTCGGCGGCCTGTTTGACGACGCTTGAGAGCTCGAACGGGAAGATGATCTTCGTCGCCTGGCCCTCGGCCATCTTCTTCAAGGCGTCGAGCGAGAGAACCGTGATCGCCCGCTTATCGAGCGGCCGGGCGCCGACCGAGAGGATGCGCAGCCCCTGCGCCTCACCCTGGGCCTGGAGGATCCGCGACATCCGCTCGCCCTCGGCCCGCAGGATCTTGCTCTGCCGCTCGCCCTCGGCCTCCAGGATGATGCTCTGGCGGTTACCCTCCGACCGGAGGATCGCCGCCCGCTTCTCACCGTCGGCCCGGAGGATCGCGGCACGCCGCTCCCGCTCGGCCGCGGTCTGCTCGGTCATCGCCTGCTTGACCGCGCCCACCGGGTCGACCTCCTTGATCTCCACCCGCTCGACCTTCACGCCCCAGGCGTCGGTCTCCCGGTCCAGGATATCGCGGAGGCGGGCGTTGATGACGTCCCGGTTGTAAAGGACCTCGTCGAGTTCCATATCGCCGATGATCCCTCGCAGGCTCGTCTGGGCGAGCGCCACCGTCGCCGACCGGTAGTTCATCACCTCAAAGAAGGCCTTCTCGGGATCCATCACCCGGACGTAGACGATCGCGTCTACGTTCGTCGGGGAGTTGTCCTTCGTGATCACCTCCTGCTTCGGGACGTCCATCACCTCCGTCCGGAGATCGAGTTTCTTGACCACCGTGATCAGAGGGACCACCCACCGGAAGCCGGGGTTCAGCCTCCCGACATAGCGCCCCAGCCGGATCTGGAGCCCCTGCTCGTAGGGCTGCACAATGACAACGCCCCGGGCGAAGATGATGACGATGACGAGGATGAGAAAGATCGTTATCAGGCCGGTCCACGGGATATCCAGGGTAAATAGCATACTACACAACCTCCTTTACAACAACATGCACTCCCTCGGAACGGACGACGATAACCCTTTTCCCTGCCGGGATCTCCCCGGACTCGGATCGGGCGCTCCACTCCGTGCTCATGAGCCGCACCTTCCCTTTGAGCGTCTCCGGATCGACCGGCACGACGACCGTCCCCTCGAGGCCGACGAGCGAATCCCGCGAGAGCGTCCTCGGTGGCTCCGCTCCGGGCGTCAGGCGGCCGTAGAACCAGACCGTGATCAATGCCGCTCCGAGTGCCGCGACGACCCCGACGATGAGGCCGGCAGGAGAACTGAGGATATCGACGCCGAGGAGGAGGAGGATCCCGAGGATGATCAGGACCGTCGCGGGGACGGCGATGAAGAACCCGGGTTCGTAGACCTCGACTAAGAGCAGCACCGCCCCGACCACGATCAGTATCCAGCCGAGGGCAATCCCCTCTGCAAGCATGGGGAGTGAGTCGGCATCCGGCTATAAAAGCCTGCTGAAAGGACGCAAATTCAGCCGAGGTCCACCACGGGCGTGATCCGTGGCGGGACGGTCCGCTCGACCACAAGGGGGACGCTGCCGGGCGGGGTGATGCAGAGGCGGAACGCCTCGCCGCGGGCAAGCGGACGGGAGGGGTAGACGAGCAGGTCGAACCGCTCCCCCGGCTCGAGGAGGAGATCGTCGTCCGCCTCTTGGAACGGGACGGTATGCCCCTTCCGGACGATAGTCCAGTTCCCCGGCAGCACCGGCATCTCCGTGGTCATTCCGAGGCGCTCGACCCGTTCGCGGGTTGCAACCTCGACCGTCGCCCGGCCCATATCGATGCTCCCCATATCGCCGATGAAGAGACGGACGCTGCAGGCGAGCGAGCCCATCGCTGACGGGTCGGGCCGGTCGCACCGGAGATCGGCGCCCCCGATGCTCCCGTCCGCGAGCGCGTAGCCGTAGACGTTGCCGTCGAGGACGAGGCAGTCCCCGGTCTCGCCGAGTACGAGAGGGATGAGGCCCCCCGGAGCGGCGGCGGGACCGGCAGCGGCGTGGATCGCGACTGCCGCAAGCAGGAGCGCCACGACGCCGAGGATCACCGCCTCGAGCACCGTGAGACCCCCGTCCGTCGAATCCATACAGGATCCTCGCCTGCCGGAGATATATACCCTTACGCTCTGTCCCGGAACACGTCTGAGTGGGCAAAGGCTGCCGGGGCGCCGAACGAGACCCAGGCACCGGCGGTTGCGGCCCGGAGGTATTGAAGGACGTAGGCGGCAGAGAGGGGTTCGGGCGGGACGAAGAGGCCGAGCCCGAACCAGATCGCTCCCGCCACGGCGATCCCGAAGGTGTAGCGGAGCAGGCGGACGGATCCTCCGGTCGCGGCGCAGATGCTCCCCCGGCGGTGCTCCGCCGCCGCACCGGCAGCGAACCCGAAGAAGAGCCCGGACGCCGTCACGGCGTCAAGGAGGGCGAGCGGGTGGATCGCCTCCCCGGACCGATCGAGCGCTCCCGCGGCCCAGGACGCAGGGACCTCCCAGTCGCCGAGGGACGCGAGGGCGGCAAACGAGGCCAGTGCCAGGACAAGGGAGCCCGCGAACGCGGCGAGCACCTGCCCAGATAGCGGAAGAGCGGCGACCCGGCGGCCCACCGGCTTCTCGAGGGCGAGGAACCCGGCGAGGACGAGGAGGCCGAACCCCCAGCCCGCGACGACGTCGAGAGGGTAGTGGACGCCGAGGACGACACGCGACCCTCCGATACAGAAGATCATCGCGGCCGCGAGGACCAGGAACCACCTCGCCCGGGCCTCGACGGCCAGAAGTCCCCAGAACGACGCCGCTCCCTGGGCGTGAGCGGAGGGCAGGCCGAACGAGGGGTAACTCTCGAGCGCCCGGACCTCCGGGCAGACCCAGTAGGGGCGGGGGAGGTGGAACGCAACCTTGAACGCCTCGTTTATCCCGCCCGATATCCCCATGAGGAGGGCCAGGCGGAGGCCGAGGCGCGGGTCCCGGCACCAGTAGAAGTACGCGATGACGAGGAGGTAGAGCGCCGGCAGTCCGAGGAGCGAGAAGAGCCGGGCGGGCCCCTCGAGCCACGCCGCCCCGCCCTGGACTTCCTGGATGAACGCGATCTGGAGATCGGCCATATTAGCCTGCGGGAGCGAAGTTTGCCAGCAGCTGGGGCATCGCCGCAGCAACGCCGTTGATGATGAACTGGATAGCGATGGCGAGGACGATGATCGCCATCAGTCTCGGGACGACCCGGAGCCCGGCCTCTCCGATGAGGGCGAAGATCCGGGGGCCATACAGCATCCCCACATAGGAGATGGCGAGCGCCACGATGATCCCCGCAAATACGGCGACGAGGCCCACGAGACCCTCCGGGCCCGATGCGAGCAGGATCACCGTCGTGATCGTCCCCGGACCGCACGAGAGCGGGAAGGCCAGCGGGACGATGGCGATGTTCTCGAGACTCTCGGTCGGATACGCCTCGCGTCTTGCGCTGAGCATCCCGGTCGCCACACTGATAAGGAGGATGCCGCCGGCGATCTGAAACGCCGGGACGGTGATGTTGAAGATCGAGAAGATCAACTGCCCGGTGAGAGCGAAGAAGGCGAGCACGATGAAGGCTATCTTCATCGACGTATGGATGATATCCCGGCGATCGCTCTTGCTCATCCCGTCCGTGAGCGCCGTGTAGACGGCGGTCGTAGAGGCCGGGTTCATCACCGCGGTGATCGAGGCGATCGCGACCAGACTGAACCCTACAAACCCGGCTACCTCGGCGATCAGATCCATCTTAACCGGTCACCCCAGATCATGGAGTATCATTTATCCGGACGCATAGGTAACTTACGGTTCCGGTGCCGCGGCCGCTTCGGGACCGTGGACCGCGGGGAACGCGTCGAGGAGCGCCCGCGTCAGTTCGGCCCCAAGCGACGGTTTGACGGATTCGAGCCAGAGGAAGAACCCGGCCATGTGGGGGGTCCGCCTGCTCTCGAACTTGAATCCGTCCGCCTTGCTCGGCACCATCTTGAGGTACTCCTTCTTGTCTCTCGTCCGCAGGTAGAGGATCGGCCGGTACTCCGGGATGTTCACGGCGAGGATCACCTTCGAGAACTGCTTCTGGATCGTGTCCGGGTCGTAGGTCTTGCCCTTGACGCGGATGGGATAACGGGCATCGAGCATCCGGACGGCCGAGGGGTAGAGCCCGCCGAAGAGGACCTTTTTTACGATCGGGGGAATCTCGTCCGGGGTGCCGAGTTCCCCGACACCGCGATCGGTCGTGACGGCGGCGATGATGCTCTGCATCCGCTCGTCGTGGAGCTGCTTGTAGTCGAACGGCCGCCGGGGGGGTATATCGGCGATCGAGACCAGTTTCTCGTGCTTGATCCTGCGGGTGGAGCTCTGCTTCAGGTCCCTCGGCCGGATCAGGGCCTTTAAGTCCTCGCACGTGGGGGTGGTGAGGAGGACGTTGTCGGGCTCGCGGAGGAGGCGGCGGACGACGGCCGTCCGGGAGATGTCGACCGAGGAGATGAGGAGGAACGGGACGGTCGGTTGCCCGTAGAGGTAGCCGAGGAGCTGTTTCTTGTAGCGGATCTCCGCCTCGAACTCTTTTAGGTCGGCAGGGGAGGTGATGATCTCCCCGAACGTCAGCGCGCCGGTATGATCGACGAGCATCATATCGACCTCGGCGAGATCCTGGCCGTTTCCCCTGACCTTGATGTCGCCGATGTTCGAGTAGAAGAGCCCGTTCTGACCGAGCTGCGCGCGCCGGACCTTCGCGGGACCGTCGGCCCCGCGGGCCACGACGGAGAGGATGAGGTCGGTCTGCAGCGAGAGATCCAGGATCATCTCGTAGACGATCGCCTCAAACCACCGCCCTTCGGCGGTCCGCATCTCGGGAATATCCTCGGAGAAGAGCTTTTTTCGGTCGGCGGGGCGCAGGTGGCGCAGCGCTCTCATGATGGTCGCTCGCGTAGGCTGGAGCGAGTTGAAGTTCTTGTCGAGCCACGTAATCATCTGTAACATTCGTTCCACGCAACTTGGGTATTGTTATCGTATTGAGGACCGGATGGAGGTCAGAGCACTCTCTGACAGGAGAGTCTATCATCCAATGAGTGCTCATAGAGTTTCCGGTCTCCTCTGCTATGAAATTACGCATGCACCCCCACCGGAAGGGGGGGCAGGGGGAGTGGAGTCTCCGGCGATCACTCGTAACGGAGCGCCTCGATCGGGTTCTTCTGCGCGGCGCTCCACGCGGGGTAAAGCCCGGCGACGATGCTCGCCGCCACCCCGAACGCCATTCCGAAGGCGACGTACCCGGCCACCGCGGGACCGAGCATGCCGGCGCTCCCCGATACGGCGAAGTCCGTGAAGAATTCGGCTACGGAGGCGCTGACGTAATAGCCGACGGCCACGCTGATGATCCCGCCGACGAGGCTCCCCGCGACGCCGAGGATCAGGCTTTCGTAGAGGAACATGAGGAGAACCTGGCGCCTCGTCACCCCGATACTCCGCATCAGGCCGATCTCCGCCGTCCGCTCCGTGACCGAGATGATCATGACGTTTAAGATGCTCACGCTCGCCACGAAGAGGGAGACTGCCCCTATACCGAGGAGGAAGATGTTGATGGCGTCGAAGGTCTCATAGTAGAGCTCCAGGATCTCACGCGAATCTAAGACGTCCACGACGTCCCTCCTGCGGTTGACCTGCTGGTCGATAGCGTCCTTCACCCCCTCGATCGCCGCGAGATCGCCGACCTTCACGACGACCCGGCTGTATTCCTGAGAGCCGTGCCGCGCCGCATACCACTCCTCCGTGACGATGAGGGCGTAATCGGGGTTGATGTCGATCCCCATCCCCCGCTCCGCCGCGACCCCCGCGACGCGGACGCTCTCCCCGCCGACCTCGATACGGCTGCCAGGGTGCAGGTCGAACTCTTCGGCGAGGAGCGCGCCCACCATCACTCCCGGCGACCGTGCCTGCGGGTAGAGGCCCGCCTCCCGCTCGATCAGGAAGGGGATGTCGTCTGACTGCAGGGCGTAGACCGTGACATAGCCCTCCGTATCCCGGATCCGGACCCGATCCGAGGCGAGGATCATGGGAATGACCCGGTGCTGCCCGGCGGCCCTCTCCACCAGTCTCACGGTCTCGTCGGAGATGCGTGCCGCAAGGGTGTTCCGGGGGTCGAAGGGGTCGCCGCTCGATATCGCGAGGTGCGGGGTGACGAGGACGGTGTCGCTCACGTCGGCGACCATCCCCCCGACAAGCGCCGAGAGGCTGGCCCCCACGATGCCGAGGGAGGCGATCGCGACGACGCCGATGATGATTCCGACCGTTGCGAGGACCGAGCGAACCCGGTGCCGCCGGAGGTTGCGCAACGCGAGGCTCAGGAACAGCATACTCCGACCTACCCCTCACTTCTGCCGCATCGCCTCGATCGGGGAGAGCTGCGAGGCTCTCCACGCCGGGTAGAACCCGGCGGCGATGCTTGTCCCGATACCGAACGCCATCCCGAAGACGATGTACCCCGCCGCGCTGAGGTCGAGGACCGTGAAGTTCTCGCCGAAGGTCGTCCCGGCCGTGAAGACCTCGACCGCGGCGACGCTGATCAGGTAGCCGGCGGCTGCGCTCATGATCCCCCCGACGAGGCTCCCGACGAGGCCGAGGATCAGCGCTTCATAGAGGAACATCCGGAGGATATCCTGCCGGAGGATGCCGATGCTCCGCATGACCCCGATCTCCCGGATCCGTTCGGCGACCGAGATGTACATGACGTTTAAGATGTTGACGGCGGCGATGAGGAGGGATATACCCCCGATCCCGACGAGGAAGACCGTGATCTGCTGGTAGATCTCCTCGTACTGCCGGAGCATCTCGCGGGAGTCGAAGATGTCCACCACCTCGTCGCGCCGGTTGAGCCGGCTCTCCACCGCCTCCTTCACGGCGTCGATCTGGTTCACGTCGCCGACCCTGACGATGACCATCGAGTAGCCGCGCCCTGCCCCGAAATGGTTCTCGTACCAGCCGTCGGGCACGACAACCGCGTAATCCGGGTTTATATCGGCGGCAAACCCGCGCTCCGCGAGGACGCCGGCAACCCGGACGTTCTCGCCCCCGATCGCGATCCTCGAGCCGGGGCTTATACCGTACTCCCGGGCGAGGTGGGTCCCGACGAGCGCTCCGGGCTGGTTCTGCCGGGGATACTGCCCCTCTGCGAGGTCGAGGAGGAAGGGGATATCCTCCGACGCAAGCCCGATGATCTGGGCGTACCCGCTCTCGCCGCGGCCGAACTCCACCTCGTCGGCCCCCTGGAGCACCGGGATCGTCCTGTGCGGGTTTGCCGCCCGCCGGATCTCCTCGACCTCGCGGGCGGGGATGGCGGCGTCCACCGCCGTCCGCGGGTCTCCTGCGAAGGTCCCGCCGATCGCGGTATGGGGCGTGATCACGACGGTGTCCCCGACGTCCGTGATGACGTTCGCGACGAGGAGGTTGATGCTGTTGCCCATGATGCCGAGGGAGGCGATCGCGACGACGCCGATGATGATCCCGATGATCGAGAGCGACGAGCGGATCCAGTGCCGCCGCAGGTTCCTTGCCGCGAACGAAAAAAGCATCACGCGATCCTCCCGTCGACGATCCGGATCGTGCGGCGGGCGTATTCCGCGACCCGCGGGTCGTGGGTGACCATGACGATCGTCTTGCCCTCCCGGTTCTCCTCCGCGAGGAGGTCCATGATCGCGGTCCCGGTCTTCGAGTCCAGGTTCCCGGTCGGTTCGTCGCAGAGGAGGAGGTCGGGGTCGTTGACGAGCGCCCGGGCGATCGCCACCCGCTGCTGCTGGCCGCCCGAGAGCTCGCCGGGCTTGTGGGTGAAGTGCGATGCGGAGAGATCCACGGCCGCGAGGACCTCCTCGGCCCGACGACGGCTCTCGGCCCGGCCGGTGGTGAGGACGATCGGGAACTCGACGTTCTCGACCGCCGAGAGAAGCGGGATGAGGTTGAACTGCTGGAAGACGAATCCGATCCGGTCCCGCCGGAGCCGGGTGAGGTCGTCGTCGCCGAGCCCGGAGATGTCCTGGCCGGCAAGGTAGATCCTCCCCGTGGTCGGGACGTCGAGGCAGCCCATCATGTTTAAGAGCGTCGATTTCCCGGATCCCGACGGTCCCATCACGGCGATGAACTCGCCGGGCTCCACGGTGAGGGAGACGTGGTCGAGCGCCGTGAGATCGCCGGCCGGGAGGCGGTAGATCTTGCTGACGTCCTCGAACCGGATGATGGGCTCGCCGCTCATCGCCGCCTTCTCCGGTAATACCAGATCGCCGCCGCAGCGGCGAGGAGCGCAAGGACTACGGCGACGGCGGCGGCGACAGGCACTCCCGCGGCACCGCCGTCCTCCGCGGTCCGGTTCACGAGCGAGACGGGGATCGACGTCGTATAGCGGTTGCCGTCGTCGTCCCGGTACTCGACGACGACCGGGACCTCGTTCGTGCCGCTATCTGCCCGGAACGTCACCTCGAACGTGGAGATGTCGTCGGGGTCGAGCGTCCCGACGACATAGACGCGGAAGGGGTCGATGGGTGTCGCCGGGGGACCGGGGCTGACGAGGACCGACCGCGCGGGACGGAGCCCGGCGTTCATGACGTCGCCCGCGATCCGGTAGCCGTCCCCGGCGGCGGGCACGACCTCGATATTGGTGATGATCAGGTCGGCCTCGCGCCGGTCCTCGCCGAACACGACCGGCAGGACGAGATCGGCGGTATGGGTATTGATGCCGTTGCGCCAGACCACCTGGAACGTGACGTCCGTCTCCGCCGCCGGGGTCAGGTTGAAGAGGACGGTCGCCGTGCCGTCGGGCGGGAGGCTGCCGACGAACGCGCCGCCGGCCGGGACGACGGTGAAGTTCGTCCCGGCCGGGACGACCTGGACGCCTGATGCGGCGTTCGGGCGCGGGTTACCCACCCTGACGGTGATGTGCGCCGTCCGGCCTTCGACGAAGGCGTCGGGCTTCGCGACCACCGATGCGCTGAGCGGGGTGTCCTCGACCCGGACAGGGACCGGGTAGCGGAGGCTGCCGCCGTCGCGGAAGTCAAGGACGAACGTGGGGTAGAACGTCCCCTCCCCGCCGTCCGCCCGGACGGTGAAGGTGAACGTCTTCACGACGCCGGGACCGAGCTCCCCGACCGCCGGATAGGGGTCGCTCGCGGCCACGACCCCGTTGCCGTAGAGCCGGGCGCTCCTGACGTCGACGATCTCGGCGCCGTTGTTCTGGATCACGACCGTGAGCGTCCCGGTATCGCCGCGCATCAGGACCGGCGGGTCGACGGCCACGGTGGTCACGGTGACATCCGCCGGACCGGCAGAGGCCGCGGGCGCGAGGGCGCATAGCAGGGCGAGCAGGACCAGCAGGCCCGGGCATCTCCTCCTGCCGTCTCCGGGCAGGTAACTTTCGACCGTCATATCACTCTCTCCTGACGGCACCCCATAGTTGCCGGTCCGTCATAGCCGTTTGGATCCCGGATAGCCGGTCGCCAGAGACTCTCCATATCAACCGGTACGGGAGAACCGGCAGTTCAAGATTTTCCCGTACATGTACGGGACCAGACCCTTCCCGACGGTCTGGGCCCGCGCGGGGTCCGGGCGAGAGCGGGGGCAGGCACTACCGGGCGCAACGACCCGTCGCACCTCCCGCGAGCACCGGGGTGCCTGCCTGCCGGACGGCCCCCCGCCCTCCCGGCACAACGCCTTTGTTGCCCCAAGACGATAAAGGTACGAAAGAGTCGCCGACCACGAGGAGGAAAATGGGACAGAATACCATCTATATCATTGGCCACAAGCAGCCCGACACCGATAGCATCTGCAGCGTCATCGGTTACGCCGAACTCTTGAACCACGCCGAGCCGGGGAAGTACATTGCGGCCCGGTGCGGCGAAGTGAACCCGGAGACGCGGTTTGCCCTTGAGACGTTCAAGACCGCCGCCCCGGTCTACATCGCAAGCGTCGAGCCCACGGTCTCGGATATACCGCTCGATACCCGGAGCGTCAGGCAGGACGTCCCGACGGTCGACGTCGCCGCCCTGATGGACACCTACGATATGCGGAACATGCCGATCACGAACGGCGACCAGACCCTGGTCGGCCTCGTCAGCGAGTACGGTCTCGCCCGGTCCTACGTCCGGAAGAACCCGCGGGAGCAGCTCTCGCTCATCCCGATGCCGCTCGAGACCCTCGCGCGCATCCTCGACGCCAGGACGGTCGTCCAGGCACGCGAGACCCTCGGCGAGGGGCGGGTCTATACCGTCATCGACGCCCTGCACGTCACCCTCTCGCGGATGACGCCGGACGATATCGCGATCGTCGGGGACAACGAACCAGCGCAGCTCGCCCTGATCTCGGCGGGCGTCGCCGCGCTCGTCATCGCCGAAGGGGCGCCGGTGGGGGAGCGGGTTATCGCCGCGGCCCGGGCGCGGGGGGCCTCGGTCCTCGCGACGACGCTCGACGCCTTCAGCGTCGGCAAGATGATCAGCCTCTCGCTCCCCGCGCGGATGATCATGGAGACCGACGTCCCCACGGTGCGGCTGGAGGACTCGCTTGAGTACGCAAAAGGGATCGTCTCGAACTCCAAGTTCAGGACGGCCTGCGTCGTCGGGGACGCCAGACAGCATATCGGGCTCATATCCCGGACGACGCTGATGCAGGAGGTCCAGAAATCCGTGATCCTCCTCGACCACAACGAGTACTCCCAGGCCGTGGACGGGATCGAGCAGGCGGATATCCTCGAGATCATCGACCACCACCGCCTCGGCGCGATCTCGACCTTAAAGCCAGTGAAGTTCCTCAACGATCCCGTGGGCTCGACCTCGACGATCGTCGCGAACAAGTTCATCGAGGCCGACGTGGAGCCCACGCCCGCGACCGCCGGCCTCCTCCTCTCGGGAGTCCTCTCCGACACGATGGTGATGAAACTCTCGACGACCACGCCGGCGGACGTCCGGGCGGCGGACTATCTCGCGGGGATCGCCGGGGTCGACCCGGCCGAGTTCGGGCCGGAGCTGATCCGGAAGGGCATGGATCTTGACGCCCTCCCCAAAGAGGAACTCCTCACCCGGGACATGAAGCGCTACAACCTCTTCGGGCGGAGCATCATGGTCTCGCAGGTGATGACGTCGTCGTTTGCCTTCGCAGAGACCCATGCCGACGTGATCCGGGCCGAACTCGAGCACCTCCGGGTAGCGATGGGGGTCGACTGCTACTTCGCCCTCTTCACGAACGTCTTTGAGAACGCAAGCGACCTTTTCGCCGCCGGGGACGAGGCCTGCATCACCAGACTGGAACTGCGGGACCAGCCCGTCCGGCTCGAAGGCGTGATGTCGCGGAAAAAAGATTTTATCCCGAGGTTCGGGCAGATGTTCCGGCAGCTCTAGCCGCCGGGGCACCTGATACTTCCCATCCTTCGCGTTAGATCGTATCGCCGTCTGCACCAGTTATCCCACGCGAAGCCGCGAAGAACGCGAAGTTTAGGAGACGGGTGACACTCCCCTTCGCGGCTTCGCGTGAGGCTCTACTATTACCCTCTACTACCGGCTCACTCGTTCTTCTTCCTGAGTACCCCGGCAGCGTAACGTGCAAGGGGGTAGATGCCGTCGGTCGAGGGGTGGATCTCGACGATATCGTCGAAATCGTCGACGGTGACGCCCCGCTTCATCAGGTAACCGATGTAGGAGAGGAGGGTCGATGCGCCGGGAACACCGGCGGCGGCGCCGACGATCCTCCCGGTCTCCGGGTCGACCCGGATCTGCGCAACGCCCGCCCAGCCGCCCGCGACGTCCCAGAACGAGCCGGGGCCCGCGGGAGCGGGAGCCGAGAGGGTGAGGCCGCCGGCGCCGGCAGTGGCGAACGCGTAGTCGTAGCGGAGACTCATCGCCCACGGGATGCCCGTATAGTCCATGACCGTCTCGTGGCCGAGGATGTTCTCGGCCGCCACCACTCCCTCCCGGCGGGCCGCCGGGGTGAGGTAGGGCGGGCCGATGACGTCGCCTGCGGCGTAGACGCCCTCAACGCTCGTCCGCATCCGTGAGTCGACGGTGACCGCCCCGTCCGGGCCTTTCTCGAGGCCCTGCAGCGACTCCGACCGGGGGACGAGCCCGGTGGCGAGCATGACGGCGTCGGCCTCGATCTCCTCCCCGTCTCCGAGGACGACCGACCGGACCCTGCCCGCCCCCTCGATGCTCGCGACGGGGGTCTGCTCGCGGATGCCGATCCCGGAGAGATCGCGCAGCGCGGCGGCGCGCACCTTCGGATCGAGGTTCCCGAGCAGCCCGTGCCGGGCGACGATCTCGACCTCCGCCCCGAAAGCGCGGAAGACGTGGGCGAACTCCGCCGCCACCACCCCGCCGCCGACGATGACCATCCGCCGGGGGAGGTCGGGCATCGCGGGAAGCGTCCGGTAGGTGTAGACGCCGGAGAGGCTGGTGCCGGGGATATCGGGGACGGCCGGGCGCGACCCGGTGGCCGCGAGGACCGCGTCCGCCCGGACCTCCTCGTCGTCGATATAGACGCGGTTCCCCTCGAGCCGGCCTTCCGCACCATAGATCACCTCGACCCCCGCCCGGCGGGTCTCGGCGTCGAGGACCGAGGAGAGTTTCTCCTGCACCTCGCAGATCCTCCTCCGTATCGCCGGGTAGGAGACCGCGGGGACCGTATCAAGGATCCCGAGGTCCTTCTGGGTCCGGGCGTACTCGACGAGCCGGGCGACGTCGTTCAAGGCGCAGATGGTCATGCACCGCTCGTGCAGGCACTGACCCCCGATCTTGCGCTGCTCGATCAGCCGGACCTCCGCCCCGGCCTGCGCGAGGCGCATCGCCCCAAGCCTCCCTGCGGGTCCGCCGCCGATGACGACAAACATGGCAACCTACAGCAGCTCGACACCCTCGTCCATCGGCATCGAGAGGATCTCGCCGGTGAACCCGTTGACCTCGACGATCTTGCTCCCGCCCCGCACCTGCCAGACCGGCACGTAGACGGTCTCAAGGTTGACATTGATGTTGCTCCGGTCGGGTTTGAGAGTCTTTTCCTCGTAGAAGATGGCGTCGCCCTTCTCGTAGCGGAACCGGATCCGCTGGGTGAGCCGTTCGATGACCTCCCGCACGATCTGGTCCTCGACATCCTCCCGCACGAGCCGGCCGGGCACGATCTCGGAGCCGAAGGGGACCGGCCCGGACTCGACGGTACCGGGATCGAGGTCCATCCTGATGCCGTTGATGGCGTTGACGGCCCCGGAGCCTTCGGCGTCGAAGGAGACCAGCCGGTCTTTTATCTCGCGCTCGCCGGTGCTGACGTAACGGTAGCACCAGTACGGGATGAACCGGCACTTCGCCGACCCGTGCAGCCCGGCGATGCCGCAGGCGCGCTTCTCAGTGACCCGGAGGGGGAGGTGCGGGAGCTCCGGCCCCTCCTCCGACTCCTGCTCCGCCGGCGCACCGATCGCTCCTCCAGCCGGCTCGCCCCGGAACGCCGTCGACGGCCGGGGCAGGTCCAGGGTCAGGCTCTCCCCGAGCACCTCTGCAAGCACGGCCCGGCCCGCGTAGCGGGCGAGCTCGTCCGCACCCCACCGGATGCAGTCCTCCGTCTGCACCGCCGGATCGAGGGTGAAGAGCAGCTTCCTGCAGACCAGGTCGTCGCCGGAGGTGCGCAGCCGGTAAGTCATCGAATCAAACTTCTCGATCGTCTCCGGGTCGTCGGAGCAGAGCACCACGATGACGTCCTCTTCTCCGATTGCGGAGAGATCCAGCGGCTCGCCGACCTCCTCGACATCGTAGGAGGCTGCCGTGAGGATCCGCTTCAGCACATTCCGGGCTTTTTCCCGAGTCCCACTCTCCATTCATCGTATAATATCGCAGGAAGGTAGAACAAGTTTTGCATCCGTTTCGGACGATGAGAGCCGTGATCGGTACGGGCATCGTCCGGCCGGCACGAGAGACCGGAGTTATCGGTTGTCACGAGGGTATGGCCCCAATCAGGAGACTTCAATGGGGAGCAACACTTTTTTCCCCTGCCGCACGAGAGATCAGATGATGCATGTCCCCCTGAAGTTCACCAACCACCGTATCGAGGAGTACGCGCTCAGGGTGACCTACCGCCCGGAGGACGACACCGGGGCGATCATCTACAACCTCTCGCTCATCGAGAGCGGCGACCTCGAGTTCGCGCTCTCCATCATGAAAGAGGCGCACCGCGCCGGCATCACCATCAGTGACCGGATCCGGGTTGCCGGGCCGGGAGAACAGGTCGGCGGCTATATGGTGCCGGAGGGCAAGCACGCGATCTGCACGATGTGCAGCATCACGCTCGACGCGCTCCTTCTACGGCACGGCATCCCGATCAACCCGATCGGAGGCGGGGTCGTCGAGGTCGAAGGACGGGTGGCGCAACGGTTCACGAGCATGATCCTCTACCGCGACACCACGCTCGACCCGCTCGAGGTCCTGATTTCCCAGAAGACCACGTCGATCCTGGATGTCATGCGCAGCGGGAACGGCAACATCCTCGCGAACCTCCGCGAGTGCCACATGGAGGCCGAACCGCTCATGGGGGCGGTGCTCGACGAGCTCGGGGCCATGGGGTTCTCCGGCATCCTGGACGTCGGCGTCCCGAACGCCCCGCTGCTCGGGGTCCCGGTGAGCCCGCAATACGTCGGCGTGGCGATGGTCGGGGGCACGAACGCCCTTGCGGCCGTCAGGGAGGCGGGGCGGCCGGTGGTGACCAGGGCGCTCAAAGGGTTGATCGATATCAGGGAGATGGGCTACCTGGAGGATCACTGAACGGCAGCCCTCGCCCGCTCCGCGACGCTGGCGATGTGCCGCCTGACAAACTGGACAAATCCCGCGGACTCGGAGTAGAGAGCCGAGGGCTGCTCTCCACTCGAACCCAGCCAGAGCAGCGTCCGGGCGTTGTCCACTAAAAAGACACCTGACTTTTCGTACGGCAGCAGTTTCCCCTGCGGGGAATAGGCCTCGCACCGGGCCGCAAGGGGGAGGATATGGATGCCGAACCCGGAAGGCTGCTCGCCCTGCCAGGAGTCCGTGACGATATCGACCTGGACGGAGCCGGGAACGGCGTTGAGGATCGGGAGCACGTTTTCCTCCAGGAGATCGCACGCCGCGAGCACCTCAACGCTCAGTTCCGCGCTCCGGAACATCTCCGCAAGACGGGTCTTGATATTCTCCTCTCCGTAAACGGTCCAGATCAGTTCCTGGGTGCCCCGGGCCTCCGGCACCTTCTCCCGGTAAAGGGCGTTGAGAGCCTCCCTGGCGCTCTCCGCGTCGCTCTCGATCCGGCGCATCAGGTTCTCCACGCCCTGGTCGGGAGGGATCGCATCGAACCGCTTGGGCGTGGTGTGCGAGACGCTGACCAGTTCTTTCTGGACGAGCCGGTCGAGGACCGGGTAGACGGACGCGCGCGGTACCCCGGAGGTCTCGTGGATCTCTGTCGCGGTCGCACCGGCCACCCTGAGAAGGCCGATATACACGAGGGCTTCGTACTTCGTAAGTCCCAGTGATTTAAGAGATTCGAGGAGGTTGCCTGGAAGATCCCGGGAAGCATTCATGCCAGTATGTATATATACCCTCCAGGGATAAATGTTGTTGCTAATATAACAACAAGGTGACGAGATGCGTTGGCAACAGATATCGGTAGCACTCCTCCTGCTGGCACTCCTGGCCGTGCCGGCCTCAGCGCAAGGAGTCAAGTACCTCTATGGAAACCCTGAACTCTCGGCGACGATCGCCGGCACCAATCAGTTCGCGCCGGGTGCCGAGACCGCCCTGACCGTGAACATAGCCAATAGCGGCGTGAATACCATTAAAATGGTCGGGTCGACGATCGTCACCCCCGACGATCAGCCGAGCACCGCAAAACTGGCCACCGCGGCTCTCAAGAGCGAGGGCACGCCGTTCACCGTCAAGACGGATCCCCAGTTCTTAAGCGACATCACGGGCGGCGCCTCCCGGGCCGCTACCTTCAACGTGAAGGTCGCGGACTCCGCGGAACCGGGCACCTACGTGCTGCCGCTCGAGGTGACCTACACCTACCTGCAGGACGCCGAGGATCTGGGCGACACCCTCCGCTACAACTACCAGAAGAAGACCGCGACCCTGCCGCTGACGGTCCGGGTGACGCCCGACCTCCGCGTCGAAGTCCTTGACGTCCGCTCCGAGTCGCTCAACGTCGGCACGGAAGGCTACGTCTCCATGACCCTGAAGAACGTCGGGTCCGACTCGGCGCAGAACGCGATCGCGAAGATCGCGAGGAACGGTGCAAGCCCGCTCATCCCCACCGACGGCAACGCCTACCTCGGGACGTTCGAGCCGGGAGAGACCGTGGACGTGAGGTTCAAGGTCTCGGTCGCCGATACCGCCGAGCCCCAGTCATACCCGCTCGACGTCTCGATCGCCTACGAGGACTACGAGGGGAAGGCAGTGACCTCGCGGGCAACGACGATCGGCATCCCCGTCGGCGGGAAGATCGCCTTTGAGGTAGTCTCCCCGAAGGCAACGCTCTACCAGGGCCAGAAGAGCATCCTTGAGGTCGTGTACAGAAACGCCGGAGCGGCGACGGTCTACAACGCCCAGGCCCGGATCAGCGCCGTCGACCCCTTCACCAGCAGCGACGACACTGCCTACCTCGGCGACCTTGCCCCCGGCGAGACGGCGACGGCACGGTTCGAGGTGAATGTCGACGGCGCCGGCACCCTGAAGGAGTACGGGATCGACTCCGAGATCCGCTACCGCGACAACCTCGACAACAGCAAGATCTCCGACACCATGAAGGTCCGGGTCGCGCTCGAGCAGAGACAGGGCACCATCTTCACGAACCCGGTCTTCCTGGTCGCCGTTCTCGCCGTGATCATCGGCGCAGGGTATTATATATTCGTGTACCGTAAGAAGAGGAGATGAACGGGTACTGGGACGGGCCCAAACCGGAGCCGCAGATAAGGACGATTGAAGAGATGCGGGATGTCCTCGCAGATCCCGGCTGCTCCTCCGATCAACCCCTCTATTTTATGTACCGGGATCTTGCCCGGAACGACGACGACCGGAAGTGGCTCCGGCAGCACCGTATCCGCTACGATATCACCGTCATTCCCGCCCGAACGCTCTGCGGAGAGTATGTCAAGACGATGGGGCATTACCATACGGAAAACCCCGCAGGAGCCCTCTACCCGGAGATCTACGAAGTCCTGGAGGGAACCGGGCACTACCTCCTCCAGACCCGCAGCGTCGACGACGTGGTGATGATCGAGGCCTCCGCCGGCGACAAGATCCTGATCCCGCCGGGATACGGTCACGTCACCATCAACCCCGGACGGGAGGACCTCGTGATGGCAAACCTGGTCTCGCCGGAGTTCTCGAGCAACTACGGCCCGTACGGGGAACTCCGGGGCGCCGCCTACTACGAGATGGAGGGCGGGGCGCTGGTGAAGAACCCCCGCTACCCCGACGCCCCGCCGGTGCGCTACTGCAACCCGGTGGAGGTCCCCGACCTCGGCATCGAGAGAGGAGTCGGGCTCTACGACCTCATCGGGCGACCGCGATCGGTCGCGTTCCTGAATCACCCCGAGCAGTTCATGGAGATCTTCGCCGACGTGACCGGCGGATGCCTTGTGATGCGCTAGGGTCTGAGGGCGGCATCCCGGACGGCACCCGGCGCCTATAATACCTGTTGCGTCACGCGCTCTAACGGGTGAGAATAGTGATACAGCCTCACGCGAAGTGCGAGCGAAGCGAGCTTGAGCACCGCAGGTGCGAGCCGCGAAGGACGCGAAGGACAGTTGGTTGTTGGTCACACTCCCCTTCGCGGCTTCGCGCTCTTCGCGTGAGACCCTGCTCCTCAGGTTCTCCCCTGCATCTCGTCGAGAACCTGGCACGTCCGACAGACCCTTCCACACGGCTCGCCGCACCGCTCACAGACCCTGAGCCCTTCGCCGGTGACCCTTTCCGGCTCTCTGAGGGCCTCGCCCAGGTTGACGAGCGCGTTCTTCGTCGCCGGGTGGCGCCAGGTATAGTCGTTGAGGAGCCCCCGGACGTCCCCCCGGAGAGCGTCGCCCGCGTAGGGGCAGCCCGCAAGATCGAACCCCTCGACGTGGAGGAAGGCGTAGAGCGCCACTTCGCGCTCCGGGATGTACATGAACGGTTTGATCCGGGGGACCATCCCCTCGACCTCCCGCACGGGACGGGTGAGCCGTTCGGGGTCCCCGCGGAGGACGTTCATCAGGACCGACTGGGCCTCGTCGTCCAGGTTGAACCCGTAGGCGAACTTCGTGACCCCGTTCTCGCGGGCAAGCCGGTTCATCAGCGCCCGCCGGAGCACCCCGCAGTAGGAGCAGGAGAGGTTCGTCCCCTTCCGGCCCACGATCTCATCGAGCGTGATGCCGTACTCGTCGCGAAACGAGGCCGTCACCCAGGGGACGCCGATGCTGTCTGCGATCGATCTCGCCTGCTCCGGATCGCGGTAGCTGTCGATCCCCTCGTCCACGGTGATCGCCATCAGTCTGACGTCCCGCCGCTCGTGGAGGAGGTTGTGGAGGAAGTAGAGGACGGCGCTCGAGTCCTTGCCCCCCGAGAGCGCCACCGCCACGGTATCGCCCGATACGATCCAGCGGTGATCCCGGATCGCCCGCTTCGCCTTCGCCTCGAAATCGCGGTTGAAGTGCTGCTCGCAGAGGTGCAGCCCCGAATACCGCTGGTAGATGACCGCGTCGCGGCGGCACTTGCTGCACTCCATCTTCTCGATCATCCTTTTATCACCGGCCCACATAAATGGTGTAGAAGATGCCTGTTCCTGCAGAATACGTGCGATCCCTGCACGCCTACGAACTCCGGGTCCTCCTCGCCCTCGAACGCCTCATGCGCCGATACCAGTGGGTGCCGCTCGATGTGCTCAAGTCGGCGACCAAGTTCTCCGAGTCCGAGCTCTCCTACCGGCTGGGCAGGCTGATGGCCATGGACATGGTCAGGTACGAGAAGGTCCCCTACGAGGGCTACGCCCTCGTCTTCAACGGCTACGACAGCCTGGCCCTCCACACCCTCACCCGCCGGGGCACCATCCAGGCGCTCGGCACCCTGATCGGTGTCGGGAAGGAGTCGGAGGTCTACGAGGCGATGGGGCTCGGGGTGGTGGTGCTGAAGTTCCACCGGGTCGGGCAGCGGTCGTTCCAGTCCGTCCGTCTGAAGCGGGGCTACATGCCGGAGGCCGGGCACTGCCCCTGGCTCTTTGCCTCGACCAGCTCGGCGAAGATGGAGTACGATGCCTTGAAAGCCCTCCACCCCGCGGTCTCGGTGCCGCTCCCGATCGACCAGAACCGGCACGTCGTGGCGATGTCATACATCCCCGGCGTCAATCTCTCGCAGGCGACCGTGACGGAGCCGCAGATCATCCTCGACGAGATCCTCGATAACATCCGCGAGGCCTACCGCCTCGGCATCGTCCACGGGGACTTGAGCGAGTTCAATGTCATGGTCGACGAGGGGCAGTGCTGGCTGATCGACTGGCCCCAGTGGGTCGAGACCGCCCACCCGAACGCCGACGAGATCCTGGGTCGGGACATCGTGAACATCCTCCAGTACTTCAAGCGGAAATACGGCATCGAGTACGCCTTCGACGAAGCACTGGCACGGGTGGTGGAGTGAGGGTCTTTGGTATCGACATCATCAAAGGCTCGGTCCGCTCCCGCACCCGGCGGCCCGTCTACGCCCTCTGCCGGGTGGAGGACGGGGAGATCCTGGGCGTCGAGGAGGTCACCGGGTTCCGGCTCCAGCGTATCCTTGCTGCCGAAGAGCCCGATATCCTCGCGGTCGACAGCATCCAGGAGATCGCCGCCGACCAGCGCGAACTCTACACATTTCTCCAATCACTCCCTCCTGCAACAAAACTCGTCCAGGTGACCGGCGGCGAGCGGACGGAGAGTCTCCCGAAGGTCGCCGCTCGATACAACATCAGTTTCAATAAGTTCGACCCTTACGCCGAGGCCCGGACGACGGCGCAGGTCGCCGCCCTCGGCGCGGGCGTCGAGGTGATCGCGTTTGAGAACACCACCGACATCGTGGCGAGCAGGCACCGATCGCCCGGCCGGGGCGGGTGGAGCCAGAACCGTTACGCCCGAAAGATCCACGGCGGGGTGATGCAGAAGGCCCGCGAGATCGAGGCGAGACTCAAGGGTGCCGGGCTCGACTACGAGAAGAAGGAGACGAAGGCCTTCGGGGGGTATTCGAGGGCCGCGTTCAAGGTCATGGCCCCCCGCGAGATGGTCCCGGTCCACTCCTCGCGGGGCGCCGATGTCCAGGTCCGGGTGTCGGGGAGAGAACTCGACCGGATACGGTTCGAGCCGCGATCCAGCCGCCCCCGCTACCTGATCGTCGGGCTCGACCCGGGAACGACGACCGGGATCGCCGCCGTGGACCTCGACGGCAACCTGGTCCTCCTCACGAGCTCGCGGCAGATGACGATGTCCGATATCATCGAGGAACTCTACCGCGCCGGAAAACCGCTCATCATCGCCTCCGACGTCCAGCAGATGCCCTACTCGGTCGAGAAGATCCGCCGGGCCTTCAACGCCATCCCCTACACCCCCAAGCAGTCGCTCTCGGTGGAGGCGAAGTACGACCTGACCGCCCCGTTCTCCTACACGAACGACCACGAGCGCGACTCCCTCTCGGCGGCGCTGGACGCCTACCGGAGCCTCCAGAACAAGTTCCGGAACATCGTAAAGAGGGTGAAGCCGGGCGTCGACCTCGACGAGGTCCGGGCGCGGGTGCTCCGGGGCCAGCCCCTCGATACGGTCCTCACCGACCTGCAGGGAGCTCCGGCGGCAGAGAAACCTGCCGCGCCTCCCATAGAGCCCGCCCCGGAGCGGCCGGTCGAGGACGAGCGGGTGATGGCGCTCGACGGGATAGTCAAGAGGCTCCGGACCTACGTGCAGGAACTCCAGGAAGATCTCCGGGAGCGCGACCGCGAAGCGGAGCGGCTGCGCCAATCCGTCAGGCGGGCACGCTCCGCGACCGAGCAGAAGGTCCGGCGGGACGCGGAGCTCGCGACGAAGGACGCGATGATCGAGAGCCTGCGCGAGCAGCTCCGCGACGAGCGGCGGCGCTCCCGGCGACTGAAGAAGCGCCTGGAGCGGATGCAGACCGTCGCGAAGATAGAACTCTCCGAGGACTACACGCCGCTCAAGGTCCTCGACTCCCTCACCCGCGAGGGAGTGCGGGCCCTTCAGGAGGGGGTCGGCATCGCCGCGGGCGACATCCTCTATGTCCCCCGACCTCACGGCTGGGGCCGGGGCGTGGTCAAAGACCTTGCGGGGACAGGTGTGCGGGCCCTGGTCGTCGGCGGCGAGGAACCCCCCGACCCGCACCTAGTCCAGCTCGCCCGCGAGGCAAATCTCCCACTCCTCCCCGCAGAGACCGTCAGCCCGGAGATCCGGGGCAGGACCGGGGCGGCGAAGACCGGTGCCGTCGAGGAAGCGATGGGCAGGTGGGAGGAAGGGCAGAAGGAGTTCCTCCGCGAGCAGGAGGCCGAGCGGGTCGAGTACCTCTTCAAGGAGTACCGGAGCGAGCGGGAGAAGGAGGTGCGGCGCGGTGGATGAACGGGGCCTGCACAGGCTGATCGGGACGATCATCGACCCGGAGCGCCTCGCGGACGACTGTGCAGTCATCCCCTGCGGCGACCTCGTGATGGTCGCGACGACCGATATGCTCCACGAAACGACTGATTTCCCGGCCGGGATGACCGACTGGCAGATCGGCTGGATGTCGACGGCGGTCACGCTCTCGGACGTCGCGAGCATGGGCGCGGCGCCGGGACAGGTGCTCCTCGCGGTCGGCCTTGATAGGCCGGAACGCCTCAGAGGCATCATGGAGGGCGCGCGGGACTGCTGCACGACGTTCGGCGCCGAACTGGTCGGGGGGGACCTCGACGCCCACACCGAGCTGACGATCGTAAGCACTGGCCTTGGGGCGGTCGCCCCGGAGCACCTCGTCCGCCGGAGGGGGGCGCGGCCGGGAGACGTCATCGCGGTCACCGGGACGCTCGGCGAGGCCCAGGCCGCCCTCTCCGGCTACGACCGGCACAGAAAGGAGCTCCTCGAACCGCAGCCCCGCGTGAGGGAGGGCGCGATCCTCGGCCGTGCCGGCGTCTCGGCGATGATGGACATCTCCGACGGCCTTGCTCTCTCCCTCCACGACCTCCTCGCGGTGAACGACTGCGGCTTCTCGATCGATACCGCCCGCCTCCCGCTCCCGGCGGGCGTGCCGGAGGGCGAGGGGCGGGCACTCGCCCTCTACGGCGGGGGAGACTTCGAGCTCCTCTTCTGCGCACCCCCCACCATCTTCCCGGTCCCGGGGGTCGAGGCCCGCGTCATCGGCGAGGTCATAGCGGAGCGGACGGTTCTCGCCGACGGAGAACCTCTCGAACGCCGGGGATACCTGCACGAGTGGAGCGGGTAGCGCCCCAGAGCACCTCCACACATTCCCTCTGCCAACTTCGTGGTTTCGCGTAAAGCAATGGTATGCAGACGACGCCGCAGTCTCACGCGAAATGCGACGGGTGGGACATCCGGAGCTTGAGAAGACCGAAGGTCTTCGAAAGACGCGAAGCCGCGAAGGGAACTGCCAGCACTGTTGTACCGGACTTCGCGTTCTTCGCGGCTCGAAGCCTGATGGCTTCTCAAGCTCCGGTCCTGGCGGACCATCGCGGCTCGAAGCCTGATGGCTTCTCAAGCTCGCTACGCTCGCGCTTCGCGTGAGATCTCATCACTCTGGTCTCATGGCACACAAAATTATTGAACGTCCTCGGCCGGCAGGGAAGCCGCCCTTACCCCCATCCGCCGCCACTCCCACAGGATATACGCCAGGCCGATGACCGCAAAGACGAAGACCACCGCCTCGGTCACGAGGAGGCCTAGCGTCTGGGAGAGGTAGACGGCGGCGGCATCCACCGCGGTATGCCAGAGGACGGCGAGAAGAAGGAGCACCTTTCGCTCGTAGACGACGGCGGCGAGGACCATCAGCGACCAGGCGATGTGCAGCGTGATCGTCATCATCCGCTCGGCGAGGCCGGGCAGGATATCGAGCGGGGTGAGGGCCCGGAGGACCTCGACCTGCTCCCGGACAAGAGGGTCGTCGGGCAGGGGGATCGTTCCCGCGTCGCCGGTGAGGAGGATGTAAGAGACCATACCCGAAAGCACGAGCAGCGCGACGATCATGCTCTCGACCCCGCCCCACCCGGTCCCGAAGAGAAGGCCGTTCTCGCGAGAAAGGGAGATCCCCCGCCGCCCGAAGTAGTAGCGGTAGACGAGGTAGCGCCCGACCTCCTCAAAGAGCCCGGCCATGAGACCGAGGTAGACCGCGATCCCGGCAAGGGCCGCCGTCGTCCCGGACGGCAGGAGGGCGAGGTAGAGCGGGCCCTGGGTCAGCAGGACGAACGGCGTGTGGATCACCTGCACGGCGATGAAGAAGAGGGCGCCAAGGACGAAGACCCGCCACGAGAGGCCGAACCTCCTGACAAACCAGTAGCCGAGCGCGAGCGGAACGACGACCTCGAGCAGGGCGACGACGGCGAACGTGGCGACGACCAGTGGGTCCATGGGGAAGAATACTTTGGCTAATTATTTAATGACTGCCGGAGCACAGTTGTGCAGTTATCCTGACTGCCATGACCACACAGCACCCGGGAGCCGCCCCGGTGGGCGGGAGCATTCCCGGCGGTGCGGGCCGGTTCTCAAACAACTTCGACTTCCTGCGCTTCGCTGCAGCGGCAGTGATCGTCGTCACCCACGCCTATGCGCTCAGGCTCGGCTACGTCGACGTCGGACTCTCCGATCCGGTCGTGCTGCTCGGGCAGGGGGCGCTTGCCGCCCTCCTCGTCACCAGCGGCTACCTGATCACGGCGAGCTGGGAGTCGACCGCGTCGCCCCGACGGTTCGCCTGGAAACGGTTCCTCCGGGTCGTCCCGGCGCTCATCCCGGAGATCGTCCTGACGCTCTTCATCATCGGCCCGCTGATGACGTCCCTTCCCATCGGGGATTACTTCGGTGCCCTCTTCTCCCCGGCAGGGATGGCCACCGTCCCGTTCTTTGAGAACGGGTCGGCGATCGGTCTCTTCCAGCAGAACCCCTGGACCTACGTCAACGGCTCGCTCTGGACGATACCCGTCGAGGTCGCGATGTACGGGGTCGTCGCGGTCATCGGGATCGCGGGGCTCCTCTACCGCCGGGGCGCCATCCCCGCCCTCGCCGCCATCAACCTCCTCCTCTGGCTATACTGGTTCGACGACCCCCGGATGGCGAAGGTCCGGTTCACCCTCTACTTCCTGATCGGGGCTTACCTCTACCTTCAGAGGGAGCGGATCGCCTACCGGCCGGCCGTCGCCGGGGGGCTCCTCCTGCTGCTCGGGCTCGCGGCCCTGACGCCCTACCTGGCCGTCGCCGGGGTGATCGCCATCCCCTACCTCACCATCTACGCCGCGCATCTCCCGGTCCCGCTCCTGAACACCTTCGGTAGAGCGGGCGACTTCTCCTACGGGCTCTACATCTACCATTACCCGCTCCAGCAGACGATCATCCAGACCACGGAGAATAGTCTCTCCCTTCCGGCGCTCTGCGGGCTCTCGTTCCTCGCGACGTTCGCCCTCGCGTTCCTCTCCTGGCATCTCGTCGAGAAGCGGGCGATGGCACTGAAGAAGATCGCGCCGGCGGACGTCTTCCGGGCATACCGGGTGCGTGCGGAGGCGCTCCTCTCTGCCGGCGGCGCGTGGCGATACGTCGCCCGCCGGTGATATCGGCGGCACCTATTATCCCGGATCAGAGCATAGTGGTTAACCAATTATAGAGGACGCGAGAGTATGGCGTACCATTTTGCCTCCAGGATGGGGAAAACACCCCGATCCTTCATCCGCGAGATTCTCAAGACAA
Source organism: Methanoculleus caldifontis (assembly GCF_032842345.1). Classification (NCBI taxonomy): domain Archaea; kingdom Methanobacteriati; phylum Methanobacteriota; class Methanomicrobia; order Methanomicrobiales; family Methanomicrobiaceae; genus Methanoculleus; species Methanoculleus caldifontis. The sequence continues at coordinate 1,055,400 of NZ_WBKO01000001.1, read as the reverse complement.
CCGAGAAGCCCGAGGTCATCTCGTTTGCCGGAGGGCTCCCAAGCCCCTCGCTCTTCGCCGTTGAGGAACTGGCGGCGGCCGCACAGGACGTCATGGCGGATGCGGGGAGGGCAGCCCTGCAGTACAGCACGACCGAAGGCTATCTCCCGTTGCGGGAGTTCATCGCCGAACGCTACCGGCAGCGCCTCGGCCTCTCCGTCGACCCGGATGAGGTCCTGATCACCAACGGCTCCCAGCAGTGCCTGGATCTCATCGGGAAGGTCTTCCTGGACCCGGGCGATCCGGTTTTCATCGAACGGCCGGGTTATCTCGGGGCGATCCAGGCGTTCTCTCTCTACGAGCCCGAATTCCGTTCCGTGCCACTGCTCGACGACGGCCCGGACACCGGATGTCTGGAAGCGATGCTTGAGGAGGCGCCGGCCAGACTCTTCTACGGTGTCCCGAACGCGCAGAACCCGTCCGGGATCACCTATTCTGAGGAGAAGCGGCGTGCCGTCGCCGCCGCGCTCGCCGGCACCGGAACGGTCTTCGTCGAAGACGACGCCTACGGCGAGCTCCGGTTCGACGGGAGATGCCTCCCCTCCGTCAGGCAGTATCTCAGTGACGCGACGGTCATCACCGGATCATTCTCCAAGATCGTCACGCCCGGCCTGCGGGTCGGCTGGGTCGCCGCCCCCCGCGAGATCATGGACCAGATCACCGTGGCAAAGCAGGCTTCCGACCTGCACTCAAACACCCTCGCCCAGCGGGTCATCGCCCGTTACCTCGAGACGAACGATATCGACGCCCACATCGAACGTATCACCCGGGCCTACCGTACACAGCGCGACCAGATGATCGCCGCGATCGAGGAGGAGTTCCCGGAAGATGCCCGTTATACACGGCCGGACGGCGGGATGTTCCTCTGGGTCACCCTCCCGGAGGGCTGCTCGACCATGCGGCTTCTGGAGATCGCTCTCGAAAAGAACGTTGCGTTCGTGCCGGGAAAGGCGTTTTACGTCGACGGGGGCGGGGATACGACGATGCGCCTGAACTTCTCGAATGCGGGCGAAGAGGAGATCGCCGAGGGGATCCGGCGCCTCGGAGCAGCGATCCGCACGTTCATCGGGTGAGCCGCCCGGCTCAGAGCAGTTCTTCGAGGATCTCTACCGCGTCCCGGACATATCCGGGGCAGAGGGTCCGGGTGAGACCCTGCTCGCGGGCCCGGGCCAGCCCCTCGTCGGTCGAGAGGTCGCAGTTAAGGAGCCCGGTGCAGGAGACCGTGCCGTGCTTCCGGACGAAGCGGGAGATGAACTCCTGCGTGACGGCGTAGGTCCGGTCCTTCGCTTCCTTCTCCTCAGGTTCGGTGCTCCCGAAGATGAGCCCGATCGCGAGGACCGCCCCCGACACGGCCCCGCATGCGCCTCCGGTACGCCCCACCCCGGCGCCGAACCCGGTGGCCGCACGGAGGATGACCTCCTCGGGCACCCCGGCGTCGCGGGCGAAGACCGAACTGACCGCCTGTGCACAATTACAGCCCTGCATGAAGCAGGCGACCGCCTTCTCCGATCGTTCCGTCATAAAATTCACCTGACGGAGTGGTTGCGCGCCTGCCGCCTTCAAACTTCCGCGGGAGGTCCACAGGACAGTTTATGAACTCAAACGGAAAAGTAGAGACCTGGAGAAGAGCGTTACCATGAAGAGAGCAGCACTGCTGATCGTCCTTATCGCCGTCCTGGTCCCGGCAGCCGCCGGCGAGGATTCATCCTATTACGGCATACCCGCGGGCGGCATCGTCAACGACGTTGCGATCGCCGCAGACGGCCGGTACATGGTCGCGGGAACCGGAGAGGGCAGCATCGTCTGCCTGCAGCGGAACGGCACGATCGCCTGGAACGTGAGCGCCGGGAACGCGGTGACGGCGGTTGCCGCCGCGGACGCCGGGAACTATATCGCCGCCGGGACCGATGCGGGCGAGGTGCTCCTCCTCGACGAGAGGAACGGCAACCGCTACTGGACCGCGAGCGTCGCAGGACCCGTCCGCGACCTCGCGTTCTCCGGGGACGGCCGGGCCCTCGCGGTGGGAGGCAACCGCATCACCCTCTTCGATCACCTGGGCGCGGAACGGTGGAACGCCTCGATAGGCGGAAGCTCACCGGTGTCTCCCATCACCACCCCGGTCGTGCCGACCGTCGCTTTCACCGCCGACGGCAATTACATCGTCGCCGGGAGCGACAACGGCGCTATCCACTTCCTCAGAAGGCAGGGGACCCGGGCCTGGCAGGCGCTCGCCCGCGGCCCGATCACCGCTGTCGACGTGTCCCGTGACGGGTCGGTCGTCGCCGCCGGGGGCCGTGACCGCGCCCTCCTGATCTACAACAGGGAAGGGGGACTTGTCTGGGCGATGCCCACCGGAGCTCCCATCCTCACGCTCGCCCTCTCCGCGGACGGGCGGTTCGCGGCGGTCGGGAAGGAGGGAGGCGATCTGGAGTGCTACCGGCCACGCGAGGGCCTCCTCTGGACGAACCGGACCGGAGGCGACGTCCTCGCCGTCGATATATCCCGGCAGGGGGAGGCGGTCGCGGCCGGTACCGCGGCCGGGTCCGTGCACCTCTTTTCGGGCGCCGGGAACGCACGCTGGTCGTTTGATGCCGGGGCCCCCGTGACGGCGGTCGCCCTCTCCCGGAGCGGCGATTACCTTGCCGCGGGCGCCGGGGAGCAGGCCTTCATCTTCAGGACGGCCGATGTGCCGGTGCCGGCGCCGACAGGCCCGGCAGAGAACGCGACACCCGTGGCGACGCCGACCCGGGCCGGGGGAGCGGGGGCGCTGATCGGGATCGTCGCCGTCACGGCCGCCGTGGCCGGGAGCCTCTTCCGACGTCGGTGACGCATGGGGAGGGGAGCGGACCCTCTTCCTCCACCGGCAGCCATCGTGTGTCGGGGTCGGGTCACCTCCCTTTCTATTCCTGCAGAAGCCCCGAACGCACCAAAGACAAGCCTTAACCGACAGCCGGGCAACTCACTATATCGAGGTTTCCAGGATGCACAGGGGCCTTTCGCTCTATATCGCTACATGCATACTCTTATTCGGGATCTCGGTCTCTGCCGGCTGTCTGCAGGGATCGAATCAAGAGGCTGCTTCTAATATCGCGGGCCCGGAGTCGGGGAATCTCTCGAATCTCCTGACCGGCGTCCCGGATGTCCGGCAGAGCCAGCCATACTCCTGTGGGGCCGCATCGTTACAGGCAGTGCTCAATTACCAGGGGATCGACGTACGCGAGGGAGTCCTTATGCAGAAACTCGGCACAACCCCTGAGACAGGCACTCCCCCGGATGCAATCGTCCGCGTCGCCCGGGAGTATGGACTCTCCGCAGAACTGAGACTGAACCTCACGCTTGCCGATCTCGAGCGGTCGGTTGCGGAGAAGAACCCGGTCATCATCGCCTGCCAGGCGTGGGCGGATACTGACCCGGAGGAGTTCAGCTGGGACACCGACTGGGAGGACGGGCACTACATGGTCGTGATCGGGTTTGACAGTGAGAACGTGTACTTCGAAGATCCTGCCATGCTCGGGACGCGCGGCAAGATACCGAGGCAGGAGTTCCTCTCCCGCTGGCACGACTATCTGGGAACACCCCCCTTTGGTGTCAACTCAACCGCACTCTATCAAGCCGGCATCTTCATACGGGGCAACGAGTCTGCGGGATACCCGGCATTTACCCACGTCGACTGAAACAGGGCGCTAGACTCTCAACTCTCCTCGGAGGATAAAATGGGGTGGGAGCGCTCTCCGATGCCTGCGCCGGCGGGCTCCCCCCCTCCACCGGCAGGACTTTTACACATCCCGCCGAGCACCATCCGGACGGTTCCGGCATATGGCAAGGGCCGCCCGGGAGGATGTGGATGGCACAGGAGCAGAGGAGAAAGCGGGAAGACCGGCCCGATGAGGAGATACCGTTCGAGGATAAGGGGACCGATATCGTCTACAGCCCGGTCCCCGCCGAACTCGGCGACGAGGGGCGGGAGCGGAGCCGCCCGCCGGGGGCGCCCGAGACCCCGACGCCGCGGGCGGAGCACGAGCAATCGAAGAAGGGGGAAGAGCGGATCGCCCGGCAGCAGGCGAAGAAGTGACGACGGCGTAACCCCGTGAGCCCGGTCGTCCGCCCATCAATATACCCGGCACTGCGGTTCCCGCTCGCCCGGGCGGGCAACCTTAATGCCGTCTGACGGCATGACTCCGGCCCATGGCAATGGATTCTACGGCCCGGGCAGTGGCCGGCATGCTCTTCGTGCTGGCCGCAATGGCCTTCACCATACCTGCAGCGTCGGGGCAGGCGAATGTGAGCGGTTCCGACTCCGGCGTGCTGGACCTCTACCTCTTCATGGAGGAGAGCGATCTCGCCGAGTTGTACAGCCGCGGAGATGGATCCGACGAGCGGTTGAACGGCTCCGTGCGGCTCTCGCCCGACGGCGAGGAGATCGAGATCGAGGGGGTGCGGTTCCGGGGCACCTCGTCACGGGAGCTCCCCAAGAAATCGTTCGACATACGGTTCATCGAACCCCAGGAGTTCCTCTTCGGCAGCAACGTAATGAACCTGAAGGCCACCTACACCGACCCCACGATGATGCGGGAGAAACTCTCGATGGACCTCTTTCACGTCCTCGGAGAGCCCGCGTCGAGGACGAAACACTTCGACCTGTACATCAACGGCGTCTACGAGGGTCTGTACGTCCACGTGGAACGGGTCGACGGCGACCTGCTTGCAAGCAACGGCCTCGACCCTGCAGGGACGCTGATCGCCGACGATTTCCGGGGGCACTACTATGAGCCGGGGATCGGGCGCCTCTCTGCCTTCGGGTATCCTATCGATGAGCAGGACGAACCGGAAGCATTCCTCGAGACGACCATGGACAGCCGGGGCGACCCGGACTGGGGGGCGGTCCATGACCTCGTCTCCTGGGTCTACCGGACTCCCGCCGGGACGGAGTTCGAGGAGGGGTTCATCGAGCGGTTCGATGAGGAGAACTTCATCGACTGGCTGGCGATCCATTACCTCATCGGCGACGTCGACTCCTTTGGCGACGACTACTGGCTCTACCTGGACACGGAGGACCCGGACGCCGGGTGGGTGGTCATACCCTGGGACAAGGACCTGACGTTCGGCTCGCACAGCCGGAGAGATTCTACGGTCAACGACTACTTCGGATATGAGTCACCGGTGGCAGGCGGGTGGGACAATGACCTGGTGGAGAAGTTCCTCCAGACCCCCGCGCTCCGCGAGAGGCTTGAAGCCCGCATGGTCTACCTGATGGACGAGGTCTTCACGGAAGACTACTATGCCGGGCAGCTTGCTCTCCACGAGGAGGCGATCGGCGAGAGCCTGAACGTCACGCCGGGGGAAGACGCGTTCGTGCTGCACCCGCAGAACCATCACGGTGATCTCGGCTACCTGGCGTATCACACCGAGACGATCCAGGACTTTGTGCGGCTCCGCTACCAGTTCCTCGACAGAGCGATCCATCCCGTCCCCGGAGAACCGTATGCCGCCTCCGCTGAGATACCGGCTGACCCGGAAGAGAGCCTCGTCCACTTCACCGATTCCGACGGCTGGGTGATCGCGACCTTTGAGGTCTCGGAGGTGCGGGAACCGGGCACGATCGCTGCCGCAGTGAACGAGACATCTGAGAATCCCGGCATCGACCGGCGGTGGGAGTTCGATGCGGGCGACGCCGACGTCAGCGGCGAACTGACCCTCTACTACAGGAACGATGTCGCGTCGTGCTGCTTCCCGCCGGAGAACTGGTTCGTCAGCGACGCGGCGGTCAGGGACGACCGGTACTCACAGTGGGATCTGGCGATGGCACGGGAGGATGAGGCCGGGAACCGGACGATGCTTGAGACCTACGTCAACCCATACTCGAACAAAGCGTCTGCAGACGTCTCCCTGCAGGGAGTAGCCAGGTTTGTGCTGGTGCTGCCGGAGGAGCCGGTACGGAACTTCACCTGGGGATAGACGGGGGGTGCCCCGCGCCGGCGGATACCGGTCCCCGGGCCGGTTTCTTTGACCCGTTCTTTCATGCGCACCCCCCCCCTCAACCCGCTCCGGTCTCCTCTGCGCCGTACTGGAGAGATCGGAGGAGCCGGAAAAAGAACCTCCCGATCGCGCACCATCCGACAGAGGCAATGGAATGTGGCCCATAGTCGGACTGAGGGGGCTGCGCCCCGCTCAAAACCCCCGACGACCTCCGGTCGCCTGGAGACCTTGCAGAACGGGATAGAAGTTATGTGAAGAACACAGTGCGAAAACAGGAAAATGGACTCGGCGGGATTTGAACCCGCGGCCTCTACGTTGCGAACGTAGCGATCTACCCCTGATCTACGAGCCCAGGAGTGTGGGAAGATATGAGATCAGAGTATGATCTCGATATCTAATTTTTCTGCTAGTTCCTTATATCTGTTCCTGATCGTGACCTCGGTCACGCCTGCGACTTCCGCGACTTCGCGCTGGGTGCGCCGCTCTCCGCCGAGGATCGAGGAGATGTAAATAGCGGCCGCAGCGACGCCCGTTGGGCCCCTGCCGCTCGTAAGTTCGCGTTCTCCAGCCTGCCGGAGGATCTCGACCGCACGGCTCTGGACCTCACCCTTCAGGTTGAGGCCCGAGCAGAAGCGCGGTACGTAATCGATAGGGGACGTCGGCAGGAGTTTTAATCCGAGCTCGCGCGAGATGAACCGGTAGGTGCGCCCGATCTCCTTCCTCGATACACGGGATACCTCGGCGATCTCGTCGAGCGTCCGCGGCACGCTGCATTGGCGGCAGGCCGCATACAGCGCGGCCGCGGCGACTCCCTCGATACTCCGGCCGCGGATCAGGTTCTTGTCCACCGCGTCGCGGTAGACCACGGCGGCGGTCTCCCGCACGTTCCGGGGCAGGCCGAGCGCGGAGGCCATCCGGTCCAGTTCCGAGAGCGCGAACGCCAGGTTCCGCTCGGTCGCGTTCGAGACCCGGATCCGCCCCTGCCACTTCCGGAGCCGGTAGAGCTGGGCGCGGTTCTTGCTCGAGATAGCACGGCCGTAGGAGTCGCGGTTCCTCCAGTCGATCATCGTCGAGAGACCCTTGTCGTGGATCGTGAAGGTCATCGGTGCGCCGACACGGGAACGCTTCATCCGCTGGTCGTGGTCGAAGGCACGCCACTCGGGACCGCGGTCGATGAACTCCTCGTCGAGGACCAGGCCGCAGCTCTGGCATACGAGTTCGGCACGCTCGTAGTCGTGGACGAGCTGGCGGCTGCCGCACTCGGGACAGACGGACTGGACGGTCTCCTCGGTCCGCTTCTTCTCCGTCTCCTTGACCTTCTGCTGCTCCCCTCTCTTCTTCAGGGCCTCACGCTGCAACTGCAGCTGCTTGAGTTTTTCTACTTCTGCCATCGCTTCTACACCTATTTTGCAAAGATCTTCTCGCCAACCTGCACCGAACAGCCGCTGTAGCAGATGACTACGGCATAGGGAGAGGATATATTCCCAAGGATATCAACTACCTTCCCTACGGGCTTCAACCGGCGATCTACAGCCTCACCGTAGAGGCGGGGCAACTGTGCAGCATCACATCGCAAGATTAACAAGCGACTACCACAAACACTTACAGAACGTCCGATTAACCGCAAACTGCAACCTCTAGGGGATACTATAGTTGGAGGTATTTAGTAACACATATATATGGATCTCTCGCCCATAAAAAGGTTTTGCTAAAATATAAATACTTCATCTCATTTCTGCAGAAGCCGTTTTATGTCCCAGGAGAGAACCTCCCGGGATTCCGCCCCCGTAAGCCCGGCACCGCAGGCAACCGCCCACCGTGCCTCTTTTGACATAAGATCCGACGGCGCATGCGTATCGGAATCGACCACCAGCCTGCAGCCGGCCTCCCGCGCCACCCGCACAACGTGACCGTTGGTCCGGTTGTGCCCCCCACGGGAGGTGATCTCGAGCGCGATCCCCCGCGTGGCAGCCTCGCGCGCATCCTCCTCCGTGACGAGACCGGGATGCGCGAGCACGTCCACGTCCTCGCAGGTGCAGGCGGCGCGGTTGGTCCCCGGCGCCACCGGTTCCACGACCGTCTCCCCGTGGACCACGACGATATCGGCGCCACGCCGTTTTGCGTCGCGTGCAAGCGCCGGGATCAGCGTGGGCGGGACGTGGGTGAGCTCCACCCCGACGAGCAGGTCGACGCCGTAGCACCGCGCCGCGTCGCGGACCTCGCCCACCGCCTCCACCAGGTGCGCAAGGTTCGAGGCGTCCGCGTGGTCCGTGACGGCCAGGGTCTCGTAGCCGAGGACGGCGGCCCGGCGGACGAGCTCCGTCGGGAGGAGCTCGCCGTCGGAGAGGATGGTGTGGGTGTGCAGGTCGTACATCCCGGTCACTTCCGGCCCGAGAGGCCGCGGGCGACCTTCCGGATCAGGTCTTCCTTGCTCCCCTCCCACTCCGCGACGATCCGGCCCTCGCGCTCGGCCCACCGGGCGGGGTGGTGGTGCTCCTCCACGCGGTGCGGGACCTTCATCCGCCGCAGGACCGCCTCGATCGCGGCAAGCTCCGGGGACTTCGCGCCGAGGTTTTTCGCGACGCGACGCCCTTCCCGCCGCTGGAGCGTGGCGTCGAAATAACAGGGGTACAGGATGCGTTCTGCGCTCATTGTCGTAGGGTTTGGGCGTGTTAACCTATAAACAGATCATGATCACAGTATATACCATGCACCACATCGACGTCCACGTGGAGAAGGACATCTACGACGTCAACAACCGGATCGCCGACGCCAACGCCGCCCACCTCAGGGGTCACGGGATCCGGGCGTTCGACCTCCTCGGCGCCATCGGGTCGGGAAAGACCGCCCTGATCGAGCGGCTCGCCCCGAAACTCAAAGAGCGGGGCCTCCGCGCCGGCGCCATCGCCGGGGACGTCTACGGCGACGACGACTTCCAGCGGATCGTCGCAGCCGGGGTCCCGGCCTACAACGCCAATACCGGGAAGGAGTGCCACCTCGACGCCCACCTCGTCGAGCACGCCATCGAGCACCTGCCGCTCGATGAGATCGACGTCCTCTTCATCGAGAACGTCGGGAACATGGTCTGCCCGACCGACTTCCGCCTGGGCGCCGAGAAGAGGATCGTCATCGTCAGTTCGACCGAAGGGGATGACGTCGTGAACAAGCACCCGATGATGTTCCGCGGGAGCAACATCGGCGTCATCAACAAGGTCGACCTCGCAGGGTTCGTCGGCGCCGACCTCGACCGGATGGAGCGCGACATGCACCGCTACAACCCGGAGATGAAGGTCTTTAAGACGAACATGAAGACCGGCGAAGGGCTCGAGGCGCTGCTTGACGCGATCCTCGCGTGATCAGCAGGGTTAAATATCCCGGTCTCGAATAGTTATAGCACTTTAACGAGAGATCGCTATCCCCTGGGGGTACCGCATCCTCAGCAGAGTATATTTCGGTGGTCACATGCAGTGGCAAGGAAGATCAGTACGGAAGCCCTCCGGCGGGCGCTACCACACCTCCCGGGGCAAGATGAGAGCGGAGATCGGCAGAGCTCCCGCAGAAACGCACATCGGTGAAGAACGCAAGAAGATCGTCCGCACCTTCGGGGGCAACCAGAAGGTCCGGGCACTCCGGCTCGACTACGCGACGGTCGCGAACCCCGCGGACGGTACGACCCGGAAAGTGAAGATCGAGACGGTCGAGGCGAACAGCGCCAACCCCAACTACGTCCGGCGGAACCTCCTGACCAAGGGCGCCATCATCAGGACCGAGATGGGCCGCGCACGGATCGTCAGCAGACCCAGCCAGGACGGCGTCGTCAACGCCGTCCTGATCGCATAATACTTTTTTTTCACGGCTTGAGGTAACGCCAGCCTTCAGCCTGCCTGACGACCAGCTCCACGATAGCGGACGGAACGGTCCCGACGTAGCCGGGGAAGTCGCTGCGCAGGATATTCCGGGAGCGGAGGGTGTTCTCGCAGACGACGAAACGGACGCCGCTCTCCGCGAGCCGCTCCATGAGCTCCGCATGGGAGCTGCCGGTGCGGAGCCCTTCTACCCCCCCGGCGTGGGCGACCACCTCGACCTCGACGCCTTCGAGTTCGTCGATGAGATTCTTCACGTTATTCAGGACGAGAGGCACCTTCTCGCGCTCGTCAAGGTGGAAGACGACCTTTTCCGGTGTCATATCGCCGTCACGCTCCCGTGGAGTTCGGCGCTCGCGGGACCCCGGGCGAGGTAGCGTTCGAGCGCCTCGATCGCATGGATATCGAGGTTCTCCCGGTTCATCCCGTATTGCGGCGGGACGCCCTGGCCGGTGACGAACGCGGCACGGTAGACGGTGTCCGGGTCGAGCCTTCTCCCGCCGGCAAAGAACTCCTGGATCCGGAGGCCGGGCGCGTTCTCGAGCTTGCAGTAGAGTTTGATCCCCATACACCGCTTCACGTAACCCCCCATCTGCTCGTAGGGATCGCGCGAGAAGGTCCGCTCCAGGTTCTCCTCCATCATCGCCCGGAGCTCCCGGCCCGTGATCTCGACCGTCGAGACCGGTGGGTTGACCGGAATGATGTTCCAGAGGTCGTTTGCCGTCACCGGGCCCGGCGGCACCGGGGCGCCGTAGCGCCAGCCGTTCGAGAACGCCATCTCCGCGCCCGTGACGTCCAGGATCGCCTGCAGGAGGAGGTTGTCCATCGTGGCCTCAAGGACCGTGGTCCGCGAGAGCCCCGTCCGGGTCTCCCCGACGACCCGCGAGAGGCGTTCGCGGTGCGGGTCCACGACCCCCGCGACCAGGTCCTCGACCTCGGGGTCGGGCCGGATCTCCTCCCCGACGACGAGCAGTTCGTGGGAGTAGCGCTTCACCCGCCGGTTCTCCACGGCGAGGTCAAGCCGGCCGAGGAAGGAGCCGTGGCAGCCGGACTGGATGATGATCGTATCGTTGACGACCGCAGGCTCAAAGAGGCGGTTGTGGGTGTGCCCCGAGAGGAGGATGTCGATCCCGTCCACCTCACCCGCGAGTTTCACCTCCTGCGGGAAACCGAGGTGCGAGACCACCACGACGAGGTCCACCCCCTCCTCGTCGCGGAGCCGGGCGATATGCTCCGGAAGCTCCTCGTTCCCCAGGGTAAAATGGATCCCCTCCGAGAAGGACTCCGGCATCACCTTGTCGACGATGGTCGCGGCGATTCCGATGACGCCCACCTGGAGGTCTTCGGTCTCGCAGACCGCGGATGGTGGAAAGACAAGGTCGCCGGTCGCGTCGTCGTAGCAGTTGACGGCGAGAACGGGATAGTCGAGGGCGCGGGCCACCTTCCGGAACTGCTCCGGCCCGTAGGCGAACTCCCAGTGGGCGGTCATGCCATCGAGGCGGAGGGCGTTCAGGACCGGGACGAGCGCCTCACCCTTCGACTGGACGGCAGGGTAGGTCCCGTGGATGGTGTCGCCGCAGTCGAACGAAAGCACCCTCTCGCCCCGAGTATCCCGTATCCCCTCGAGGAGCGCGGCGATCCGGGCATACCCGCCGGCGATCCGGTACTCCGGCAGGCCCGCAGTGTAGAAGAGTTCCTGGTGCGGCTCCAGGTAACCGTGCGAGTCGTTCACCTGGAGGAGGGTGAGGTGGTCGGTCATGGGTGCCGGGAGGGCGGGGTATGTCAAAAACCTTTGCGCTCCGGCGGGATCATATCCTTTTTACGTTCCGCGGGCGTCACTTCTAGTGATGCGCAGGATATACCATCGTTTCCCCCAGTCCATCGATCTCGACTTCGAGCTCGCCCGGCCGTTCCAGGATGTCCTTGCCTGCATGGCCCGGATGCACGACACTCATACGACCGGCAGGGGCCCTGACGGCCTCGTCAAGGAGCGGATCGTCCTCCAGGTCGCCGACGGCCGGACGCAGTTCCAGGACCTCGATGCCACGCTCACGCGCGCCGGTGCCATCACCGAGGTGGCGGACTTCCGGGTCGGCCTGCAGAAGACGCTCCTCACCCCCGACAAACGGCTGCCGGTCTCGGAGAACGTCTTTTACCTCCGGCTCGTCGATAAGGGGCCGGTGACGGAATGCTACGTAGCAAAAGAGAGCCGCCTCGGCGATATGGATGCGATGGACCTGCGAAGCCTGCTCAAGGGTGCCTGCGAGTGAGCGTCAGGATCGCGGTTGCCGCGCCGTTCAAGCACATGCGCAAAGATCGGCTGCAGAGGAGCGAGTTCGTCTTCTACATCGCCATCGACCGGAAATGGATGAACAAGGAGCAGGCAAACCAACTCCTGGAGCGGGCGATCGCGGAAGGGCTTGTCGCGGTGGACGGGGGATCCATCCGGCCGCTCTTTGATATCGCAGAGGTTTCGATCCCCCTCGGCTTCAAGCCCACCTCGGAAGTCCTCGCGGCCGAGAACCCCTACGAGGACTTGATCGGGCGGGTCGCCGCCGCCACGGGAAAGCCGCCGCAGGAGGTCTTTGCGGAGCTCCACCGGGTCGTGACCGACCACTTCGACGGCAACCTCCGGGCGGAGGCGGCGGCGGTCATCCTCGCACGGAAATACGGGGTGGCGTTCGAGGACAAACTCCCCGCTCTGGAACGGTCGGTCGCAAAGCAGCGGTAAGGAGCGGGGGGCCGCCGGCCCGGAGCGGCATCTCAGGCAGGGATAGCCGGCAGTCGCAGCACCATTCTGTAGTACGGCTCCCCCCCGTCGCTGGCACCTGCGAGCTCGCCCGTCACAACGAATCCGAGTTTCGTGTAGAGCAACTGGGCGGGGATGTTCTCTTTGCCGACATACAGGACTATCTTGTTGATGCCGTTCAACTGCATCTCCCGGACGCTGATAATGAGTAACTGCTCCCCGATACCCTGTCCCCGGTGCTCCCTATCAACTGCCATCGAGTAGAGCACGGCAGTTTTCCTGATGCCGCAGAGGGTCAGCATGGGCTTAACGCAGTAGACAGAGTATCCGACGACCCCTGCGTCTAACTTCGCAACGTAGAAGACCTGGCTGAAGATCCTGGAATAGCGATCAAATGATCCGTCCGAGGCAATGTCGCAGAACTCGTGATGGATCTGGAGGACATCGTAATAGACCCGGAGGACATCGTCGAGTGCAACCGAGTTGATCGTGGTGATGTAACCTCCGGGAATTTTATCCCAGTTCTGGATCATCCTGCTTCCGAAGTAATCGCAGATCATCCGTTTTTGGCGCTGTACGAGAGAGACGCCCTTCTTTGCGGCGCTTTTAATCGGATTGAGCCCTTTATCTCGAAAATTCTGGACAGTCCCTGACAATGGCGTCACCCTGGTGAACCCCTTCGGGAAGGCAGTTGCCCACGCCAGACACTGTGATGCTATTTAGCACTTTGTCAGGCACAACATTAGACAGGTGCGCAGGGCCCACTCCGCCGATCCGCAGTGTATACCGCGAGATCCAGGCGCCCCACGCACGCCCGCAACTGCGGGGCGTGCACGCTCCGCGACACCTGCCCTGCCACGCTCGGGGAACCCTGGCGAGGCGGGTAGGACCGATCCCCGCGGGGAACTATCTTCCCCGTGACCGGGATGAGGATACGCGGCAGGTCATCCCGGAAGAACGGATCAGAAGGAAAAAATGGGTGCTGATTATTCGGCAGCCGCCTCGGGCTGTCCGAAGTATTCAGATAAGGGTTTTGCACCGCTCTGCTTCACGGCGGCGTTGATCTGGACGAAATCGGCGCTGATCTCGCTGCCCCGCACCGACTTTCTGCGGCGTTCCCCGTCCATGACCGGGTGGAACCCGACGCCCTCGGAGAGGAGGAGCCTCCTCCTTGCCGGTCCGGGGAGGTCGCGGCGTGCCGGGATACCGGTCTTGTCCGTACCGCCGGTGAGTTTGATCGTGTAGCCCGCAAGGCCGAAGATGCTCCCGTCGACCTCGTCGCCGATGCGCTTGCCAATGAGCGCTCTGGCGGCCGGATCGGCTGCATCGATCTTGTATGAACGCCCGGTCTCCGGGTCTGAGAGGATGATTTTGAAATCCACCATATGACGACTCCTTCGAAAGTACCTATACAGTTTGATAATATGGTATTAAAAAGCATACCTCATCGGCCCGGGAACGGGAGCCGGAGAGGTGCCGGGGATCCCCCGGCCTCTCACCGGCGGCAGGGCAAGAGCCCGGAGCTCCGGGACCGGCGAGCGCAAGGGGGTCACTTCCCCCAGAAGGGGTCCTCGCGGCGCCGGAGCATGGTGAACTCTTCGAGTGTCTCCCGCACGCTCGAACTCAACTGGTTGATCATCTCCCGCTCGATCACCTTCACGTGCCGCTCGGGAACGTCGACGTAGAGGTCGTCGTCGACGTTGATCTGGCGGCCGACGGTCGGGCCCTCGATCGAGATCGCGACCTCTTTGCCCGCCTCCGCCTCCTGGACCGTCTCGTTCTTGGCCTGGATCTGTTTGATCCGGCCGATCTTCTTGCCGTTCGGGAGGGCGAGGTCGACGCCGCTCTGGAGTTTTCCGCCGAGGATCCGGACGCCGACCACCGCCGGGTTGCTCTGGCGGAAGACGCAGTTGGGGAGGATCCGGATCTTGGCCGGCATGATCAGTTTCTCGAACTGCTGCCGCTCGAGTTCCTGCTTCTTCTCCTCGCGCCACTCGATGTAGTCGTCGAGGAGCTGGTAGATGACGCCGCCCTCAAAGATGCTGACGTGGGACATCGCGGCGTCCGCGAGGGCGTCGACCGCGTCCGGCAGGACAGGGGTGTTGAAGGCGACGATCGCGCTGTAGAGGGGGTCGCGGATCGTTCCCGCCTCGATGACGTCGTGGCGGGTGACCGGCCCGACGGCGGCCCGCATCACCTGGACATGGTGGCCCTCGAGTTCCTTTGAGAGGGCTTCGAGAGCGCCGATGGTGTCCGCCCGGATGAGGACCCCTATATCGGAGAGGGTCACCTGGATATCTTGGACCTCGTGCCGGACCTGCTCGATGATCTCGTCGCGGTTGCCGCCCCGGACAACCCGGAAGGGGGAGCCCGCGATGACCCCGTCGAGTTTCGGGGCGGCGACCTTGATACCCGCGGCGGCGGTGACGGATTTGACGCGCTCGAACCGCTCCTCGATCAGGATCTCCTTCATCGGCCGGGGCTTCAGGAGGGACCGGACCTTCGTCTCGATGATCTGATCGTTCCCTGCCACGACAACCTCGTCCCCGACATTGAGGGTGCCGTCGTAGAGGATCAGGTCGAGCGTCATCCCGAGCCCCCGCTCCTCCTTCACCTCAAGGACGGTGCCGGCACCGGGACCGTCGGCGCTGACTTTGAGGTTCTCGGTCATGTAGCGCTGGGCAAGCCCGATCAGCACCATGAGGATGTCGGGGAGGCCCTCGCCGGTGATGGCGCTCGTGGGGACGATACAGATGTTCCGCGCGAAGTCCGAGACCCGGTCGAACCGCTCGGAGCTGAAGCCGAGGTCGGAGAGTTTGCCGACGAGTTCGTAGACCTTCGTCTCGAGCGTGCCCTGGACACGCTCGTTCTGCTGCGCAAAGGTCTTCGCGAACGGCTGGCCCTGCTGGACGCGCCAGCCGTGGATGCGGTCGACCTTGTTTGCCGCAATCACGAACGGCGTCTTGTAGTTGCGCAGGATCTGGAGGGCCTCGATCGTCTGGGGGCGGAAGCCCTCGTTGATGTCGACGACGACGATGGCCATGTCGGCGAGCGCACCGCCGCGCGCACGGAGGGTGGTGAAGGCGTGATGGCCGGGGGTGTCGATGAAGAGGAGGCCGGGGATGTTGACGCTGACCTTGCTCAACGCGCCGCTCATCCGGGTGATCGCGTCGATGGGAACGAGCGTGGCGCCGATATGCTGCGTGATCGCGCCTTCCTCGGTCGATACCACGGACGATCCCCGAATCCTGTCGAGGAGCGACGTCTTGCCGTGGTCTACGTGGCCCATCACGCAGACGATGGGGGTCCTGATCGATGATTGTTTTGCCATGGTTATCACCTTCCGGTATAGGATGTATGACGGATGATCCTCAAAAATCCGGAATATTTGCCGTTTCTCCCGAATCAAACCCCGGTAGAGGCGATTCTTCTGCCCCCGGGTGCCGGGCGCCGCCCGGATCGCTGGTACGTTATAGAACATGGGGTCTATTAATAATTCACCCTGCAATTGCAGATTTCCAGCGCCCGAACTCCTCCTCTTTCGGGGCGCCGTCCCCCGCACCGGCCCGGAGAGTGAGGGGGAGTCGCACCCCGGCCCGGGGTCGCCGGCAGATCGCACGAACCCCGGCGGGCGCGGGCCATGAGGCGCCTGCGATCCCCGGGAGGGTGCGGGAGAGAGTGGACGGAACGTCCGGGGTTCGAGAAGGCCGAAGGTCTTTAAGTCGTGGAGGTGTCGAAGAGATACCTTAATCAAATCGAACTACCAACTATAATGAGTACCTTGCCAGGGTGGGGTAGTTGGTTATCCTAAGGGACTGTGGATCCCTCGACCCGGGTTCGAATCTCGGCCCTGGCCTCCTTATTTCATCTCGATTCTCCACACAGTCAGGCAGTTTTTTCCGATCTCTCCTGCACGGGAGTGAGGGGCAATCCTCATCATCCCCTCACCCCCGGCCCCATGTCGGATGGTCGCCGTGACGCTCGCCATCATCTACCTCCTCCCGCGGTTGACGAAGGCCGTTCCGTCCTCGCTCGTCGCCATCATCGTGGTAACCGCCGCCGCCATCGCCGCCAAGGCCGACGTCCTCACCGTCGGGGATCTGGGGGAGATCACCAGAGCGCTCCCCCTCTTCCACCTCCTCGCCGTGCCGCTGACCGTGGAGACGCTCGTCATCGTCGGTCTGCTCGAGTCGCTCCTGACGGCCTCCATCGTCGACGAGATGACCGATACGAGAGCAATAAGGACCGGGAGGTCAGAGGGCAGGGGATTGCGAACTGCGTCGCCGGGTTCTTCGGCGGGATGGCCGGCTGCGCGGTGATCGGCCAGTCGGTCATCAACGTCAGATCCGGCGGCACCGGCAGGCTCTCGAGTCTCGTCGCCGGCCTCTTCCTGATCTTCCTCATCATCGCGCTCGGTGACATCGTTGCGCAGATCCCGATGGCCGCTCTCGTCGGCGTCATGATCGTCGTCGCGATCGGGACCTTCGAGTGGCACTCGATCCGCGACCTCAGGAAGATCCCGGCAGGCGACGCGGCGGTCATGCTTCTCACGATCGCGATCGTGGTCTACACCCACGATCTCGCAAAAGGAGTCATCGCCGGGGTCATCCTCGCGGCCCTGATATTCGGGTGGAAACTCTCGGTCATCTCGGCGCCGGGCAGCATCCGGCCGGACGGGGTCAAGGTCTACACGGTGAAAGGCCAGCTCTTCTTCGGCACGATGACCTCGTTCATCGGTCTCTTCGACTACGCCGGCGACCCGGAGCGGGTCCGGATCGACTTCTCGCACTCCCACATCTGGGACCAGTCGGCCGTCGAAGCGATCGCACGGGTCGTGCACAAGTACCAGCAGCAGGGCAAATCGGTCTATGTCATCGGCTTGAACCCGGAGAGCCAGGAGACGCTTGATAAGGGATTTTCGTAATCTATCCCCCCTCCATCGCGTCGAGAGCCGCCCGGGCGGCCGCTGCTGTGGCTGGAGAGGAGAGGGGAAAGCGGGTCGTGCAGCCGGGTATGCCGGCGCGTCGATCTGTTCGAGCCGTGCGCCGAACAGGTCGGCATCGCCCGCTCTGCGAGCCGATATGCGCACGCTGGCGGCAGAGCCCGGATCGAGGACCGGGTACCCGGCAACCCGAGGAGAAGGTATATATCGCACATCACTGTTCTGCATACCCCATGATCCATGTCTCAGTCAACAATGTGATCGAGGAGACCGGGAACGCCGTGCAGGCTGCCGCCGGTACGATACGGACCCCCGGCATACACACAGGCTCTGCCCCCTCGGGGCGGAATGAGCAAAAGGACGGAGGCACCAGGCCATGACGGTGCGAGATCCGGTCTGCGGCATGGAGCTCGAGGAGCGGGAGGTCAGGTTCACGAGCGAGTACCGGGGCAGGACCTACTCGTTCTGCAGCCTCGCCTGCAAGAAGAAGTTCGATGCGAACCCCGAGATCTACCTGCGGGGGAGCGGCGGGTGAGGCGGATATGAAGATCGTCGTCGCAGACCCGATCTTCCTGACGGAGGCTTACCGCCGCCGGCTCGATCACCTCGGCGAGGTCGACGTGTACGACACCTACCCGGCCGACGACGCCGGGTTCCGGGACCGGATACGCGACGCGGAGGTCGTGGTCGTCGGCCGATACGGGATGCGTGCCGACGCCTTCGCCGCGGCCCCGCACCTCCGGATGGTCGCGGTCTGGCAGACCGGATACGACCACGTGGACCTCGAAGCGGCAACCCGGGCGGGGGTCGTCGTCTCGAACGTCCCTGCCTACGCCTTTGAGGCCGTGGCCGAGTTCGTCTTCGCCTACGCCCTCGCCCTGCTGCGGCGGGTCCACGTCGCCGATGCCCGGCTCCGGGGCGGCGGGTTTGACTGGCGGGAGTACTGCGGCCGCCAGCTGATGGGCATGACCATCGGCGTCATCGGCACGGGCGACATCGGGACGCGTGTCGTCCAGATTGCCCACGGGTTCGGCATGCGGGTCCTCTCGACCACGGCACACCCCAGTCCCGAACGGGCCCGGCGGCTCGGCCTCGAGTTCGTTGACTTAAAAACGCTGCTCGCCGAGTCGGACATCCTCACGCTTCACGTCCCCCTGACCCCGTCGACCGAACGGATGATCGGGGCGCGGGAACTGGCCCTGATGAAGCCCGGCGCCATCCTGATCAACACCTCCCGCGGCCGGGTGATCGATGAGGGGGCGCTCGTCGAGGCGCTCGCTGCGCGGCGTCTCGCCGGGGCAGGCCTCGACGTCTTCGAGCACGAGCCGCTCCCTCAGGAGAGCCCGCTCCGGCAGCTCGACAACGTGCTGCTCTCGCCGCACATCGCGTTCCTGACCGAGGAGTCGATGGACGAGTGCACGTTCACCACCATACAGAATATCGAGCACTTCGCGGCCGGCCGACCGGAGAACGTGGTGAACCCCGGGGTGCTCGAGAGGGGCGCGGCTCCGCGGCTGCAACAACCCTGAACTTCCTGCTTCGCAAAGTGCAAGAAGGCATCCGATGCGAATCCCTAATCCCCGGCCGGCGGGCGGACCCGGCATTACCCGGTTTTCAGGCGGCTTCTGCCGCCGTTTCTCCCCGGCACCCTTACGCCTCTCTACCGTCTCCCCACGAGGCCGGCGAGCCAGACGATCGCCAGTATCCCGACCACCAGCCAGACCAGGAGGAAGAGCCCGCCGAGGATCATCGCAACAGGCATCATGACCGCCATCCAGCCATAGTAGGGCATATCGTGCCAGAACCCCCCGCCCTGCTGCCCGCAGTAGCCGGTTCCCGTCATCCGGTCGAACATCGTGCTGTAGCCTGCCGGATACTCGTGCATCAACTCAACAAGCCGGTCCTGCTCGGCGGAGGTCATGTTCCCCTCCATCATCTTCACCATCAGGCCTTCCATCTCTTCGTGGGCGGTCGCGTTCATCGACCGCTCCTCGAGGGTCTGCATCATCTCATACCCGGTCCCGTCCGGGTGCATCGGCGACGTATGGGCGCTGCCTGCCGCCGGGAGAGCACAGAGGAGTATGCAGAGGACGACTGCTAATCTCAGCATGGCGGCGAATACCCGCACGGGCAAATCAATTTTATCTCCTCCGGAGTTCCTTCGGAGACCGGGTGGGGGCACCGGAGCTACCCGTGACCGAGCGCCGGATCTAGCGAGCCCGGTGGGCATGGAGCGATGAGACTCACCACGGTCGCAAGGAGGGGAAACGTCGTGAACGCACTGGATCCGGTATGGGGCATACCCATCGATACAAAGAAGACCCCGTTCAGGGTCGAGATCAGAGGCCGCACCTATTACTTCGTCGACGAACAGCACATGCGCAGGTTCCTGGAAGGGGCGCGGGTCGCATACTTCTCCATGGAGATCGGACTGGAGGAGGGGATCCGGACCTACAGCGGAGGGCTCGGGGTTCTCGCCGGGGATACCATCAAATCGGGTTCGGACCTCAAACTTCCCATGGTGGCCGTCACCCTGGTGAACCGGATGGGGTACTTTCGGCAGGTGATATCGGAGACCGGAGACCAGCTCGAATACCCCGATCCCTGGGAACCGTCGGCGTTCATGCGGGAGCTCCCCGATACCGTGGAGGTGCGGATCGGGGAGAGAGTGGTCAGGGTGAAGACCTGGATCTACGACTACCAGAGCCCGGCAGGATCGCTCATCCCTATCCTCTTCCTGGACACCGACGTCAATGGGAACACCCCTGAAGACCGGCTGATCACGAGCCACCTCTACGGCGGCGACGAGATCTACAGGCTCAAACAGGCCATCGTCCTCGGCATCGGGGGCGTCCGGATGCTGAAAGCCCTGAACTTCACCATCCTGAAGTACCACATGAACGAAGGGCAGTCCAGCCTGCTCGCCCTGGAACTCCTCCGGCGAAACGACATGGACGCGAATAAGACACGGGACCGCTCTGTCTTCACCACCCACACGCCCGTGGCCGCCGCGTTCTTCTCGTTCTCTTACGAGACGGCCCGCGACCTCCTCGGCGACGAGTTCGATATGGAGGAGATCCGGGTCTTCGCCGGGGAGGACCGGTTCAACATGACCGCGCTCGCGCTCAACCTGAGCACCTACGTGAACGGGGTGGCCCGCGCCCACGTGGAGTCCTCCACGAGACTCTTCCCCGGCTACCATATCCGGGCGATAACCAACGGCGTCCACCCCTGCACCTGGACCTCGCAGCCGTTCAAGGAACTCTTCGACAGGTATTTCACAGGATGGGCGCTCGAACCGGACCTCCTGGTGCGGATCGACACCGTCCCCCACGAAGAGGTCCGCAACGCCCATATGAAGGCAAAGGCCGCCCTGCTCCGGTATATCGCCGAGAAGACCGGCACCGACCTGGAGCCCGATACCCTGACCCTCGGGTTTGCCCGGAGGATGACCGGGTACAAGAGAGCCACGCTCCTCTTCTCCGATCTCGACAGGCTCAGGAAGGTTCTCCGGAGAGGGCCGATCCAGGTCGTGATGGCCGGGAAAGCTCATCCCCGGGACGAACCGGGAAAGGGCCTGATCCGGGAGATCCATGCCGCCGGGAAGACGCTGAAAGGCGACGTCGATCTCGTCTTCCTCGATGACTACGGGATCGATCTCGCGAAACTGCTCACCTCGGGCGTCGATGTCTGGCTCAACACCCCGCTCCCCCCGTATGAGGCGAGCGGCACGAGCGGGATGAAGGCGGCGTTCAACGGCGTGGTCAATTTCAGCGTCCTCGATGGCTGGTGGGCGGAGGGATGGATGGAGGGAAACACCGGGTGGGCGATCGGGCCGGCTCCTGATGCAATCATCGGCATCGAGGCCCGCAGAGCCATGGAACTCGACGACCTCTACAACAAACTCGAGTATCTCATCATCCCGAAGTTCTACCACGAGAAGGACAGCTGGGCGACGATGATGCGAAACTCCATCGGGAAGATCGCCTCCCACTTCCACACGCACCGCATGATGCGGAGGTATGCGTCGGAGGCGTACCTTTAGGGGCTGCCGTCCGTCGAAAGGCCCCCGTGGAGGCTCCGGATCCGAGTCCTCATAGCAGTTAAATAGCAGAAGGGCGTCGAGGGGCCTCGACGGACAGGAGAGATCTGAATGGTGGAACTGTGCCCGGTATGCCTGATGCCCGTAGAGGATGAGTATCCCCTGTATAGAGCCCGGTACAAAGGGAAGGAGTATGTCTTCCACACCTCTCGCTGTAAGGAGAAGTTCCTCGAAGATCCGGAGAAGTATCTCGCGGAAGGAGGCCCGGCCGGGGAAGAACACTGCGGCGTGCCGGAACAGAAGTAAGTCAGGGGCGATCCCCCGGGTCCCATATGTACCGTGTCGGGCTCGATTGCGGTAGACTATCTGCGAGCGAGGCAGGGGGAGGGGAAACCGCAGCCGCTGCCCGACCTCGCAACCCGCTCTTCTCATGGGGTCTCGTTGCCGCCCCGGACCTCTCCGGTTCCCGGCCCGCTCGCCCGGACGAGGTCAGGGTGCCGCGGGATGACCGCCGCCGGGAAGACTTATCTATACCCGGCCCGCCCAGGGGGCGGCCTCACCCCGGACGGGGAGGACGTGACACCATGGCAGACGAAGACCGGAGCATCGTCCCCCCGGCCCCCCGCGGCCGCGAACTTCTCGCGTGGATAGGGCCCGCGATCATCTGGATGATCTCGGCCATCGCGACCGGGGAACTCCTCTTCACCCCGCGGATCGCCTCGCTCTACGGCTACACCGTCCTCTGGACGCTCATCCTCGCGATATTCCTCAAGGCGCTCCTCGCCCGTGAGATCGGGCGGTATGCGGTCGTGACGGGAGGGTCGCTCCTCCAGGGGATCAAGAACCTCCCCGGACCGAAGAACTGGGGGGTCTGGATCATCATCCTCCCGCAACTCTTCGTCGCGGTCACCACCATCACCGGCATGGCGGGGGCTGCGAGTTCCGCGATCATCCTCGCACTTCCCGGCGGGTTCACGGCCTGGGCGGTCATATTCCTGCTGATCTCGCTGACTCTGGTCTTCTTCGGGAAGTACAGAGGTGTAGAGTACGCCTCGATCGTGATGGCCATCATCATCATCGTCGCCCTGGTCATCACCGCGGCCTTCGTCTTCCCCGGCACCGAACCGCTCGCCGCCGGCCTGGTCCCGGCCCTCCCCGCCGACGTCGACTTCGCCGAACTCCTCCCCTGGATCGGGTTCATGATGTCGGGGGCCGCCGGCCTGATCTGGTACTCCTACTGGCTCACGGCCCGGGGTTACGGGGCCGCCTACCACACCGTCCACCGGCGCGAAGGAGAGGTGGCGGTCATCGAGGAGGAGAGCCTGCCGGATATCGCCCACCTCTCTCCGACCGAGACCGGGCGGATGCGCGACTGGATCCGGATCATGACCTTCTCGACGACGGTCGCGGCAAGCATCGTCCTCATCCTGCTCATCGCGCTCCTCATCCTGGGCACCGAACTCCTCCGGCCGCAGGGCCTCCTCCCAGAGGGCCCGGAGGTGACCGCGGTCCTCTCGGTCCTCCTCGGCGACGTCTGGGGACCGCCGGGCGCGTGGCTGATGATCCTTGCCGCATTCTTCGCCTTCTGGAGCACCATCGTCGCGAACCTCGACGGCTGGACCAGGATGCTCGGCCAGGGGTCGATCTTCATCGCCCGCCAGGTGAGGGCGGCCGGGCGCTGGGTCTCGATGCGGTTCTACCGCTACGTCTACCTGCTCGGCCTGATGGGAGTCCTGCCGCTCATCCTCATCGTCGTCTGGCCCGAGCCCGTCACCTTCCTCGGCATGGCGGGGATCGTCGAGGCGATCCACATCCCGGTGGTCGCGTTCGCGACGCTCTACCTGAACCGGAAGACGCTGCCCCGCGAGCTCCGGCCGTCCCTCTCCATCACCGTCCTGACCTTTGCCGTGGGCGTATTCTTTGCAGCCTTCTCGGTCTACTACATCGCCATCGAGATTTTCGGCCTGGCATGAGGTATGCCGGTCCGGGATGCGGCACCTTCTTGACGCTAAAAAGAGAGGGATGCCCCCCGGCAAGGGGGGAGGAGACGATGCGATGAAACTCGATCTGAAAGCGTTCGCCCTCACGGGAGGGCTCTTCTGGGGACTGGGAGTCTTTATCCTGACCTGGTGGCTGCTTCTCACGCGGAGCACGCAGGGGAGGGGACACGTATACGGGGAACTTATCGGCCGGATATACCCCGGGTACCGCGTCAGCCCGAAAGGGAGCGTCATCGGCCTCGTATGGGGGTTCATCGACGGGTTCGCAGCCGCGGGCCTCTTCGGGCTGCTCTACAACCACCTCGTGAAGATGAAGCAATCCCGGCCGGCCCGGCACCATTGAGATTTCCACGACCAGGGCGGGGTGCCTCCATGCACCCCCGGATCCCCATTCTACCAGCGACGGTCGCCGGGCGGGCACATTTAAATACCCTCACGTCCAGTCTGCCCGTCGGTTCGAGGAACCGATACGGAGGCGTTAATATGGCAGAACCAGAGGTGACGATAGGCTACCACGCATCACACGAGCAGTTTCCCCCGAGCTCGCTGCTGCACCTCGCACAGCGCGCTGAGAACGCCGGGTTCCGGAGCATGCTCTCATCGGATCACTTCAACCCCTGGACCCCTGCCCAGGGGGAGAGCGGGTTCTCCTGGTCGTGGCTCGGTGCGGCGATGCAGGCGACCTCGCTCTCCGCGGGCGTCGTCTGCGCGCCTGTGCAGCGTTACCACCCGGCCATCGCCGCACAGGCGGCAGCAACCCTTGCGGAGATGTTCCCCGGCAGGTTCTTCGTCGCCGTCGGGAGCGGCCAGCTCCTCAACGAGGGGATCACGGGCGACGCCTGGCCCCCCAAAGAGGAGCGGAACGAGCGGCTGCTCGAGGCCGCGACGATCATGCGCAGGCTCTGGGCGGGCGAGACCGTGACCACCACGGGCATGATCCGCACCGTCGAGGCGCACCTCCATACCCGCCCTGCCGAACCGCCGAACCTGATAGGCGCCGCCCTCTCCCCCGAAACGGCCGAATGGCTGGGAGGATGGGCGGACGGCCTCATCACCACAGCGAGGCCGGAGAAGCAACTCAGAGAGATGGTGGAGGCGTTCCGCCGCGGCGGCGGGGCGGGGAAACCGCTCTACCTCAAGGTCGACCTCTCCTACGCCCGGAGCCACGAAGAAGCCGTGCAGGGGGCGCACGACCAGTGGCGGGCGAATATCCTCTCAGGACCGGTGCTCGAGAACCTCCGGACGCCCGAAGAGCTCGACGCGGCCGCGGAGTTCATCACCGCAGAAGAGGTCGCGAGCGAGTTACGGACCTCAGCGGACCTCAGCGAACACATCGAATGGTTAACGACCGACATCGAGCTCGGCTTCACCCGGCTCTACCTCCATAACGTCAACCGCGAGCAGGAGACCTTCATCGGCGATTTCGGTAGAGAGGTGCTGCCGGCCCTGGCCCGCCTGGCCCCTCTTCCGGCGGCGTGACGGGCGGACCGGAGGTTCAGGTATGGACAGGAACGGGATCGGCTATTACGCTTCCCACGAGCAGTTCGGGCCGGGGGATCTGCTCGGATATGTGAGAGCGGCAGAGGCTGCGGGGTTCCACTCGGTGCTCTCCTCAGAGCACTTCCACCCCTGGAGCGAGCGGCAGGGGGAGAGCGGGTTTGCGTGGTCGTGGCTCGGTGCGGCGATGCACGCCACGGAGATGCCGTTCGGGATCATCACCGCCCCGGGCTACCGCTACAACCCGGCAGTCGTGGCGCACGCGGCCGCAACGCTCGCCGTGATGTTCCCCGGCCGGTTCTGGGTGAGCATCGGGAGCGGCGAACTCCTCAACGAGGGGATCATCGGCGAACGCTGGCCCGGCCGGAGAGAGCGCAACGATCGGCTGCTCGAGGCCGCGACGATTATGCGCGACCTCTGGGCGGGGGAGACCGTCACCCGCGACGGACCCGTCAGGGTCGAGAGAGCCCGGCTCTACACCCGCCCACCCGAGCCTCCGCTTCTCCTCGGGGCGGCGAACGCCTGCAGCACCGCGGAGTGGGTCGGCGGGTGGGCGGACGGCCTCATCACCCTGGCAAAACCGCTCTGCCGGCTCGCGGAGATCATCGACCTCTTCCGCAGGGGCGGGGGAGAGGGGAAACCGATCTACCTCAAACTGGACGTCGCCTACGGGCGTGACGACGAGGAGGCGCTCAGAGGGGCGCACGACCAGTGGCGGAACATGATGGTCGGCGGCGGCCTCATCACCGAGGTCAGGACGCCGCGGGAGTTCGACGCCATGGGGGAGTTCGTCAGGGACGAGGACCTCCGGGAGAAGATCCTGATCTCGGCGGACCTCGACCGGCACATCGAGCGGCTGCAGGAGTTCCTGGACCTCGGGATCGACCGGATCTACCTCCATAACGTGACGAAAGACCAGACTGCGTTCATCGAGGACTTCGGGCGCGAGGTCCTCCCCGCGGTCGGCAGGTGATACCATGCAGAAGAACGGCTACAAACCTATCAGCGACTATGCCGTCATCGGGAACCTCCGGACGGCTGCGCTCGTCGGGACGGACGGCTCGATCGACTGGTGCTGCTTCCCCTACCTCGACCGGACAAGTGTCTTTGCCGCCCTGCTCGACGCCGGGCGGGGCGGCAGGTTCAGGGTCTCGGTCCCGGGCGCAGGGCGCGGGCGGCAATGGTACGTCGAGGAGACCAACATCCTCAAGACGGAGTTCTCCGGCGACGCGGGGACGCTCGTGGTGACCGACCTGATGCCGCTCTCGGGGGATATCGAGGGGCGGGCGGGCTCGTTCGCCCCGCCCGAACTCTACCGCATCCTCGAGTGCAGCCGGGGAAGCGTGGAGGTGGCGGTCGAGTGGTCGCCCCGGTTCGATTACTCCCGCGGGACGACCGGGGTCTCGCGGATCCCCGGCGGCTGGCTCGCGACCGACGGGAGAGACGACATGACCCTCTTCGGCCTCGAAGATGCCGGAGAGGTCGAGAGAGCGGAGGGCGGGCACACCCTCCGGGCGGAGATCCCGATGCGGGAAGGCGAACGGCGCGTCCTGATAGCCCGGTGGGGGACCGAAGACCTGACGTACGCGCCCGACGGGGCGGAGGCCGTGGAGAAGCAGACGAGAGAGGTCTGGCGGGCGTGGGCGCACAGGAGCGGGGCCGCCCACGCGGAAGAGTGGGCGGGCGACCTCCTCCCGCTCCTCGTCCGGTCCGAGCTCGTCCTCAAACTGCTGACGAACACGGCGACGGGCGCGATCGCCGCCGCACCGACGA
The DNA here is from genome assembly GCF_032842345.1 of Methanoculleus caldifontis. Lineage (NCBI taxonomy): Archaea > Methanobacteriati > Methanobacteriota > Methanomicrobia > Methanomicrobiales > Methanomicrobiaceae > Methanoculleus > Methanoculleus caldifontis. The sequence goes on along the minus strand of NZ_WBKO01000001.1, from coordinate 1,028,519 downwards.
CATCGCTTCCCGAGGATATCGGGGGCGTGCGGAACTGGGACTACCGGTTCTCCTGGATCCGTGACTCGGCCATGACGGCGCAGGCGCTCATCGCGCTCGGGCACGAGGCGGAGGCGATCGACCTCCTCGCCTGGATGGAGCGGGTCTCGGAGATACATGCCGAAGAAGAGCCGGGGCTCCGTCTTATGTACAGCATCCACGGGTGGACCAACCTCGAAGAAGAGGAACTCCCCCACTTCGAGGGCTACCGGGGCTCGCGCCCGGTCAGGATCGGGAACGAAGCCGCCACCCAGCTCCAGCTCGAGATCTACGGCGAGCTCCTCAACACCGCGTACGAGCTCGTCCGGCGGGGGTACGAACTCCCGGAGAAGGAGATGGCATTCCTCACCGGGGTTGCGGACGAGGCGTGCTCCCTCTGGAAAGAGCGTGACCACGGGATCTGGGAGATCCGCGGCGAGCAGCGCCACTACGTCTACTCGAAGGTGATGCTCTGGGTGGCCCTCGACCGGGCGGTCCACCTTGCCGAGCAGTACGGGCTCGAGGGCGATAAGAAGCGGTGGGCACGGGGTGCTTCGGCGATCAAACAGGAGATCCTCGAGGAGGGCTACGATGCGGAGGTGGGCGCGTTCGTCCAGTCCTACGGCTCAAAGGACCTCGATGCGGCGAACCTCCGTATCGGGCTGCTCGAGTTCCTTCCCTTCGATGACGAGCGGGTGCAGTCCACGATAGACCGGACGATGGAGGAACTGGTGGAGAACGGTCTCGTCTACCGTTACCGGATGGACGACGGCCTTCCAGGGGAAGAGGGCGCGTTCGGGCTCTGCACGTTCTGGCTCATCGACTGCCTGGCGCTCTCCGGCCGCATCAGTGAGGCGCGGCCGCTCTTTGAGCGGATGGTAAACCACGCAAACCACGCGGGCCTCTACCCCGAACAGTTCGACCCGGAGACGGGCGAGTTCCTCGGCAACTTCCCCCAGGCCTTCACCCATATCGGGCTTGTCAACAGCGCCCTTTACCTCGCCTACGCCGAGGGAAAACCGATTCCGGGACACTCCCTCATAGGGACGCCGGAACACCGTGCGGAACTCGAAGGGAGCCGCCTCCGGAAGACGCTGGTTTGAAGGGCGAGACTTCGAAAACATTCGTCGTTAACGTCAGGCATAATTATCCGGGGCGCCATACCGGAGACCATGAACCGAAAGAGTATCGGTATACTCCTCCTGGCCGCTCTCGTCGCGCTCGGCGGCATCGCCGCCGGGTGCGTCGATGCGCCGGGAACGACCGTCGTGGACTCCGCCCCCCCTGCGGGGGAGGGGGCGCCGGACGACGCCGCCGGCGTGGCTGCGGGGAACAACCGGTTCGCGCTCGACCTCTACCGGCAGCTCGCGAGCGACCCGGACACCGGCGGCCGGAACATCTTCTTCTCGCCCTACAGCGTCTCATCGGCCCTCGCGATCACCGCCGAGGGCGCCCGCGGCACGACCGCCGACGAGATCCAGTCGGTGCTGCACCTTCCCGAGAACGCGACCCTCCGGCGGTCGGGGTTCGCCGCGATCGACGCCGGCCTGAACCGTGGGAACGATAACTACACCCTCCGGGCGGCGAACGCCCTCTGGGCGGAGGAGACCTACCCGTTCCTCCCGGAGTACGTTGACGCGGCCGCTCAGTGGTATGGGGCGAACGCAACGAACCTCGACTTCGTCGGCAACCCGGAGGGGGCGCGGCAGAGGATCAACCGGTGGGTCGAGGAGCAGACGGAGGAGAAGATCCGCGACCTCCTCCCGGCGGGCTCGATCGACGCGCTGACGCGGCTCGTGATCACGAACGCGATCTACTTCAAGGGGACCTGGGTCGAGCAGTTCAATGCGAACGAGACGAGGGATGCGGAGTTCCGGGTCGGGCCGAACGAGACCGTCCAGGTCCGGATGATGCAGCGGACGGACGAGGAGGCGGTCTTTGGGTATGCGGAGACCGACGCCCTCCAGGCGCTCGAACTCCCGTATGCGCACGGAGACGGAACGAGACTCTCGATGCTCGTCCTCCTCCCGAAAGGGGATGACCTGACGGCCGTGGAGGAGAGCCTCGATGCGGAGACGGTCGCAGACCTCCGGGGCTCGCTGGATTCGCAGAGAGTCAAGGTCTACTTCCCGAAGTTCACGCTCGAGACGGAGTACAGCCTCCCCCGGACGCTTGCGGCGATGGGGATGCCGACGGTCTTCACCACCGATGCCGACCTCTCCGGGATGGACGGGACGCGGAACCTCTTCGTCAGCGACGTCGTCCACAAAGCCTTCGTCGACGTGAACGAGGAGGGGACCGAGGCCGCAGCGGCGACGGGGGTCGTCGTGAAACTGGTGAGCGCGCCCATCGAAGACACGACGCCCGTCTTTAAGGCAGACCACCCGTTCGTCTTCCTCATCGTGGAGAATGATTCAGGCACGATCCTCTTTATCGGCAGGGTCGCGAACCCTGAGAGCCCGTAACGATAGACCAGGGAGGGGGAGGGGCGGTGCCGCCCCCTGCTCCTTCACGATCTCGACCGTCGCCCAATCCCTCCGATGGGTTCCCGGGTTAGAGACACCATGCTCAGGTGACGCTTCCGACATTCAACAGGTCATTTCCTAAACGACCGTTCACCCGGCCCGGAGAATTCGTCAATTCGGGATGGGACGCTGAGATCCCGGGTGAACGGGGTCATTCCCTCATTCACGAACAAAGTGCGAGCGGCCTTGCATTCTTGTTGCGGTAGAGTTCAAGAGCAGTAACCGCATCAATCGTCTCATTGGTGATCAAGGTGCGAATTCCCGTCTCGTTATGTACAGGCAACCCATAACGAGATATAGCCCTATCACTTTGATACGGGGGAGCGGTTTGAAATTTTAGGGGAATTAATAAGCGGGATTACTGGGCCTCGTCATGCGTAAACGGGAATCCAGGGTACCAGCCGAAAATACAAAGATCTTGCGGTTGGTAATTCAGGGGAGGGGTCAGGTTAGTGCGGAAGGTGGGCTGAAATGAAAGATTGCATGAGGGAATGTCAGAGAACATAGGTGAGCGATTCTACAGAGCAGGGAGGTCGGTTTGTTAATTGCCGCCCCCGTTGAGGGTTTCTACAGGACCTATCCTCTATTATTTCGTTCTCTTATTCTTTTCATTGTGGGTAAGATCATGCCAAAAAAACTATCATTCAGTATAAATTTCAAATCGTACGTCGACCATGCGGATTCTGCAACGCAACCAAGGTTACACAATTTACAATCGGCATATTTGGAATAGGTTCTTTGTTCTTCTCTCCAGACATCCGACAATTTATTTTTACACAGGTCTATCTCTCTTCCACCCGGGAAAATGTCAGGTTGGGCTGAAACGAAAAGGCAGGGTGATTGCAAAAAACCTTTTTCATTGATCTGTACACTTTTCCAGGGATTACACCGGTAATCAAAATCTCCTAGTTGATTGAGGAATCGTGTTGAATTACTGATTGGATACAATGATTTATGATCAAAAAGGACCTTTTTAACATAATTGATCTGCTCATGAGTCGGTAAAAATTCTTTAGCGGTTGCAGCTCCACCCGGGTCTAATAAATTAAAAGATATTGTATCCATTCCGAGATCATCGAAGATCATGTGAATTACGTCGTGCAATTCATATGCATTTCTGTTACTGATGGTAACCATTCCACAAACGTACACGTCGGCCTTCAACTCAGTCAGACCGGCCATGAGTTTGCGAACATTTTCTTTAATTCGTTCTAACCAATCCACGCCCCTGACTTCTTTATATATCTCTGACCGTGTACTATCTATCGAAATTCCGAAAAAATCGAAACTCTCCGCTATCTTTTCTATATGCCATTCTTTAAATAAACTCAAGTTTGTAACAACCATCGTGATTAATCCCTGAGATCTTGCATACGACGCGAGTTCGAACAGATCTTCGCGAATAAAAGGCTCTCCACCACTAAAAGTTAATGTCACAACACCGAGATTTGCTAATTCATCGATAATTTTTTTCCATTCGTCTGCATTCGTCTCGTCCCCTCCTTTATTTTTCCACATATCACAATACTTGCATCGGGAATTGCACACAGACGTAATGGTAATATACGCATATGTTGGGCGTTTGACAGAGTCAAACACACGATTCGAGATGTGGTTCTTAAAAAACCTTACACCGGCTGATTTATTCATATTATCACGGTCGTCTCCTCATAACACTATGAAGCGACACCTGTATCCAGGCAAACCATGTCAGCCCGAATATATAATATTGTGGCCGCCCCGGCCCGATCCACCTCCGACATGCCCCACTCTCTCGAGACAGATGCGCGTACCTCGACAATTTGCGGCTTCTCCCGACGCATATACCGGGGCAGCGTGAGAGCGAGACCCCCGGGCGCGGGCAGGCAACTCCGACATTTTGCATCGGGAGAGAGAATGTATGGTTGAAGTTATGTAGGGGCCGATGCAGCTCCTGGTCGTCGGATTTTCCGACCCGGACTTCCACGGCCAGATTCGCCGGGCACTCGGATCGGTCATGGAGAAAGGTATCGTCAGGCCTTCGTCGTCTACTTCACCGGTCTCGTGGGAGTCATCGGCACCACCCGCGATCATTGCGGCGGTCATCTTCCTCTCGGTCTCGCTCGTCGCCGGCTACCTCCTCGGCGGACCGGGCGGCGGCACGAGACGCGTGCTCGCCGTCGGGACGGCGCAGCGCAACCTCTCGGCGGCGCTGGCCGTTGCTACCCTCAACTTCACCGACCCGGACGTGATGGTGATTATCCTCGTCGTCGGGCTGGCCGGTCTCGTGCTGCTGATCTTCGCCGGCGGAGAACTCGGGAAGCGAGCGAAGACAGGTGATGTTTTTCTTGAGAGAACTGCCGTCACGCTCCGGCTCTGGATACTCGTATGCACGGGGCCCCCGGCCGATGCCCCTTTCACGCCGTCCTGAGCCGCTCGACGATCGTCTTCTGGAGGTAGCCGATGATCGGCATGTCCGAACCGATCACCGCATACCGCCCGGACCCTGCGGTGGCGACGGCGAGGAAGTCGCGGCCGTCGACCAGGATCGCGCACTCGTCTCTCCTCAGGTCCCCCATGACGGGCCCGTTTACCGGCGCGGAGTCCAGGAGATCGACCACGGTCCCTTCGGCCTCGTAGATCGGGAGGTTGATGCCCGCGTACTCCTCGCTCTTCCGCACGACCACGTAGAGATCGATCTTTCGCTCGAGCGGCTTGATGATCGTGTAGTAGCGCCGGAGGAATTCAGGGTTGTAGCAGAGGATCACCATGCTCTTCCTGACCCGGCGGAAGAGCGAGGAGATATGGTTCTCGATCGCCCAGCCGCTCCGGAGGATGAAGAACGAGACCGGTGGGATGCGCGGCTTGACCGAGAGGCTCTTTAACGCCTCCCGGGTCTCGTCGAGGGACCGGACGTAGTCTTCTTTGAGCCGGTCGAAGACCATGTCGATGTCGAGGACGTAGTAGGAGGCCGGTGACCCCTCTTCCACGCCGATGAACCCCCGCCGGGCCAGGTCGTTCAAGATCTCGTAGATCCGCCCGCGAGGAACCCCGCTCAACTCGTGGATATCCCGCGCGGTCGCCTTCTGGAGCCCGACGAGCGTGGAGTAGACGCTCGCCTCGTACTCGTTCATCCCGATAGCACGAAGTCCGGGAACGATCTCGACAGTCATTGCACCTCTATTTGGTTGCAACAGGTTTATCAGTTGCGCGGAAAGAGAAGTTGATCAGCGAGAGAGAGCCTGGATCTCCTCGCGAAATGTCTTCGCGCAGCAGCCACCCCTGAAGGGAGGCTGCTCCGGCGAGGATGACAAAGAGCATGCACAGACGATATCACCCGAAACGATAGGACCCGGCATCCCGGGCGGGGGAACCCCCCGGGCAGAGCCGTCCTGAACCTGCTCTCTAACGTATCCGGCGGTTGACCCGATGTGTGGACCGGTCGTCAGTAGCCGGCGAGAAGCGCGGAGATGAGCCGCGCCTCGCCCCGCCGCAGGTGCTCAATCGCGGTGGTCTTGCTGATGCCGAGCTTTTCTGCCAGATGCTGGCTGGTGATCCTGCGCGGGTACTCGTAGTAGCCGTAGCGGTTCGCCGCGATCAGGAGGTCTCTCTGCCGGGGAGTGAGCCGCGAGAGGAGAGCGTCCCCGGAGAAGGTCGCCTCTTCGAAGATGACGTTTCTGACCTCCCCGTAGGTTGACATGAGACGAAGGACCCGGTTCAGGTTCTCGGCATCGCCGATGCAGGCGTAGACGCAGAGATCGAGGGACTTGTACATGGGAGAGGTCCAGATGACGTCCAGGTCGAACTCGCGCATCTTCTCCCGCAGGAACTCATCCTGAATGGCGCACCGCATGAAACAGGTATAGGTCCGGCCGGAGACCCTCAGCACCTCAAGGGAGCCCAGGGCCTCGGGGAACTCGAGATCGCCCACGGTGTATCCCTCCTTCATCGTGATCTCGGAGACCACCGCCTCTTCTCCCCGATCGAAGTCCATCTTGAGGATCTCAAGGACTTTCAGGGACTCGACCCGGTCCATGAACCGTCTCGCGGCCCGGTTGATCTCCCCGGCGTCGGCGGGCATGCCCATCAGCGGGTCCTTCGGACGGACCTCGACGATCATCTTCCGCATTATACTCCGCGTAGGACCCCACCACCCATAAAACCCGTACATGTACGGGCGAACCTTGAACCCCCGGCCCACCGTACCGATCGGTATGGGAGGGAAACGAGCACCCGTTGCAGAGGCACCGGACCCCGGCACCGGTCCCGGCGCGGGTTGCAGTAACTTCATCTCCGGTCCCACAAAAACAGTACCTCCGACAAACGAGCCGGATAGAGAGAGGGAAGACGTGAACTGCGCAACAACCCATAGTGCCGGACCCTGCCGGGGTCCCGGTGACACCCCGTCCCGGAGATCGGCACACCGCAAAGCATCTCTCAGGGAACCGTTCCCTGAGGAGACCGACCAGGTATGGATCGAGGCAGGGTTCCTTCCCCCGGCAGACTGCCGAAGTGCCGTCGCCCTGCTCCACCGTCTGGCCATGGAAGAAGAGCCTGCAGCATCCCTGCTCTCGCCCGCCCTCGTCGCAGCGGCGATGAGATCGGACGAGGCCGGCTGCGGCTACCGGATCCTCGATTCCAAGCGCCTCCGGCGCACCGCCCGGGAGTACGGGATCGACCCTGCCGGCAGAGACGATGCCGGGATCGCGCGCGCCGTGACGCTTGCCGTCATCGCCGATTACGGGGAGACGGCCCCGGAGGAGCGGGCATGAAGAACCCCTACGAGTGGCTCGCCGCCGCCATCAACAACCACACCTGGGCCGTCGCCGGAGTCGCTATAGCGGTCTTCATCGTGGCGTTCTTCGGGCTCTCGATGGTCTCGATGGAGACCAGCGACGACGCCTACCTCGACAAGACCACGCCCCGCGGCGCGCTCCTGAACCACTATGCCAAGACCTACGGCTCCGACGCGATCATGCTCATCTACGAGGCGGATAGCGTAAGGAGTCCGGAGATCCTCAGGTACATCGACCATCTCCAGGAGGATCTCAGAAACGAACGCTACGTCGATACGGTCTCCGGTGTCGTCGACCTCTTGAAAGAGGCGAACGGCGGCACCCTGCCGTCATCCAAGGCGGAGATCAACGGGATCATCAGTCAGGCTCCACCGGAGATGGTCGAGCGGATGCTGCCTTCGGACCTGATGACGATCAGCGTCATCGCCCTCGAGCCCGGCGTCTCCCAGGTAGCGCAGCAACAGGTCGTCGGGAACATCAAGTCCATCGTCGCCATATCGGAGCCCCCGCCGGGGCTCACCGTCACGGTATCCGGCAACCCTGCGTTCTCGCTCGAGATGGGCGAGGCGATGGGGTCCGAGACGGGCATGCTGATCCTGGTGGCCATGATCCTGATGGTCCTCGCGGTGATGCTCCTCTTCTCCCACGTCAGCTACCGTCTTCTCCCGGTCGGGGTCGTGACCGTCGGCCTCATCATGACCTTCGGGTTCATGGGCCTCTTCGGTATTCCCATCAGCATGGTGGTGGTCGGGGCGTTCCCGGTGTTGATCGGGATCGGGATCGACTACGCGATCCAGCTCCACGCACGGTTCGACGAGGAGGTCCGGCGCGGCACGATACCCGAGGCCGTATGGGCCACCGTCACCCAGATGGGGCCGTCGATCCTGGTCGCGATGTCGGCGACGGCGCTCGGGTTCATCGCGATGTTCTTTGCGCCGGTGCCGATGGTGGCCGACTTCGGGATGGTCTGTACCATCGGGGTCGTCTCCTGTTACCTCGCGGCGCTGATCGTCGTCCCGATCTTTGCGATAGTCACCCATTACCGGCCGAAGAAGGAGGCGACAGAATCGACTCAGGGATCCGGAACGTCCCTCATCGAGCGATACGACCGCCTCCTCGGCAGGCTCGCCTACACCGTCGCGAAGTACCCGGTCCCGGTCATCCTGATCTTCTCGATGGTCGCGGCAGGCGGCTTCTACCTCGACCAGAGCGTCCCCGTCAGCGCGGACGAGAAGACCTTCGTTCCCGGCGACATGCCCGCCCTCCTCTCCCTCGAGAAACTCACCCGGGTCATGGGGTCGACGAGCACCATCCCGGTCGTCGTGCTTGCAGACGATGTCCTCTCCCCCGATACGCTCGCCTGGATAGATCGGTTCGGGGTCTACGAGCAGGAGCATAACGACAAGATAACCGGGGTGACGAGCGTCGCGACCCTGGTCAGGCAGTATAACGACGGGGTGCTTCCCTCGACCGAGCGGGAGGTCGACGCCGTCATCGCCCGGATCCCGGAGGCGACCCTGAAACGCTACCTCAACGGGAACCTGGAGGCGGTGCTTGAGTTCTCGACGGTCGATATGGAGATGAGCGTCGCCCGCGACCAGGTCGGGAGGATACAGAAAGACGCGGCGTGGAACAACCCGCCGGCCGGCGTGACCGTGAAGATCACCGGCCAGATGGAGATGTTTGCCGCCGTCATGGACGACATCAGCGATTCGCGGGTGTATATGACCATCCTCGGGTTCGCATTCATCCTCGGCTTCCTGGTCCTCGTCTACCGGAAGTTCGGCGCCGTCTCGCCGGTCATCCCGATCGTCTTCATCGTGGGCTGGAACGGGGCGATCATGTATCTTCTCGGCCTCGAGTATACGCCGCTGACGGCCGTCCTCGGCTCGATGACGATCGGCGTCGCCTCCGAGTACACCATCCTGATCATGGAACGGTGCGAGGAGGAGCTTGCGAAAGGCACGGAGTTCCTCGACGCCATCCAGACCGCTGTTCAGAAGATCGGGACGGCCATCACGGTCTCCGGGCTGACGACGGTCTTCGGGTTCTCGGCGCTCACGTTCTCGTCCTTCAACATCATCAGCAACTTCGGGATCGTGACGGTCATCACCGTCGGGTTCTCGCTCATAGGCGCGATCGTCGTGATGCCGGCGGTTCTCGCGCTGATGCACCGCTACACCGGACGCTCCCTGACACCAGCGGTGGCCGCTACCGCGAAGTAGATTGCTCCGGCACTGCTGAAATGACGGGGGCTCCGGCAACGGGGCCCCTGAATCCCGGGGCGCGAGATCCATATCAAGATTTATATACTATCTCTCATATCCATCCCCGGTGGTATACTGTGGCAAATGGAGACCTCACGGCGCAGGTTTTGGCGCCATTTGAGCCGGTTGAAGAACTGGCCCGTAACGTTATCCTATTCCTGCCGAATCTCATCGCAGCGATCATCATCCTCATCATCGGCTGGATCCTCGGCCGCATCCTCGGCAGAGTCGTCGCCGAAGTCCTCGACCGGCTCGGTGTCGACGACGCTCTCAGGAGGACATCGGTCGGCCAGCAGATTGAGAAATCCACGATGAACATCAGCCGCCTCTTCGACCTCATCGTCCGCTGGTTCATCTACCTCATAGCGATCCTCGCGGCGGTCAGCGTTCTGCAGATCCCGTCTCTGACACTGGCGGTCGCGGCGATCGTGGGCTACATCCCCTACGTCATCGCGTTCCTCATCATCCTGGTCGCCGGTATCATCCTGGTCGACTGGCTGATGGACCTCATTCAGGGCATGGGAGAGACCCGGAGGATCCAGGGCTTCGGGCTGATCGTGACCTTCCTCAGAGCGTTCCTCTACTTCGTCGTCGTCATCCTCGCGCTCCAGCAGCTGATGCTCGACCTCTCGATCATCTACGTCTTCATCGTCCCGATCGCCTGGGGCGTCGGGATCGGTATCGGCGCGGCGATCGCCATCATCATCGGGTTCGGCTTACGGGACCGGGCGCCGGAGATGATGGACCGGTTGATGGGCAGGATGGGAGGACAGTAACCTTTTTTTGGTTGACCGGTCTGCGGGGATGCCCGCACCTCCGGTCGTGGTGACGCGTGAGAGGCCATCGGACCTCGCTCTATGGTGGAGAGGAGACCGGAAATGCTCCGGCCGTGAAAGGATTCAGAGCCCGCCGTACTTCCGGACGTGCTCCCGGGCCCGGCGGCGGCGGGGATCGTCGTCGCCGGCAGCGGTGGTCCGGCCGTAGCGTTCCCGGTCCTCTCCTACCGGGCAGACCCTGATGCAGATCCCGCAGGGGGAGATGTGGCGGCGGGCGAGTTCGGCGCTGTTCGCAGCACAGGCCGCCTTATCGGTGAGGCCTTCGGGGTAGTCCCGTTCGTCGAGCGCCCCCGCGGGACAGGCCTCGACGCAGAGCATGCACCGGGTGCAGAGGTCCTCTGCGAGCACCGGATCGGGCGGGAGGGCTGCGGCGGAAAAGACCGAGCCGAACCGGACCCGCGGGCCGTACTCCGGCGTGAGGAGGGTATTGTTCACGCCGAAGGTCCCGAGCCCGGCAAGGTAAGCGGCGTGCCGGTGCGAGAAGAAGGCGACGGGGTTCTTCCTGAGCACCTCGATGCTCCCGTAACCGTCGCGGGGGACGAAGACCGAGGGGTAGCCGCAGTCGGTGAGGAAGGAGGCGAGCCGGTAGGTGTACTGGTCGAGCAGGGTGTTGACGGTCTTATAGAGCTCGTGGTAGTAGATCGAGGGGGAGGTCTCGAGAACCGGGAGGTGGATGGGGAGGCCGACGACGATCACCGACCGGGCCTCGGGGAAGATCGACTGCGGGTAGAACTCCTCCGGCATCCAGGGCAGGAACGGCGGGTGCTCCCACCGGTCAGTGCTCGCGACCCCGACGAGCGGGATCTCCATCCGCCGGCACCGCTCGAGGACGGCTGCCTTCAGGTCGTCATTCATGGCTATCGATCTCTCGGGGGCTGTCCGGAAAAGGGTTTGGTATGCCCGATACGACACAAAGCCCGCCTTCCCGGAACGGGAGGGTGAGGAAGGTGGAGGTCTTCCTCACCGGAAACGCCCTACCGGATGTCGAGGCGCATGAACCGGAAGTATGCCAGCCCGAAGAAGGTCACGGTGAAGGCGATCAGGGCGACGACGTTCTTCACGGCCCCGGAGGCGCCGGAGACCGGGTCCATTGAGGTCATACCCACAAACGAGCCCCCGCCGCCACCGGCCGTCACGGTCACGCTCTTTGAGGCGCCGCCGGAGACACCCAGGATCGCTTCGTAGTTGAGCGAGGGAGAGAAGAGTTTCACGACATCGTTGACGGCGCTCCGCCGCTCCCCGTACTCCCGGATCGCCTCCCGATACTGCTGCCACACCTCGCTCTCGGTATCGATAGAGAACGATGATCTCGATGCTTCGGCTCCCGAAGACGCTTGCGACCGGGAGATTAACTGTGCGGGAAACTCAGGCGGCTCGCCGACGACGGTGCTCATCACCGTATCGTTCATGGCCACCGGCACGAGCACCGCGAAGATGACGAAGACGATGATGCTGTAGATTAACGCGGTCCCGCTGTTCCCGGCGATGGTCGACATCAGGAGGGCGACGCCGAAGTAGGTGAGGATCATGAGGGCCGTGACCCCCCCGAATGCCAGGACGAGCACAAACTCCGTCAGGTCCGGGACAATCCCGATGACCAGGAGCAGCGCGAGGGCGATCGCAAGCACGGCGCCGAGCGGAAGGAGAAGCGCTGCGGCGCTTCCGAGGGCCTTGCCGTTGATCACCTCGTCCCGGTAGATCGGATGCGAGAGGAGCAGCTTCAACGACTTGCTCTCTTTCTCCTTCGTGATCAGGTCGAAACCGAGGGCGATCCCCAGGATCGCGCCGAGGATGATCAGCTGGGAGCCGACCGAGGTGAAGACCGAAAGCACCGAAGGCCTCTCCGGCATGAATCCCTGTACCTCTATATCGGATCCGGCCGCCGTCAGGTCCTCGTTGTAACTGTTCAGGCTCTTCTGGTAATCGGTTATGCCGCCGACAAGGCCGACCGTGCAGATGAGAAGGAGGATCGCGGTGATCAGGAGGAAGTTCCTGCTTCGCAGGTGGTCCGAGAACTCCTTTCGTGCCATGGGGATCAGTCCGCAGGACTCCACCGGTCACGCCTCCCGGTAGTAGGAGAGAACGATGCTCTCAAGCGACGGACGGTCGTCCGCGATCCGCAGGACTCTCACTCCCCTGGCGATGAGGAATTCGATGATCTCGTCGGAAATATCCGCATCGGCCTCTACGACGGCTTTCTTCCGTGAGTCGTCGTAGACCGCGCCCGTGATCTCCGCCAGCGCCAGGTCGGGCATCGGGTCGCGGGTCTCCACGGAGATGACGACCGCTCCGGCCTCGCGGTTCTGCAGGAGGTTGCCGGGTGCGTCGTGGGCGACGAGCCTCCCCCGGGCCAGAATGCCGACGGAGGTGCAGATCCTGTCCACCTCGGGAAGGATGTGGGAGGAGATGAGAACAGTCCTGCCTTCCTTCGCCTCGTCGCCGATGATGCGCCTGAAGTCCGCGGCGCCGGGAGGATCGAGGTTAGCCGTCGGCTCGTCGAGAATGAGGACGGCCGGGTCGTTCAGCAGCGCCTTGGCAAGTCCCAGCCGCTGCCGCATCCCCTTCGAGAACTCTCCGACGGGTTTTGTCACCCCGTCGAGGCCGACGAGCACGAGCAGGTCATCGATCCGTCGTTTTCGTTGTGCGGGGTCCATGCGATAGAGTTGTCCGAAGAAGTCGAGGTTCGCGGCAGCCGTAAGGTCCGCGTAGAACCCGACGTCTTCGGGCATATAGCCGATCCGGTGCTTCACCCGGAGAGGCTCGGTGACGATGTCCGCTCCGTCGATGAAACACCGCCCGCCGGTCGGCTCGATCAGCCCGACCAGCATGAGGATCGTGGTGCTCTTTCCTGCGCCGTTCGGACCGAGCAGGCCGAAGATCTCGCCCTGCGGGATACTGAAGGTCAGGTCGTCGACGACACGGTTGCCGCCGTATTCTTTTGTCAGATGTTCGAATCGGATCATGTCCGTTCTCCAGGTTACGCTTCGAGGCCGGGCGATAAGGTCTCGTGAGACGGGATCAGGAGGTGCAGATCCGGGAGAGGCCGGTGGTGTGAGGTTTACGTTCCCGACCTTATCGTCCGGTACCAGGGTGTTCTACGGGAAGGGAAATAGCGATTCTCGCACAAAAGTCTACATTTCCCGGAATACGTCGAGGATTGTGCGACAAAGGTTATTTACCCGGTCGGTCGGCCGGAAAAATGCCTTCCGAGAGTGGTCCGCGGCGACCTGTAGAGGATCGTGCCAGAGATCTTATTATCGCAGCATCCCACCTATGATCATGGTACTGCGCGTACTTGTGGGGCTCTGTGTGCTTGCCTGCCTTGCTTTACCTCTGTCCGCGCAGATCGTCCCGGCAGAAGCAGCCCTGATAGTCGACTCCGTCGAATATCCGGAGAATGTGCCGGATACGCACGGGAAGGTCTTCGTCACCGTTGCGGGGGCGACGGCGAACGCGGCCTCGGTTCATTTGAAGCGGGTCGGGGAGCAAAACGTGGCGATCGCCACGGAGTCTCTGCCGCGCGTGGTTTTCCTGGAAAGAGCCGGCAATGTCTATTTCGTCAGGAATATCGAGGGAGGGGTGACCGTCACGGTGAGCGATCTGGTATCGGGCGCCGGAACGGAGAGCAGCAGGCACACCCTCACTCCCGGCGAGAGGCGGTTCTTCACGGTGCCCGTCCGGGCCGGGGCGTCGCACCACTGGGTGGATATTCGCTGGGGCCAGCCGGGAGAGGAGATCACGCTCCACATCTACGCCCCGGACGGGACCCTCGGCCCGTACACCGACGCCGACGACGGGTTGAGCGACGGCCGGATCTTCCTCGACATCTCCTCGCCCGAGGGGCTCGCAGCGGGCGACTGGTACTACGAGATCGGCTGGGCGGGAGGCAGCGGGCCGGTGGAGTTCACGTTCGATACATACGGCAGGTGAGAGATGCAAAGGATCAGGATTCTCGTTGCGGTAACGATCGCGCTCCTCTTCATCGCGGCTCCTGCGGGCGCACGGACCTACGAGGTGGTTCCCGGCCACGCGAACCCGCCGGGGGAGGGAGCCGTGGCGGTCACCCCGGTCGAGGTGGAACTCTGGGAACTCCCCGTCTGGCTCCTCCTCGTGCACCTCGCCTGCATCCCCGTCGAGATCCTCGGCCCCCTCAAACTCTGGGGGTACCTCGGCTACCGCAGGATCAGCCGGGAGAACCTCCTCGACAACGCCATCCGTGCGCGAATCTTCTCCTGTATCGTGGACCACCCCGGGATCCACTTCCACGGCATCATCCGGGAGACCGGGGTGCGGCCGGGGACGCTCCGGTACCACCTGGACCAGCTCCGGAGGAGCCATATGATCGTGCTCATGGAGAAGGACGGGTATGCCTGCTTCTTCAGGAACGACGGCACCTACTCCGGGTCCGAGCAGCGGCTGCTGGTCCACCTGCGCCGGGGGGTTCCGCACGATATCCTGACGCTCCTCCTCCAGCGCCCGTCCGCGACCCGGACGGAGCTCGCCGAGAGCCTGGGCGTGGCGGGGCCGACGATCACCTGGCACATGAAACGCCTCGAGCGCGACCGGCTCGTCTCGGCCGAGCGCGACGGCCGGTGCGTCCGGTACCACGTTCCCGACGATATTGCGCCCGAAGTCGGAAGATGGCTCTGTGACCCGGCCTCCGGCCAGGGTGAGGAGAGAGCGACCGCCCTTCCGCTCTGACCGCGATCCCGGTCGCTCGCCGGGCCGCTCCGGTCATCCCAGCCCTGGAGCCGGCTCAGAAAGCCAGGCGGACGAGCCCCAGCGCCGCCGCCATGACCGCGGCGACCGCGAGCGCCCAGCCGGCGATCATGCAGAGAAGAGCGGTGGGGCGCGGGTACTGGAAGAGCCACGCGACGACCGGGGCCCCGTAGAGGGCGACGCCGGGGATCCAGATGACCGGGATGAGCATCAGGACGCCGTAACGTCTCAGGGAGTGAAGCCTGCCGGTCTCAGCGTTGATCTTCGCGAGGAATCCCTGCATCCGAGGGGAATGTTCGGCGAAGAGGTCGCAGAGTTCGAGGATCGCGACCATGACGGCGGCCGCCACCGAGGAGAGGAAGATGAGGACGGCCGCCGGGTGGAGGCCGAGCGAGAGGCCGACGACGGCCGCGGCTGCCTGGAGGAGGAAGGTCGATACGATGAGGGTAAGCGTCCCCGGCGGATGCATGCCGGAGACAGAGCCGACGAGGAACGGGACCGCCAGGAGGAAGAAGACCACGAACGCGGCGGCTCGTGCAAGCCGGAACCGGCACCCTCCGGGGGAGAGCATGCGCTCGCATGCCTCGATGGCGGCAACCCTGACCATGCTGCATATCCTCACCCCGGAAGTAGATGAACCTGCGCATATCAGGAAGGGAGCAGGATGCAAAGAGCGAGGTTTTTATGCCGGGCGGATATAACACACGCTCATGAGCGAGATGAACGGTCACTTTGAGCGGGGGCGCTGGGTCCTCGACCCGCCCCCTACCCCCGAACCGGAGAGAGAGCCCGAGCCGGCCGCCGCTCCCGGCGTCGAAGCGCGCATGCAGGAGGCTTCCCAATCGGTCCGCAAGGCGGTCAACGACGTGGTGAGCGCGGGCAACCACCTTCTCAGGACACAGGAAGGGCACGATCACATCGAGCAGGCGGCCCGGAAGGCCGGAGAAGATCTGGAACGGGCGATCAACGCCTGGGCGGAGTCCGCACGGCTGGCCCTGCAGAGGCGGTAAGGTACTCCCTGACGCGGGCGACGACCTCGGGGTTCCTCGGCAGCATGATGTGACAGTACTGCTCCGGGTGCCGGGCGAGGTTCGCGGGGTCCGCCGGGAGAATCCTGACCCCTGCGCCGGGGAGGCAGGAGTCAGTGTGGGGGACGATGCCGTCGCCGGCGCAGGTCGCCCGCCACCCTCCGCCGGGAGCGAGTTCCCAGGTTCTGCCGCCAAAGGCCGGGAAGAACGCGGGGGTCCCGGTGAGGTTCGCGGCGAGGAGGATCCGGTAGTCGATGTCGTCGCGGGTCCCGGCGGCCCGGAGCGCCGCGACGGTCCTGCTCCCCGGCCGGAACTCCTGGACGATGGTGTCTTCGGCGGGGTCGTAACCCTCAGGGACGAAGACCCCGGTGAGGCTCCGGATCACCTCCGGGCCCCGGTCGGGGTCGTTGAAGAGCCCGGCGAGGGCCGAGCCGTTGTTCGGCGGGCCGATCCCGACCAGGAGCCGGACCTCTTCTTCCCGCGCATCGCCGTCGAGGACCTCGAAGAGGTAGCGGGCGATGCACGTTCCTATCGAGTGGCAGACGATGTCGATTGGGCCGTCGTAGCCGGTCTCCGTGCGCTTCTCGCGGATGAAGTCCTGGAGAGCGAGGGCGATCGGCTCCGTCCCGTCGTCCTGGATCGCGGTGTAATCGAACCTCCAGAAGGGCACCGCGGCGTCGTCGAGCACGGGTCCGAGGCGGTTCCAGATACCGGGATGGCTCCGCCACCCGTGGACCAGGACGGCCGGACGCCTCTGATCCGTCAGAATGGCGGCACGCCTCCCCTGCGCCGGCAGTTGTTCATTCTCCAGTATCGGGCGCTATCCACGATGTAGGTTTCGGCGGGGCGGCTAGCCGGCCACCATCTTGTTCGCCTTCAGGAAGAAGCCTGCAGGCTAACGCACCTCGACACTGTGCCGGTACATCCTGCCGATCTCCCCGTCAACCGTGAGGCTGGCCCGTTTCGTCTCTCCCGCGGGGATTGCCGGCGATGGCGGGGGAGCAGGACTCCGCTCACGGCCGGCCCGGATCGTCCTGCAGGGCTCCCCCCGGCCGGTACCGCGACCGGACCCTCTCGGGAAGGACGCTCTGCCGGAAGACCCGCTCGAAGTAGCGGTCGGTCATCCCGGCGATGAAGTCTCTCGCGAGTTCCGCCGGCGCCGCGGCGGCGATGTAGCCCGGGGACGCCCACGGTGCGTCGATGAGGTCTTCGTAGACCGGGGATGCCTCGCGTTCCTCCTCGATATCTTCGAGGGTGCGGTCGAAGAGGTGGCGGAACATGAACCGGATCTTCTCGCGGTTACGAAGGAGCCGTGGGTTTTTGTAGATGTGGTGCATGTTGAACTCCTTGAAGGCCGCGACGCATGCCGAGGCTTCGGCCGAGAATGCGATGGCGTCGGCATCGTAACTCATCGTGACGATGTCCTTGATGAGGACGTCGAGCACCCGCCGGTTGATCTCCGCGAAGTCCTTCTTTCCCCTCCCGGTGATATCAAAGAGGGCCATACAGTTCTCCGGGAACTCCGCGAGGTCGTCCTCGCCGATGACCGCGACCTCGAGGGCGTCCTGGAGATCGCGGCCGAGGTAGGAGACGCTGTCGGCTATCCTCACCGCGCACCCCTCAGTGGTGAGGGGGAGGGCATCGCCCCCGCCCTCGATCCTTCTCAACTTCTCCGCAAACGATTCCCAGTCGGCCTCACCCTCGGCGGTGAGGCTCCGGTCGTGAGCCTCGCCGTTGTGGCAGAGGATCCCGTCGAGCACCTGCAGGGTGAGGTCGTGGTCCTCGACGGTGTCGAGGAACCGGACGCTCTGGACGTTGTGTAGGAACCTCCCGATGCCGTGCTCGGTGCAGAGATCGTCGAGGATCTCCTCCCCCAGGTGGCCGTAGGGCACGTGACCGATGTCGTGGCCGAGGGCCACCGCCTCGATCAGGTCCTCGTTTAAGCCGAGCGCCCGCCCGATCGTCCTCGCGATCCGTGACGCCAGCTGGACGTGGAGGACGCGGTGGGTGATGTGGTCGTTCTCGACCAGGTAGAAGACCTGGGTCTTGTCGATGTAGCGCGAGTAGGCCTTCGAGTGGACGATCCGGTCGGCGTCACGGGAGAACGGCGGCCGGATCACCGGGTCTTCCGCCCTGTGGCCCGACCGCCGCAGGTAGTCGGCGTTCCGGGTCGCCCGGGGCGAGAGGATCGACTCCCGGTCGGCCATCCTCCGGGCCATCCTGTCAGAGATGCTGTACGGGATCTCCATCCGGTATCCTCCGGTAGAGAGTTCTCGGCCGGGAGAGGGGATAGGGCTTTCTGTATCGAGCGCGGATCCGCGCAGGCTATATCCGGAGCACGCGTATCCTCCCCCATGCACCCGGAAGTCATCATCCACAACAGCGTGAGCCTGGACCACGCGGTGACGGGATTCGAGGTCGACCTCAGCCAGCACTACGGCGCGCTGCTCGCCTTTGAGCCGGGGGCGGTCCTCGCGGGTTCGACCACGGCAAAGACCGGGATCGAACTCTTCATGGACATCACCCTGCCGGAGGCAGAGGCCGACCGGCACCGGCCCGAGGCCCGGCCGGACGACCGCCGCCCCATCTGCGTCATCGTCGACAGCAGGGGCGTGCTCAAGGGCCTGCTCCACTTCTACCGGAATATGGAGCATACGAAAGACGTCGTCGTCCTCGTCTCGGAGACGACGCCGTCTGACTACCTCGACTATCTCCGCGAGCGGGAGTACCCATTCATCCGCTGCGGGAGAGAGCGGGTGGACCTCCGGGGGGCCCTGCGGGAACTCGGCGAACGGTTCGGCATCTCACGGGTGGTCTCCGATTCGGGCCCCGAGTTGAATAACGTCCTGATCCGGGAGGGGCTCGCTGACACGATCAGCCTGATCGTCCACCCGGTCATCGCCGGCGAGGGGGAGAAGAAACTCTTCGATAAGGCCGGAGGACGGACGGCGCTGGAACCCGAGAAGGCCGTGCCGATGGAGCACGGTGCGGTCCACCTGGTGTATACGGTGAAGAAGGAGTAATGCGGTCGAGGCCGCCGAGCGAGAGAGAACGCCGATGGCGTTGCCGGTGCATTAGCCGGTCCCGGACAGGGGCCGCTCTCGTTTTTTTGACGCAGCCGGAATCGGGCGTGCCACCCCGCGGGCAGTGGTTGACCCGAACCGGATGACGTTCCGGATACCGGCAACCTCCGCGGAGGATGCCGGAACGCTCTTATGCCGGAGTATCTGTTGTAGAGGCCTGGAAGAGGACGGACGCCCGGGCCACCGGCTCGGGCGTGCCCTGGACGATGGCGATATCGTCGGGCAGGAGCTCCGCATCCCCGCCCGGACTCGTGATCGTCTCCTCTCCCCGCAGGATGGCGAGCACCAGCACATCATGCCTTCTGCGGAGGTTGAGCTCGCCGAGCGTCTTTCCTGCCACGGGGGAGGCGGGATCGACCGTGTAGGTGACGATGCTCACGCTGGAGAGCCGGTAGATCAGATCCGTAAGGGTCGGAGAGCGCTCCTGTGGGTTGCGGAGCATCTGGTAGGTGTCCGAGCGGATCTCAGCCGTCAGCCCCTCTATCCGGTCCTTCGGGATGAGGTATTTGTTCAGCACCCGGGTGAAGATCTCAAGCGAGGTCTCGAACTCCTCGGGAACCACCTCGTTGGCCCCGAGATCCTGCAGGGGCGCCACCTCGATGAGGTAGCGGGTCCGCACGATGATGTAGAGGTACGGGTTCAGGCGGCGGCAGGCCTCCACGATCTGCCGGGTCGAGACGGGATCGTTGATCGCGATCACGGCGATACGGGCGGACTCGATATCGGCATGCACCAGGACCGTCTCCGTGGTGGCGTCGCCGTAGTGGATGGGTTCGCCGAGGGCCAGTTCCTTTCGCACGGTCTCGGGGTTGATCTCGATGATGACGTACGAGATCCCGCCGGCTTTCGCCGCCCGCGCAAGGTTCTTCCCCGTCACGCCGTAGCCGACGATCACCACGTGCTCCCTGAGGGGTTCCCGTTGGGGTTCTTCCACGGGACTGCGGGCGTCCAGGGCCCGGTGGAGGAAGTCGACGCGGCGGAGGCGATCCGAGAGCGCCGGTCCGCCGCCGATGACGAACGGCGTGGCGGCCATCGTGATGAGGGCGGTCACCAGGAAGAGCTGGTAGATCTCAGGCGAGAGGATGCCGTAATCAAGACCGCTCCTTGAGAGAATGAAGGAGAACTCTCCTACCTGCGCAAGGGCGAGCCCGACGAGGGTGATGGTGCGGATGGGGTAGCCGAGGACCACCGGGACCGCGGCGGCGATCAGCCCCTTCGCGGCGATCACGCCGACGATCAGGAGAAGCACCAGTCCGAGATGGTTGAATAAGAACCCCACGTCGAGCAGCATCCCCACCGAGACGAAGAAGAAACTCGTGAAGATGTCGCGGAACGGCAGGATGCTGCCGATGGCCTGGTGGCTGTACTCCGACCGGGAGATCAGGAGTCCGGCGAGGAGAGCACCCAGCGCGAGCGAGACCCCGGCGAGCGAGACGAGCCAGGCGACGCCGAAGCACGTCACCACGATGAAGAGGAGAAAGAGCTCGCGGTTCCTCGTTCTCGCTATCTGGTAGAGGAGCCAGGGAACCCCCCATTTTGCGGCCACGACGAGGACGACCAGGATCAGGATATCGAGGGTGAGCATCGACGAGAGGGTTTCTACACTGAACCCCTGCACTGCCGCGGGCGCGGAGATGCTCGCGAGGAACGGTATGGCCATGATCATCGGGATGGCGATGATATCCTGGAAGATCAGGACCCCGAGGGTGATGTTGCCGTGCGGGGTGTTCATCTCCCCCCGCTGGTGGAGGATCTGGAGCACGACCGCGGTGCTGGAGAGGGCGAAGAGGAAACCCAGAAGGACGGCTTCTGCAAATGGCAGCCCAATGAGCGTCGCGACGAAGAAGGAGACCAGAAACGTCAGGAAGACCTGGATCGACCCGCTGACCGCGAGAAGTTTTCGCATCTGCCAGAGGTGGGCAAAGGAGAACTCGAGACCGATGGTGAAGAGCAGCAGGATGATCCCGATCTCGGCAAGGCTGTTGACTGCTTCGACCGACTGCACGATGCCGAGACCGTTCGGCCCGACGATGATGCCCGTCAGGATGAACCCGACCAGCGGCGGGATGCGCAGCGGGTTAAAGAGCAGTCCGACGATGAGGGAGATCCCGAAGATGAGGACGATGGCGTTCAGGATTTGAAGTTCCATTTCCGGCTCCCGTGCTTTGGTTTAGCTGTTTTCGGTTTTGAGCCTATGTAGGTATCGGGCTGTCCGGGTGCCGGTCGAGGATACCGGTTCCGGACGATGAGAAGCAGGAGGTGCTGGAACGGCGATGTCCGGCACGGTCGGAGTTGCCGGCCGGCCTTCACTCCTTCCTTGCGGCGGCAACGCCGGCGAGAAGCACCCCGGCGACGCAGATGACCAGGCCGAGGGTGCCGGTGCTGAACCCCGTCGGAGGGGAGCCGATGAAGTAGTAGGGTGCGGCCGAGAAGTGCAGCACGAACGCGATGCCGAGGAGGGAGAGGGTGATTGCCGGGGTGCCGGTGTCGGTTGGCATGGATATCGGATCAGGGGTGGGTGAGGATGGGTTATCCGTCTTCTGGCTCACGCTGAGGTTAACATAGGTTCTAAAAACCGAGTTCAGTTAAGAAACGTGGCTATTCAAAAGTCAAGATGTGAGATTATGCAAATATCATCAAATATAAGGGCCCTTGGGAATACAGAGGGAGCACTGACTCTCATGAGGCCAGCGTCATTGCCTGTGGACAGGCCAACGGGGCCAAGGTAATGCTGATCCAAGCGGCTTGGAAGACGGGAAGACTGGGTATCCCGGATAGTGTTGCTGAAACCAGGTTTGTGCAAATAGGCAATAGATAACTAAATCGTATGTAGTTAAATAACTTTAATCAAAAATCATTCAGCCAAGGCCAATGCGAGAGACGCTTCATAAGAAGGGAGAACTGTACCAAAGCTCCGTGAAGAGATGGCTTGTATCAAGAACGTTTTTAGGACTTAAAGTAAAACCGTTCGGAGATACATATGACGCAACGGGAACTGCTACATGCATAGGGGAGACCTACTTCGATCTGTCTCTCGCTCTTAATCAAGGCAATAGTGCTAAACAAATTTTGTATATCGAATGTAAATATCGAAATGAGAGAACTGGAGACACAAATTCCGAATTCCGTGAATTCGTTGAGAAAGTGTTTCGTGCGCTCACGCAGGCAGATACAGATCAAGCTGCGAGAGCCGAGTTTTGCTTCATTTGCACCGTACCACCAGGGGATTGGAGAAAATTCTTGCAAGATCGAAACGCATATTGCACTAACACCTTACAAAAAAGATTTATGAAAAAGACCTCCCTACTGCCAGATAAGATATGTGAACGGATACACATTCTCGTTTTGAGCGAACGAATATTAGGAGGAGTCTAAGTGGGGCTGGATCTGGGCAGAACAAACTGGTTCGATTGGATAAATCTTAGTATTGGGTGGCGAAACAAGAAACAATTCTTAAAGGAATTAGAGGAACATATTGGGCGTCCACTTAATGCCACAGAATGGACATCCTCTGAAGATAATTCTTCTGAAGATGAGCTAGGAGTAAGGATAGGTTCATATTCGACATACGGTATATTCCGCCTATGTTTGTCACATGTTAACGGCTTATTGTTTGAGTTTGTCGATAGTGATTTTGAGAGGGCCGATTTATCAGAAATTGAGGCCATGAAACACTTTGATGAGAGATTAAGGATTATCCCAAACCAAATAAAATACGCCAATCAATTCTTAGAAAGCGCTGATTCGGATACTATTTTTATTCCAGTGTTTTTCGAATCCCCCTTCGAATATAATGAATTTTTTTTAGGAAGTAAGCCTGCTGCCGAAATCGCGCTAGAGGAGTTTGCTAAAAATCTTGAATTCGACCTATTATCACCATTAGAAGAAGAATATACTCCCAATCCCATCTTGCATTACCAAGATATGTCCGAAGAATTTCAGAGAGCATGGACAGAAAGAAGGGTACAGTTAGATAGGACGCTCAAGGGATTGAGAGAGAGAACTGAGGGAGCAGAAACATACTCATTACTTTTTGGAGAACTTGAACTAATGGCTACCCAGTATTGGGATCCAATAGCCACATCAAAAAATGTAGCAAGGAAATTTTACCAGTATTTCAAAGAATTACCACTTGCGTGTGTTGAATTGAGATAACAGTGTCTGATTGAAGTAATAACGCGTTACCTTCCTCCCAATTTTTTACCAGAATGAGGGTAAGACACTAGGATAGAATAGAAGCCACAACTCTTGCGCGGACCAGATACAGTCCTCGATCATGGTGAGTTGTTGTTGGTTGAGGCAGCATGCACATAGAGTGTGCAATGAACCCCTTGAGACAATCGGATACAAGAAAGGTCTAGGGAGCGTTATCAAAAGATTGTCAAATTCTCAGAAAGATAAAAAAAGAACGTGCGGTCAGGTGCGGGTACGGGGCCAGGACTGATCTTTAGGAAGGGAAATGGGGCTCATTAAACCCTTTCTGAATTAGATCGACTTATATACCTATTTGTTCATATAGGCATTTGGTGAATCCGATTGTTCGACTTCCTCACTGATGCGAGTATTATTTTTATTTCCCTCGCACTGTTTGGTTTTCTAGTAAAAGATGCCTTTTACTGGGGAAGAATGATTAAACCACCTAACGTGTATAGAGGTAATATTCAGGCAGTCTTTCATTTTACTTCGGTAGCAACCTTTGTTCTTTGTTTGTTCATTGTATTTTTCGTAATGATTGCGGCAGCACCAAACCAGGAGAATTTTATTACCCGGTTTGTCAACTCTCTGTTAGAGTTAGTTCAGAGTTACGAAAATAACAAAAATATCCCACAAGGGACACTTAATAGTATTATTAACTTTTTAGCATTGGCATTTTTTCCTTCGTTCTTCTATCTCGGCGCCTATGTAATCATTTCTAATCTAGGTCTGATTAGCTGCTGCCTCAATGCCACTTGGGTGAAAATATATTTTAAGGACGACCAAGCAGGGGTTTTTCCTCGGATAATAACTGAAGATGATTACTTCATCTATGTTGAGGACGAGAAGTCCAATCAATATTGGAAAGCCTTCAGAA
Organism: Methanoculleus caldifontis; assembly: GCF_032842345.1. NCBI lineage: Archaea > Methanobacteriati > Methanobacteriota > Methanomicrobia > Methanomicrobiales > Methanomicrobiaceae > Methanoculleus > Methanoculleus caldifontis. Next base: position 1,004,197 of record NZ_WBKO01000001.1, on the reverse strand, counting down.
GAAGTGATATCCAGAAGATTGAGATGGTTCAACACCCATCAAAAGGGGCCATTCTAATGGCTCACTACTCTGAATTAAAGCGTGAGGGGAAGTACCGAGAGTTAATAATTGAGATAATTGAAACTTTTTGGATAGTAATATTCACACTGGTGCTAATATTACCTCTCGTTTTTTCTTGAGGTCTTTTTTCTCAATCAAGCGATCTGCACAAGCAGTTTTGACTAATGAAATCACGCCTGGCAGGGCAGGCTCGCTAATTGTCCCACGATGGGGGATCACAGAATGGGAATACAAGCGTTGCTCAAGGAACTTGAACTCTCAACAAAAGGAAAGCCGCTGGGGGGACTTGAACCCCCGACCTGCTGATTACGAATCAGCCGCTATACCGCTAAGCCACAGCGGCAACTGCCTTACAACATTGTACGTCCGGAATTAAAAAGGTATCACATGCCGGGGGTCCCCCGCCCCGGTCGCGATCAGGAGTAACCCCGGATGGTGACGTTGCTCTCCTGCTGCGGGGCGGCCTCCGGGGTGTCGATCTTGCCGAACTTCTGCTCGTAGTCCGCGACGCTCTTTGCCAGCACCGCGACCAGGTTCTTCGCGTGCCGGGGGCTGATCGAGACGATCGCCTTCGCGCGCGCCTGGTTCATGCCGGGGATCTCGTGCAGGAAGAGGAACGTGAACTCGTCCTCCTTGTAGGCGATCTGGATACGGTTCGAGTAGACCGGGTCGAGGTCGCCGGGGATGTTGACCGATATCTCGCGGTTAGCCATACCACTCATCTGTACCCCGCTCCGGCATAAGGGTTGGTTTCGACCGTGGGCGCGCACCCGCACGCCGGCGCAGAAGGTATCCGCATATAAAGGAGGAGAGCGGATCTCTCCTCTGAACGAGTTCGGTCGCGCATGAACGAGTACATCCCGGTATCCGGCGTCGTCGCCTGCCACATCTGCCCCCGGCGCTACTACTTCGAGCGGTCGGAGGAGCGCGAGGAGTCGCCCCGCTACACCGTCTGCAAGCAGGTCTCCGCGCACCTCGGCGATCTGCTCGAGGCCGACCGGATCTGGCGAGAGGTTCTCTGCGTCCTCCCCGACGCCCCGCCGGAGGCCCGCGACCTCCTCGACGAGTGCGTCGCCGCCTGCCGGGAGACCGCCTGGGAGCGGCCGGTCCAGACCGATCTCGCCGTCGAGTCCGACACCCTCGGCATCCGCGGGAGGGTGGACAAGGTCTTTGAGAGCGGCACCTTCGCCATCACCCGATCGAGCACCGCCCCCAACGCCGGGGTCTACGGCACCGACCGGCTCCGGGTCGCCTGCTACGTCGCCTGCCTGCACGAGACCCTCGGCCGTCCCGTCGCCGGCGGCTACGTCGAGTACGTCACGAGCGGCGCCTTCCGGTTCGTCGAACCCCAGCCCCGGGACCGGCGGGAGATGCTCAAAGCGATCCGGGCGGCAAAACGGGTGGTCGCGGGCGAGCTCCCGCCCCGGCCCCTCCGGGCCCCCTGCGAGGGCTGCCCGCATATCGAGCGATGCACCGCCGGCCCGCGGCGGCTCTCGGACCTCTTTTAAAATCAGTTGAAGTTCTCAAGCAGCGTCTTTGAGACGATATACTCGCCCTTCGCCTCGCGGGTCGTCCCCACGATCAGCCACCGCTCGTCGCCGTGCTCCTCCACGACACCCTTCGCCTCGATCACCTCGCCCGCGAGCGCCTGGCCCGAGTAGGTGTGGGTGAAGGAGAGGACCCGGCTGATCTCGTCGTGATCCACGCCGTATACCGCCGGGCTGTCGAAGGAGAGGGAGGCGTCCGTGACCGTCGCCTCGATCGTCGCCCGGCCGAGCACCGTACCCTTCCCGGCCGGGACCGCGTCCAGGTTCGCGTAGGACCGGGTGTAGAGGAGGTCGAAGTAGGTCCCCTCGAACTCGCCCCGGTTCCACTTCCGCTGCTCGTGCAGGACAAAGGCGTCGAACGAGATCTCCGGCACTCTCTTATCGTAGACCTTCCGCCACATCGCGGTGCTCATCCCCGGGATCACTCCCGCGCCTACCAGCTGCCGGAGCTGGCGCTGAGCGGCAAACCAGGCGTCGCCGTAGACCACCAGATCGATATCGGACGAGGCGTTCTCAAGACCGCAGAGGAGCGAGCCCGTGCACCCGAACGAGCCTTTCGGGAGGTTGAAGTGGGCAAGAAGCCTCCGGACCCGTGCGTTCCGGGCCGCCACCCGCCCGACCTCCTCTTCGGGCTTGTAGACCCGGACAACGTCGCAGCAGGGCACCCGGTGGACCGAGTCCAGGTACTCCGGTTTATGGTCCCGGACCCACGCGAAAGACTCGGCAAAGTCGTATTTGTGGTACCGCCGCCCGGAGAGGCTCGTCCGCTCACCGTCCGTCTCGGGGACGTAACGGAGGATGCAGCCTATCCGGTCGGTGTTGTCGTAGTTCGAGACCGCGTAGAGGCAGCCCTCCCGGTCCTCGACGAAGTCGCGCAGTCGTATCGGCGTCATGCTCGAAGGCTCTCCAGGAACGCTTCCACCGCTTCCCATTCCGCGCCCTTCCGCAGGATACGCCGGGCGGTCAGGTCCACCACCGTGCTCGGCGTCCCGGGAAGATCCCCGCCTTCGACCAGGTAGTCGTGGGGGACAGAGATCTCTTCGGGCCGGGTCGGCGCGACGTCGTCGGAGATGTTCGCGCTCGTGGCCGTGATCGGTGCGTCCAGCCGGGAGATGATGGCGAGGGCGATCTCGTGATCGGGCCACCGGATCCCGATGAGGCCCGTGCCGCCCGTCAGGATATCCGGCAGGCAGGACTTCGCCGGGAGGACCACCGTCACCGGGCCGGGCAGGAACCGCTCGATGAAGGCCTCCGCGGCCTCGTCCACCACCGCAACGGCACGGAGCATATCCATATCCGAGACCGCGACCGAGATCGGCTTGCCCACCGGCCGGTTCTTCGCCTCGTAGACCTTCATCACCGCATCCTCAGAGAGGGCGTCCGCCCCGAGACCATAGACCGTCTCGGTTGGATAGACGACGAGCCCGTCCCGCGAGAGCACCTTTACAGCCATATCGATTGGATCCATCAGAACTCACGTCCCCGCACGCGGTTGATATCGAAGACTCCCTTGCCGCTGACGTGCATCACGGCAAAGACCCCGGCCTGGATAGGGTCGGTCACGACCAGATCGGCGTGATCGGGAACGCTCCCGGCCATCTTGAGGGCGATCACCGGGATGCCCGCCTGCCGGACCCGGTCGACGGCCCGCGAGACCTCCCCGCCCATCAGCGACCCCGCGAGCACCAGGATGCAGGCCCGGGGGAGCCGGGCCACCGCGTCCACCGCGAGCGCGAGCGTCTGCTCCCCGACCAGCGGAATCGTGTCCACCGAGATCCGCTCCCCGCGGATGTTGTGCCGGTCCGCCTCGTTCACGGCGCCCATCGCCACCTGCGCCACCTGCGCCCCGCCGCCGATGATGATCACCCGTGAGCCGAAGATCCGCGAGAACGGCGGGTAGGTGGTGACTTCGACGACCGACGGCACCCGCGCAAGATCGGCGATGATCTCCCCATGGTTTCCGCACTCCTCGAACTCGAAGTAGAGGTAGGCCTTCCCGGTGTTCGGGCCGGTGGTGATGATCGACTGCTGGATCATCTGGATGTTGGCCTGATAATCCGCCATCACCGTGGCCACATCGCGCAGCACGCCGGCCCGGTTCTCGGTGATGATGCTCAGGGCATACATATCGGTATCGGTGATCATGAGCCTCCCCTGCTGGAGTGCCGGATTCTCTCCGGGCGTTCGGTAAACGGGAAAAATTCGGTCATTTCCGCGCTGATTGATAGATTTTGGTCTCACAACGGTTATAGGTTTTCGGTGCGGCGGGGATCGGCATCCTCCGCGCGGGCCCCCTCCCCCGTGACCAGGAGGCCGGCAAGAGGGCCGAGGGGGATGTTAAGGTAGTGGAGGAAGAGGCGCCAGAGGACGACGTAGAGGCCGAGGAGATAGGTGGGCACGATCCGGCTATAAAGCGTGGCGGCGCCGATCTCGGCGATCCCGGCCGAACCGGGGATGAGCGGGATGGTCGCGATCATCTGGAGGATCCCCTGAAAGAGGAACGACTCCGCGAAGAACGGGGGAAGGCCGAGAGCGACGAGCAGGGCCGACGCCACGCCGAAGTGAAAGACCCACCCGAAGACGGTGAGGACGAGCGCGCCGCCGAAGTAACGCCTGCCGGTCCGCGCAAGCCGGGAGGAGCCTGCGGCAAAGATATCGATCTCCCGATCGACCCGCTCCCCGAGACCCTCGCCGCCCCCGGCCTTCGGACAGAGCCGGAGGAGGCGCCGGCTCCGGCCGCACCGGTCGGAGACCCGGGCGGCGACGCCCCCGACCACCCGCTTCGTGAGGGACGGGCGGCGGACCATGACGACGAGCGCAAGCAGGAGAACGAGGACGAGGACGAAGAAGGCCGCCACCGGATAGAGGACCGTGGCGGCAAGGTAACTCCAGAGGTGCCGGACGGCGAGAACGGCTGCGAGAGAGAGGGCGACGAAGACGACGAGGTCCAGCACCCGCTCCGTGATGGCGACGGTGACGGCGTCCCCGACGGCAAGCCCGGCTCGGGAGAGGCGGTGGATCCGGACGGGCTCGCCCCCCACCTGGCCGGGGGTGATCGAGCCGGCGAAGAGGGAGAGGAACTGGGCGGCCGCGAGGTTCCGGAAGGATACGGTGTAACCGAGGCCGCGAGAGAGGACCCCGACCCGTGCTACCCGGCAGAGGATATCCCCGACCCTGAGCCCGACGGCGAGGAGGAGGGCGGCGATGCTGACCTCTCCGAGGTAGGCCCGTGTCTCGGAGGTGAAGGTCGCCGCGAGGAGGGCCGCGAGGACCGCGCCGCTGACCAGGAGCGAGAGCGCGATCCAGCGCCGGTTCTTCATGCCCGCCATTCTCCCCGCGGGCTGTCCTCTATGTGATGCACCATGTGGAGGGGAAGATGGCGGCGGTCTGTGATTATGGTTCCCCCGGCCGGGGGAGAGGAGGGGGAAAACGGTGAAGGGTATTACCGGGCGCGGATCTCCCGTGCCACCCTCCGGCCGAGTTCAAAGGCCCGGGCGAGTTCGTCGCCGTCCGGCCGATAGTTCACCTGGAACCCGCCGTCGATCACCTCGATCCCGGCCTCCTTCAGGGCCCCTTCGATCTCGGCGACCGCACCGCCCATACCCCCGTGAGACCCGAAGGCGCACCCGATCTTCTTCGCTCCGAGGCGGCCGGGCCGGAGCCCCCGGAGGTAGCTGAGGAACCCGGCCACCGTGGGGAGGACCTCGTCCTGGAGCGTCGGCGACCCGACCAGGACCGCCTTCGAGTCGAGGACCTCCGTGACGATATCGCTCCGGTGCGTCCCCTCATAGCGGCCGTCGCGGAGGAGGCAGACTCTGACATCGGCGCCTTCGGCCATGACGCCCTCGGCGATCGCCTTCGCCAGCATCGTGGTCGAGCCGTGCATGGTGTCGTAGACGATCGTGACCTTCTCCTTCGCGACGCCCCGGCTCCAGTCGATGTAGGCCTTGAGGATATCGCCGGGGTGCGACCGCCAGATGACGCCGTGGCTCGGCGCTATCATCCTGATATCGATCCCTAGACCTCCGACCTCATCGAGCTTCTTCAGGACCTTCGGCGCGAGGGGCACGATCAGGTTCGCGAAGAATTTCTGCGCGTGAACCATCGCCGCGTCTCTTCCGAGTTCGTCGTCGAACCGGGCGGCGCTCGCGACATGCTGTCCGAAGGCGTCGTTCGGGAAGAGGACGGCGTCCTCGGCGAGGTAGGTGAACATCGAGTCGGGCCAGTGGAGCATCGGTGCCTCAAGGAAGGTGAGCGTCTTCCCGCCGAGGTCGAGGGTATCGCCGGATTTCACGATCTGGATATTCCAGCCTGTCGTGTCGTAGTGGCGGGCAAGGCCGGCTCTCGCCTTCTCCGTGCAGTAGATCGGGACGCCGGGCATCCGCCGCACGAACGCCGGGAGGCTGCCGGAGTGGTCCTTCTCGATGTGGTTCACGACGATGTAGTCGATCTCCGCAGGGTCGCAGACGGACCGGATGCGGCCGAGGACCTCCTCCTCGAACCCGGCGTAGGCACCGTCGATCAGCGCCGTCTTCTCGCCCCGGACGAGGTAGGCGTTGTACGTCGTTCCCGGGAGGGTGTAGCCGTGATACTCTCTCAGGTTCCAGTCGATAGCCCCGACCCAGTGGACGCCGGGGACGAGTTCTGTAGCCTTCATGATCGTTCCTCATTAAGTTCGTAACTATACGAACATTCTAGAGTATCCGAACAGTTGATATATCTTCCTTTCGATCTTGATCTATGGAGCAGCGAATGACCGGGAGGGGGCGGGCCGGCCGGCCGAAGCCGGGGCGCGAGATCGATCTGTACTCGACGCAGGAGGGGACGCGGGCCGTCGGGAACCCGGTGCGGCGTGCGATCCTCGCGGCGCTCCGGGAGGGCGACTGCACGTTCGAGGAGATCGTCGCCCTCGCGGGCCGGGCCAAGTCGACGGTCTCGGTCCACCTCCAGGACCTCGCGGCGGCGGGTGTCGTCGGGTCACGGCCCGATCCGGCGGACGCACGGAAGAAGGTCTTCTTTCTTGTCGGCGACCTGATCGTGAGCGTCTCGCCGGAGGACCGGGTGACCGACGATCTCGCCGTCTATGCGGGAGCTTACCGGGCAGGGTCGGGGGACTCCAATGCGTTCTACCGGCTCGCCTTCCGGACGATCAGGGTAGCGCTCATGCAGGAGGGAGTCCTCCTCGACCCGCTCCTCACCCATGCCGGGGAGCGGATCGGCGAGGAACTCTACCCGGCGGTGGCCGACCCGGAAACGGCAACTTTCTGCGCGAATATCGCGCGTTTCTGGGAGGAGCACCGCCTCGGCCGGATCGAGGTCGCGGGGATGGAGCCGCCTGTCCTCCTCGTCTACGACTGCTTCGAGTGCGCCGATCTCCCGGTCACCGGGAAGCCCGCGTGCGCGTTTGACTCAGGGATTCTCCGGGCGCTCTTCTCCCACCACTACGGGCGGCCGGCAGCGGTGGCCGAGACTCAATGCTACTCGATGGGGTTCGACCACTGCCGGTTCGAGATCGTCGTCGAGGACAAACCTGCCGGCGACGGATGAGACGCGGGTGAGCCAGCGGGACAGGGAAACGAAGAGAGATGCAAAAAACGGCGTTCGGATGCGATAGCCGGGAATCGAACCCGGGCTAGAGGCTTGGGAAGCCCCTGTCCTACCGCTAGACTACTATCGCTCCGGTACCAATACATGTTGACCGGGGAGAAGATAAAGATTCGGCTCACCTCTCCCCCGCAGCCGCGATGTAGCGCCGCAGGGTGAACGTGACGGCAGCCCCCTCTTCCGGGTGGCCAACGACCCGATCGCCTGCCCGGACGCTTCCCCCGTAGCGTTCCGCGAGCATCCGGACGATGTAGAGGCCGAGCCCTTTCCCGCTCTTGCGCAGATCGCCCCGCTGGTAGCGCTCAAAGACGCGCGGTTTGAGGTGGTCGGGGATCCCGGGTCCGGTGTCGGCAACCGTCACGGAGACCTCGTCCCCTTCCTCACGGACGCTGATGGCGACCCGTACCTCCGGCCCCCCGAACTTCATGGAGTTGCCGATCAGGTTTACGAAGACCTCGCCGATGAGGTCGTCTGCGAGGACCGTTGCGCCCGTTCCGTCGAAGGTGATGCGGTTATCCATGTGATACTCGCAGAGCCCCCGGATGACAGGTTCCAGGTCGACCGGACCGAGCTCGACGGACCCGGACCTGAGCCTGCGGATCGTGGAGACGTTCCGGATGATCTCGTTGCTCTGGTGGACGGCCGCCAGCGACTTCTCGACGAGCACCCCGTCCGACGCGGCGGCGCCGGACTCGAGGTACATCTGCAGGTAGCCCATCGCCGCGGTGTTCGCGTTGTTGATGTCGTGGGTGAGGACGTCCACGTAGAGGTTGATCTCCGCAGCAGCCGCGCTTGCCTCCTCCAGGTAGCGGTTCGCGGCGGCAAGCGCTTTCTCGAGGTCCTCCTGGAGCAGCCCCTTCACGACCGCGTTGCCGAGCTCGTCGCAGATCCCGAGCAGGATCCCGCGCTCGCTCCGCGAGACCGCGTCCCGCGTGCTGCTCCCGACCGCGATCCATCCTACCGGTCCGTCGTCGCCGGGGATCGGCGCCACGGCGATGAACCGGATCACCGCGCCCGGATACCTCGCCGGGACATCCTCGATGCAGCGCACCTCACCCGCCGCAACGTAGTCCCGGCAGAGGGGATCGTCCCGGTGCATAGTCGCCGGCAGGGCGCAGGCCATCCCCACCCGGGCCCGGAGGACCGCTGTATCGTTCTCCGGGCGCATCAGGTAGACGGCTCCGAGCTCGAACCCGAGCAGGGCGACGGTCTTTTCGAGCGAGACCTTGAGGAGGTCATCGAGTTTGCGGGACGCGGTCGCCGCGGCGACGACCTCATTGACGACCATGAGGTAGCGGTACTCTTCCCGCATCGCCTCTTCCACACGCCGCTGTTCAGTGATATCGCGGAGGGAGACGACCAGCCGTTCCGGGGCATCACCGTCCCTGGGGAGGCAGGTGACCGAGACCTCCGCGGTCCACTCGGTACCGTCGAGTCTGCGGAAGGTGCACTCCCCCGGCGCGAAGGACTTCCCGGAGAGGACCCGTTCCCGGTAGGCGCGGACAGCCTCCCGGTCCCGTTCGGCGATCAGGTCCTCCGGGTTCCGCCCGACCAGATCCTCCGGCCCGGCGCCCCCGAAGAGCCGGATCGCGGCCGTATTCACCTCCACAACCCTCTTTCCCGGATCGGTGAGGAGGATCCCGACATCGGCGGCGTTCAGGATGACGCGGAAGGTCTCCTCCGACCGGCGGAGCCGATTCGCCATCCACTTCCATTCGGCCGTCCCGGTGACCACCGCGCAGCCCGCCCGGCCGTCCGGCAGGAGGTTTGCCGAGAGAAGGACCGGGCAGGATGTCCCGTCCCGACGGATGAAATCGCAATCCAGACCCTCGACCCCCCGCACTTTCAGGGCTCCGGCAATCCCGGGGTATCCGGGCCAGAACGCGGGCACCTCAAGGGACCGGACCTCGTCTTCGGAATACCCGAGCATCGCGGAGCATCCCCGGTTCATCTCCAGGACCTTCCCGGTCTCGGGCGAGAAGAGGAAGATCCCCGCGCCGGAGTTCTCAAAGACTCCCCGGTACCGGCTCTCCCGCGCACGCAGGCGAGCGGCGAGATACGACACGACAGCGGCGACGGCGAGGAGTATTCCAACACGGAGAAGGGCGTTTACAACCTCAAACTCGCTTTCTGCTGCGAAAAGGAGGACCACCGTGAGATAGCCGGCGGCGATCGCGCCGGCAAACGCAACCCCCCGGTCGGGGTAGTAGTAAGCCGCAAGGACGATCGGGATGTAGAAGAGGTGGGAGGTGACGACGGATACCCCGGCGGAGAGGCAGTAACCTACGGTAGCGAGCGCGAGGAGAGCTGAGGCGATGATGCAGAAGGGGACGAGATGCTCCCAGGTGAACGTATTACCGGACCGTTGATCCGGCCGGCTTACCTTCATACAGTAGTAATCGCCCTGAACCGCAATAAATCCCCATCAATCGCCTTTTTCGGGGATCCGCGCGCCCCTCCGATACCCTTAAGCATTCTCCCGATGAATATGATGCAGCACTGCATGTGCTGGCTATGGTAAGTCCGACGTGCTCCCGGAAGCACTGCCCGCAAGGGCTCGGGATTACAGAGATTAGTCAGATTACGGACTCTTTTCTGGACTTAACATAGTGTATCTAACGGAGGTGTAAGAATGGCAAGAATGTATGCTCGGCGCCGCGGAACCAGCGGTTCAGTCCGGCCCTACCGGAAGGAAGCACCCGAGTGGTCCAACACGGACACGGCAGAGATCGAGAAGATCATCGTCGATCTCCGCAAAGACGGCATGTCGAGCAGTCAGATCGGTCTTGCGCTGCGGGACCGGTACGGCGTCCCCGACGTCAAGCTCGCCACAGGCAAGCGTATCAACGAGATCCTCCGCGAGAAGGGCCTTGAATCCGAGATCCCCGAAGATCTCCGGAACCTGATGCAGAAAGCGCTCGGGATGAGGAAGCACCTTGCGGAGAACAAGAAGGACGTCCACAACACCCGGCAGCTCCAGATCGCCGAGTCCAAGGTGCGCAGGCTGGTCAAGTACTACGTCGGGTCCGGACGGCTGCCGGAAGGCTGGACCTACAAGCCGGAGACCGCGGAGATCCTGCTGTCCCGCTGATGACCCATGTCGCTTGAAGCCGCTGCCGCCCGTCTCGCCGACCACCTCCTCGAACAGGAGTTCGTGGAGGTGCTCGCGCACCACGATGCGGACGGTATCGCCGCCGCATCCATCCTCTGCCACGCCATGTTCCGCGAGGGCGGGCGGTTCCGGCTGAGGATCTGCTCAGGCATAGCTACGGCCGACGTGCCGCGCGACGGCAGCGTGCTTCTCTGCGACTTCGGGTCAGCACTCACGGACCTTTCCGGTGACGTGATGGTGGTGGACCACCACCTGCCCCACTTCGAGGGCGACTACCACGTCAACCCGCGTCTTGCGGGAATCGACGGCGACCGGAGCCTCTCGGCGTCCGGCGCGGCCTACCTGGTCGCGCAGCGCATGGGAGACAACCGCGACCTCGCGAGCCTCGCACTCCTCGGGATCCTCGGCGACGGCCAGGAACTCGAAGGACCGAACAGGGAGATCGCAAGCGAGGGGATCGCGAACGGGTTCATCACGCCCCGCCGCGGCCTCCGCCTTGCAGGAAGGGGCCTCGTCGAGCAGCTCGCCCTCGCCGTCAACCCCTATCTCGACGGGTTCTCGGGCTCGCCCGATACAGCGAGGACCCTCGTTGCAGCGGTCACCGACGAGGACGACGTGGACCTCGAGTCCCTCCTCTCCCGGGTCGTTCTTACGGCCGCCCCGAAAGCATCGGTCTCCGCGCTCTGCGGAATCTGGGGGACGACCTACAGCCTCGGCCGGGAGGTGATCGACGAGGCCCTGAATCTCGCCGCCGTCGTCGACGCCTGCGGCAAATCCGGAAACGGAGATCTCGGCGCGTCGCTCTGTCTCCGCTCGACCCACGCCCTCAAGGATGCCTGGGAGATCACCTGCCGCTATCGGCAGGCGGTCATCGCGGGTATCCGGGGGGCGCGCAGGCTCGACGACCGCCTCGCCATCTTTGCGGTGGATGACGGCACGGTGGCAAGCGACGTCGCGGACACGCTCGCAAACGACCTCGTCGGGACCGGCCCGGTCTTCGTCATGGGGCCGAGAGGGGACCACTGCTCCGTCTCGGCACGCTGCCCGCCGGGCGTCGACCTCGACCTTGAGGCGCTCATGCGCAGGGTCGCGGAGGCGTGCGGCGGCCAGGGCGGCGGGCACCACCGGAGAGCCGGCGCCCGGATCGAACCCGGAGAAGCCGGGAGGTTCAGGCAGGAACTCCTGGAGGCGGTCGCGGCATGATCCGGATCGAGGGCACCATCGAGACCCCCCACGCTCATCCCGAATGCGTGGCGGCGGCGCTCGAACCCGACAACCTCACCCTGATCAGGACTTCCCCGGTCGGGGGAGGGGTGCGGGCAGAGATCGACGGGGCCAGACTCCGGTCGATCATCGCCTCGGTGGACGACTACCTCATGAACCTCGCGATCGCAGAAGACGTCTGCACCTGCGCGGCGCGGAAACGGAAAGGCCCGGAGTGAACTGCGGCTCAAAAACAAGGACATAAAGAGAGTGATATCATGGCAAGGAAGAAACAGGTTGGAAGAAGGGTGGAAGGCTGGAAGGCCAAGAAGTGGTACCGTGTCTACGTACCCGACGCCTTCGGCAAAGTTGAGATCGGCGACACCATCTCGGCCGACCCCGCGAACATGGTCGGCCGGGTCATGACCGCGACGCTCGGCGAAGTTGTGCAGGACTACTCCAAGTCCCACATCAAGATGAAGTTCAAGATCAACAACGTGGCCGGCGACGCCGCGTACACCGAGTTCGTCGGGCACGAAGTGACTCGCGACTACCTCCGGTCGATGGTCAAGCGGCGGGCATCCCGCATCGACACCATCCACCCGATCATCAGCAAGGACAAGAAGCTCCTGCGGGTGACGGTTGTCTGTCTCACCCTCTCGAGGGCCGAGCAGAGCCAGGTCCACGCCGTACGGCAGGCGATCTCGCAGGCCCTCGCCGCAAAGGCGGCAGAGAGCGACTTCGAGACCCTGGTCAAGGACATCGTCTCCGGCGAGATGGCCCGGGAAGTCTTCAAGGTCTCAAAGGAGATCTACCCGATCCGCCGGGTCGAGATCACCAAGTCCAAACTGGAGCAGATCGCGGCCGTATAAGGCCGGCTGCTCACCCCTTTTATCTTTCCAGGTTCGTCCCTCACGCTGCTCCGGACGCGGCGCGAAGTGCGAAGCATGTTTGAGAAGCCGTCAGGCGCGACTTGCGAGCGAAGCGGGCAGTAGCACCGTCAGGTGCGAAGTGCGACGGGTCGGAGCATGAGCACCGTCAGGTGCGAATGTATATCACCTGAGCCCGGGTATAGGTTCCGCGAGGCATGCAGGAGGCGGAGACGACGACGGCTTACCAGCAACATTCAGGCGCACCGCAGGCAAAGCAGGCCATGACCGTTCCGGGGGCGCCCGGCGAGCAGCAGAGGGTGGCGCTCGGGATCCTCCGGAGGATGCTCGTAGAGTTCCACCGTGAATGGACGGAGCTCCGGACCCGCGAGACCGACGGGGCCTGGGTTATCGCGGCAAATGCGCTCCTCGAGCGCTACTCGCACCGGATCTACGACGTCATACGCGATCTCGAGGCGGTCGTCGGCGACGACCTCGCCGTGGATATCCGGTGCCTCTCGGCCGATATGATCATGACGACGAACATCCTGGTGATGACCTGCCGCGGGGAGGACTGCTGCAGACGGGGCGATGCGCTCGCCGGAGCGGCCCTCCGTCATGCGGAACGATGCAGAACGCTTCGGGTCGCGGTCCGGGGACCCTGACCCCCGCCCGCCGGCAAGAGTAATCAGGTCCGCGATCTCACCTGTTCTTGATGATTGCTGAGAAAGTGCTATTCCTCGTGCTGGACGGGATCTCCGACCGTCCCTGCGAAGCCCTGAACGGACGGACTCCTCTTATGGCTGCATGGACCCCGGTCCTCGACCGGCTTGCAGCCGAGGGCGTCTGCGGAATCATGGACTCCATATCCCCCGGCATACGCCCCGGCTCCGACACCTCGCACCTCTCTCTGCTCGGCTACCCCCCGCAGGAGTATTACACGGGCCGCGGGCCGCTCGAGGCCGAGGGGACCGGAATCCACATGACCGCCGGGATGATCGGCTTTCGGTGCAACTTCGCCACGGTCGACGCGGAAGGGCGCGTCACCGACCGCCGGGCAGGGAGGATCTCCGGGACCGCACCGCTCGCGGAGGCGATCCGCGAGAACGTCGACCTCTCGGCCCTCGGCGTGGGGTTCAGGCTCGAGTCGGGCGCCGGCCACCGGGCGGCCCTCGCCCTGACGGGAGAGGGTCTCGGCGATAAAGTCTCCTCGAACGACCCGAAGAAGGAAGGCGTGCAGCCGCTCGTGATCCGACCCTGCACCGACGATCCCGCGGATAAAAAGACGGCAGACGCCTGCAACGAGTTCATCCGCCAGTCACACAAGATCCTCTACGACCACCCGCTCAATGTCAGGCGGATGGAAGAGGGGCTGCCGCCGGCAAACCTCCTCCTGATCCGGGGCGCCGGGAAGATGGGCGCGTTCCCGCAGTTCTCCGAGCGTTACCACCTCTCCGGAAGCGTCATCTCCGCGGCAACCCTCATCTCCGGGATCGGGAAGGTCGTGGGGCTGGAGCACATCCCGGTGCCGGGGACGACCGGGTCGGTCGACTCCGACCTCGACGCCAAGGTGAAGGCGGCGCTCGGGGAGCTCGGCCGGAAAGACTTCGTCCTGGTGAACATCAAGGGCGCGGACGAGGCCGGCCACGACGGGAAAGGGATCCAGAAGCGCGACTTCATCGAGGTCATCGATACGGCGCTCGAACCGCTCCTTTCGCTTGAGAAGACTCTTATCGTCATCTGCGCCGACCACAGCACCCCGTGCTCGATCAAGGACCACAGCGCCGACCCGGTGCCGGTCGTCATCAGGGGTCCGGGCGTCCGGACGGACCGGAACACCCGGTTCGACGAGGTCTCGTGTGCCGAAGGCGGCCTTCACCGCATCCGCGGCTGCGATCTCATGCCGATCGTCCTGGATCTAATTAATAAGAGTCATAAGTATGGGGCATGAAGATCTTAGCGGGTAAATGGAACCGACAGGCGATCACGACTGGCTCAGGGCCTGCACCCTCCCTGACCAGACCGAACTCCAGGAGAGGACGCTCAAGACCGGGCAGGATATCGTCATCGGTGACCGGTGCCGGATCGATTACGGCCTGTCGGGGAACGACGTCGTGGTCTGTGAATTCAGCAAGATCAACGGCAACATCGTTGCCGCAGGCGACGCCCGGATAGACAACTGGTGCGAGGTCGCCGGCGACGTCATCGTGGAGGCGGACGCCTACCTCGGCGAAGGGGTGAAGATCCAGGGCAAGCTTATCGTCAGAGGCGACCTCGATATCGGGGACAATGTCCAGATCGAGCGCGGGTTCGAGGCGAAAGGCTGGATCTCCATCCGGAACCCGATGCCGGTCATCATCTACATCATGATGTACCTGGTCGCCGTTCTCAGGATCGAGAAAGAGGAAGAACTCGAATCCGTCCTCCAGAAACTCTTCGGCGACGACGAAGTCCCCGCCGGGACCCCGTTGATGATCCCGGCGGGCGCCGTCCTCAATATGGAGACCTTCTCGGTCCCGGGAGGGATGGCCATCGGGTCGGGGTGCCGGCTGCACGGGAACATCCGGGCCGGCGCGATCGCCGTCCGGGAGGAGACGACGATCTTCGGGAGCCTTCACGCGAAGGAAGGGGTGAGCGTCGGGCGGGGATCGGTCGTCCACGGCAACGTCCAGACAGACGACGATGCCGTGGTCGAGCGGGGAGTGCATATCCTCGGGAACGTCTCCTGCCGGGGACTCACCCTGCACGAGGACGCCCGCGTGGACGGGGTCATCCGGGCGCCGGGCGGCCTGAAGATCCAGAGGCGAGAATCATGAAGGTTGCAGATATCCTTGAGGTCGACGGGTGCCGGCTGGTTGAACCGTCGTTTGCCGAACTGACGATAGACTCCTGTACAGCCCTCCTGCTTGAGGCTGGGGCGGATGAGGCCCGGTTCCTGGTGGACGAAGACGAGGAGCCGCTCGCCCTCGCGCTGCACGACGGGACGGGCTGGCGGGCCGCTTCGTTCCTCTTCCGCGACCCGAACCTTGCGGCGATCGAGTGCTTCGAGGCGCTTGACGGCGAGATCTACCAGGAGAAGCGGGAGGCATGGCTCTCGGCGGTCCGCGAGTATTACAGCATGGAACTCTCGGCAACCACCGTCCCCGCCTTCGAAGACCTCCGTCCCGAACGTGAGGAGATGATCCGCGACCTCATCCGCGAGGTCTGGGGCGACCGGGCTGGGACGCTCTGCCTCGACTGCTGCTGCGGGTCGGGTGTCGGCACCGCGGCCCTCCGGGCGGACGGGGTGCGGGCGCTCGCCTGCGACAACGACCCGGCTCTCCTCGCGCTCGGCCTCGCGAAGGGCCGCCTTGTGCCGGAAGACACCATGTGCATCGACGCACGGGTCGCGGCCGACTATATCGCACCGGTGCCTCTCGGCGTTGCGTTCATGGCCGGAGAGATCTACTCCTACAACGCCGACCTCTGGGAGAAGATCATCACGGAACTCCTCGACCTCACCGACGAGACGCTCGTCACCGTCGGGACCGAGGCCGAAGCGGCGCGGGTAGAGGGGTGGTGCGCCGGGAGGGACGTCGAGGTCTTCGAGAACCGCCGCGACCCGATCTATGACCGGTGGTGCTGCGTCGCACGGCGGGCCTGATCCCGGCTCGCCAATATATAAGGCAGATCATCGCCAACTCTTTTTCCCGCAATTGCGAACCGCCGGCTGCAGACCGGGCTCAACGGTTCTGCCAATCAGGTGTCATCTGCATGAATACCCCAAAACGAATCTATAACGTCTTATTCATCTCCGTCTTCGCCACGATGCTCGGGCTCGGCGTCGTGAGCCCGCTCCTGCCCATCTACGCGGAGAACCTCGGTGCGACCGGCATCTGGCTCGGCATCATCTTCTCGGCGTTTGCGCTCTCCCGGTCGGCCTTCATGCCCGTCATCGGGAGGATATCGGACCGCCGGGGGAGGAAGCGGATCATCCTCATCGGCATGTTCGCTTACGCCGTCTTCTCGCTCGCCTACGTCGTCGCCGACAGCGTCTATTCCCTCACGACCGTCCGCTTCGCCCACGGAATAGCTTCGGCCATGGTCGTCCCGATAGCCATGGCCTACGTCGCGGACTTCTCGGAGAAAGGGAAGGAGGGGAGCCGGATGGGGAACTTCTCCATCTCGATGTTCCTCGGGATGGGAGTAGGGCCGCTCGTCGGCGGGTTCCTGAACGATACGCTCGGCATGGACTCGGTCTTCTATGCCATGGCCGGCCTCTCGGCGCTCGCCACGCTCCTCGTCGCCGTCTCGCTGCCCGAGGCCAGATCGGGATCGCTCGCCCGCCCGACCGCTTCCCCGGCCCCGATGCGGGAGATCCTCACGCTGCCGGTCATGCGGGGGGTCATGATCTTCACCCTCATCAGCGCCCTCGGCCGCGGGGGCATGATGGTCTTCATCCCGGTCTTCGCTCCGCTGTTAGCGATCAGCCCCTTTGAGGTGGGGATCGTCCTCTCCGCAAACACCTTCCTGATGGCGCTCCTCCAGGTGCCGGTGGGGAGGATCACCGACACGGGAAATAAGGTCGCCCTGATCGTCGCGGGATCGACGATAGCAGCCCTGGCGATCATAGCAATCCCCCTCTCGGGATCGTTTGGCCCCCTGCTCGTGGTCACGTCCATCGTCGGTGTCGGGGGTGCCATCCAGCAGCCGGCGATCATGGCCCTGACGGTCGATGCGGGCCGGACTATCGGGATGGGGACCTCGATGGGCGCCTACAACACGGTCTTCGGGATCGGGATGATCGTAGCGCCGCTGATCGGTGGCATCTTCATGGACTTCATCGGTATCGACGCCGTCTTCTATGTCGGCGGGGCGATAAGCCTCCTCGGGACCGCAGTCTTTGCGGTGATGATGCAGAAGAGTGCCGGCAAAACCACCGTCGGCGAGGCTCCGGGGCCCGGATAAGCCGGATCTCGCCCGGGGTTCAGGAAACGCCGGCGAATGTCAGGCAGGAGGATAAGACCCTCATCCTCCCGTCGAAAAGAGGGAACCGGGCAGGATACTTTCCATCCACACAAGAAAATTTTATATATCTCTTTCTCTATCATGGGATACGATGGCACGCGCGTCCCCTGCGTGCCGGTATCGCCGTGACAACAGTCTGCAAGGCCGCCGGACGATCTCGCCCGGCCACACCAGCAAAATACAGCGACATGGCTTCCTGCAAGCACGCACCCACGATCCCGGATGCCCCTCCTGCGGCCCCCCGTACCTCCGGCCGTACCCTCCTTCCTGCATTCGCCCTCCTGCCCGGCCTTCCAGGGGAGGTCTGGGCCTCCCCGGTCGCCATGCTCGCCGGGCTCTTCGTCTTCGGCATCGCCTTCGGGCTGCTCGGGGTCTGGCTCAAGGAACGGGATGTAGCCGCCCGCATCGCCGGTATCGGTGCGGAGGTCGAGGCCGCCAGGGAAGGAGGCGGCGCCCCGGCCCGTCTCCCCGCGGACGGGAGCGACCCGGTCGCGGCGTTCGCCGGCGGGATCAACCTGATGCTCGAGGATCTGGAACACTCCCGGCAGGAACTCCGGGAGAGCAGAGACCGCTATCGTCTCCTCTTTGACAGCGGCAACGATTTTCTGCTCGTCTGCGCGGTCGGGAGGGAAGGCACCCCCTACCGGATACTGGATGCGAATGCGCTCGCCTGCCGGTGCCTCGGTTACTCCCGCGAAGAACTGCTCGCCGTCGCTCCGCAGGCAGTCATCCTCATCCGAAGCGACGGCACGCGGGACGACCACCGCCTCCACAGCGCCGACCTGATGCCCAGGTACGGCGAACGGATCCCCGTCGAAGCGACCATCCACCGTATCAGCCTTGACGGCGCCCCGGCGGCCCTCATCATCGCCCGGGACGTGACGGAACGGCGGCAGGCCGAGAAGGAGCTGATAGAGTACCGCTACCGCCTCGAAGAACTCGTGACGCAGCGGACCAACGAACTCCGGGCGGCGAACGAGAGCCTCCGGCGCGAGATCAGGGAGCGGGAGCGGATCGAGCGGGAGAAGGCGGAGGCATACCGGCAGATCGAGCGGAACATCGAGCAGTTCGCGGTCCTGACCGACCACATCAGAAACCCCCTCCAGGTCGTCCAGGGGATGGCCGACCTCATCGAGGACGAGCGGGCGGCACAGATCCGCGAGCAGGTCGGCCGGATAAAAGAGATCCTCCGGCAGCTCGACGACGGCTGGGTGGAGTCGGAGAAGGTGCGGGAGTATCTCAAGCGCTACCGCTAACGCCCCTGCGGCTCCTCGGTTGCAGCGCACTCGAGTTCCGCGACGATCTCGGCCGCATCGTCCACCCGCTTGACCAGGTCCAGGATCTCGATCAGGCGTTCGGCGCCGATGAAATGCTCGGCCATCACCCGGGCCATGTCGGTCAGTTCGATCCGGCCCGCCCGCCGCTTGACCAGTTTGTAGTCGAGGAGAGTGGGGAGGGCGGGCTCGAGCGTCCCGACCATCGCGTGCGTCATGCGGATGATCTGCTGCTCGTCGCCGCCGCAGACGACAGCGTTCGCGACGAACTCCTCCGTGCTCTGCTCCATATCGTACTCGGGAGCCACCTCCTCCATATCGCCTCGCAGGAGGCCGACGGCGACCTCCTCCTCGGTCTTCCCGGACGTCCGGGAGTAGGACCCACCGGGCTCCGCGAGGATGACGACCCGACCGAGGTCGTGGAAGTCGGGCCGGCCTGCCCGGCCCATCATCTGGTGGAACTCCTGGACGGTGAGCCACTGGATGCCCATCGCGAGGGCGTCGAAGATCACCTGGGAGGCCGGGAAGTCGACGCCGGCAGCGAGTGCCGCGGTCGTCACCACAGTCGCGATCTCGCCGTTCGCGAACCGCCGCTCGACGTCGCGGCGCTCCTGGGCGGTCAGCCCCGCGTGGTAGGGGGCGGCGTTCTTGCCGACGGCGTCGGCGATGACGTGGCAGCGGGCCCGCGAGTTCGTGAAGACGATCGTCTGGCCCCGGTAGCCTTTTGACGACCGCACCTTGAACTCCTCGGCGGCCATCTGCTTGATGAAGTTGATCTTTTTCGACCGTTCGACGAAGAGGAGGTGGCGCTCGAGCGGGACCGGACGGTCGGCATAGCGGACGAGGTTCGCCCGGAGTTTCTCTGCAAGCAGCCCCGGCACCCCGATCGTGGCCGAGAGGTAGAGAAACTGGGCATCGGGGGCGACGTGCTTGAGCCGGGCGATCAGCCCGTCGAGGCGGTGGCCCCGCTCGGGGTCCTCGAGCATCTGGATCTCGTCGATCACGACGGTCCCGATGTCTTTCAAGGTCCGTCCGGTCCGGAGGGCGTGGTCGATCCCCTCGTAGGTCCCCACTACGACGGGAGCGTTGACATCGCGGTCACCCGCCGGCCGGGTCTCGGGAAGGTTGAGGCGGCTCACCCCTGTCTGCAGGGTGACCCGGACCAGGTGGCCGTAACGGTCGCGGAACCGCTGGTACTTCTGGTTCGCGAGCGCGACGAGCGGGACCAGGAAGAGCATCCTCCCCCGCCCTTCGAGGAAGTTCTTCATCCCTGCCATCTCCCCGATGAAGGTCTTGCCGCTCGCGGTGGCGGAGACGACGAGGAGATGCTGCCCCTCAAGGAGCCCGTTCTGGACGGCGAACTGCTGGACGGGCATCAGATACTCGACTCCCGCGGCCTTCGCGAACGCCGGAGGGAGCGGGAGCTCGGTGATATGGGCGGTCTTCTGGACTTCGTGCGCCTCGAGCCGGTCAAAGAGGGTCCGCGACCGGTCGGGTTTCTCCGGCCCCACCGAGGCGAGGACCCGGTCGAGGTCCCGAGCCTGGGCGAGGAGTTTCTCGAGGTGGACGAGCACGGAGCCGCCGAACCGGCCCATATAGCCAAGTTCCCGGCGCATTTCGCGCTTCGCGCAGTCCATGCAGATCCATTCGCCGCCGTAGCGGACCCCGGTCGCCTTATCGACGGGGACGAACCGGTCCTCGAGCTGGCAGAGCCGGCAGATATCGATCTTCGATACCTGGATCTGGAGGTCGGCAAGGAACGACTCGAACTCCGGGCTCCTGCCCGCCAATTGGACCGAGGATCGGCGCAGCAGCCCTATCAGATCCCGCGTCGGGGTGGGTTTGAGGGGTTTGCCCCTCCTGCGCATCTTGAAGTTTTTGGGCCGCTGGCCCTTCGGGGTCCCGGTCAGCTCCACGAATCCGGAAGCTTCGACGCGGCCGCCCTCGACAAACAGCAGCTTATAGGTCCCCTTCTGGGGCTGGACAATAACCTTCATGGTGCTATCAGGTCGTGGATCGTGTAGGTGAGCCCCACCGTCTCCAGTCGCTTGAGAAAATCGGTAAACTCCTCATCAACGATAAGGATTGCGCACTCCCGGCCGTGGAACGCCGCTTCGATAACGCCCTCGCGGGAGCCAAAGAACATATCAGGTTCGATATTTGCCTTTTTGAGGGCCACGTAGGATTCAAGACCCACCGCGGCCACCATCTCCGCGTCCCGGACGGCCTCTCTGAGGAGGTCCGCCCGGACCTGGCGGGACCCGCCCCGCTCCACCCGCGGTACCTTGCAGACGTGGACAAGCCCCTCCGCGTGCTCGATGATCCCGCTCAGGTGAGCCACGCCGACGTCCTCTCCGGCCGCCGCATCCATGGTCGCGAGGCCCGTGGCGCTCTGCTCCGTCTCTTTCGTCGCGTAGAGCCAACCGGCCCGCATGAAGACGCCGACGGTATCCCCCTTCGCGATATCGTCCCGGGCGACGGCCGTCCAGACCGCGACCTGCCGGATGATGTCGCGGTTGACGTGGCGGGCATAGGCCTCGAGAGCCTCTGCGTGCCGCAGGACCCACTCGATCCCGTTCTTCGTCACCTCGTACCGGCCCCGGCCCTGGGCCATGACCAGTCCTTCGTCCACCATCTCGCGGATGTACTCGGAGACGGCCTGGGGGGTCACGCCGAGTTTCGCGGCGACCTCCTGCTGGCGGATCGCCGGCTGGTGCTCGGCGATCTCGACGAGGATCTGGAATCGCGTGGCTTCGCGTTTGCTGCGCAGGATCACGTAGAGCGGATCGTCACTGAGGCCGGTCAAGCAACACCATTCCCTGCCCTTTCACGTCGAGACCGGGGATCCTCTTCGCCAGCCCCTTGATGAAGATCGGGCTGACACCGTATTTCCGGGATATATCGCCGATTGAGGTGGTCCCTGCTACGATCTCCTGTTCGACCGAGTCCACGATCGTGCGGAGGCCTTCGTCGTTTGAGACGGCGATGTGGAGCAGGTCCCCGATATCGCCCATGGTACACTGGAAACTGGCCCGGAACTTGCTGTACGTCGTCCGGTACTCCTTCGTCGGCTTCTCACCCGGCCTTGGCATCCGCCACTGCTCTTCGATCAGGTTTCCCTTCCGGAGGATGGAGAGGCACTCGGTCACCACCGGACCGGCGGCGTAGGCGACGAGCTCCTCCTCGGTCAACCAGGTCTTGTTTAAGAGTTCGTAGATCCGTT
Organism: Methanoculleus caldifontis; assembly: GCF_032842345.1. Lineage (NCBI taxonomy): Archaea > Methanobacteriati > Methanobacteriota > Methanomicrobia > Methanomicrobiales > Methanomicrobiaceae > Methanoculleus > Methanoculleus caldifontis. Next base: position 982,298 of record NZ_WBKO01000001.1, on the reverse strand, counting down.
TATAATCGGCGTTATTGAATGTTATAAGGAGAGGAACAAGCTCAACTGGATCATTAAGAATCTTAATATGCCCCGTCAATGCGATACCCTATTGTTATATCGTTGTATAACTCCATAAATTTTTGCTGAATTCTCAATGCGTACACGTGGTACTATCATCATCCGGGGCATCGTGCAGGGGGTCGGATTTCGCCCCTTCGTCTATGCAATGGCCCGGAAATTCGGGATCACCGGGACCGTCAAGAACCTCGGGAGCGAGGTGGAGATCCACGCATGTGGGGAGCGGTTCGAGGAGTTCCTCGAGGCAGTTTCGAGAGGGACGCCCTTATCCCGCATAGATTTCATAGATGTCCAGGATCTGCGCGGCTGTCAGACCGAAGGGTTTACCATCCTCGAGAGCGGCTCCGGGAGCCTCTCGGGATTCATCCCCGCCGACGTCGCGACCTGCGACGACTGCATCGCCGATATCTTCACGTCGGGCGGCCGTTACGAGGGTTACTGGGCCACGTCCTGCGTCAACTGCGGCCCGCGGTACAGCATCATCACCGCGATCCCCTACGACCGGGAGCGGACGTCGATGGTGGAGTTCCCGACCTGCCCCGACTGCGAGAGTGAGTACACGGACCCCTCCTGCCGGCGGCACCACGCCCAGACGATCGCCTGCGCCGCCTGCGGCCCCCGCCTCGCCCTCTACCGGGCCGACGGGACACCGGTTGCGGCGGCGGACCCGGTCCGGGAGGCGGCAGCCCTCCTTGACGGAGGAGCGATCGTCGCCATCAGGGGGATCGGAGGATTTCACATCGCCTGCACCGAGGAGGCGGCCCCCGAACTGAAACGCCGCCTGGGCCGGACGGAGCAGCCCCTCGCGGTGATGGCGACCGCAGGCGAGGTGGAACGGATCGCGGTCGTATCAGACGAGGAGCGGGAGGTTCTCCGCTCCCTTGAGAGGCCGATCGTGGTGCTTGAGAAGAAAGACCACGCATCGCACCCGGGCATCTCAAACCTCCACACCATCGGGTGCATGCTCCCCTACACCGGGCTGCACCACCTCCTCTTTGCACGCCTCGCCCACCCGCTCCTGGTCATGACGAGCGCGAACCTGCCGGGCTACCCGATGATCACCGATCTATCGGTCGCCCTCGGCAGGCTCTCCGGAGAGGTCGACTACATCCTCACCCACGACCGCCGGATCGTCAACCGGTGCGACGACTCCGTCGTGCGGGACGGCTACATCATCAGACTCTCGCGTGGCTTCGCCCCGAAGCGGGCGGCGATCGATCTCGGGGATGCCTGCATCCTCGGCGTCGGGCCGGAACTGAACGCGAACGTCTCCGTCTACCGGAACGGGTTCTGCATCACCTCGCCCCACGTGGGAAACGTCAGAAACCCCCAGACCCTCGCCTACCTGCAGGAGACGACGGAGAAGATCGGGGGGCTCGTCGGGGCGCGATACGACGTGATCGTCCACGACCTCCACCCGCAGTTCCTCTCGACCCGCTACGCGAAAGAGATCGCCGAAGCGGCCGGGGCGGAACTCCTCGCCGTCCAGCACCACCGGGCGCACATCGCCGCCGCGACCCGCGAGGAGTGCGTCGGGATCGCGATCGACGGCGTGGGCTACGGCGACGACGGGACCATCTGGGGCGGGGAGGTCTTTGCCGGGCGGGTCCCACACCTCGACCGGGTCGCCCACCTCGAGGTCGTCCCGATGCCCGGGGGCGACCTCGCCACCCGGTTCCCGGAGCGGATGCTCTACGGTATCCTCCCGACCTCAGGGGTCCGCGACCTCCTTGCGTCGCGGGGATGGAGCGAGATCGAACTTGCGGTTCTTTCAAGGCAGGTGGAGCGGGGCCTGAACGTCGCCGCGACCTCGAGCACCGGGAGGGTCCTCGACGCCGCCGCGGCCCTCCTCGGGATCTGCCGGGAGCGGACCTACGACGGCGAGCCGGCGATGAAGCTCGAGTCGGCGGCTTATGCCGGGCGGGCGTCGGCCTGGGACCTGGTCTTTTCGCGCAACGACGGCCGCGAGGTCCTCTCGACCCGTTCGCTCCTTGCGGAGGCGTACCGGCGGTCGGCTGTCGGAGAACGGACGAACGACGTCGCCGCGTCGTTCCAGTATAACCTGGCAAGAGGCGTCGCCGCGATGGCCGTCCGGGCAGCGGAGGAGCGGGGGATCCCCCGGGTGGCGCTCTCGGGCGGGGTGGTCTACAACCGGGCGATCCGGGAGACGATCGCCGGTGAGGTCCGTGCCGCCGGGCTTGAGATGATCATCAACCGGGACTACCCGCTCGGCGACGGGTGCATCAGCTTCGGCCAGGTGGTCTACGGGGGGAGCGGGAAGGAGTAAGGCGGCCAGCCCCTGCCCTCACGCCTGATAGGCTATCACCTCCCTATTCTCCCGAAACTCTCCTAAACAATACTCAGGAACCGGGATCGGCAACGGAAGTGGCCGATTCCGCTAAAGAGGCGGATAAATTTATCCGTTGAAACAAGCCATCTCTCTACTACAGAGAACCGGATTTGGCGTCAGCTCTGCTTGAGAATGGGATTTTCTCCCTCAAGGCGTCGCCCCGGCAACCTCCTGGCGGAACGGCATATGACTCCCGAAAAACATATCTCCCCGATATCTTCAGCGCTGCTCGTGCTGGTGGTTCTGCAGGCCGCCTGCGGGATCTGTGCTGCCGACGAACCCGGATCGCTCCCCTTTCCGCCGGGCTCACCAGGCGGATCAACGTCATGCCCGGAGGGGGAACTGGTGTTTGCCCCGCAGAATCCGCATTTTCTCGATTATCAGGAGAGATCCTTCGAGGGAGCCGGGCTCCTGACGCTCGACGGGAGCAGGCACCTGTACGGCTACGCCCCGTCCCCTGTGGACCTCTCTCACCTCCGGGCAGACCCTGGCTTCCAGGCACCGGCCCGGGGGTCACGCTACGACCTGCGGGACTCCGGCCGGGTCACCCCGGTGAAGGACCAGGGGTATTACGGCACCTGCTGGGCCTTCGCGTCTCTTGCATCGCTTGAATCGACAGGGGTCCCGGCGTTCGGTACCAAGGACTACTCGGAGAAGCATATGGCGAACCTCAACGGGTTCGATTCTGAGGTCGATGACGGGGGCGATAACCTCATGGCGACGGCCTACCTCACCCGCTGGGGAGGGCCCGTCTATGAGGAAGAGGACCCGTATCCCGGAAATTTCAAGTGGACCGCTTCCCCCGCCGGACTCACCGGGAGGGTTCACTCCCAGGAGGTGCTCTTCCTTCCCTGCGACATTACCCGGATGAAGGAGGCGGTAGTAGAGAAGGGAGCGCTGTTCACAGGCTTCCGGGTGAATCTTTCCAGCTTCGCGGAGACCCCGTCCTCCACGTCGTATTACTACAACGGGAGCTCCGATCTCCGGATAGAGGGCAGCCATGCGGTCACCATCGTCGGGTGGGACGACACCTTCGATCGGTCGAAGTTTGCCACGGCACCGCCCGGAGACGGCGCCTTCATCTGTAAGAACAGCTGGGGGACCGGGTGGGGGGACGACGGATACTTCTACATCTCATACTACGACGATTCGTTCAACAATTCCCTCGCACAGCCTGCAGTCTTCACCGCTGAACCGACGACCAACTACGATACCGTCTACCAGTACGACCCCTATGGATGGACGAGTTCATGCACGATACACGAGCCAGGTGAGTGGGCCTACGCTGCGAATGTGTTCCAGGCAACCGGGAACGAAAAGGTCGCTGCCGCAGGGTTCTACACCCCGGCGATGGACTCAGAATACTCCATCTCCATCTACCGCGGCCAGGAGACTTTGACTACGCAGAGCGGGACGATCGAGGACGCGGGGTTCCACACGATTGCGCTGGACAACCCGGTTCGGGTCCGGGTAGGAGAGACCTTCACGGTCTGTCTGGCTCTGAAGACGCCGGGATACGACTATCCGATAATCGTTGAAAAACCGATAACCGGTTACTCGTCGAACGCCGATGCCTCCCCGGGGGAGAGTTACGTCAGCGGCGACGGGTCGAACTGGATCGACATCTCCGAGCAGAACATGAATGTCTGCATTAAGGCCTACACCCGGTCGATCCCGCCTCCCGACTTCACGGCGAACGTCACCGCCGGCCCGGCGCCCCTCACGGTCCAGTTCACCGATACCTCGACAGACGACCCGTCGTCCTGGTCGTGGGACTTCGGCGACGGGCAGACCTCGACGGAGCAGCACCCCGTCCACACCTATGTCCTCCCCGGCAACCACACCGTCACGCTCTCGACGAACGACGGCGCAGAGACCTGCACAGAGCCCGGCTACATCAAAGTCACCCCGGTCCTCTTCGGTGACGCGAACGAGGACGGCGCGGTCAACCAGGCCGACACCCTCGTCGTCCTCCAGGAGGTCGTGGGCCTCCGGGAGCAGCCTGCCGCCGGCACCGGCCGATTCTGGCGGACGGACGTCGACACGAACGGCATGATCGAGGTCGGCGATGCCCTCTTCATCGCCCAGTACAACGTCGGGCTCCGGAACGTCTGGTTCGAGTTACTCTGAGACCTCTGCGGGCCGGGTGAGGGTCCGCCCCCTTCTGGTTCGAAGTGCGCCAGGTTCCCTGAGGTTCCCGGCAAAAGAGAGCACGGGGGAATCCCTTGAACATGATATAAATACGGCGGTTTTCAGTCCTCCACTTATCTCCCGAATAAGAAGAAAATAACGGATTGGGATGCGAAGTTATATGATTCCCGGCGCTGATGACCGTATATGAGTGATATCTCAACCGGGTGCAGGGTTGCTCTTTTCACCCTCTGCCTTGGCCTGTTTACGGGCATGCTCGCATTCCCGGCAGCAGCGCTCATGGTCGACCTCTCCCCCTCGTACCTTGCAGAGCACTCGGACGCGATAGCGACCGGGACGATCACCTCCGTCGAGAGCCGGTGGGACGAGGCCGGCACCGGAATCGAGACCGTCGTCTCCTTCTCGGTCGGCGAGACCCTCGCGGGCGGACTCCCGGAGGACCCCGTCCTGGTACTCCCGGGCGGAACGGTGGATAGGATTACGCTCTGGGTGGAGGACGTTCCGGTCTTCTTCCCGGGTGAGACCGTCGGGCTCTTCCTGAAAGAGCGTCCCGACGGGTCTTACCTGCCGGTCGGCCTCTCGCAGGGGGTCGTGCCGCTCGCCGACGGGTCCGGGGCAAAGGACCGGGCGGCAGGCCTGCTCACGGCCGAAGAGTTCGGCGGGAGGGTGGACGCCGCGCTGCAGGGCGACGCCGGAATCTCGTGGACGACGGCAACGTCGGTCCCCGCGCCGGTCGGGACAGCGGCAATCTCTTCTGGCGCCGTCGCCCCGACGAGCGCATCGGCGGGGACCGGGACCGAGTTGACGATAACCGGGACAGGGTTCGGGGCCAAAGCGTCCAGGGAGAGCAACGCCGACGTCGCGTTCTTCTTCACCTCGATCAGCGGCACATCCTACTGGATCTACGCTACCGGCTACATCCCGGTCGAGAACTGGCAGAGCATCAACCCGAACGATATCGTTTCCTGGACCGACTCGAAGATCGTCTGCAGGGTCCCGACCGGGACGGCCTGGCGGGGGCAGACATACCGGGGGTCGGCAGGCAGCGGGCCGGTCTACGTGCTTCACGACAACGGGGCGACCACATCGGGCCCATACTCGCTCACCGTCCCGTTCGGGTGGAGCAAGAGCCGCTGGCAGGGAACGGCACCCGTCGTCCCCTTCTACGTCAATCCCCCTGCGGTATCGGGCGCTCTCACTGCGGCGCAGAACGCCGCCGCGACGTGGACGGCGGTCCAGGGCTCCGACTTCTCCTTCCAGTATGCCGGGACCACGACCTCGACGGACAGGATCTACAACTACAAAAACGAGATCCTCTGGGGCGACATCGCCACGGACGGGGTGCTTGCCCAGGCGAGCACATGGTCCAGCGCGGGACAGGTTGTCGAGTGCGACATCAAGTTCAACACCCGGTACTCCTGGTCGACCAACCCCGGGACCGGGCAGTTTGATATCGAGACGGTCTGTCTCCACGAACTCGGTCACTGGGTCCAGCTCCTCGACCTCTATGGGAACGTCCAGGGATACCCCTCCGACACGGCGAAGGTGATGTACGGCCGGGTCGGGGCCGGCCAGATCAAGCGCACCCTGACCGACGCTGACGCCGCCGGAGCATGCTGGATCTATCCCGGCCAGGTCCCGGCCCCGGCGATCGCCGGGATCACCCCGAACTCCGGGTATGCCGGCAGCCTCGTGCAGGTCACGGGCCTTTCAGGGACCGGCTTTGTGGACGGCGCCACGGTGAGGCTCACCCGGACGGGTCAGCCCGATATCGTGGCGACAGGCGTCTCGGTCGTCTCCTCATCGAAGATCGCCTGCACGCTCGATCTTGCCGGAAGAGAGGCAGGAGCCTGGAGCATCGTCGTGACGAACCCGGACGGACAGTCGGCCGTACTCCCGCAGGGCTTCACCGTCAGGACCCCGGTCGCCCTCACCCTCACCGCCGGGGAGGATACAGTCATGCGCGGCAACCCGTTCGATCTGACCCTCGGCGGCGAGAGCAGCCGGACCTATTTCATATACATCCAGGCGGCCGAAGGCACCTCCCCGGCGGAGTACCCGTTCATCGCACCCGGACAGCCCGGCGTAAGCAGCATCGGGACCACGGGGCCCCGGACGGTGGCGAACGCGACTGCGGCCTCGCAGGCAAACGTCACCGCTGGGCCATCCGGCACCTGTACAGTCCGGTTTGAGACGAACGCTTCGACAAAGCCGCAGAACTACACCATCGAGGCGATCGACTGGACCGACCCCTCACGCTCGGCAAGCGTCACGGTGAGCGTGGAGCGGGGAATGGTCACCCTCACGGTGCCGGGGGCCGGCACCTTCCGCATCGGGGAAGAGGTCGTGCTCGGCGGCACCAACACAGACTCTCCCGTCACCTATCTCTCCGTCACCGGTCCGGGCCTTCCCCTGAACGGCACGGGACCTGACGACCTGACCGCGCCCTGCGTGACGGGAGATGCCGATACGTTCACGCAGGCCGCCGTCGCGCCGGACGGCACCTGGGAGTACCGGTGGGGGACCGCCGCCATCGCGGAGGGGGTATATACGGTCTATGCCGCCGCGGAACCGAGGTCAGCAGCGGATCTTGCCGGGACAGCGCACGCAATCGCCGGGATAGAGTTCGTCCCGGCGCCGAACGCGTCCTTCACCGCCGACGCCACCGCCGGCCCTGCCCCGCTCACCGTCCGGTTCACCGATACCACGACGGAGAACCCGTCATCCTGGCTCTGGGACTTCGGCGACGGGAGTGTGTCGACAGACCAGAATCCGACTCATACCTACACCCTCCCCGGCAACCACACCGTCACGCTCTCGGTGGACGGCGGGCTCTCGACCGCCACGAGACCGGAATACGTCAGGGTCACCCCGGTCCTCTTCGGCGACGCGAACGAGGACGGCATGGTCAACCAGGCGGATACCCTCATCGTCCTCCAGGAGGTCGTGGGGATCCGGGAGCAGCCCGCCGCCGGCACCGACCGGTTCAGCAAGACCGATGTCCATACAAACGGCGTGATCGACGTCGGGGACGCCCTCTTCATCGCCCAGTACAACGTCGGCCTCCGGGACGTCTGGTTCGGGGCGCTCTGACAGCCCACTTTTTTTCAGGACAGTTCTCCTCGTAGCCGGCAGTCTCCGGGATACTCACCGCAGGAGAGCCGGGGCTCGAGCGTTGGCGTGAACAGGAGATCAATAGAATACCAGCAGACCGCCGGCGAAAGGAAAAAGGAGTTTAGCCGAAGAGGGCGCCGAGACCGGCCATGCCGCTCTCTTCTTCCTCTTCCTTCTTCCCCTCTTCCTCGGCCTCTTCCGCGGCCGCGGGTGCGGCTGCTGCAGGGGCGGCTGCCGCGGGTGCGGCGGCGACCGGCGCGACGGCGGCCTTGCTGATGGCCTCCTCGATGTTCACGCCTTCGAGTGCGGCGACGAGGGCCTTCACGCGGGCATCCTGGACGGCGACACCGGCCGCGTTCAGGACAGCAGTCACATTCTCTTCAGTTACGTCCTTGCCTGCGTTGTGCAGGAGCAGTGCAGCGTAGATATACTCCATGTTGATTCACCTCAGTTTGAAATAATATTAGCCGAAGAGGGCACCGAGACCGGCCATGCCGCTCTCCTCTCCCTCTTCCTTCTTCTCCTCTTCCTTCTCTTCTTCCTCGGGCTTCGCCTCGGATGCTGCCGGGGCAGCGGCAGGCGCCGCAGCGGTCGCCGCAGCGGCGGCCTTCAGGGTCGCCTCATCAAGCTCGAAACCGTGGCCCTGTGCCGCGAGCGCGACGACGAGCATCTCGCGCTGTGCGCGGCCGATGATCAGGTCGGCGATATCCTTCTCGTAGATCGGCGCCTCGACACCCACGCTCCGGGCCTCGCGCACCGCCTTGCCGATGATCGCCTCGATCGTCAGCGGAGTCGGGATAGCCGCGTTCACCGAGAGGTTGAACGCCTGCCGGGCAGCGAGCATGATGTTGTTGAGGTACCCCTCTTCGTCGATTGCGAGGAGGTCCGGCGTGAAGACGGTGTTCTTGTAGTGTGCAGCGAGCAGGATCAGACCGACGTCCATCGGCTTGATGCTGAGCTTCACGAGGGCCTCGGCAACCTTCTTGTTGATGACCTCGCCCTTCTTTACGACCGTCTTGGTCTCACGGATCTTGACCTTTCCGCCCTCGATGGCTGCGGGAATGCCCACCTGCTGAAGCTCGCCCACGATCGGGCCGGGCTTGAAGGTGGTCGGACCCTTCGGGACGACGATATCCTCGGGAGCGGTCTCGCCGGGCTTCGCCGCCATCTTGGTCTTCGTCTTCTCCAGCAGTTTGAAGAGCTTGAAGGGGTTCTCGTCCGTGAAGATCAGGGCACTCTGGCCGTCGGCGTGATTGTTTAACGTCGCGACGCTGCCGCCGAGCTCGTTTAAGGCGTGCTCGATCAGCGTGTTGCGGGCCATCTTCACCGTCGCGGTGCCGCGGAGGTTCCGCCGGATCTGCTGGATCTGCGAGGCAGGGATGCCGTACATATCCACGACGCCGACGAGGGTGTGCTCCTCGATACCGCGCTTGATCTCCTCTACTTCTTCCTTCTTCCACCTGGGCAGGTGGTGCGTGTAGAGTGCCATCTAGATCACCCTCACTGCCGGCCCCATGGTCGTCTTCACGTAGACCGAGTGGATGTTGAGCGCGCCGCTCTCCAGGACCGACTCGACTCTCCGGAGGACCACGTCGATATTCTCGGCGATCGCTACGGGTTCCATCCCGGCCGAACCGACCTTCGCGTGGAAGACCTTCTTGTCCTTCGTCCGGATCTTGACTGAACTCCGGAGACGCTGAACAATAGGCCTGACGTCCATTCCCTGCGGAACGGGCATCGGCATCCTTCCGCGCGGACCGAGCCTGACACCGAGGTAACGGCCGACGAGAGGCATCATTGCCGTCTCGGCAAGGAAGAACTGGTAATCCTCCGCCATCTTACGGGCTTCCCGGGGTTCCCCACCGAGCCGCTCGATCTCCTCAGGTCCAATGATAAGGTCCACATTCACCTCTTTTGCCTGCGTGGTGATGTCGCCCTTCCCGAGCACAGCGATCTTGACGTTGTCAAGGCTGTTCGGGAGGAGAATCGTCTCATCGATACGATTCTTGGGCTGGGACATATCGACATTCCTGAGGTTGACGGTGATATCCACGCTCTCCTTGAACTTCCGTTCCGGAGCCTTCTCCAGTGCCGCCATCACGGCTTTCTGTATACTGGTTTTATCAACCATCCTTTGCCTCCATAGTACACGACCTCACGATCTTCTATGGTTGTCTGACATCTATGCGACGAGTACGCCGTCGTATTCCCCGTTGTTGATGGCCTGGATCATCTCGCGGGGCTTCCTGCCCTCGACGGTGACACCGACGCTCACGCACGTTCCAACGACCTCTTTGACGGCCGATTTCAGATCATACGAGAGCATGTCATCAAGCTTCATACGGGCAATACGGACGGCGGCCTCCAGCGGCAGATCTCCTGCCACTAAAGCACCCGGCTCTGCAGACCCCTTCGTGATACCGGCCTCTTTCATGACGAGCGCCGTCGTGGGCGGAATGCCCACCTCAATCGTGAAGTTCCGCTTGTCGTCGACTGTGACCGTCACCGGCACTTGCATGCCGTTGAAGTCAGCCGTCTTTTTGTTGATCTCATCGACGACGGCCTTCACGTTGATACCGAGAGGTCCGAGTGCGGGGCCCAGAGGCGGGCCTGCTGTGGCCTTGCCGCCAGGTACCAATACCTCGACCGTTTCTGCCATACAAGTTCACCAGCTTATTCCTCAGGGGAATAGTTGCCTGGGTTATCCAAGGTCGACGTAACGGGATTTAAAGGTATAGTGCAGAAGGGTGTCAGGAGATGGCGGCAAGGCCGATCCACAGATGGGGACGCCTTCCGGCAGGAAGCATCGACGGCGGCGCAAAGACCCGGGCCGGGCCGGGAAAAAGAAGGGAGAAGAACTCTTCAGCGGGCGTCTTCCGACCGTTCCACGACGCGGACGGAGTCGCCGCGCACGGTGATCGGGATGGGGACCATACTCTCGTATAGTTCGACCGTGATCTCTTCCTTTCCGGAATCGATCCTCTTTACGACAGCTTTTTCGCCCTTGAAGGGGCCTGCAATGATCTCGACGATGGTGCCCTCGGTGATGCCGCTGACCACCGGTTTCGGGACCAGGAAGTGCTCGACCTCGGAGAGTGCGGTCGAGCCCTGCACCACCGCGCGCGCGTGGGGGATCAGCTCGACCAGCTGCTCGATCCGGGCGATGGAGTCGGGACTCTCCACGAGAACGTAGCCTTTCAGCTCCTCGGGGACCATGACGGCCATCACGTGGATGTCCTTCTGCTCGCGGATCACCTTATCGATGTTGTCGGCTACCGTCCGCTCCTGCTTCGCGGTCGTCTTGATCGCATATACTCTGTTTACGCTCTCAGCCATAACCATCAGTTCGGCAGGACCAGCATGATCTCGTATACGATAAAGCCGACAAGACCGACGAGCAGGATCCCGGCAGCTGCCACGATCGCGATCTTGGAGAACTCGTCGCGGGTCGGCGTCCGTGCCAGTTTCAGCACGCGCCAGTACTTCTTGAAGAGTTCCTCATCGAGCTTGAACGACTTTACTTCATCGAATTTCTCTTTATAGTCCATCATACCGGCTCACTTCAGGAAGTCGATCTCAAACTGTTTCATCATGCGTGGCATACTCTTTTCGTTTCTCCCATATATTTGTGGTGACCGGACGCCGGTGACGACGAGGAGCGTCCGCATCCGGCCCTGCATCTCGGGATCGACCTGCGCGCCCCAGATGATCCGGGCGTCCGGGTCGATGCGGTCGTAGACCTCCTGGATTACGGCTTCCGCCTCGAACATCGTCATATCCGGACCGCCGACCACGTTGACGAGCGCCGCGCTCGCCCCGGAGATATCGACATCGAGCAGCGGGGAGCGCAGCGCCTTCTTGACGGAGTCGGCGGCCTTGTCCTCACTGTCGCTCTCGCCCATCCCGATCATCGCGACGCCGCCGCGCTCCATGACGGTCCGGACATCGGCGAAGTCGAGGTTGACGAGCCCGGGCATCGTGATCAGTTCGGTGATGCCCTTGACCGCCCGCATCAGCACCTCGTCGGAGACCTTGAAGGCGGCGTGGAGGGGGAGCCGGGGAACGACCTCGAGCAGGCGGTCGTTCGGGACGACGATGACGGTATCCGCCACCTCACGGAGCCGCTCGAGACCTGCCTCGGCGTTCTGCCCGCGGATGGCGCCTTCGGCAGTGAACGGCAGGGTGACGACGGCGATCGTCAGGGCGCCCTCCTCACGGGCGGACTTCGCGACCACGGGTGCGGAGCCGGTGCCGGTCCCGCCCCCGAGACCGGTGGTGATGAAGACCATGTCGCAGCCCTCGACGGCCCGCTTGATGTCGTCCTCGTTCTCGAGCGCCGCCTCCTCGCCGACCTGGGGGATCGAGCCCGCACCAAGCCCGCGGGTCCTCTGCCTCCCGATCAGGATCCGGGTGTCCGCCCGGGTCCGGATGAGGTGCTGGGCGTCGGTGTTGATCGCGACCAGCCGCGCTCCGTTGATCCCTTCTTCCGCCATCCGGGTGACCGTGTTCGAACCGCCGCCGCCGCAACCGACGACCGCGATCTCAGTCCGGAGTTCCATGAGGATATCTTCAAGATCCTTGTCGACCCCCATGGGCTCAGCAAAGCGCTGCTCCTCTCGTGCCCGTGAAAGTGCCTCTTCTACGATGGATTTCATATGTAATTCTCCAATCCCGGGATAGGTATCCGCTTCACGCTGGTTGTCTGTACTGCATCGGGGGTGATCCGCCGTCCCTCGATCTCAACCGCTTTCCCGCCGGCAAGCATGGCAAAAAGCGGTCCTTTCGGGACCCCGAGCGTGCGCGCCTTCCCGGGGTCGAACCGCACCTTCCGGAGGACGAGGTGATCACCGTCGATTACAGCATTTTCACAGATAAGTATGAGTTTTACACACAGGGTAGTTATATCACTTGCGAGTCGAGAGGCCGTATCCGCAAAGCAGATAAACGTGGGAAGGACTTCTTTTGACCCGTCGGAGAGGCTTACCACGGGGAAATCGCTCAATGCGGCAAAAAACCCATCTTTATCGGATTTAACCGTTTCCTCGACCAGATCGGGGTTCACATCGACCGGAACGGGAGTTCCTTCTCCAGCAAGGCCGTGAATGCGGATGCGGGAACCGGCAGCGATCGTTTCGGCAACCTCCCTCACCCTGAGGTAGGTATGCCATTCGAGACGGGAGGCCTCGACGATCTCCGACTCGGAGAGGAGAGGGAGCCCGGCGCCATCGAGCATCCGCCCGATCCGCCCGGCCTCGGCGGGGGAGAGCGATTTTCTGTCGATGTAAGCGGCGACCGCACGGCTCGCCTCTCTCATCCGCCCGATCATGGCGGGGGTGAGGGCGCCGGCCTGCCGCGTCGGCACGATGTGGCCGAAGGCGCCCCGCGACGAGAGGGCGATCTCGGTCTGGCGCACGGCGTAGTGGGTCCCCCCGAACCCGACGAGGTTGATCGTCTCTTGAGGCGCCGCGGAGAGGATGCTCTCCGCGACCGCTCTCCCGGCGGCCGGGTCGGCCCACTCCGTGGCGGTGGACCCGATCTCGACGAAGAGAGAGGGCACGGCAAGCGCCGTCGGGCCGTGGTGCGTCACCTCGTAGGAGACCCGGTAGCCCTCCGGGGCACGGGCGGCGAGGTTGCCGAGGATGGCATGCATCCATGCCGGGGCCGCGGGTGCGAGGGCTTCCGGCTCCCCGCCGAGGTCGGCGGCATCGTAGTTGCCGGTCACGTGGACGGTCAGGGCGGGGACCGCCTGGACGCTCGAGTGCCGGGAGATGAAGATGATGAGATCGGCATCGATCGTATCGTCGATCCGGTCCTGATAGATCAGTCTCCCCTGCACCTCGTGGAAGACGAGCATATGCTGCTGTGCAAGCGGCCAGGGCCCGCCCTCCGCGATCGCGGCCCTGAGATGGTCGCGGATGTTTGCACCTGCCAGGTCTTCCTTTGAGTTGATCAGCGCGATCCGCATCAGTACATACATGGGCGGGCGGCATGGTAAATGGTAGTGCCTGACCGGCTCAATAGTAAATCCTATCTCCCTTCAGGCAGACCATGTGGGTATCATGGACGAAGAAAAGATCCGGAAAGCGTTCGAGGCGTATGGTATCACGGACGAGATCACCTGCCCGCAGGCATTCGAGATCTCGGAGAAATACGGTATCCCGAAGATGGAGATCGCCCGCTACTGTAACCAGCGCGAGCCCAGACTGAAGATCCGGGGCTGCCAGCTCGGCTGCTTCAGATGAGCCTCTTTCTATCGGTCGTCCCGGTCAGCGAGGCCGTGGCAGCGGTGCAGAGGATCGCGCCGCCGTCCGGGTGCGAGGAGGTGCCGCTTGAGGACGCACTCCACCGGGTCCTCGCGCAGGACGTCCATGCCGACATCGATATCCCCGGCTTCGACCGGTCGACGGTCGACGGTTACGCGGTCGCCGCGGCCGAGACGACCGGGGCCTCCGAGGCCATCCCCGCGATGCTCCAGTGCCGGGGCCGGGTGGGGATGGGGAGCACGGACGCCGGGAGCATCTCCCCCGGGTCGTGCCGTTACATCCCGACCGGCGGCGCTCTTCCCGGGGGTGCGGACGCGGTCGCGATGATCGAGCATACCGAGCAGGTCGGCGACGATATCCTGATCCACCGGCCGGTGGCGCCCGGCGAGAACGTGGTCTTCCAGGGCGAGGACTTCCGCGCCGGCGAGGTGGTCCTCAGCCGGGGCCGCGTCCTCTCCCCGCGGGACATCGGCGTCGCCGCCGCGGTCGGTGCCGACCGGGTCGTCGTGACGAGGGTCCCGAAGATCGGGATCATCTCCACGGGAAACGAGCTCGTCCCCGTCGCCGCGACCCCCGGGCCGGGCGAGGTCCGGGACGCGAACTCCTACCTTGCCGGCGCCTTCGTGACGGAGCGGGGCTGCCATCCGGTCTACTTCGGGATCATCCGGGACGACCGGGCGGTGCTGACACAGGCGGTCGCATCAGCGCTCGATGAGTGCGACGCGGTCCTGGTATCGGGGGGCTCCTCCAAGGACGAGCGGGACAACACCGCCGCCGTCATCGCGGACCTCGGCGAGGTGCTGATCCACGGGATCGCTCTCGCGCCGGGCAAGCCCACCATCATCGGGACGGTCCGCGGAAAACCGGTCATCGGGCTCCCCGGCCACCCGGCCTCGGCCTTCGTCGTGCTCGTCGCCGTCGTCGACCACCTCCTCGCGGCGATGCTTGACTCCGCCGTCTCCCGGCGGACCGTGCGCGCACGGCTGACGCAGAACGTCCCCTCGGCCCGCGGCCGGGAGGACTACGTCCGGGTCAGCGTCAGGGACACTGAAGCGACGCCGGTCTTCGGGAAGTCCGGGCTCCTCAACACCCTGGCCCGGAGCGAGGGGCTGGTACGGGTCCCGGCATCGAGCGAGGGGCTTGAAGTGGGAGAAGAAGTCGAGGTGATCCTGTGGTGAAGCGCTACCTCTCGGTCATATCGCTCGCCGAAGCCAGGGCACTCGTGGAACGCTCGTTTACGGCGACGCCGGGGGTCGTCCGGGTCCCGGTGACCGCCGCGGCGGTCGGGAGGATCACCGCCGAACCCATATTCGCCCGGTTCTCGGTCCCGGCCATCCACATCTCGGCGATGGACGGGATCGCGGTTCGGAGCGCCGATACCCATGCTGCGAGCGAGCAGCGCCCGGTGACCCTCCCGGACGCGGCGAGGGTCAATACGGGCAACATCATCCCTCCAGGTTACGACGCGGTCGTGATGATCGAGGACGTCTGGGTCGACGGCGGGACCTACACCGTCCGCAAGTCCGTGAGCCCCTGGCAGCACGTCCGGCCGGTCGGCGAGGATATCGGGGAGTCGGAGATGATCCTCTCTTCAAACCACCGGATCCGGCCGCACGACGTGGGAGCGCTCGCGAACTACGGGGTCACGGAGGTCGCGGTCAAAAATGTCCGGGCCGGCCTGATCCCGACCGGGAGCGAGCTCGTCCCGGCAGGCGAGATGCCACCGCCGGGGAAAGTCGTGGAGAGCAACACCCTGATGGCCGCAACGGTCCTCGCGGGGGCGGGCGTGGAGGCGCACCGCTATGGAATCGTCCCGGACGAATACGACCTGATCCGGGACGCCGTCCGGCGCGGTGTCGCGGAGAATGATATCCTGCTTGTCTCGGCGGGATCGTCCGCCGGGACCCGCGACTACACGGCCTCCGTCATCGCAGACCTCGGCGAGGTGCTGGCGCACGGAGTCGCCATCAAGCCCGGAAAGCCGGTGATCATCGGCCGGGTCGAGGGAAAGCCGGTGATCGGCCTCCCCGGCTACCCGCTCGCGGCAGCAACGGTCCTCCGCGAGATCGTCCTGCCGCTCATCGCCCGCTACGGCCTCTCCGTCCCCCGGCCGGAGCGCGTCGAGGCCGGCCTGACCACGAGCCTCCACTCGGATATCGGGACCGACGAGTTCGTCCTCCTCTCGGTGGGGAGGATCGATGAGCGCTGGGTGGCGGTCCCCCAGTCGAGGGGTGCCGGGGTCCAGATGAGCATGGTGCGGGCGAACGGCTACCTCCAGATCCCGTCGCAGAAGGAGGGCGCCGAGGCCGGAGAGACCGTGGACGTCCGGCTCACGGTCCCCCGCGCGGAGGCGGAGGAGGCGGTCCTCATCACCGGCAGCCACGACCCGGCCCTCGACTACCTGGCCGACCTGGTCCGGCCGCGCGGCGTCGATATCCACTCCACCCACGCGGGGAGCATGGGCGGGGTTATCGCGTTGAAGAAGCAGGAGTGCCACGCGGCCCCGATGCACCTCCTCGCCCCCGACGGCACCTACAACACCCACTACCTGGAGCGCTACATGCCCGGCGCGGACCTCGTCCTCCTCTGCGTGGCGGAACGGCAGCAGGGGGTCATCTCTCGCGACGGCATCGGGTTTGACGACCTGCCGGGCAGGACATTCATCAACCGGCAGAAGGGATCGGGGACGAGGATGCTCCTCGACCACCACCTTGCCCGGCGCGGGATCGACCCGGGCCTCATCCCCGGATACGGGCGCGAGGCGACGACGCACCTTGCGGTGGCCCTCGCGGTCAAAACAGGGGAGGCCGATGCCGGGATGGGGGTCTACAGCGCAGCAAAGGCGCTCGACCTCCCCTTCGTCCCGGTGGCGACGGAACGCTACGAACTCGTGATGCACCGCGAGATGCTCGACGATTCGCGAATCGCGGCCCTCGTCGAGACCGTCTCCTCGGAAGCGTTCAAAGTGATCCTCCGGGGTCTCGGGGGCTACGAGACGGACGAGACCGGCGTCCTGCGCGGACTGCGAGGCTGACCGCCTCCTCAGGCCCGGCGCAGGCCCTCACCCCCTTTATCTCCCAGGTCGAAAGACCGAAGACCGGCTTACCGATCTTGAGGCTGACTGCGACCTCCGAGAGCGTGCCGTAGCCTCCCCCGACAGCGATGACCGCGTCCGCCGAGTTGACCAGGATGACGTTTCGCGCGTGGCCCATCCCGGTCCGGATCACCACGTCGAGGTAGGCGTTTCCCTCCCCAACATCGGGGAGAATCCCGAGGGTCATCCCGCCGGCCTCTTTTGCGCCCCTGCAGGCGGCCTCCATCACCCCGCCGAGGCCACCGCAGCAGACGGTCGCGTTGCTTTCGGCGATGAGGCGACCGACGGTTTCTGCGGTTCTGTATTCTTCGCCGGAGCAGTCCCCCCGGCCGATGACAGCGATCTGCATGGAGGAGGGATCGGGGTTTCGACGGAATAAAAGGGCGGGCCGGATTGAGAGAAGATACCTTCGCGGCGTCGTGTGAGACTAAGTCACTATCCCACTGTTACCTCACGCGAAGGCGCGAAGCCGCGAAGTCGGGTAAATGGATCTTGACAATCCTTCGCGCTCTTCGCGCCTTCGCGTGAGATTCACTCCCATTTCTCCCCCTGGAGGGCTCGAATTCCGGCTTTCCAGGCCATCGGCCTTCGCACCCCAAATGCTCCCGCCTCGAGCCCCCCGGCCCATCGCGAGTCGGACCTCCGGTGCTCCCACTCCGTTCCTATCGGAACGTCGTGCACACAAACACTTTGTCCCCTAAGAACAAACGGTACATCAGAGTGCTGAATATGAGGGATACAAGGTGAAAGAGGTCACCAGCAGTTATAACCCGCGCGAACTCGAGACAGAAGTCCAGGACTACTGGAAGCGGGAGAATATCTATGCACACGTCCAGGAAGTGCGGAAGGATGGAAAAGCATTCTTTTTCGTCGACGGGCCGCCGTACACCACCGGCCACATCCACCTCGGCACCGCCTGGAACAAGATCATAAAAGACACCATCCTCCGCTACCACCGGATGCGGGGCGCAAACATCATCGAGCGGGCCGGCTACGACATGCACGGCCTCCCCATCGAGGTGCAGGTGGAGCACCAGCTCGGCTTCACCTCCAAGAAAGATATCGAGGAGTACGGGATCGCCGCGTTTATCGAGCAGTGCCGGACGTTTGCCGTGACGCACATGGAGATCATGAACGATCAGTTCCGGAAGCTCGGCGTCTGGCTCGACTTCGACAACCCCTACCAGACCATCAAGGCTGAGTACATCGAGTCCGCGTGGTGGGCGCTCCAGCGCGCGGACGAACGCGGGCTGCTCGAGCGCGGCCACCGGGTCGTGAACTGGTGCCCCCGATGCGAGACGGCGATCGCCGACTCCGAGGTGGATTACTGGGACGAGACCGACCCCTCGATCTTCGTCAAGTTCCCCGTCTCCGGGCGCGAGAACGAGTACCTCGTCATCTGGACGACGACGCCCTGGACACTCCCCGCGAACGTGGCGGTGGCGGTCAACGTCAACTTCACCTACGCAAAGGTGCAGGCAAAGAAGGATGGCGGCGAAGAGGTCCTCTGGATCGCCGACGAACTCGTCGAGCCGGTCCTGAAGATGGGCCGGTACCAGGACTACGCGGTCATCGAGCGGGTCCCGGGGAGCAGCCTCGTCGGGACGGAGTATACCTCGCCGCTCGCCGGCCAGGTGCCGCGCCAGGCGGAGATCAAGCACCGGGTCGTAGCGGCCGACTACGTCGCGCTCGAGAACACCGGTCTCGTCCACATCGCCCCCGGCCACGGGTGGGACGATTACCTGGTCGGGCTCAAGGAAGAGCTTGAGGTCTTCTGTCCCGTCGACGCCGGCGGGTGCTTCACCCCGGCGGCCGGGGCGTTCGCCGACATGTATGTCAGGGACGCAAACGACCTCGTCATCGAGGCGCTCGGAGCGAATCTCCTCGCCCGGCGGACGATCACCCACCGCTACGGACACTGCTGGCGGTGCAAGACCCCGATCATCTACCGCGCGACGGCACAGTGGTTCCTGAAGGCCACCGCCGTCCGCGAGCCGATGCTTGAAGAGATCGCGAAGGTGAAGTGGTATCCCGACTGGGCCGGGAGCGCCCGGTTCCACGACTTCGTCAAAGAGTCCCGCGACTGGTGCATCTCCCGGCAGCGTTACTGGGGCATCCCCATCCCCATCTGGCACTGCGAACGGTGCGACGAGAAGACCGTCGTCGGCACCATCGCCGAACTCGAGGAGCGGTCGGGGACGTCGATCCCCGACCCGCACCGGCCCTACGTCGACGAGGTCACCATCCCGTGTGCCTGCGGCGGCAGGATGCGCCGGGTCTCCGACATCTTCGACGTCTGGTTCGACTCGGCGGTCGCCTCCTGGGCGACGCTCGGCTTCCCCAGAGAGCACGAGGCCTTCGACCGCTACTGGCCGGCGGACTTCATCACCGAGGGCCAGGACCAGACCCGGGGCTGGTTCTACTCCCAGCTCGGCGCAAGCACGATGGCGTTCGGTCGCGCCCCCTACAAGAGCGTCCTGATGCACGGGTTCGCCCTCGACGCCGACGGGCGCAAGATGAGCAAGAGCCTCGGCAACGTCGTGACGCCCGAGGAAGTGATGAACCAGTTCGGCATCGACGTCCTCCGGTTCTACGTCCTCTCTGCAAACGCTCCCTGGGACGACCTGAAGTTCAACTGGGACAGTGTGAAGACCATCCACCGGACGCTCAACATCCTCTGGAACGTCTACCGGTTCCCGCTCCCCTACATGGTCCTCGACTCGTTCGAGCCGGCCACGAGCGACGGCGGAGTATGGGACGGGTCGTTCGTCCGGACCCGCTTTGGCGGGATGCCGGAGGAGGACCGCTGGATCGTCTCCCGGATCAACTCGCTTGCGAGGTCGACCGCCGCGGACATGCAGGAGTACCAGCTCCACAAGGTGACGCGGGCGCTCACCACGTTCATCCTCGAGGACCTCTCGCGCTGGTACCTGCAGCTCGTCCGGCCGCGGATGTGGCTTGAGGAGGACGCGCCGGAGAAGCGCTACGCCTACGAAGCGACCTACTACGTCATGCGCCGCTTAACAGCGCTCCTCGCACCCTTCGTCCCGCACATCGCAGAGGAGATCTACGGCAACCTCCGCCTCGCCAAAGACCCGGAGAGCATCCATATGATCGACTGGCCGGAGGCGGACGCCTCGCTGATCGACCCGGAGCTCGAGGCGAGGATGGAGGTTGTGCGGGCATTCGACGACGCCGTCGCCACCGCCCGGCAGAACGGGAAGCGGAAGCTCCGCTGGCCGGTCGGGGAGGTCGTGGTGGCCGCGGAGAGCGAGGACGTGAAGGCTGCTCTCGAAGGCCTGAACGATCTCGCCCTGACCCGGGCGAACGCCCAGACGGTCAGGGTCGTTGCCGGGGCGTGGGACCGGCTCCTCTGGCAGGCCGAACCGGTGATGCGGGCGATCGGCCCGGAGTTCGGGAAGGAGGGCCCGAAGGTCAAAGCGCTGATCGAGCAGGCGGACGGCACCGCCCTGAAAGCCGCGATCGACCGCGAAGGAAAGGCGGCGCTCGACGGCTACGAGATCGCCGCGCGCCACGTCACCTTCGCCGAAGCCCTCCCGGAGGGTGTCTTCTCCGCTCCCATGAAGGGCGCGACGGTCTACGTCGACGTCACCCTCACGCCGGCGCTCGAGGCCGAAGGCTACGCCCGCGAGGTGATCCGGCGGATTCAGGAGATGCGCCGGCAGCTCGACCTGAACGTCGACGACTTCATCGTCGCGGCCGTGGAGGTCGCCGACGAGCGGGTGGCCTCGCTCATCGGGAACCAGGAGTGCAAAAACGAGATCGCCGGCGAGGTGCGGGCGGCGACCCTCACCGTCAACTATGCCGACGGGAAGAAGCCTGAAGGCCCCTTCGCGCTCGAGAAGGACTGGGACGTCGAGGGCGTGCAGATGCAGATGGGCATCTCACGCGCCGGTGAGTGAGCGGACCAGGGCCGCTCCCTCATCCGTCGAGAAGAGAGGCACTTCTTCCGGTTCCCGGATACAGGTCCTCTTCGCCTCGACGGTCTCCCCCGTCAGGGGGTTATGCCCCTCTTTTACGCACTCTTCCCGGTAGAGGAGCGTCCCACGCCGCTGCCAGGCCGGCGTTGCCGCCAGGTTGACGCCCCGCTCGAACATCATCTCGTGCATGGCATCGGACTGCATCCCGCGGAGCGTTGCCGCGGCCTCGCGGGCACTCATCCCCTCCTCGACGAGTGCGGTCTGGCAGTAGGCGTTGATGTGGTTCCGCCAGGCCTCGTTCTGCCGCCAGATGAGGTACTCTATCGCGAACTCCCCCGTTGCCGGGATGGTCCGGGCGTCGAAGGCGAGGGGTTCGCGGCAGCCGAGTTCGATCGTCAGCGCGCTTGCCGCGACCGCGGCGGTCACGGAGTCGAGCTTCTCCACCCGCCCGGAGAACGGCAGCGTCGAGAAGTAGAGGCTGATCTCGTCGGAGAAGGTGTAGGCGAATGTGGGCGTAAGACCGCTTTCCGTGAGGAGGTAGCGGCAGACCGACCGCATGGCCGTATGGAAGGCGGGGTCGAAGGGCTTCTTCAGTTCGAGCGCACGGCTCAGGCGGTGGAAGGCACGGCCGTCGAGCCGGACAAAAACAGGGGGGAAGATGCTGAGATTCGAGAAGATCTCCCGATCCTTGCTATCCATATTCTATCGTGAGATGTTTTCGGGCTGGCCGGGTCCGGCGGTCACTCTTCTTTCCCCGGCGACCTGAAGATCCCCGGGATGTGGCGGACGATGACGATATCCCCGATGCTCTTGATGATCCGGAAGGGGATCTGCAGTCCGGCATAGCCCTTCGCCTCTCCGATCTCGGGGTTGAGTGCACCGACCGCGAGGGAGTCGATCTTCTTCTGATCCACATCGATCACGACATCGTCAACATTCCCGACAAAGACAGCCCTGTCAGTATAGACACGCAGCCCGAACAGCTCTGTGATCTGTGTTCTCATCGGTATCCTCTGAAGGTATATTACTATAAATGATAAAAAGATACTCCTTTCCATGGAAGCGTCGCTACAGATCGGCACACTGGCCGGAATCCCGGTCAAACTGCACTGGAGTTTCCTTCTGGTGATCCCAATCTTCGCATGGATCATCGGGAGCCAGATCCTGCTCACGACCGAGTTGATCGCAGTTCTCTTCGGGGTTCCAATCGACACGACGCTGATCGCGGCCGGATTCAACCCCTACATCCTCGGGACCGTCGTCGCGCTCGGCCTCTTCGTCGGTGTCTTCATCCACGAGATGGCCCACTCGCTCATCGCGAAGGCGAGGGGGATCGAGATCCACAGCATCACCCTCCTCATCCTCGGCGGCGTCTCCCAGATGGAGGAGACGATGCCGGACCCGAAGATCGAACTCCCGATGGCGCTCGCCGGCCCGCTCACGAGCCTCGGGGTAGGTCTCATCAGCAGCGCCCTCGTCTACGCCGTTCCCGCCGTCGTCGCGGACGCCGGCCTGGCCGGCGTCCTCGTCTTCACGTTCGGCTACCTCGGCCTCTTAAACGTCCTGCTCTTCGGGTTCAATCTTCTCCCGGCGTTCCCGATGGACGGAGGGCGGGTCCTCCGGGCATGGCTCGCCCGGAGGATGCCGCTCGCGCGGGCGACCAGGATCGCCGCCGACATCGGGAGGGGGTTTGCTGTCCTCTTCGGGATCGTCGGGCTCCTGCTCTTGAACCCCATCCTGATCATCATCGCCTTCTTCATCTACATCGGGGCGAGCCAGGAAGCCACCTACCTCCGCTACAACGTCCTGCTCCAGGACGTCACGGTGGCGGACGCGATGAGCAGTCCTGTCGTCACCGTGGAGCCGACGACCCCGCTCCCGCGACTGCTGGAGATGATGTACGAGACGAAGCACCTCGGCTTCCCGGTGATGGACCGGGGGTCGCTTGTCGGGATCATCGCTCTCGCGGACGTCCACAAGATCTCGCCTCAGGACCGCGAGGCGATGCAGGTGCGGGACGTCATGACCCGGACCCCGACCACCCTCCCGCCGTCTGCGCCGCTCATCGATGCGTTGCGGGTCATGACGGGCCAGGACGTCGGGAGGATCCCCGTGGTCGCAGACGGCGACCTGGTCGGGATCGTCACGCGGACGGACGTCC
Source organism: Methanoculleus caldifontis (assembly GCF_032842345.1). Lineage (NCBI taxonomy): Archaea > Methanobacteriati > Methanobacteriota > Methanomicrobia > Methanomicrobiales > Methanomicrobiaceae > Methanoculleus > Methanoculleus caldifontis. The sequence goes on along the minus strand of NZ_WBKO01000001.1, from coordinate 959,164 downwards.
TGCGGGTGATGGAACTGCGGGAGGAGAAGTAACGTGGGAGGTGCGAAGGGGGGGCCGGCCTCACGCGAACTGCAAAGGGGAAGTCATTAGCACCCAGCGGTCAGACTTCGCGTGAATTAACGAGTCCAGATTACGATACGACCTCACGCGAAGCCGCGAAGAACGCGAAGGCCGATGTCAGGGGACTGGAAAATCTCTTTCGCGGCTTCGCGCCTTCGCGTGGGACACCGGTCACTCCATACACCGCTGACTCACACGAAACCGTGAAGAGATTACCCTAAAACACCATCACGTCCTCGATCCCCGTCTCCCCGGCGACCTTCCGGAACTCCTCGACGCTCCGGAACGGCCGGCGGGCGGCGATCGTGGCGGCCCTCTTCTTGCCGACGCCGGGGATCCACCGGAGCGCCGCGACCGGGAGGGTGTTGACCGCCACCGGGCAGGGAAGGGCCGTCACCGACCGCATCCCCCAGTCGACCACGACGGCGTCAAGCACGGTCTTTGCCGGAAGGTCGAGGGGGATCCCGACGAGAATCGGGTATGAGCCCATCTGCCGCCCGAACGACGGTTTACCGGGGACCTCGATGACGACGTCGGAGAGGACGGTGCCGGCGGGGAAGACCCGGCGGAGCATCGGCTCGTCAAACTGCGTCCTTGTCCACTCCTTGAAGGCCCTGAACCGGGCGTCGTGCGTTCCGAGAGCGTTCTCGTCGTAGGCCTTCGTCCCCTCAAACGGCATCAGCTGCCGGATGTTCACCCGCCGGACCAGGAGCCCGGCGTCGAGGACACGCTGGAGGAACGCCTGGTTTGCGTCGAAGGTCGCCGGGGTCTCCCCGGCAAGGCCGACGATGAAGTTCAGGCCCGGCAGGAGCTCCGGGATGCCGCCCGTCCGTCCTGCTCCCACGGCATTCACGATCTCTATGGCACGGAAGACGTCGTCCGGCATCGCCTTGAGATTGTTTGCCGCGACCACCGCCGGGTCGGCGGTCTCCATCCCGAATGCCGCGATGTCGCCGGGGGTGTGGCCTGCGACGATCGCCGCAAGGGCCGCCCGCGCCGCGTCCTCGTGCCGGGCGATGGTGCCCGGGTTGATGTTGTCGATGTGGAGGGTCGCAAGATCCGGGGCGCCCGCACGGATGGCCGAGAAGAGGTCTTCGAGCACCTCCGGGCGCGGGACCGGGAACTCGCCGCCGGAACTCTGGTAGGCGAGGAGGTCCGGCTGCCGGCCGAGCCTGAAGTGGCGGGCACCCGCGGCATGGAGCGCCGCCACCTCCTCCGCGACCCCCCCGATGCTCCGGTAGCGGGGGAGCCCGTAGAAGGGCTCGGTGCAGAAGGAGCAGCCCCCGACCGTCGCCCGCGAGCACCCGGTCGCGGTCTCGAGCTCGCACATCACGTAGGGGAACGCCGGGTGCTCTCTGATGATCGGGGCGCCCGCCACCGACCAGGGATCGGTCAGCGAGTAGTCGGCCGCACCGGCGGGCTCCCCGCCCGACAACCAGTTCTCCAGCGCGACAGCAGGCGACCCCGACAGCGTGACGTCGAAGCCAGCAATAGCCTGACGGATCGCCTTCCTTCCTCCGCCGGGAGCGTAACCGAATGCGATCGGCCCGCCGATCGCGGTCGTCGGCTCCCGGAGGAGGATACCGAGCTGCTGGACCTCCGTCAGGGTCGCCGGCTTCCCGCCGATGTAGGCGCCGGGCACGGTCATTCCTGCGATCATCACGACGAGGTCGCCGCGGCCGGGTACGGCGACGAGCGAGGGGTCGGCCCGGACCTGGTCGATGGTGACGTAGCGGAGCGCGTAACCGCGCCCGGAGAGGACTCCGGCGACCTCCCGGACGTAGGGGGAGATGTAAGGGGCGACGCCGAGGCACGCGGGCTCGTCGACGTAGCCGTCGATGATGAGGGCGCTAGAGGTCATGCCCGATCAGGCGGAGGAGTTCCCCCGCCCAGAAGAGTTTTCCCCGCTTGAGGGGGTCGACGTTTTTGTCCGCAAGGTCGAACCCGACTATCCGGATCTCCGCTGCACCGAGGTCGTCGGCGGCAAAGACCGCCCGGTCGCCGTCGGTGAACCCGCCGAGGTTGTGGACGTGCGGGAGGGGGGCCGCCTGGGTCGTGGCGACGAACGGGCCGGGAAGGCGCGGGACCCAGTGGCGGAGGAGCGGGAGGTTGTCGCCGTGCGCGTGGACGACCATCACCGTCCCCTGCTCCGAGAGGTCGACGAAGACGTCCGTCGCCCCGTCGAGATCGGTGAAGACGGCGTCCGGCCGGATACCATGATTGACGAGGACCTCCGCGGCCGCATCGGCGGCAAGCACCGTCCCTTCTATCCGGCCGAGCTCGTCCGGGAGAGAGGGCGCGTTCCCGCAGACCGTCACGGGCCTATCACGGATGAGCGCCTCAAGGAGACCGAGATCGTCCCTGCCGCCCGCGAGGTCAGCAAGCAGCCGGGCGGCCGCCTCGTCGGCCTCGCGTTCGAACCCGAAATACTCAAGAATTGCGGTGTAATGAGGTTCCCAGTCAGCAAACCTCATTGCTTGCCCTCGTTATCCAGCCCGACGATGTTGGAGAACCGCTTGAGGATAGGGTCGATGATGAGGTCGAGCAGGTTCTCCTTCTCCTTCACCATCGAGAAGTAACTGAGCGGGATCATGGCGGCAGCCATCGTGGCGTGCCCCCCGGCCTCGCCGATCGGTCCGAAAGCCTCGGCCATCACGTTGCCGAGGTGGAGCCGGATATCCTTGTTTCGGCCTGAGATGACGATGTTCTGATCGCTGATGCCGTAGACCAGGGCCGTGTTCACGCCCTCCAGGTGGATCAGCATGTCGGCCGCCTGCGGGAGAGCGTCCCGGTTCCGGATATAGCCCACGCTCGAGAAGAGGTAACCGCTCTTGAGCCGCCGGTTCCGGATGGCGTTCCCGATGATCTCCACGGTCTCCTGCGAGATGGAAGGAGACGTGATCTTGTCGAGGAGGTCCGAGTCGGTCAGCGGGAGGAGGAACGCCGCGTAGTTGAGGTCCTGCGGGGTGACGTTTCTCTTGAAGTCCCGGGTGTCCGCCCGGATGCCGTAGAGGAGGGCGGTCGCCACCGACTTGTTCACCGGGATATCGAGCTCCATCAGGTACTGGGTCAGGATGCTCGCCGTGGCGCCGACCCCCGGCCGGATGTCGACGAAGTCGGCGACGGCCGAAGGATGCTCGCCGTTCTTGTGGTGGTCGATGATGATGTTGACCCGGGCGGTCTTGGGGAGCTCGTTGTTCACGCCGGGTGCGGACGAGTCGACCAGGGCGACGTAGTTGCACTCGGAGAGGATCTGGGGGGTGAGCCGCTCCATCTTGATCTCAAGAAGGTTGATGAACGCCCGGTTCTCCTGGTGCCCGATATCCCCTTCATAGAGGATCCGGCAGCTGAGTTTGTTGTGGCTCGCGTGCCTCGCGATCATCGAGAGCGCCATCGCGCTCGAGATCGAGTCGGGGTCGGGGTTTAAGTGGGTGACGATGCAGAGCGTCCCCTCCCAGGCGGCAAGCATGTCGTAGAGCCGCAGGGCGAGCCGGGACGAGTGGAGTTTCCGGATGTGGTGGATGGCGGTCCGGGCCACCACCTCCTGCGGATAGAGGACGATATCGGCGCCCTCCTGCTGGAGAAGGTCGACACTGACCGGGTCGGTCGCGCGGGCGATGACGTATGTTGCCGGGTAGCGGTTCTTGACCGTCTTGAGCGCGGTCAGGTTGGCTTCACGGTCGTTCGCGAGGATGAACGCTATCTCCGGGACAGGCAGCCCCTCCATGAAGTTCGGGTCGCGGAGGTCGCGGACGAGCGCTTCGTACTTCTGGTCGCGGAGATCCTCCACCCGTTTCTCGTCTTTATCGACGATGATGAGGTCTTCGCTCTCCTGCTCGAGCTCCTCCGCGACGTTGTAGCCGGTGCTCCCGCAGCCAAGAATAATGTATTTGATACGTTCCTTCGAAACGTTCTGGACCGCCTCAGGCATGCGTACAATGGTGTAACTTCTCATGGTATTAAGGGATTCCATTCCGGTGATTTTCGGGGGCAGTCAGTAAACTTTATAACCCTCCCCGTGCTATACTACTAGGTCAGATGCATGGGCCTGTAGCTTAGTTCGGCAGAGCGACGGACTCTTAATCCGTAGGCCAAGGGTTCAAATCCCTTCAGGCCCGTCGAACACTCATTTCTTCTCATCGTGTGCATCCGATCCCCGTATCGATCCTTCCGGCGACGACGATCCGGTCCCTGCGCTCACCCGTCTCATCAGGGCGCCCGGCCGTCCGGTCAGCCCGCATCGGCCCCCATACCCACCGCGGTTTTAAACGGGAGGTCGATAGACGCGAATTCTCCGGGGTTCCGGAGGCAATTATATGCGGCTGCTATATAAATCCTGCTCAGGTGAAAAAACCGGGGAGAGCGGCATGCGGCGGATGAAGATCGGCAGAGGCTCCCTGCTCCGGACCCACCCGGCCGAAAGGCGTTGCAGGGCCAAAATAGAGATAATTCAGGATATGCTCCCCCTTGCAGGCGCGCCTTGCGGAAGTCAGGGCTGACTTCGCCGCACGAGGTCCTCCAGGATCTTCTTGATATCGATCCAGAGGATGAGCCCGGTCCCCTGCTGGCCTTTCCCGTCCGCCCGCTTCCGGTCGTCCTCGGCCTTCGCGACCTTGATGATCCCCTTGACGAAGGCGTGGACCCCGGAGGAGATCCCTTCGTCCATCAGTTCGATATCGCTCTCGGCCACCTGGATGACGCTGTGGACGTCATCCACGATGATGCCGAGGTTCGACCCCCCGGTCGCCTCGGCCACGAGGACGATGATCTTCTGGCTGCTCCCCGGCGTCCCCTGGATCTGGATCAGCCGCTTTAGGTCGATGACGGTGGTGATCTCGCCCCGGAGGTTCATGATCCCCGCGATGTAATCGGGCGACCGGGGGATGTGGGTGATGGGCATCATCTCCACGATCTCCCGGGCGAGCTGGATATCCATCGCGTACAGCTCCTGCCCCAGTCCGAACTCGACGACGTCGATCATCTTCGCGGCCTCACTCGAACCTGAACGTCGCGACCTTCTCGCGGAGCTGGTGGGCCATCTGCCGGATCTCGTTTGAGGCGCTTGCGACCTCCTCGGTCGAGGCAGACGACTCTTCAGCGAGCGCGGCAAGGCTCTCCATGCCTTTCTCGTTATCCTGGACCAGGACGAAGACCTCCTCGATGCTCGTCGTGACCGAGGTCGTCTCGTCCGCCTGGCTCTCGGTCGCCCGGGAGATATCGGCGATGCCGTTGACCGCCACCCCGACGTCGGCGACCATCCGGTTGAGCGCCTCGATGGTCTTGTTCACGCTCTCGATCCCCCCGAGGATCTCCGCGTGCGCCCCCTGCATCGCCTCGGCGGTCTTCCGGCTGCTCGCGGTCACCCCGCCGATCACCTCCTCGATCTGCCGGGTCGCGCTCTTGGACTCCCCGGCGAGGTTCCGGACCTCGCCCGCGACCACGGCAAACCCGCGCCCGTGCTCTCCCGCCCGGGCGGCCTCGATCGCGGCGTTCAGCGCGAGGAGATTGGTCTGGTTCGCGATATCGGTGATGAGTTTCACGATGTGGCTGATGTCCTGCATCTTCGCGTTCAGGTTCGTGATCTCCTCGACGGCCCGCTCGGAGATCTTCTGGACCGCCTGCATCTTCTCGCCCGCCTCGTTCCCGATCCCGACGGCAAATTCTCCGGCCTTTGCGACGTTTAAGGCGCGGTCCCGGACCTCCTGGGCGGTGCTTGCGATCTCCTCGACGCTGGCGGAGAGGTCGCCGACCTTCTTGGTGACCCGGTCGAGCTGCCGGATCTGCTCTTTTGCCCCGTCAGAGGATTTCTGCGCCGTGTTCGCCACCTGCTGGGATGCCCGGGCGATCTCGTCGGCACCCTTCCCGACATCGATGATGGCGTGCTCGAGGGCATCCGCCTGCTCGAGAAGGTGCCGGAGGAGATCCGTCAGCGCCGCGATCGTCTCGTTCATGCTCCCCTTGACCGCAGCGAGCGGGTCGTCAGGGTAGGTGACCGCGAGTTTCGTCAGGTCGCCGGCGGCCACGGCATGGAGGCTCGCGGCGAGTTCGTCGATGCTCTTCCTGAGCCGTTCGTCAAGGCTCCGTTTCTCCGTGATGTCGTTGTAGACCGTGAGCACGTTCGCGAGGTCTCCCGCCCTATCGAGGAGCGGGATGTTGTATCGCTCGAGGATGCGGATACCGGCGGGAAACTCGATGGCGGCCTCGCCTTTGCTGGCCCTGTGGCTCTTCACCGTATCAGCAACGCCCTCCCCGGACTGGCTGAGGTATTTGAAGTCCCGGACGGTGAGGCGGGCGCACTGTTCGTCGGAGAAACCGGAGAGCCTGCGGAACGCCTTGTTGACCACCTCTACGGTCAGGTCGGTCTTCCAGAGGAGGATCGGCATCGGGTTCTCCTGAACGATCGCGTCGGCCTGCTGCTGGATTACCCGCATCTGCTCCAGCTGCTCTTTCTGGTCGGTGATGTCCTTGTAGACGGCCATCACGCTCTCGACGTTGCCGGCCCTGTCGGGAAGCGGCACGCTGTAGCGGATGAAGGAGAAGGTCCCGTGCGGGAAAGCAACTGCCAACTCCGCAGACGTCGCCTGCTTCGTCCTGAAGGCCTCCGCCACCTCCTGGCCGGACTGGCTGCCGACGTGGCTGAAGTCCTTGAGCGTCATGGACTCGACCCTCTTCCTGTCATAGCCGGTGATCTTCAGGAACGCTTCGTTCACCGCCTTCACATGCAGGCTCCGGTCCCAGATGATTGTGGGGATCGGATTCTCCTGAAGGATCGCGTCGGCCCGATGCCCGGCCTCTTCGGCCTGCTTTCGGACCTCCTTCTCCTCGCTGATGTCGCGGACGGCCGCAAGGATCTTCAGGCCGGAGCCGGTATCGGCCGGCGTGAGGGTCACCTCCGCGGTGAAGGTCCCGTCTCCGGCACGCCGGTGGACCCACTCGAACGTCCGGCGGCCCGAGAGGGCCTCACGGAGGTGCCTTGCGGCCAGGTCTGCCGATGCGCTCCCGTCCGGCTGCATTCCGGGGGAGAGCCGGGCAGGGTCCAGGCCGATCAGGTTCTCGCGCCCGCCACAGTCAAAAAGGGCCTCTGCCGCTCTGTTGCATTCGATGATACGATTGTCGTCGATGAGGAGGAGCGCTACGGGCACGCTTTCGTAGAGTGCCCGGTAAAACTCTCCTGTTTCCGTCGTCTCGCGATTGTCTCTCTGCATATGCAATCACCCGTTTTAACGTGATGCTGAACACTGGCACGATGAATCTCCGGAGTTTCGGCAGGGCACATCCGCCGGCATCTCCGGTGCGAGCGTCTTCTCCGGGGCAGGGCACGGGATCGTACTCCCGGGCACCTTCTCCCGGACAAAGATTCCTGGGCACCAATAGGCATTAAATCTTATTACCGCCAAAAGAAAAATTATTCAAAAATGAGAAGATTTAAGTAACTGAACTTGAAAATGTTGGCGGCGGGAGCCGTTCACCGCCCGATCTTCAGGAGCATCTCCTCGAGCGTCGGATAATGCGACTCGATCCGCTCGATCGTCGCGCCGTCGGCCGCGAGCGCCGCGGTCGCCCGGTTCAACTCCTCCACCGAGCGTGCCTCGGCGAGATACCCCCCGTTCTCTGCCGTGCAGGTGACCGACGTCGCGAAGGCCGCCGGGTCGGGGACCCTGAAGAAGATCTGGTAGGTGATCGAGCCGAAGGTCTCGCGGAGCTCGGGGATAGTCCCGCTCGCGACCACCTTTCCCCGGCGCAGGATCAGGACGAGGTCGCAGGCCTCCTCCACCTGGAAGAGGTTGTGGGCCGAGAAGATCACCGTCTTGCCCTGTTCTCTGAGACCCTTGACGTACTCGAGCACCGACCGGGAGGTCATGGGGTCGAGGCCGGAGGTGGGTTCGTCGTAGATGAGCAGGCCGGGATCGTGCATCAGCGACCGGGCGATGGCGACCTTCCGCTTCATTCCCTTCGAAAACTCCCCGATCTTCTTTCCGTTCGGCTCGAGCGCGAGCGAGACGAGGAGGTCTTCGCGCCGCTCCCTGATCGCCGCCTTCGAGAGGCCGTAGATCTCGCCGAAGAACGAGAGGTAGGCATCCGTGGTCATCGTCTCGTAGAGCCGCGACTCCTCGGGAAGATAGCCCAGGTTCCGTTTCAGGTCGAGCGGATGCCTGACGACATCGACGCCGTCGATCTCGAGGTTTCCCGAAGTCGGCGAGATCAGGCCGGCCATGATCTTCAGGAGCGTCGTCTTTCCTGCACCGTTGTGCCCGATCACCCCGAGAATCTGTGCGTCGTCGAGATCGAAGGTGACGCCGTCGAGGGCCGGGAAGTCGCCGTAGTGTTTGACAAGAGAGCGGGCGGTGATCATCGGATCTCCCTATGGCGCCGATGACTACTAATAGGTTGCTGCACAGAGGTATGAACCTCTGACGCCGTTTGGGATAATAACCATGAGTCTCGCTTCCTCCATCCGAACGATCGCCGTCTGGGAGATGAACCGGTCGATGACCACGATGGGCAGAAGCGTCCTGCCGCTCGCCGCGGGACTGCTCGCTCTCCTGGTCCTGGTGACCGCATTCGCCGCCCAGAGCGGCGTCCACATGCAGGACGGCATCTACCGCATCGGGATCGACGACCCCGAAGTCGCCCGGATCGTCACCCCCGACAGCCGCTTCACCGTCGAACTCGCCGACGGGCACACCCTCTGGAACGACCGGTTCGCGTACGACATCCTCGTCCTCTCCGGCGAGGTCTACGCCGCCGACACGGATAAAGGACGGGCGGCCCTGACGGCGCTTCGCCGCGATTACGACGCCTACGTCTCGCGGGTGGCCGCAGCCCAGCCCGACCTCTTCGCCGGCTACCCGCTCTGGATCGACCTCGAGTACGTCAGGAGCGAGATCGACTTCCTGGCAACCCAGAGCGGGCAGCAGGTCGGCGCCCCGGCGGATACCCGGAGGCCGCCCGCCCCCTCGGGACCGGTGGAGGCCGTGACCCCCCCGCCCGCGACCGTCCCGGTCTCCGAAAACGACCTGCGCCAGCACCTCGCGGAGACGGGGAGCCAGAGCCCCCTCTCCCGCTACACCGGCATCATATCGAGCAGCTCCGCCACGGACGGGCTCCGGACGCCAGCGGAACTCTCGCCTCCGCTCCCCTACGACGCGCTCATTCTAGTCTTCGTCTTCATCTTCCCGCTCTACTTCACCTCCCAGTTCTTCATGATGAGCGTGATGAACGAGCGGATCGGGCGGGCGGGGGAGGCACTCCTCTCCACACCCGTCCGGCCCGCCGCGATCGTCGTCGGGAAGGCCGTCCCGTACCTCGCGATCATGCTCCTCGTCTCGGCCGCGATCACCGTCTTCATCGGCGCACCGCTCGCGATCCTCCTCCCGCTCTTCCCGGTCATCCTCTTCTTCCTCGCAAACGCCCTGATCATCGGGATGGCCGCACGGAGTTTCAAGGAGCTCTCGTTCGTCTCGATCTTCTTCTCGACCCTCGCCACGTCGTACCTCTTCTTCCCGACGGTCTTTGCGAACACCCACGTCATCAGCATTATCTCCCCCCTCACTCTGGTCGTCCTCCAGATCCAGGGCGAGGGGTTCACGGCCGTCGAGTACATCTACTCGACCGCGCTCTTCTTCCTCACGAGCGCCGTCCTGATCTACGCCGGGACGGTCAACTTCCGCGAGGAGCGCCTCTTCTCCGAGAAACCCCTCACCTCGAGACTCGTGGACTTCGTCGCGGGCGTGATCGGCCGCGACCACCCGCACCTCTCGCTCTTCCTCCTCTCAGCCTTCACGATACCGTTCGTCTTCATGGTCCAGATGATGACGCTCGTCCTCTTCTTCAACATCCCGATGCCGCTCTCGCTCGTCATCCTGACGGTCTCGGCGGCGTTCATCGAGGAGGTCGCGAAATCCGTCGGGCTCTACGCGATAGCGCGGGAACGGCCGGGATTCCTCACCGTGAAAAACCTGCTCCTCGGAGCGGTCGCCATCGGCGCCGGGTTCCTGGTCGGGGAGAAACTCCTCCTGTTTGCCACGCTCTCCCAGATCACCGAGTCGATCTTCGGGAGTGTCCTCTTCCTCTCCCTCCAGGTGCTCTGGATGCCGCTCCTCCTCCACATCGGAGGGGTGCTGATCACCGGGACCTTCCTCCTCGTCGGGGGGAGGCGCGCCTACGTCCCCGGCCTCGTCGTGGCAAGCGTGGTCCACAGCCTCTATAACCTCTACTTCCTCCTCGGAGGCCTGTCATGAACGCCCGCCATATCGGTCTTGTCGCAAAAAAGGAACTCTCCGGCCTCTCCTCGGAGAAGACGATCGTCTTTGCCATCCTCTTGCAGGTATTCATCGCGATGTTCTCCTCATTCTTGATGGTAGGGCTCACCGCGATGTACGACCCGGAGGCGCTCGAGGGCTACTCGACGGCCACCTACGGCGTCGGCTACGCCGGGGCGGACTCACCCCTCATCGACGAGTTCGAGAAGCGCCACGACCTCGTCCTGCACAGGATGGATCTCTCCCCGGCACTTGCGGCGCTCCGGGAGCGGAGAGTGGCGGCGGTGATCTACGCTCCCGACACGCCGCCCGACGCCGAAGGGCCGGTCGCGATCACGCTTTACCTCATCCAGAACGACCTGCAGTCGAGCGTCATCAACGTCAAGATCAAAGAAGTCCTCCAGGGCTACGAGAGGGAGCTCCGCGAGGTCCGGGCCGACCGGATGGTCTCCTTCCCGGTCGGGCTGAACTTCCCCGACGCCGGGAACGCGGAGAGTTTCTATGAGTTCGTCTACGGCCTCCTCCTCCCGATCCTCGTCCTCCTCCCGGCGATCATCTCGGCGGCCCTGATCATCGACCTCATCACCGAGGAGTACCAGCGCCAGACGCTCGAGACCCTCCTCTCGACGCCGGTCACGTTCACGGAGATGGTCTTCGGGAAGATCCTCGCCTGCTGGGCCATCGTCCCGGTCCAGGCCGGGGCCTGGATCCTCCTCCTCGGCCTGAACGGGATCATGGTGGGGAACGCCGTCCCGATCCTCCTCCATGTCGCGGCGGCCGGGCTCTTCCTCATCCTCCTCGGCGCCGCGACGGCGCTCCACTACCGCGAGCGGACCAGCGCCCAGTTCGTCTTCTCGACCGCGGTCGTGGTGCTCTTCCTCCTGGTCATGGCCGTCCCCTACAACCCGCTCAACCTCGTGGTCAGGCTCGCGGTGGAGACCGCAGGCCCGGTCCACTGGCTGATCCTCGCCCTGGTAACCGTCGCAACGGCGCTCCTTGCCGGTGCCGTCGCGGCCTACGGCCGCCGGGTCGCACGGGCTCCCCCGGCAACGGCCCGGTGACGGCGGGGACCCCGATCCCCCTGCGTGTCCCGGTTTTCTCACGCGAGGGCGCGAAGGCGCGAAGTCCATGCCACACTTCGCTCCCCACGGGCGGTTGCCGGCGGCCCGCTCTCTCCTCGTTTTCCATCGACGAGAAATTATATATTTCAGGGTAGGCCATTCAGCCCCATCCATGACCCACCTCCACTACCTCAACACCACCTGCTCGGTCTGCGGCGAGTCCTGCCGGTTCACCATTCCCGAGGGCGCCGTGAGCGTCGGGTCACGGGACCTCGACACCCGCCCGGCCGAACCGCTCCGGTCCACCATCTACGCATGGGTGAAACGATGTCCTTCCTGCGGCTACGCTGCCCCGGACCCGGGCCGGCCGCTGGACAGGGCCGCCGACGTGGTGAAACTCCCCCGCTACCGCTGGCAGCTCGACAACCGGAAGTTCCCGGCGATCGCGAACACCTTCCTCTGCTGGTCGATCGTCCAGGAAGACCTCGGATCTCCGGCCCAGGCGGCCTGGGCGTCCCTTCACGCCGCCTGGATCTGCGACGATGAAGGGGAAGATGTCGCCGCCAGGGTCTGCCGGAAGCGCGCCGCCGACCTCCTGCACCGGGCATGGGACCAGGGCGAGCGGCTGGTTCCCCAGGATGGGGCCGACGAGGCGCTCCTCGCGGACCTGCTCCGCCGGGCGGGAAGGTTCCGCGAGGCCCGGGCTGTTGTCGCCGAGACGCTGGAGAAGAACCCCCAGCCGCTCATCGCCGATATCATGCGGCTCCAGGGCAGGCTGATCGCCGCATCGGACCGTGGCGCCCACACCGTCGCCGAGGCCCGGAAGTTCCGGCGGCCGGTAGCCCCCTGATCGGAGGGGCGGCAAAGCCCCACTCTTTGTATACTGCTGTGCCGATACTGTATCATGGATATCACGGTCTTCTCCCCCGGGATCTACACCTACGGCGCCATGCTGATCGGCGGCGTCCTCCGCGACGCGGGCCATACGGTCACGCTCACCCGGACGCCCGCCGTCCCGGCAGGCTCGCTCCTGGTCGCGAGCCTCTTCTCGACCCAGCACCTCCTCGACCCCGCAGTCCGGAACCTGGTCCGGACCCACCGCGAACGGGGCGGGAAGGTCTACGTCGGGGGGCCGGTCTCGGCGGTGCCGGAGATCGTTCTCGGCGAGCTCGGCCCCGACGCCGTGGTCGTCGGCGAGGGCGAGGAGACGATCGTTCGCCTCGTCAGCGAGGGGGTCTCGCCCACCCTCCCCGGCATCGCCTACCTCGACGGAGACCGGCCGTTCGTGACGCCTCCCGCCCCGCCGGCGCCGATCGATCGGTCCCTCCCCCTGATCCCGGAGGATATCGGGAGCCAGAGCGTCCGGGGCGCGAGCGCCTACATCGAGACCCACCGCGGATGCATCGGGGGGTGCACCTTCTGCCAGGTCCCCCGGTTCTTCGGGAGAGAGGTCCGGAGCAGGGATCTTGCGAGCATCCTTACGGAGGTCAGGGCATTCCGCGCGGCGGGGGCGACGAGGCTCTCGGTCTCCGGGGGGACGGGCTCGCTCTACGGTTCGCGCGACGGTGAGATGGACCCTGAAGCGTTCATCGCTCTCCTCCGCGGCATGGCGGAGGTGATGGGGCCGCGGAACGTCTCCTCCCCCGACATCCGCGTGGACTGCATCACCGATGAGATCCTGGACGCCATCCGGGCGTACACCATCGGGTGGGTCTTCTTCGGGATCGAGTCGGGGAGCGACCGGGTGCTCCGCCTGATGGGCAAGGGCGCGAAGGTCCGGCAGGTCGAGGAGGCGGTTGAGCGGTGCCGGGAGCACGGCCTCCGGGTGGCGGGGAGTTTCATCGTCGGCTACCCGGGCGAGACGGGCCGGGACTACGAGGCGACGAAGGACCTGATCGCCGCACTCTGCCTCGACGACGTCTTCGTGAGCAGCGCCGAGCCCATCCCCGGCACCCCGCTCGCAGACCTCGCCGTAAAGACCCCGCGGGATCAGAACCCGGCGTTCGTTCCCCACACCGGGGAGTACCGCACACTCGGTCTCACCGAGAGCGAGGCCCGCTGTTTTGACATGATGATGCACGCCGATATCTTCCGGCCGCAGATACGGCTCGTGACCGACGAGGTCTACGCCACCTACCTCGCTGAGGCGCGGAAGCAGGGGCAGGACATCCGGGCGGCGACCGAGCTCATCCTCCGGTATGGCCGGGCCCGGACGTAGGGTCCGGACCGGCGCTCACCCCCGCCCGGCCTCCGCCGGGATCCGGGATCGTTTCGGGTTCGACGGAACGGGAAACCCTTAAGTATCCTCGATCCTCTATCCAGCCTCCTCCGGAGGGGTAACCCCTTCGCAGGCAGAAGAGACAGGAGGCAGATACGATGGCTGAGAGACAGGCAGGGCCGGTTCTGGAGACCCGGCGGGGAATGGAAGAGACAGTAGACCTGATGCGTGCAGACGACATCTCGAATATCAAGGTGCAGAACCCGGAGGGAGAGGGGCTTGGCGACCTCACCGAGGTCGCAATTGACCGCAAGAGCGGCTGCATCGCCTACGCCGTGCTCGCATACGGTGGAATCCTGGGTTTCGGGGAGAAACGCTTCGCCATACCCTGGGAAGCGGTCCGTATCCGCCCGCGGGAGAAGGTCGCTATCGTGGATACGGACAGGCGGACGCTCGACAATGCGCAGGGCTTCGCCCGGGACACCATGCCCGGCGAGAGTGACTGGAGCGTGATCCGGACCGCACCGGCACAGAGGAAGATAGAGCCCTCTGCCCGCGGCGCAGGAGAAGCAATCCCCCCGTCACGGGTCGAAAGCGAGGCACGGCCGGCCGAATCCACGTTCCCGGGAGGCGAGAGAGACATCCCGCCGCAGCCGGCCGTCCAGACGGTCGCGGGCGGCTGGGGAGGGCAGCCAACGAGACGGCAGACCGAAGAGCGCCCCGTCCGGGCGGAGGTTCGGCCGACAGGAGCCGTCGTCGAGGAGGTCCGGCGCGAGGAGCCCGCCCGGCCGGAGACCCGACCGGTGACGGAGGCAAAGCAGCCCCTCACGACCCGGGGGCCGTCTCCGGGGCATCTCTCCGCCGCCGACCTGCAGGTCTACCTCAAGGGGATGGACTATCCGGCAGAGAGGCGGGATCTGGTAAGCCGGGCACGAAGGAACGACGCCCCCGATAGCGTCATCACGACGCTCGAAGGCTTCAGCGACCGGACCTACAAGTCAGCAGCCGACGTGAGCGTCGAGTTCGGCCGGGAGACCCGTGGCGGACACCCCGCCTCGACCGAGATGCCCCCGGCCCCGGAGATCAGCGCGGAGGAAGTCCAGAGAGAGAGGCTGGTCAGCAGAGAGGAGATGGTCCAGGCGCCGGTCGTCACCGCGGAGGCCCGCGAGGAGCGGCACGAAACCCGGAGAGCGGGGCCGTCGCCCGCCCGCCTCTCCGCCGCCGATCTCCAGGTCTATCTGAAGGGCATGGATTACCCGGCGGGAAGACAGGAGATCATCGCCCGAGCGCGAGAGAACGATGCCCCGGAGAGCGTGATCGCGGCGCTCGAAGAGTTCAGCAACCGGACCTACCACTCCGCCACCGACGTGAGCAAGGAGTTCGGCAGCATCAGGTGATCGAGTAATCCGCGACACCGGGGGAATGGCGGGAAACGGCTATCCCACCCACCCCCGCGCACTCTTTCCGCCGCGGAGAATCTCCTGCAGGCACCCCGGGAAATTTTAAATAGTCACAGCACTCATCGCCCGCTCTGCGCGAAGGTGGCGGTCACCTTCGGGAGCAGACAACGCAGATGGTGATTGCAATGGCTGAAACGGTTCTGGAGCAGCAGGTGCGGAGGAGAGAGGGGCAGGAATACCTCTCGTCCGAAGACATCGTGGGGAAGAAGGTGAAGAACCCGGAGGGTTATGATCTCGGTGAGATCTCAAGCCTCAGGGTCGGTCTGCCCACGGGGAGAGTGGCGTATGCGGTGCTCAAGTACGGGGGGATGTTCGGCCTCGGCGCGAAGCACTTCGCGGTCCCGATCGAGGCGATGGTCTACCGGCCCGGAGACGACGTCTTCGTGGCGAACATCAGCAAGTATAAACTCGACAACGAGTCCGGGTTCCAGGAGGGGGATTGGCCGAGAGAAGGCGACTGGAGCCTGATCGAGTCGACCCGGCCCATGGGCCCCCCGAGCCAGGAGGAGGCCCGGGCCGTGACCCGGACGGAGGCCCCGCCCCGCGAGGTCGTCACGACCGAGCGGGTGGAGATCCGGGAGACGGCCGCCCGCACGGGGATGCCGATAGCGGCCGAGGAGGTCGAGGGCAGGACCACGACGACCACCGTGCGACCGGTGACGGAGGCCCCGACCACCGGGGTCGTCACGACCGAGCGGGCGGAGATCCGGGAGGAGGCGGTCGAAGAGACCCGGCCGGTGACCGGAGCCCACGCCCCGACGCTCGGGTCCATGGTGAGGGCCGAGAAAGAGGAAGTGAAGGCGGAGCAACCCACCACGACCCGCGGCCCGTCCCCGGGGCATCTCTCCGCCGCCGACCTGCAGGTCTACCTCAAGGGGATGCACTACCCGGCAGGCAGAGAAGACCTGATAAGCCAGGCCAGGAAGAACAATGCCCCGGAGAGCGTCATCACGACGCTCGAAGGCTTCAGCGGCCGGACCTACCGGTCCGCCGCCGAGGTGAGCGAGGAGTTCGGGAGCGAGGCCCGGAGCGGCCGGCCGACCGGCATGAAGACCACCGTCACGGAAGTCCGGTCGGAGACCGTCGCCGAGGTACCTCCCGTTACCCGGAAGGCAAGGCCGTCCCTCGCCCACCTCTCCCCCATCGACCTGCAGAGCTACCTCAAGGGCGTGGACTACCCGGCGGGAAAGGGGGATCTCATCGACCACGCAAGGAAGAACAACGCTCCGGAGGACATGATCGCGGCGCTCGAACAGTTCAGCGACCGGACCTACCGGTCCACCACCGAAGTGAGCGAAGAGTTCGGGAAGATCAAGTAACCCCACCCATTTTTCGAGACGGCCGGTTCCGTGCTAGAAGGCAAGCCGGGTCTGCACCGTCTTCTCTCCGCCGAACGTGAGGTGCCGTCCTGCGGCTCTCCCCCGGATCCCGGCCCGGGCCAGGTCGGCCGGGCCGGAGAACGGCCGAACTCTCCGCAGGGCAAGGATCCGGTCCGCACCCTTCGGCCCGATGCCGGGGACCCGGAGGAGGTCGCTCCTCGGGGCAAGGTTGACGTCCACCGGCCCCCGGTCTTCGAAAAGGACCTCTTTTGGGTCGCGGTTCGCGAAGAATCCCCCCTCACCGAGGGCCGCCCGGAGCTCGTCGGCCGTGACGGCGTAGTCTCGGAGGAGGTAGTCCGCCTGGTACCACCGCCGGGCCCGCCAGGCCGGGGTGTCCGGGTGCGACGCAAGAGGCGTGCCTGCCAGGGCGCGGAACGCGGAGAAGTAGACGCGGGAGGGGCGGACCCGCCGGTATTGATCGGCAAGGCAGGAGAGGATCTCGGCGTCGGTCTCGTCTGCCGCCCCGACGACTATCTGCGTGGTGTGGCCGCCGGGTTTCTCCTCCGCCACCCAGGCCTGGCGTTTCAGGATATCCTGCCGGTAATCCTTCACTCCGGCGACGCAGCCGAGGCGGTCGGGGGAGGTCGCCTCCAGGTTGATGCTGATCCGGTCCGCCACGCGGGCGGCGTCGCGGATGTCGGCCCGCGTCGAGCCGGGGAGGATTTTAAGGTGAAGGTAACCGTCGTAGCCCCGCCGGCGGAGGATCTCCCCGGTCTCCACGATATCGTGCATCGCGATGTCGACGTCGCCGGCGATCCCGGAACTCAGGAAGAGCCCGCCGACGAGCCCCTCGCGCCAGAGGGCGAGGAAGGTCCCGGCAAGCTCCTCCGGGGTGAACGCGAGCCGCTCCCTCTGGAGGCGGACGGAGCAGTAAGCGCAGTCATAGGAGCAGGTGCCGTGGAGGAGCACCTTGAGCATCCGCCCGCACCCCCCCGCACGGCGGCTGTAGTTGATGCTCGCCGCGGCCGAGAGGAGCCGCATGCACTCCCCCGGGCTGCAGAGGTCGAACCGCCCGGCAGCGGTAAGGCGGGCGAGTTTCTGCTCCTGCACCGACATGACAGAAGATCGGCCCCTGGAGAAGAAGAGCCTGCGCCGTGCGGGGGGTGAAAGTGTCTGCGGGGGGTTGCCCGATCGA
Organism: Methanoculleus caldifontis; assembly: GCF_032842345.1. NCBI lineage: Archaea > Methanobacteriati > Methanobacteriota > Methanomicrobia > Methanomicrobiales > Methanomicrobiaceae > Methanoculleus > Methanoculleus caldifontis. Next base: position 941,589 of record NZ_WBKO01000001.1, on the reverse strand, counting down.
GAAACAGCCCCCCCGAGAGGGCCACCCGGCAGCACGAGAGGATTTAAATACACCATTTTTGAAATCAGTTCATATTTCTGCACGCATACCCGGATGGGGAAGGCAGCCCCATCCGGAGAAGGAACTGAGAGATGCACCGGACCCTGTCACCATGAGGAGAGAAGAGTATGGAGTTTCAGCCTGACTACGACGCCGTCGTCGTCGGGGGCGGGCCTGCCGGGAGCACCGCCGCCTACCTGCTCGCGGGGTTCGGCTACCGGGTGGCCCTCCTTGAGAAGCAGAAGTACCCCCGGGGGAAGGTCTGCGGGGGCTGCCTCAGCCAGAAGTCCGTTGGGTTCCTCGACCGGGTCTTCCACCTCCCCGTCCCCGCGCTCCGGCAGGAGGGGCTGCTCGACTCGGCTGGGACCGGATACGCGCTCTACATCGGGAACAGCCGCACCCTCATCGGGGACCTCGCGGAGCCGTTCTACTTCACCCGGCGGGAGCGGTATGACGCCTTCCTCGCCCGGAAAGCGGCGGAGGCCGGGGCGGAGATCTGCGAGGGGGTGGAAGTCGCCACGATCGACCACGCCCACCGGACCGTCACGACCCCGGACGGGGACCGGTACACCGCCCGGGTCATCGTCGGCGCCGACGGGATCCACAGCAGGGTCCGGCGCTCCTTCCCGCGGGGCATCGTCGACCGGAAGCAGTGGCAGGCGAACCTCGGCTGGGCCCTGGAACTCTCGATCCCGCGAGAAGAGGTGGAGGCGTCTGGAGACGGCGGCGGCGCGATCCCTCTCCGCGCCGATCTCGAAAGACCGCACCTCGTCCTTGCCGCCTGCCGGTGGGGCTACGGGTGGGTCTTTCCGAACAGCGGGTCGGTCATCGTGGGGATCGGCGGGCTGCTCCGGAAGAACGAGAAAGAACTGCCCGACCTCTTCGAGGAGTTCCTTGCCACCATCGGCCTTGCAGCGTTTGCAGAGAGAAAGCCGGTGGGATACCCCCTGCCGTTCGGCAACTACATCCCCTCGCCCGCGTACGGGGAGACGGTCCTCGTCGGCGATGCGGGAGGGTTCGCGAGCCCCATCCTCGGCGAAGGGATCTTCTACGCCCACCGGACCGCAGAACTCGCCGCCCACGCCGTCGGCCGCCACCTTGCGTCCGGCGCACCGCTCGCCGGGACCTACACCGCTCTCCTCAACCGCCGCCTCATCCCCGAGCTGCGGGCGGAGGCGGCGTTGCGGGACTTCATCTACCGCTGCCTGGACGGCAGGATGCACGCACCCCTCAAGATCTTCATGCGGGCGACGAACAGCCGGGTCATCGACGCCATCCAGGGCTCCCGGTCGTTCCGGGGGTTCCGGCGGGACGACGACCTCCACTCCGCCGTCTGGTAAGGGTCCTTCTAGAGCAGGGATACCTCTATCTCCCCGCACAACCGAGGGGCCTCGCGATGAGCGTCCCCCCCCGCCACCCTTCTCTCTACGAGGTCAACGCCCGCGTCCATCTCCGGCGTCTCGCCCGCGAGACCGGGCGTTCCCGTGCCGCGCTCGACGATATCCCCGACGCCTGGCTCCGTGGGCTTTCGGCCTGCGGCCTCTCCTGGATATACCTCATGGGCGCCTGGGAGACCGGAGAGGCCGGGCGCCGCGTCTCCCGCTCGAACGAGGAGTGGCTCCGCGGCTTCCACGACCTCCTCCCCGATCTCCGGGAGGAGGAGATCTGCGGCTCCGGGTTCGCGGTCGCCGGCTACCGGCCCGGCCAGGACCTCGGCGACCCGGATGCCCTCGCCCGGTTCCGCGAACGGCTGCACCGCGAGGGCCTCCTCCTGATGCTCGACTTCGTCCCGAACCACACCGGCCTCGACCATCCCTGGGTGCGCGACCACCCGGACTACTACGTCCACGGCACGGAGGATGACCTCGCCCGCCGGCCGCAGGACTTCATCGCCCTCGATCTTTCCGGCGGCCGGACCGTCCTCGCCCACGGCCGGGACCCCTACTTCTCCGGCTGGCCCGACACCCTGCAGCTCGACTACGGCAACCCGGCCCTCCGGGAGGCGATGATCGCCGAGGTCCGGCGGATCGCGGGGTGGTGCGACGGCGTCCGGTGCGATATGGCGATGCTCGTTCTCCCGGAGGTCTTCCGGCAGACCTGGGGGAGGGATGCACAACCCTTCTGGCCGGGGGCGATCGCCGCAGCCCGGAAAGAGAACCCGGAGTTCGTCTTCATGGCGGAGGCCTACTGGGACCTCGAGTGGACGCTCCAGCAGCAGGGGTTCGACTACACCTACGACAAACGGCTCTATGACCGACTGCGAAGCGGTGACGCCGGCCCGGTCCGGGACCATCTCCGGGCTGACCCCGAATACCAGCGAAAGTCCGTCCGGTTTCTCGAGAACCACGACGAACCGCGTGCCGCAACGGTCTTCCCGCCCGACCGGCACCGGGCCGCCGCCGTCCTCGCCTACCTCTCGCCCGGCCTCCGGTTCTTCCACCAGGGGCAGTTCGCCGGACGGCGGAAGTTTGTCCCCGTCCACCTCTGCCGCGAGCCCGAGGAGCCGGTCGATCCGGCCATAGAAGAGTTCTACCGGCGGCTTCTTGCCTGCCTGAATCGCCAGGCGTTCCGGGACGGGGAATGGCGGCTTCTTGAATGCGGCCCGGCATGGGAGGGCAATCCCTCCCACGACGGCTACATCGCCTTCGCCTGGGGAGGGGAAGGGGAACAGCTCCTCGTCGCCGTCAACTACGCGCCGGACCGGGGCCAGTGCTACGTCCCGCTCCCGTGGACGGATCTTGCGGGGAGGTCGGTCCGGCTCCGGGATCTGATGGGGACGGCAGAGTACGACCGCGACGGGGGGAGTCTCCTCTCGCCCGGCCTCTACCTCGACATCCCCGGCTGGGGCTGCCATGTCTTTGCGGTCGAAGAAGAAAGGTGACCGTTCCCCCTTCAGGGGGACAGCGGGAGGTCCGTCACCGGGAACTGGACCTCGGTCATGAGTTCGTCTTCCGGCACCTCTGCGGGGTCGTTGAGGTAGAGCTCCCGCGAGGGGCCGGCCGGCGCGAGGCCGTGCTCGCCCATGTAGGCAAAGAGCCGCTCGTACGCCTTCCCGACCCCGCCGTAGGGGCCCGTGTGGAGCACCGAGACGAACCGGCCGCCAGGAAGGGTCCGGACCTCGATGGCGGACCCGTCGAGGTTGACGGACCCCGTGATCGGGATCGCGACCTCGATATCGGCGTCCGTCTCCCGGTACTCCTCGTCGTGGCAGACGAACATGATCGGCCCGGCCACCCGTGCAGCGGGCTGCCGCCCATCAGCAGGATAGACATAAGCGCAGAGTTCCCCGATCAGTCTCGGGATCGCTTCCTGGTACACACCCCGCTCCCGGCGGGAAAGCGCCCGCAGGGATGGGATCTCTTTGATGACAGGTTCGGTGATCGACATACGGAATCCTCCGTTCAGCGGGTCCTGCACCCGCAGGACCTCTGCGATCGCATGCAGCCGTCCAACCTCCCGCTCGGTCTCAGCGAGACGTGCGCGAAAGAGATCCCGTATCGTCCCGGCATCCCCCCGTTCCCGCGCATCGAGGATGGTCTCGACCTCGGAGAGGCCGAACCCCAGCCAGAGCAGGTGCCGGATACGGATGCCGCGCTCGACCTGGGCAAAGGTGTAGTAGCGGTATCCCGTGCAGATGTCTCTTGCCGCGGGGACGAGGAGCCCCCGCTCGTCGTAGAGGCGGAGCGCCTTCTGCGAGAGCCGGGTGATCTGCGAGAACGTGCCGATAGGGATCTGATCGACTGGCATGGATTACATCCACCTGTTGGCATCGCCGGGTAATAGGAGGTCGGAGTCTCCCCCGGGGGAGAGTTCCCGCCCGGCGCGACAGTCACCGGTTGGACGGCGCCCGGCGTCAACCTTCCGGAACGGTCCGGGCGGCGCGGGCCCGGAGAAAAGAGCCGGGGCCGTCACCACTTCTCGATGAGGCCGACGAGCATCTTGCGGACCTGGGTGGTCAGCTCGCAGGAGGGATTGATCTCGAGCGCCTTGTCGGCACATGCGAGCGCGTGGCGGTACATGCCGAGGTGGTAGAGGACGCTGCACTTCATGCTCCATCCGGCGGCATACTTCGGATCGAGCGAGAGCACCCGGTCGAAGCATTCGAGCGATTTGCGGTACTCGCCGAGCGCGTACAGGGCGCCCCCCTTCAGGCTCCAGACCCGGACGCTCCCGGGGTCGTCGGCGATGGCCCGGTCGTAGCAGGCGACGGCCTCCTCGTGCCGGTGCTGGAGGAAACGGGCGTAGCCGAGATCGGTCCAGGCCGCCACGAAATGAGGGTCAAGGGCGAGCACCCGCTCGTAGCAGGCGACCGCCTCGTCCAGAAGGCGCTGCGCGACGAATATCCCGCTCCGGTTGTACCAGGCGACCGCGGAGTCCGGGTTGATCTCGAGGGCGCGATCATAGCACGCGAGCGCCTCGTCGAACCGGTTGCGGCGCCGGTGCAGCATCCCCCGGGAGACCCAGGCCGGAGCAAATTCCGGGTCGATCGAGAGCGCCATCTCCCAGCAGGCCAGGGCGTCCTGGTCCCGTCCGAGAAGGTCGAGGAAGACGCCCTTGTTGTTCCACATCTTCACGTTGGCCGGGTCCTCTGCGAGCACCCGGTCGAAGCACGCGATCGCCTCGCCGAGGTGCCCCTGCTGGGCCAGAGAAACCGCCTTTCTGCTCACTGCCGCGTCGGTCTCGGGACCCCGCCGGTCTCCGGGATCGGCCCTGCCGAAGAGTCGCTCTGTTATACTCACTCCGGTCATTCCCCCCGTGGTAACGCATCTGGTAGCGGGCATACGATATAATCGTTCCCCCACCGCGGATGCCGGCCGGGGCCACCTGAGCGGCTTTCAGGGGCGGCAGGACGGGCGAGCGTCAGCGAAAACGGCGGCGCGCAGCCGGGAGCACCCGTGCCACCCGTCCTGCCCCTCCCTCGCGGCGGAGCTCGGTATGCACCCGGGCGTGGCAGATGCCGCAGAGCGTGACCAGGTTCCCCGGATCGTCGTTCGTGGGGTCGTGGTCGAGATGATGGATGTGGAGGTCGCGGTCCCCGTTGCAGACGGCGCACCGGTGGCCGTCACGTGCGAGGATCGTGTTGCGGACCTTCTTCCATCCCAACAGAGCATACTTCTCCCGCGTCCGGATGGGAATCGCGAACCGATCGCAGTAGATCAGGCCTCCGCTCCTCGCGGCAAAAGGGCACCGGCAGCAGAGCCGGCGAAAACCGTTCAGGTCGGGACGATCAGCGCAGAGCGGGGGCTGCGAGCGGTCGAACGCGTCCAGGCCCAGCTGGAGGTAGGTGCTCACGATCAAAAGAAAGTGGGTTGCGGGATGGGATAAGTGCTGGGAACCCGTCCCGGATCAGGGGAGTGTCGGGGTGGGTGTCACAGGGGTTACCGCTATCCGGCTCTTGTACAGGAGAACGCCGGCCGTGCTCCGGATCTCGATCTCGACCGCCGCAGTGTCCGACGGCGACTCGCGGGGGAGAACGAACTCGATGGGATTGGCGCGTGAGACGTTCGCGAAGATCACGTTTTCCCGTGATTCTCTCGTCGTTCCCCAGGAAACGCCCTGCTCGAGGATGTAGTTCACACTATAGGTCCCCGCCTCATCGGTCTCCGGAATGAAGCGGAATATCACGCGGTCGTCGTAGTTAAATGTCTCCCCCCGGAACTCCGGGGCGGGCCCCTCGACCGCGGGGGCCTGCTCCTGCCCGAGGCACCCGGCGGAGAGCAGCACCGCCGCGAAAAAGAGGCACACGAATGATCTCTGCAGAATCGTTGAAGTCGTCATTGCCGTTTCCTCGTCGTCCGGCATCCGCGCCCTCCGGGACCGGCATGCCCGCAGTCGCGTGCCGTGAATGGAGTGATCTTGGCGCCGGAACCTTAAAACAGGGTAGGCCTCGCCGTGCCCGAAGACGCACGGTCACGTTTCACCGACCCTTCTCCTCCTCCCGGTAGGGCACCGGGACATAGGCGACCGACGGGCGGCGGACCATCGCCTGGGGAAAGAGGTCCATTAGCCGGTACACCCCGGCAGGCATGCCGGGGATGACGGGGAGGCCGAGGTCCCGCGCCTGCTCGAAGGTGATCGGGTAGTCGTGGGTCCATGTCCCTTCCGTGAGCAGGCGTGCGAGGGAGTCTGCACGCTCAGGCTCCATCCGGTCAAGGAGCAGGACCGTGACAAACTCCCGCATCTGGTTCCGGGCTTTCGATGCGATGTCGACCAGGATGAAGGTCTCGTCCTCGATCTCCTCCGGCGGCTTCAGGTGCGGGACCCGCAGGATCGAGGCTGCCGGGTAGTCGCCGATCCGGGGGTCGACCGGGCCCAGGACGGCGTTCTCGTCCATCACCACCTCGTCGGCGGCGAGGCAGAGGAGCGTTCCGCCCGACATGGCGTAGTGGGGGACGAATATCGTTATCTTCCCCTTATGCCGCCGGAGCGCCATCGCGATCTGCTCCGAGGAGAGGACCAGGCCGCCGGGGGTGTGGACGATAAAATCGATCGGCATCTCCGACGGGGTGAGCCGGATCGCCCGGAGGATCTCCTCGGAGTCATTGATGTCGATATAGCGGTAGAACGGGATGCCGAGAAAAGCGACCCGCTCCTGCCGGTGGATGAGGGCGATGACCCGCGTCCGGCGTTCGGCCTCGAGGTCCCGGATTGCCCGCAGGCGCCTGGCCCGGGTCACCTGCTGCTGGACTACCGGCACCGCAAAAATGAGAAGGAGCAGGGCGGCAAGGAGCACGGTCCAGATGTCGGGCATGCCGGCAGGATGCGCACGCCACGTAAAGAAGGTTCGCCCTGCGGCCGGCCGGATCTCGCTATCTTACAGGAAGCCGCAAAGGAGCATTGCACACCCATTTACCGAACTTCGCGTTCTTCGCGGCTTCGGGTGAGCTGACAGTTTATGGGCGATGACGCGCCCTCACGCGAAGACACGAAGCCGCGAAGGAGACTGTTGTAAGTAACCACCGGACTTCGCGCGAGACCATATCGCTGCCCAACCTGTCAGGAGAGGAACTCGTCGATCGATGCCTGCCGGGTCCGGCCCCCCTCGAGCGTCGAGAGCCTGACCCCGATGAGCCTGACGGGCCGGCCGTTGAGGAACGGGAGGAGCAGGGCGGATGCAGCCCGCCGGATCGCCCCCGGATCGTCACTAAACCGCTCCAGCGTCCTCGACCGGGTGTGCGTCTCGAATCCCCGGTACCTGACCTTGACGGTGACGGTCCGGCACCGCAGGCCGTCCGCCGCGAGGGTGCCCGCGACGTCGCCGGCGAGGTCCAGGAGAGTCCCCGAGAGGGTGGAGGGGTCGGCGGTATCCGCGTCGAACGTCGTCTCGCGGGAGACGGACCGGCACCCTCCCCGGTCCCGCACCTCGCGGTCGTCGATACCCCGGGCGAGGCGGTGCATCTGGATGCCGGCCCTCCCGAACCGGGAGATAAGGTCCTGGACGTCACACCGGGCAAGGTCGCCGACGGTCAGGACCCCCATCTGCCGGAGATCCTCGCCGGTCTTCCTCCCGATGCCGGGGATCTTCTCGACCGGGAGGGGGGCGAGGAACCCCGCGACCTCCTCCGGGGCGACGATCGTCAGCCCGTCGGGCTTTTCGTAGTCGGAGGCGATCTTCGCGACGGCCTTGCCCGGGGCGACGCCGACGGAGCAGGTGAGCCCCGCCTCTTCGCGGACCTCCCGCTTGATCGCGGCGGCAAGCGCCCTCGCCGCCGGGAAACTCCCGGCGGAGCTGACGTCGAGGTAGGCCTCGTCGATGCTCACCTGCTCGATCCGGTCGGCGTGCCGGGAGAGGATCGCCATGATCTCCGCTGAGGCACCGGCATAGAGCGGCCGGTCCACCGGGAGGTAGACACCGTGCGGGCAGAGGTCGTACGCCCGCGATATGGGCATGCCGGAGCGGACCCCGTAACGCCGGGCCTCATACGAGCAGGTGCTCACGACCCCCCGACCCGTCCCTCCCTTCGGGTCGGCGCCGACGATCACCGGCCTCCCGGCAAGAGACGGGTCGCGGCGGACCTCCACGGAGGCGAAGAAACTGTCCATGTCCACGTGCAGGATGATCCGACCGCCGGTCGTCACGCTATGAACTCCTCCCCGGGTTCTTCACGAAAGTGTTGGAGGTCCGGCGATATAGGGGGTTTGGTGGGGTGAGGAAAGAGCACCGTGGAGACTTACTGCCCATAGGGTGAGCGGTGACAGAGGAAGGACGGGATCTGATGCTTTGAAACAGTTTCCCAGGACCGCCCACCTCACATTACCCCGCCCGAAGTGCGCACAGAGCGAGCGAGAGAGGGGTGTAAGTCGCCCATCACGGCTTTCGCGTGAGACCATATCGTTGTCCCTACATCGACATCGCACGCGAAGCCGCGAAGAGCGCGAAGAAAAGGAGATTGGCGTAGGTGACTCCCTCGCGGCTTTCACGTCTCGCATCTTGCGGTGCCCATGCCCCATTCTTGGCGGGACGCCGCGCTTCACCGAGAATCTATCGTGAACGAGCGGCTCTGTTGAAATGCTTCACATCCTCTGGAGAACGTCCAGGTACCACGAGATGGTGGTGATGTGACCTCACGCGAAGCCGCGGAGGCACGAAGCCTGAATGGATACTGACAGCCTCCTTCGCGTTCTTCGCACCAGACGGTGCTCAAGCTCGCTACGCTCGCACTTCGCGGCTTCGCGTGAGTCGAGTGGTATGGAGAATTCTGCAGACGATTCGATCTCAGGGAAAGGGATTCAACAAAGCCGAACGAGCTTCTCGAGTGCTCGAACAGCCTCAACCCAACCCCCGCGCGCCTCCCGGTGACCGGGGCGGGCGTCGCGGTGGCCGGGAAGACCGAAAGTGCGAATAAAACACTGAAAATAAGCAAACTTCGTGATATGAATTTATACTATCATAATACGTGGGCGAGTGAGAACCACTCGCTCCACCTTCTCCGTCCGATCGGCAGGAATGCTTGCGATCACGGATGTGAGGACGTGCAACTTAAAAAGGGGGTGATAGAGGGGTTTACCTGGCCGGGACGATGAGCGAGCGCTCGCCGGCAGGCATGAACTCGCGGATCGCACCCTTCGCGAACTCGCGGCGGGGCTCGGCGAAGTCGAACTTCAGGGCCGGGTCGGCGAAGCAGACCTTCACGAGCGGGCTGTAGCAGAACGCATCGCTGCGGCCGTAGTGAGCACCCGCGACGATTGCGGCGTACTCGCCCTGGTGTCCGACGTTCATCGCGTAGTTCGGGTAGTTCGGGCCACGCAGTTCGCCCATCAGACCGCGGTCGGACTCCATGGAGAGCGAGTTCGCGGAACCGCACTGGTCCTGGAGGTCGTAGCCGAAGAAGCCGAGACGCGACCATCCGTCCTTGTGCAGGAGCATGGAGAGGTACCAGGCGTTCAGACCGGCGTTGGAGTTTCCGGTCGCGATGGAGGTCGTGAGACCGGATGCGGCGGCGATGACACCGGCACGCTGGGACCCGCCGAAGTGGTCCTCCATCATGGTCGGGAACTGCTCGTACTGCTCCATGGCGTTGAGGGTGACCTCGGTCGCCATGTCGTTGACGATCTCCTGGGTCGGCTTGACCTTGTCGCTGGGGCTCGGGTTCTTCCAGTCGACGTTGTACTTGTCCTTGACGTAGTCCATACCGTAGTAGGTGAACTCGTCGAGGATGTTGTCGGTGTAGGCCGCGGTCGCGTACTGGGTGAATCCGACACCGCCGGACATGTAGGAGCCGAGCCAGATCTGGTCGTAGAGCATGGTTCCGGCGCCGACGACCTCAAGGGCAGCCTTGGCGGGGTCATTGGGGTACTTCCGGTTCGCCTGGACGATATCGGCGAAGAGACCGAACTTGATGCCACCGGGCTCGTTCGGGCCACGGGCACGCCGGGCGGGCAGGACAGAGCCCATGTTGACGACGCCTGCGTGCTTTGCAGCGTAGGAGAGGTCGGCGACTGCCGCTTCGCCGGCGCACATGCGGTACGCGGCGATGAAGGACATACCGATCTGCATTGCAGACCACCGGGAGGTCGTTCCACCGTCGCAGGTCCTGGAGACCGCGGTCGGGATGTGGATCGCCTGGTACATGCTCTTGCCGATCTCGGCCTTGAGTTCCTCGGCCTGCTTTGCAGGGAAGAGCTTCTCGATGTTCAGGAGGAACTGGGGCTCGATGTCGTCAGCGAGTTCCTGGTCGCCGGTGAAGACCTTGACGAAACAGTCGTCGACGAGGCCGGGGTGGGTCTCGACCATGTGTTCCTGGACGACGGCGCCGCCGGGCATCGCGTGGTTTAAGATGTGGAGGTACTCGTTGATGGTCTCAGGAGTAACTTCCTTGCCGAGACGCTTCTGCAGGGTCTGGTGGGCGAGGTCCATGCCGACGATGACGGTCCGCCGGATGTCGTCCCACATCTGCTGCATTGCAGCGTTGTTGACGAAGTGCAGGTCGTCACCCTCCACGAAGACACCGGTGCCGGAGACTTCGTAGGTCATCAGCTGGCGCTGGCCCATCGGGATACCGCCGAGGTGGCAGCGTTCGGGGTCGTACATGGAGATGCCGCGGTCCATCTCGACGGCACGGCTTGCCTTCATGAACTCCATCTTGCGGGGAGACTGCCGGACGCCGTTGAACTTGTAGAACTCGGCGGTCTCGGACTCGACGTCCTGCCCCTGGAACTTCTCCTTGAGCGCCTTCAGGAACAGTTTCTGGGATCTCTCAATCTTTGCCATTGTAATCACTCCTCTTTCGGCATGAAGCCGTATTTCGTGCGCAGCGAGTGGATGCGCTGGACATATTCGACGTATTCGGCGTCGTCACGGTAGGCGGTTCCGACGAGCGAGTGGAAGATCGTCGTGTGGGCCTTGAGCCACTTCTCGTCCATGGGCTTGCCGACGGCAACCGCACGGTCGAGGGGCTCGCCGATCTGGTTCTTGACGTACTTGACGATGCCATCCTCACCGAGGACGTTCCTCTGGAGCATGTCGAACATCATGCCGTCTTCAGCGAGACGGAGCGAGTGGCCGTGCACGGTCGCGCCACGGATGCCGACGAGAGCGGGGTCGAACATCTCGGTCTCGATGAGTTCCTTGGAGTACTTCTCGAGGTCGCGCTCGCGGCACTCGACGATCTGACGACCGGAGAGCGTACCGGGGTCGATACCACGGAAGCGGTACATCTCGGTGTAGGTCCGCTGGTAGGGCTGCGAGGGGGCGTTGAACATCGAGTCCGCGAACTGGATGTAGCGGACGCGGTCGCCGGCCTGTGCACCCTCGGTGGGCTTGACGAGCTTGCGCATCGGGCAGTCGACTTCCTGCTGCTCGGCGAGCGGCGGGTGAGCACTCGGGTATGCCGATCCGGGAGCGCGGTGGCCGAGGATCAGCACGATGTCCTCATCCGTTACGGAGCGAACCTTCTCAAGCTTCTGCTTGGGGTTCATCTGTTTGCGACGGTTCTCGGCGACAATCGATGTCCCGGGACCGTACTGGGGCTTGTATGCCATGTTTCAATTCACCTCAAAGCGATTGATATCTTATCTTATCCAATCTTGAACGATTTCCGGCCATATTTCCAGGTCCTGACGAACCTTTCGTCACCGCTCTGTCCGGACGATCACCGGGCCTTCCCCGTTCCGGGGGTCCGCAAGGCCGATGAGCGACGTATCGGCGTCGGGTCCATACTTTGCGTAGTCCACGAGCGTCGGAGCGGTCTTCATGAACCTGCCCTCTTGAAGCTGGTAAGGGAACTCCGTGAAGAAGCCGTCGCAGAGCGACCGGATCTCCTCGATGACGGAGGCGTCCTCTACCTCCAGGATAACCTCGCCCGCAGAGATCCGCAGCGCGATCTCGGCGTCGCCGACATGGATCGCTTTGCGGTCGGAGTGCGGGTTCGGGTTTCCCCGTGCCGGCCCGTACGGGACTTTCTTTGGCAGGCCGGGGCCGTGGATCATCAGCCGGCGAATGCCGGCGACACCAGCGAGCATATTGAGCAGGCGTTCTGCGGTGTCAGGCTTGAGCATCCTTCTGGGCACAATCCTGACCTGTGGAAATGCGGCGTTCATCATTCGGATCTCTGCTTGTTCAGGCTCCGTTTGCGATCTGGTTGATCGGCTTGTTGAACACATCGATCTTGCCGTAGGTGTCGGCGAAGAGCTTCGAAGTGCTCTCGGGCGAGAACATCTGGGTTCCGGCGTCGAGCGCCGCCGCAGCGACCACACACGGGATTGCCACGCCGTTTGCATGGCGGGTCACGACGTGGTTGCCGTTGAAGATACCGGGGCCGCCACCGCCGTAGATCGAGTGGCTGAAGAACGAGAACCCGACAGCGGTACCCATGACACGGCCGTAGTCGGTGCTCGGAAGACCGGTCTCGTGCTCGAGCAGGTCGTTGAAGTAGAGGAGCGTCGCGGAGACTGCCTGGGCGAACCGTCCGGCACCACAGTTGACGATGGTGGCCGCCATGGTTCCTGCAGCTGCGTAGGCGTTCCAGAGCATGGGGTCCTTCGTGTCGTAGAACTGGAAGTAGCCGCCCTTCTTGCCGGGGAAGATGACCTTGTCCTCGATGGCGCGCTCGACCAGGCTCTGGACGACGGTACCGACGGTTCCGGTCTCGCCGTTAGCCTTGACGAGGTCGTAGACCATGTTGTTCGCGTTCAGGCCCTGGTAGGCGTACGCGAGCAGCTGGGCGCGCTCGAACGGCCCGACGGCGGATCCCATCTCAAAGATACCGGCGGTCTCGAGGGTGGATGCGAGTGCTGCACCCTGGAGGGCGTTCTTGCCGGTCATCATGACGGTGTGGTTGACCGGGATGTTCCGGAGTGCGTAGCCGATACCCTCGTTGTTCTGGGGGATGGTCAGGATCGAGGCGACAAGCGCGCCTTCCATGTCCTGGGTGTGGGGGTAGCCGCCCCAGCAGGCCGCCTTGACGGTGGATGCGTTGAAGGCGTCGACGTTGAACTGGTCGACGATCGCGAAGGTGGTCGCTGCTGCGACCGAGGTGATCGCGGCGTCGTAGGTGGACGCGTTGACCAGGCGCTTCGTCGGGACCTGGACGAGCAGAAGCTTGCCGCCGTTGAACTCCAGGATCTCCGTGTCGTCGCCTTCGGTAACCTGCATCATGTCCTTGATCTTGGCGACGATGGCGTCCTTGTTCTCCATGATGGGGAGGTCGAGTTCTCTTCCCTTGATCTTGCCCTTGCCAAGCTTGCCGGTCTTGAGTGCGTCCTGGATTCCTCCGAGGTTGACGCTGATCGTTCTCTTGGTCAGGTCGATGATCTTACCTGTGGCCGGGTTAACCAGCGGGCTGATTCTGTCGAGGGTGACGCCGCTCTTGAGCAGCTTCCCGTCGTCAGAATAGAGGTCGATTGTTTCCGTGTATTTAGCCATAGTATTTCATCCTTTTACCCTTGTTCAATGCATTCCGTTCTCGAAAGAGATCCGTACAAACACCAGGTCCGGATCTCTGAAGGCCGCTACTGCACGTCCCAAAAGGGACTATAAGAGTAGAAGGAGGGTTATTAATAAAATTTGCGAATTTAGATGGATTTTTTTTGCAAATGTAATATTTACATGGATTATATTTCTAATCGGATATTTTAAAATCGAGATTCAATGGTTCAGATCGTTGAACGTGATACTTAAAAAGAGTTTCTCCAGGGTTCTTCCCGGAAAAGATAGCCGGACAGGCTCCAGAGGGAGTACTTATTAAGTATTAAGAATGATAAACATAATAACATTAGGTAAGATTTTCCCTACAACAGAGCGGGCAAACGTACCTGACTACATAGATTGTCTTCGATGATATATAATCCTACCCGGCCAGGGCAGGATTCCGCACATGATGGCCCTCAGGACCACCAATATCGAGATGCACCGGATAACAGCCGGATCAAAAAGAGATAGACCTATATACCACTCATAGAGTGGCCCGGGCCGCCCCTCACCCCTCGCTCTCACAGGCGTCCATCAGGGCCCTGACCCGCGCCTCAAGTTCGGGGAGGTTCTCCTCGAACTCCCGGGCGAGCAGAAACGTCCGGACGGCGTCGCCCATCCCCCGGTGGGGGGAGAGGAGGTGGCGGTACTCCTCCGGAACAGGGTAGTGAAAGTGAGCCGAGGCGACGGCAGAGTCGTCGGCACGGAAATCGATGAGCCGGGCAAGGCGGTCGAGGGAGAGGACCTGCTTCATCGCGAGGCGGCGCCGGATCTCGCGCTGGAGGTCGACCAGGGCACACCCGTCAAGCGGGACTTCCGCGGCCCGGAAGGCCCTCCGCTCCATATCGGCCGCAAAGACGACGACGTCCCGGATCTCCCCCGGCACGAGGACCGACTCCATGAAGAGACGGAGGTCGACAAACGCGTTCCGGGCGGCCTCCCTGGCCCCCGGCACCCCGGCATCCGCGATCCGGAAGGAGTGGTCGTACCTCAACCCGTACTCGCCGCGGGCCATGTTCGCCACCGTCGTCGAGACGCCGACGGTCCTGCCGCAGGGGTCGGTCACCTTCTTCCAGATCTCGACGCCGACGTCGTACCGGAACTGCTCCCCTGCGTAGCAGACCTCATCGTCCTCGGGGCGGTAGACGACCGCACCGATCTCGATCGGCATCATGACCTCGCGGCAGGTGCCGTAGACGTAGCCGAACTCGATGTCCAGGTAGACGCTCCTGCCCGTCCCGTCCGCTACCGATTGCACCACAGATGAGATCTCTTCCCAGATCACGAAAAGGTTTCCCGACCCTCCACCTCCGGCAAAGGTTTATCGGGCGGGACGAGAGCCTGTTAATGAAGAAGGGCAGGGACCCCTGCTCCCGACCATCATGAGACTTGCCGCCATCCGCGAAAAACTCTGCACTGGCCTTTTTGGGCAGAAGCCCCTCTCAGGCAGGGAGCCTATCGGCCGCGACCGCGAAGCGGAGGTGCGCGCGCTCCTCGCCCGTGCCCCGTTCGGGATCGCCGGTATCAGCGACGCGGCCCTCCCGCTCTACGACCGGGCGCTGACCCACCGCTCCTGCGCGAACGGCGGGGAGTACCCGGTAGCGGTGGTCGACGACAACGAGCGGCTCGAGTTCCTGGGGAACTACGTCCTCGACTTCATCATCGCCGATCACCTCTACGGCGAGTACGATCTTGCGCCCGGCGAGATGAACCGGCGGCTCCAGGTGACCAGGAACACGAAGCTCGCCGAGATCGTGCTCAGCCAGGGCCTCGGGATCGACGGGATCATCAGGCGGCGGGGGCAGGCGCTGACCGACTCGGTCGTCGCCGACGCGTTCGAGGCCCTGATCGGCGCCATCTATCTCGACCGCGGCCTCGAGACGGCACGAGGCGTGGTGCTCGCCATCTTCGAAGACGAGATCGCGGATTGCGACGTCCACCGGAACTACCGGGGGAGGCTCCAGGAGTATGCCGCCCGCAAGAACCTCGGCACGATCGAGTACGCCTACCGCCAGACCGGTCCCGGGAGCTGCCCGGTCTGGGCCGCACGGGTGACCGTCGGGGGCGCCCCCCTCGGCGAAGGGAAGGCCCCGACCAAGCAGGGAGCGGCGATGCTTGCTGCACGAGAGGCGCTTGCCCATCTCGGGGAGGAGTGAGGTGGCGCAGCCGGACGACCGGGACGCGACCGTCGCGGTCGTCCGGTGCGAAGATTACGCGCCCGATGAGGTCGACGCGGCCGTCCGTCGCGCTATCGAGCTCCTCGGCGGCATCGGGAGGTTTGTTGCGCCGGGCGAAAGCGTCCTCCTCAAACCGAACCTCCTCCAGGGGCAGGAGCCGGAGCGGTGCGTCACCACGCACCCGGCGGTCGTGGCCGCCGTCGCCCGGCTCCTTGCAGAGCACGGCTGCCGGGTCGTCATCGGCGACAGCCCCGGCGCCGGGATCGTCTACAGCGAGGCGAACCTGCGGCGGGCATACGCCAGGTCCGGATTCGCCGCTGTGGCGGAAGAGACCGGGGCCGTCCTGAACTACGACACCGGTTCGCAGACCGTCCCGTTCCCCGAGGGGAGAGTGATGAAACAGTTCCCCATCATCGCCCCCGCCCTTGAGGCCGACGCGATCGTCGTCGTCTCCAAAGTCAAGACCCACATGTGGACCCGGATGACGGGGGCCGCAAAGAATCTCTTCGGCCTCATCCCGGGGCTCGAAAAGCCGGTCTTCCACTTCCGGTTCCGTGACGAGTACGCATTCGGGGAGATGCTCGTCGACCTCAACGAGTGCATGAAACCCCGGCTCCAGGTCGTAGACGCGGTTATCGGGATGGAGGGGGACGGCCCCCAGGCCGGCAGCCCGAGAAAGATCGGGGCGATCCTCGCCGGGAGCGACTACGCGGCCGTGGACACCGTCCTCGCGCGGCTCATCGGCATGGACCCGCTCGAGATCGGGTCCACCAGGAGCGCGGCCGCCCGCGGCCTCGCTGACCCCGCGGCAGTCCGGACGGTCGGGGACGAGCTGGCAGCGTTCGCGGTCCCGGATTTCAAAAAACCCTCGACCTACGCCGGCGGCGGGGCGGGCCCCTGGCGGCGGGTGGTCCTCGCGGTCGTCCAGCGGTTCGGGAGGACCTACGCCCCCCGCCCCGGCGTGGTCGCCCCTGCCTGCATCGGTTGCGGGAAGTGCGAGCGGATCTGCCCGGTCCAGGCGATCACCATCGCCGAAGGCAGGGCGACGATCGATCTGGCGCGCTGCATCCGGTGCTACTGCTGCCACGAGATCTGCACCGAGCACGCCATCGCCCTCTCCCGGAGTCTCACCGGGAGGCTCCTCGCCCGCCTGTTCGGTTGAAGGGGCGGCCACAGTAATTCGCTGAACATAGCGAGGGGATCTCCCGGAGGTCAGACCACCGACAGCTCTTCACAACCTTGCGGTGCTCGAACCCCGGCCCTTCGGCCCATCGCAGGTCGCACCTCCGGCGCTCCAACTCCACTCCGTAGGAGCGTCGTTCCTCGCACCTGGCGGTGCCCGAGTTCCTATCCTGCGGATAGTCGCACTTCGCGGCTTCGCACCTCGCACCTGCGGTGCTCAAGCTCGCTTACGCTCGCACTTCGCGTGAACTATCAAGTGCAGATAGCGATACAGTCTCACGCGAGGGCGCGAAGGACGCGAAGTTCGGTTCCCGGGCATTATCACACGGGACCACGTTGCCTGATACCGGACACCAGAGTTAGCGAAGTATCGAGCCAAAAGACTCATGATTGATCGGGAAAGAGCAGGGCCCATGCCATGCCCGTTCTGCAACCCGGCCCCGGAGGATATCGTCGCCGCAAACGACCTCTGTTACGCCCGCTACGACATCCACCCGGTCAGCCCCGGCCACCTGCTCGTGATCCCGTTCCGGCACGTCCCCAGTTACTTCGATACGACCGAAGACGAGAGGATGGCGCTTGCACACCTTGTCGATGAATGCCGGGACCTCGCCGACCGCGAACGGCACCCCGACGGCTACAACATCGGCGTCAACGTCGGGGAGGCCGCGGGGCAGAACGTCATGCATGTCCATATCCACTTCATCCCGCGCTACCGGGGCGATGCTCCCGGAGAGCACGAAGGGGGCGTGCGGGGCGTCCTGCCGTGCAGGCCGGAGTGATATGTCCGGATAGAACCTGAAGAGAGGCGCAACCGCGAAGGTGCGCCGCGCGGGGCAGACGGGTCGGCCGAAATGCGGCGCCTGCCGGCATGTCCCGGCCAGGACGCGCCGTTACGCCACCGAAATCACGATTGAACGGGATAAACCCTTTTCTGGACAGGGCGCCCGATCGAAATGTCATCCTGCGGCCCGAAGTACGGCAGCACCGGGCGCGTGCCGGCCGATCCCGCCGGATGCCCATTTAGAATGATTAATTATGTCAGTAGGGCATAGTTACCCTACGAGGGACAATAGTTGCAGACGCTGCTCTTCCTTATACTGTTCCCCATCCTCGTCGCATGTCTTTTGTTGTTCGTGAAGCGAACGACATTGCGCTACGCGGTGGTCGCCCTCTCGGCTCTCGTCATCGGCGGGGCATCGATATACCTGCTCATACGGTATGCGTTCGAAGGCACGGTTTACTTTGCCGCGCCGTCGGAGGCAGTAAGCCTCGCCATGGTGGCCATCGAGATGGGTCTCGCGCTCTTCATCGTCTATATGGGCGCAAAGTTCAAGAACTACCTGGCAATCGTGCTGGCCGCCATCCAGGCGGCGCTGGTGGTATACCTGGAGGGAATGTTCTCAGGTAACCTTCATGCGGTCAACAACCTCTTCATAGACCAGTTCTCGATCATCATGGCCCTGATCATAGGGCTCATCGGGAGTCTCATCGCCGTATACGCGGTCCGGTACATGGAGACGTATCACCACCACCACCCGGAGGTGCGCGACCGGCAGAGGATGTTCTTCTTCGTCATCTTCGCCTTCCTTGCCGCGATGTTCGGCCTGGTCTTCTCCAACAACCTCCTCTGGATCTTCTTCTTCTGGGAGGTCACCACCATCAGCTCGTTCCTGCTGATCGGCTACTCGGAGACCGCGGAGGCGACGAAGAACGCCTTCCGCGCCCTGGTGATGAACCTTCTCGGCGGAATCGCGCTCGTCGTGGCGATCATCATCCTCGCCGCAACCGAGGCGACGAGCGGGGGCATCGATCTCGCCCAGGTCCTCGCCTCCGGCGATACCGCCACCATCCTCATCCCGGCCGTCCTGATCGGGTTTGCCGGTATCACGAAGGCCGCGCTGATGCCCTTCTCCTCCTGGCTCCTCGGCGCGATGGTGGCCCCGACCCCGGTCTCGGCCCTGCTCCACTCGAGCACCATGGTCAAGGCCGGCGTCTACATCCTGGTCCGGTTCTCGCCGGTCTTTGCCGGGACGTTCGCCGGGTTCTCGATCGGCCTCGTCGGCGCCGTGACCTTCGTCGTCGCGTCCGCGATCGCGATATCGCAGAGCAACGCAAAGTCGGTCCTCGCCTACTCGACGATAGCAAACCTCGGCCTGATAGCCGCCTGTGCGGGTGTCGGGAGTTACATGCTCGTCTGGGCCGCAATCCTCCTGATCATCTTCCACGCCGTCGCGAAATCGCTCCTCTTCCTCGGCACCGGCGCGATCGAGCACCGGATCGGGAGCAGAGATATCGAGGACATGGAAGGACTGATCGTCCGGATGCCCAAGATGGCAGTGATGATGTTCATCGGGATCGCCGGCATGTTCCTTGCGCCGTTCGGCATGCTGATCTCCAAGTGGGCGGCGATCGAGGCGTTCGTCCTGACCCCCTTCGGCCTCGTCTTCATCGTCATCCTCGCCTACGGGAGCGCCGTCACGGTCTTCTTCTGGGCGAAATGGATGGGCAAACTCGTCACGGTCACCCGGAACCAGGAGAAGGTCGAGAAAGGGTTCTTTGAGGAGCCCTGGGCCCCGCTCTATATCATCACCGGCCTCGTGGCAGCGGTCGTCCTCCTCTTCCCGGTCATCTCCTCGCTGCTGATCGAGCCCTACGTGCTTGCCATCTACGGCATCACGGCACGCCTCGGCCAGGCGAACATCGCCATCATGCTCCTGATGCTGGCCCTGCTCATGGTCCTCCCGGTCTCGTTCCTCCTCTTCAAGAGGAGCGCAAAGCACCTCCCGGCCTACATGAGCGGGAGGACCGCGACGCCGGACCTGCACTTCGCAGGCTCTCTCGGCCTGACCCGGGAAGCCCAGACGCGGAACTATTACCTGAACGAGTACTTCGGCGAGGCGAAACTCTTCCTCCCCGGAGCGGTGATCTGCGCCATCCTCATCCTTGCATCGTGGGTCCTTGCGGGGGTGGCCCTATGACCTGGACCTGGCTCATCGGGGCGGTCCTCTTCCTGGTCCTCGCGCCCATAGCGGGCGGCCTCATCGCAGGAATCGACCGGAAGATCACCGCGCGGATGCAGGGGAGGGTCGGACCGCCGCTCCTGCAACCCTTCTACGATGTAGGGAAGCTCTTCGAGAAGGAGAGGGCCGTCGTCACCACGGCGCAGAACTTCTACGTCCTCGCCTACCTGATCTTCATCGCCCTCTCCGGCGCGCTCTTCTTCGCGGGAGAGGACCTGCTGCTGATCATCTTCGCCTTCACGCTCGCGCACGTCTTCCTGGTGCTCGGAGCCTACGCGGTCCACTCGCCGTACAGCCACATCGGGGCCGAGCGTGAACTGATCCAGCTGATGGCCTACGAACCGATGATCATCCTTGCGGCCGTCGGGCTCTACATGGTCACGAACAGCTTCCTCGTCGCCGATATCGCGACAACGGCGGTTCCGGCCATCATCTACCTGCCCGGTGTCTTCCTCGGCTTTGTGACCATCCTCACGATCAAGCTCCGGAAGTCTCCTTTCGACATCTCGACGTCGCACCACGCGCACCAGGAGATCGTCAAAGGCATCACGACCGAGTTCTCGGGCTCAACGCTCGCCCAGGTCGAGATCGCCCACTGGTACGAGAACGTCTTCCTCCTCGGGTTCATCTACCTCTTCTTTGCCTGGAACCCCGTGATCGGGATCATCGCGGTCGCGGTCACGTATCTGGCAGAGATCTTCGTCGACAACGTCACGGCGCGGGTGCGGTGGCAGGCGGCGCTGAAGAGCGGGTGGGTCGTGGCAGGAGGTCTCGGGATCCTGAACCTGGCGATCCTCTCCTATATGATGACTGGAGGTGCATGAGTATCATGGCATTTCTGAAGCGATCACCCTGGATCCTTCACTACGATGCATCCAGCTGCAACGGGTGCGACATCGAGGTGCTTGCATGCCTCACACCGCTCTACGACGTGGAGCGGTTCGGCATCATCAACACGGGGAACCCGAAGCACGCCGATATCCTCATGATCACCGGCGGGATCAACGAACAGAACCGGGAGGTGGTCAAAAACATCTACGAGCAGATGCCGGAGCCCAAAGTCGTCGTCGCGATCGGTGTCTGCGCCGCGTCCGGCGGCATATTCCGGGAGTGCTACAACATCGTGGGCGGCGTCGACAAAGTTATCCCCGTTGACGTCTATGTCCCGGGATGCGCGGCGCGGCCGGAGATGATCATCGACGGCGTCGTAACGGCGCTCGGGATTCTCGAGGAGAAGCGGGAGAAGATGACCGGCGCTGCGCAGACCAAAGAGAGCGCGCGACGGGCGGCAGGTGAGAGCACATGACGGTTAACGAAGAGCAGACTACTATCAGCGTCGCGCTGGAGAACCTCGTGCGCGAGGTCGAGGCGCTCCATGCCGGCGGGTACCGCCTGGTCCAGATAGGGTGCACGGACGTCGGCGGAGCGTACGAGATCAACTACTCGTTCGACAAGGGTTACCAGTACCAGAACCTCCGCCTGACAATCGGGCCCGATACGGAGGTCCCAAGCGTCTCCGGGATCTACTGGGGAGCGTTCGTCTACGAGAACGAGATGCACGACCTCTTCGGGATCCCGGTCACCGGGATCAATATCGACTTCAAGGGGACGTTCATCCGGACGGCCGAGAAGTATCCGTTCAGTGTCACGAGGAGGGGAGGTGACTCATGCCGGAACGCATAGTCATACCGTTCGGGCCGCAGCACCCGGTGCTGCCGGAACCGATCCACCTCGACCTCGTCCTCGAGGACGAGCTGGTGGTGGACGTGATCCCCTCCATCGGCTACATTCACCGCGGGCTCGAGCAGCTCGTCCAGAAGCGCGAGTTCACCGAGTACGTCTACGTGGCAGAAAGGATCTGTGGGATCTGCAGTTTCATGCACGCGGTCGGTTACAGCCAGGGTATCGAGCATATCATGGGGATCGAGATCCCCGACCGGGCGAAGTATCTCCGGACGATCTGGTCGGAGTGCTCGCGTCTACACTCGCACCTCCTCTGGCTCGGTCTCTTTGCCGACGGGATGGGCTTTGAGAACCTCTTCATGCGGTCCTGGCAGCTCAGGGAGAGTGTCCTCGACACGCTCGAGGACACCACCGGCGGCAGGGTCATCCAGGGCACCTGCAAGGTCGGCGGCGTCAGGCGCGACATCGAGAAGGAGAAGCTCGACAAGATGCACCGGCAGCTCGACCCCTTCGAGGAGCAGTGCCGGGAGCTCGGCGATGTCTTCTTAGACGACGATACGGTGAAGTACCGCCTCAAAGGCCTCTCGGTCATCTCGAAGGACGACGCGTACGCGCTCGGCGCGGTCGGCCCGACCGCGAGAGCAAGCGGGGTCGCAATGGATCACCGCGAGACCGGCTACGCCGCCTACGGCGATCTCGGCTTCAAGCCGGTCGTCGAGACCGCCGGGGACTGCTACGCCCGGTGCGCCGTGCGGGTCAAGGAGGTCTACGCCTCCATCGACCTGATCCGGCGTGCAATCGACCAGATGCCCGAAGGCCCTCTCGACGTCAAGGTCAAGGGTACACCGGATGGCGAGTACTTCTCCCGCGTCGAGCAGCCGCGGGGCGAGGTCGTCTACTACCTCCGTGGCGACGGCACGAAATACCTCTCGAGGGCCCGGATCCGGACGCCGACGCTCGCGAACATCCCGCCGCTGGTGAAGATGCTCCCCGGCGCGCAGCTTGCCGATGTCCCGGTCGTCGTCCTCTCGATCGACCCCTGCATCAGCTGCACGGAGAGGTGAGAAGGATGAGCATATTCCAGATGACGAGGACGGTCATCCGAAACCTTACGGGGGGGCCGGCCACCCGGCAGTACCCACTGGTCCCGGCGCGGACGTGCCCCCTCACCCGGGGCCACGTCGTCTTCGACCCGGCAACCTGCCGGTCCTGCGGCCTCTGCTCGCGGCGGTGCCCGTGCGAGGCGCTCCACCTCGACAAGGAGACGAAGGTCTGGGCGATCGACCGGATGCGGTGTATCGCCTGCGGCGACTGCGTGGAGGCCTGCCCGTTCGGGAGCCTCGCGATGGAGCCGGCGTACCTCCCGCCGGTGGTGGAGCAGCGTGTGGCAGAGTGCCACACGATCACCTACGTCAAACCCGAGAAGCCGGCGAAGAAACCGGCCGAAGAGGGCGCAGGCGCGTAAAGAAGAGGGAGGCCGGGGCCCGAATCCCCGGTGGAATCTCTTTTTCTGAATACCTTTTTTGCTTTAGAGAACTCACGCGAAGCCGCGAAGAACGCGAAGACCGTTGACAGGTCTTCTCTGCCGGGGCTCAAACTCCGCTCTGCAGGAACATCGCACTCAGGAGAAGTCGTCGCACCTGCGGTGTTCGAACCCCGTTTCTAACTGTACGTCGTCCTTCGAAGCCTGATGGTTTCTCATGCTCCGCCCCTCCGGAACACCGCACTTCGCGGCTTCGCGCTCTCGCACCTAACGGTGCTCATGCTCCGGACGTTCCGTCTGTCGCACTTCGCGTGAGGCTGTGTCATTACCCTCTACTGCCGACTCACCAGTACCCCTGTAACGGGAGACTTGTATGACGCGAGGAAGGTTCTCACTTCCGCACCAGCGGGTAGACCATGTGGATGACGTCGTAGGTGCTGCTCGGGTAGGCCCACGGGATCGCGTCGAGCGTCAGGTCCTCCACCTTCAGGCCGTGCCGGATCGCGAGGGCGAAGATGTTGATCACCTCCCCGACGTTGGGCCCGATCAGGTGGGCGCCGAGGATCCTGTGTGAGTCGCTCTCGACCAGGAGTTTGTAGCCGACATGCCTCTGGCCGATGCTCCGGTTCGTGAACCGGCCTGAGAGGTCGCCGGCATTGACGACATACGGGATCCCTTTCTCCTTCGCCGCCGCTTCCGTGAGCCCGACCGACGCGAGGGGCGGGGTCGTGAAGACGGCGCTCGGCACGACCGAGTAGTCCGCGACCCGCGTGTCGCCGTGCAGGATGTTGTCGACGACGATGTGAGCGTCCATCACCGCGACCGGCGTCAGCTGCGGGCTTCTCTGGTTCGCGTCCCCCGCAACGTAGACGGAGGGGTTCGAGACGCTCCGGAGGTGGTCGTCGACGACGATCCCCCGGCGGTCGGTCTCGACCTCTCCGGCCGCAAGATCGAGGCCTTCGACGGCAGGGACCCTGCCGGCGCCGTGGACGACCATATCTGCATGGAACGTCCTCTCCTCGCCCTCCTTCCCGGCCCGCACCCTGAGACCGTCGGCGTTCTTCTCGATCGAGATGAGGGGCATGTTCACCTGCACGTCGATCCCGATCTCCCCTGAAGCCAGAACCAGCCGGTCGACGATATCGGGGTCGAACCCCGAGAGCATCCTCCCGCTCCGCTGGAGGATAGTCACCTTCGACCCGGCTCTGGCGGCCACGTGCGCGAACTCAAAGGAGATGTAGCCCCCGCCGACGAAGATTATCCGTTCGGGGAGCGACTCGAGGTAGAAGAAGTCGTCGCTCGGGGTCATCAGATCCGCGCCCGGAACGTCCAGCGGACGGGGCTTTGCCCCGGTGGCGATCACGATATGCCGGGCCGTGAGCGTATCGCCGCCGACCGTCACCCGATTTTTGCCGGCGAACCGGGCAAATCCGTGATAGGTGTGGATCCCCGCCCCCCGGAACCCCTCCTCCTTCCGCCGGGGGATGGGATCGGTGAACGAGCGCACGAAGGCGACCAGCTCCGGCCAGTCGACCGCGACCTCCCCGGAGACCCCCTTCCCCTCGAGGTCGCGGGCGCAGGCCACAGCCCCGGCGGCGCTGGCGAGCACTCTTTTGGGGACGCAGCCGCGGAGGGCGCACGTCCCCCCGTAGATCCGTTGGTCGGCGATCGCGACCGTGAGACCGGCATCCCTGCAGTGCCAGGCGATGTCGGAACCGGCGACCCCGGTCCCGATGACGACGACGTCGTACTCCCGTTCCATAGTGAGCCTCCGGTCGCCATAGGGCGGTATAAAGGTTTACCCCGACCTCCGGGCCGGTCAGAAGTAGAGGAGAGAGACGATGCCGACGGCGATCAGGATGAAGGCGGCCGTCATGACACTTCCCGCGGCGAAGTAGTCCCGGGTCCGGTAACCCCCGGGCCCCATCAGGAGGGCGTTCACCGGGTGCGTGGGGAGGAGGAAGGAGTTCGAGGTGCAGATCCCGACGAGGAGAGCCATCCCGCGAGGGTCGAGCCCGAGAGGGCCCGCCATCGTGAGCGCGAGCGGGACCAGGAGGACCGTTGCGGCGATATTCGAGATCACGAGCGAGAAGGCGGTCGCGAGGACCGCAACCGCGACGAGTATGAGAAGCGTCGGGTACCCGGCGACCAGACCCACCAGCAGGTCTGCGACGAACCGGGCCGTCCCGGTCGTCTCCATCGCGATGCCGAGGGGAAGGAGGCCGGCGATCAGGACGAGCGTCCGCCAGTCGACGGCCCGGTAGACCTCCCCCACCGGGATGACCCGGAGGAGGATCATCGCGACCACCCCCGAGAGAAGGCTTACCGGGATCGCAAGGCCGGTGTAGGTGAGGCCGACAGCGGCAACAAAGCAGAGGATGGCGGCCGTTGCACTCCGTTCGCGGATCCCCGCCTGCCCCTCGACGGGGGTCACCAGGACGAAGTTCCGGCTCGTGGCGAGGGCCCGGAGCCGTTCCCAGCGGCCCAGCACGACCATCGTGTCCCCCGCCTGCAGGGGGATATCGGCCAGGTCCTCCCGCCGTTCTTCAGCTCCGGTATGGATGACCAGCACCTCGGCGCCGTAGGTCACCCGGAACTCGAGGTCACGGAGCGTCTTGCCGACGATCGGTGCATACGGCCGGACGATCACCTCGGCAAACCCCACGTTCGGGTCGGCCGCGACGTCCGCGGTGCTCTCCCCGGCCCGGACCCACTCGAGCCCGAAATCGTCCATGAACCGCGCGATACTCTCCGCCTCGCCGAGGATGCCGAGCTCCTGCCCGACGGCGAACCGGGTGTACCGCCAGGGCGTGTAGACGACCTCGCCCCTCTCGGCGAGAGAGATGAGATGGAGGCCGTAGCGCGAGATCATATGCACCCCCTCCCGCGTCTTCCCCGCGAGGGGGCTTTGCGAAGGGATCCGCAGGTAGGATATGCGGCAGGGCAGGCACCAGGTCCGGATCAGCTCCTCCTGGGGGCTCAGCCGGACTTTCTGGTGCCGGGGGAGGACCCGGTTCCCGAAGAAGTAGAAGAAGGCTATCCCGGAGAGGAGGAGCGGCAGGCCGACGGGGGTGACGGCAAAGAGCTCGAACGGCGCGTACCCCCGCTGCCGGAGGAGGTCGTTTAAGATGATGAGGGTGCCCGCCCCCACCATGCTGACGGTGCCGCCGAGGGTCGCGGCGTAGCCGACCGGCAGGAGGAGGCGCGACGCCGGGACCCCCGTGAGCGACGAGACCCGCAGAAGCGAGGGGAGGAAGACGGCGGTGGCCCCGACGCTCTGCATGAACGCCGAGAGCCCCCCGGCGACGAGCGAGACGGCGGCGGTCAGACGCCGCTCGCCGGTCCCGGCAAACCCGACGATGGCGCGGGCGATGCGGATGGTCACCCCGGTGCGGTCGAGCCCGCGGCCGAGTGCCATCACGGAGAGCATCGCGATGACCGCGCTGCTCGAGAAGCCGGAGAGGGCCTGCACCGGGGTGACGAGGCCGAGCCACGCGAGCGCGAGGGTCACGAGCACCGCAGCGACGTCGACCCTGACGACGCCGGTGATGAAGAGGACCGCGGCGGCGGCCAGCACCAGCAGGGTGAGGAGGACCTCGGTCTCCATCGGGCACCCTATGGAAGGGGAGCAGAAAAAGGTGCGGGCGGGCCGGAACCCGGGTATTACTCGTACGTCGCGCGGGTGACCCGGTGAGACTCGAACTCCCCGCGGTGAAAGACCCGGACCTCGACCTCCGCACCTTTACGGAAGTCACGCATCAGGAGGTCGTAAGTCCGCCGGACGTAGCGCAACCCCTCGCGGGCGAAGAGGTCGCGGAGAGCGCGGCGGAACCGGATCTCCTGGTCGAGGAACGCCGCCTCGTAGGCACGGGTCTCGCGGGCTATCCGGGCGCATTCGGCATCGTCGATCGGGGTGCCGTAGCACCCGTGCTCGTCCAGGCCGCTGATCTGGCGCCAGTCGACGCGGCCCGTTTCATCCGGTTCCCGGTGGAGCATGTAGGGGTAGACGCGGCAGATGGAGAACCGCCGGTCGTAGACGGTGCACCTGCCCTCAGAGAGGAAGATGCAGGAGCCGTCCGGTCCGGTCCGGAGGGCGTAGCCCGATACGTAGAACCGCCCCTGCTGGTCGCAGGCGTCGAAGCCCGGAGCCGGGATGAGGGCGTCGGGCGCAAACGACCGGACGCTCCCGGTGTCCTCCTCAAGTAAGAAGACGTGGCCGTTGAACTCGCGGGTGCAGCATTGGCCGCAGCAGTCGCAGGAGAACCCCACCTCGCGGATGATCTCGATGAACTCTTCTTCCGGGTATTGGAGAAGCAGTTCGCGTTCCTGCTCGAGTGCGTCTATCTCTTCGTCGAATGAGAGCATGAAGCGTAATCTCCGTAACCGTGCCCGGCAGGAGTGCCGGGACCGTTACTCTCAGATCTTTGACGCGGAGGGGGATATGCCCTCCGGCCTCGCGCCAGGGTCACGGCATCTTCCCCACCGTCGCGACGTAGATCAGGAACTGCTCGTCGCCGTCGATGTCGAGGAGCCGGTTCATCGCCGCATCGTCGAAGGCGGCGATCGCGCAGACCCCGCACCCCACGCCCAGGGCCGCGAGGTAGAGGTTCTGGCAGACGTGACCGGCGTCGAGATGCAGGTAGCGGTAGCCGCGCTCGCCGTAGCGCCAGGTCATCCGGGCCGGGACGGCGGCCCAGAGGAACGTAACGGCGCTCTTGATGATATGCGGCTGGTTCAGGCATCCTGCCGCAATCTGCCGCGGGAGATCGGGGTCGCGCGACTCTTCGGCAAGGCGGTGCTCGAGGGCCAGGTAGCGGTAGAGCCCGGGCGTGACGCCCTCGACCCGGTTGACCAGGAGGTAGGTCTCGAACGCGTGCCGTGCGCCCGCAGACGGGACCGTGCGGAGGGTGAAGACCCCGCCGACGGCCCGCTTCACCCCCTGGGTGGACCAGAGGAGGTAGGCGAGCTCGGAGAGCGCAAGCGGTTCGGAGGCATAGTCTCTCGTGCTCACCCTGCGCTCGATCGCGTCGTGGAGGTCGAGAGCGGGAAGGGCGATACTCCCGGGCGCAGGCAGGACGACGGTCGCCTTCTCCTTCGTGTACGGGACCTCGAGGGGCGGTGAGGGGCGGCCCAGCATCTGGTCGGACGGCGGCAGATTCCCGTACTCCGTCCTCCGCATGAACTCCCTTCCTGCCCCGCGCAGGGACCGGGTGACAGGGTTCGACATGGCGGCCCGATAGATGCGGGGGTAGATAGCCTTTTGCCCGCCCGGCACCTCTCCCTGCAGGCAGCCGTCCGGAACCCGGAGCAGAAAACGTATTAGGAGAACTCCGTCCAACTACTACCACCACATCCGAGACATTCCCATGATACTGACCGCCGTTATGCTCGTCATCGGCATCGCCCTCCTCATCAAAGGGGCCGACCTCTTCGTGGGCGGAGGCAGCGGCCTCGCCCTCCGCCACAGGATCTCCCCCGCCCTGATCGGGTCGACGATCATCGCGTTCGGCACCTCCCTTCCGGAACTCGTCGTGAGCATCGACGCCGCAGCCACAGGCAGCACCGGAATTGCGCTCGGGAACGTCATCGGGAGCAACATCGCGAACATCGCCCTGGTCCTGGCCCTCTGCACCTTCATCCGCCCCACCATGATCGCCGCATCGGGAGCGTCGCGCTCGGCCCTCGTCAGGCACACCGCGCTGATGCTCGCGGCGACGGCGGCGTTCGCGCTCCTCGCCATGAGAGGCACCCTCGATGCCCTGGCAGGCGGGGTGCTCCTCACCCTCTTCGCGGTCATCCTCGTTCTTCTCGTGCGGGAAGGCCGTGAAGAGGGGGATATCGTGCTCAAGTCTCACGGATGGAGAGATCTCCTCTACATCGCCCTCGGCCTCATCGCCGTCGTCATCGGTGCACGGCTGGTCGTCAACGGCGCCGTCACGATCGCGGAGGCCTTCGGGATCCCGGCCTTCGTCATCGGCCTCTCGGTCGTCGCCGTCGGGACATCGCTCCCCGAACTCGCGACCTCGCTCGTTGCCGCCGTGAAGAACGAGGGCGCCATCTCCATCGGCAACATCCTCGGCAGCAACATCTTCAACCTCCTCCTGGTCCTCGGGATAAGTCTCCTCCTCGCCCCGGCCACCGTCGGGTCGCCCCTCGACATCGTCGCGGTCGTCTTCTTCTCGGCCGCGATCCTCCCCCTGCTCTTTGGCCGCCCAACCTTCGTCAGGGGCTGGTCGGCCTTCCTGCTCGTCGGCTACGCCGCTTACATCGCCTGGACCTTCCTGGCGGCGCCGGCGGTGTGAGAGAACGGAAGACTTCGAAAATTTTCGCAGGTTACGCAAACCTGATACACCGGGGCGTGTATCTTCCTCTCTAACGGAAGGTGAACGGAGATGGAGAGCTGGAAACCGGCGGCGGCGGTCGCGCTCGGCTGCCTGGTGGTCGTCGCGATCATCGGGACCGCCCTCGCGTCGGAGGACGCCGGGGCGGAGGCCTGGGGCGACCTGCGGAAGTTCGGGTCGAAAGAGGAGATCGAGGCGTTCTTAAAGGAGCACGCGCAGGGCGGGGGAAACGGTAGCGGCTACCCCCGGACAAACGGGGGCGTCATGCCCGAAGAAGCTGTAGATTATGCCCCGGCACCGGCAGCGACAGCTGCCCCGGCGCCTGCGGCCGGTGACTACTCGACCACGAACGTCCAGGTGCAGGGTGTCGACGAGGCCGACTTCCTGAAGAACGACGGAAAATACATCTACCTCATATCGGGCAGGACGCTCGCGATCCTCGAGGCGTTCCCGCCGGAAGATGCCAGGATCGTCTCCGAGACCTGGATCGACGGGAGCCCGAAGGCGCTCTTCCTCGAAGGCGACCGCCTGGTGGTCTTTGCCACGAAGACGGAGGAGGAGATGACCGCCGTGAGAGGGAGCGTTACCCCGGTCCCGATCTGGCGGACGGTGACGCACGCCTACATCTACGATATCGGCGACCGCAGAGACCCGAAGCGGGTCGGGGACGTGACCTTCACCGGCGACTACTACGACGCCCGGATGATCGGGGAGTACGTCTACGCCCTCACGCGGGAGTCCCCCCTCTGGGTGCATGACGGGATCGTCCTGCCCGAGGTGAGGACGGGCGGCGCCGAGCCGGTCGTGCCCGACATCTACCGCCCGGAGACCCCCCTGCAGAACTACATCTTCTATACCGCGGGCGGCTTCTCCATCAGGAACAATACGGCCGCTCCCGACGCCGAGACCTTCCTCCTCGGCTACGACACCACCCTCTTTGCGTCGCGGGAGAACCTCTATCTCGCCTACCGGAACATGGGCCCGGCCTACACCGGCCCGGTCGCCGGGACGCCGTCGGAGGAGACCGGCACCCGCGACCGGACGATCATCCACCGGTTCGCGATCGAACGGGGGAAGATCGACTACCGCACGATGGGGCAGGTGCCCGGGCACCTCCTGAATCAGTTCTCCCTCGACGAGTACGGGGGGAACCTCCGGGTGGCGACGACCGTCGAGGACTGGGGATGGGAGAGGTCGGTCCGGTACAACAACGTCTACGTCCTCAACTCAGCGATGACGGTCATCGGGACGCTCGAACACCTGGCGCCGGACGAGCGGATCTACGCCGCCCGGTTCGCCGGCGACCGGCTGTACCTGGTGACGTTCAAGCAGGTCGACCCCCTCTTCGTCATCGACCTCTCCGACCCCAGGCGCCCGGGCATCCTCGGCGAGCTCAAGATCCCGGGTTACTCCGACTACCTCCACCCCTTCGGCGCCGACCATATCATCGGTGTCGGGAAGGAGACGAGCGAGAACACCTGGGGCGGGGTCTCGGTGGCGGGCCTCAAGGTCGCCCTCTTCGACGTATCCGACGTGAACAACCCCATCCAGGTCGACAGCGTCGTGATCGGGGAGGCCGGGACCGATTCTCCGGCGCTCTACGACCACAAGGCCTTCCTCTTTATTGAGGAGAAAGGGCTCCTCGTCCTCCCGGTGAGCGAGATAAAAAGGGTCGAGAACCCCGGATCGAGGTACCCCGGCTCCTACGGCACCATGACCTGGCAGGGGGCCTACGTCTACTCGGTGAGCCCGGAAGAGGGACTCAACCTCACGGGCACGGTCACCCACAGGGAGAGGGAGACGTCCTACGCCTGGAACTCCCCCGACGCGGTGCAGCGGTCGCTCTTCATGGACGACACCCTCTACACCGTCTCGGCAAGGAGCATCATCATGACCGGTCTTGACGACGGCAGCAGGATCA
Source organism: Methanoculleus caldifontis (assembly GCF_032842345.1). Lineage (NCBI taxonomy): Archaea > Methanobacteriati > Methanobacteriota > Methanomicrobia > Methanomicrobiales > Methanomicrobiaceae > Methanoculleus > Methanoculleus caldifontis. The sequence goes on along the minus strand of NZ_WBKO01000001.1, from coordinate 910,332 downwards.
ACGAGGTCCTCCTCCCCTATCGGGGGGAGGCCTCGCCGACCCCGTACCCGGTCTGGTGAGTCGGCGGCCGGTGCTTCCTCACCGCCTTGAAGATCTCCATCACGACGACGACCAGGGAGGCGAGGGCGAGCAGCGAGAACCATTCGACCAGGGAGACGGGCTGCAACTGAAGGACGTTCTGGAGGAAGGGCACGTAGAGCGCGAGGATATGGATGCCCTGCGCGGCGACGACCCCGGCTATCAGGAGGTAGTTGCGGCTTATCGGGACGCGGAAGGCCGAGTGGTACTCCGACCGGCAGTTGAAGACATGGAAGTTCTCGAGGAGCACCATCAGCAGGACGACCAGGTTCCGGGCCGAAAATTCGTCCCACCCGCTTGAGAGGAGCCAGTACCAGGCGCCGAGCGCGATCAGGGCGATCACCGTACCGGAGAGGAGCACCTCTTCTATCATCAGCCGGTTGAAGACCCCTTCCTCCGGCCTTCGCGGCGGCCGGTCCATGACCCCGGGCTCGCCTCCCTCGAACGCGAGCGCCACACCCTGGATCCCGTTCGTCACCAGGTTCAGCCAGAGGAGCTGGACCGCAAGGAGGGGCAGCGGCAGGCCGATGATGAGGGCGACCAGGAAGAGGAGCACCTCCGCGAATCCCGTCGATATCAGGAGGTAGACGACTTTGCGGACGTTGTCGTAGGCGTACCGCCCCTCCTCGATCCCGGCGACGATCGAGGCGAAGTCGTCGTCGGTGACGATCAGCGATGCCGTATCCTTGGCGACATCGGTCCCGGAACCCATCGCCACCCCGATGTTCGCGCTCCGGAGCGCCGGCGCGTCGTTGACCCCGTCCCCGGTGACCGCGACGAAGGCCCCGCTCTCCCGGTATGCCTCGACGATCCGGAGTTTCTGCAGCGGCGTCACCCGGGCGAAGACCCGGGCGCCCTGCACGCGGCTGACGAATTTGGAGTAGGTCGAGACCTCCGGGTCCCCGAGTTCCGTGCCGGTGACGACCCGGTCGGGGGAGTCCGTGATCTCAAGCTCCCGTGCGATGGCGAAGGCCGTTGCGGGGTGGTCTCCCGTCACCATCACCACGTCGACCCCGGCACGGCGGCACCGCCGCACGGCATCGGGCACGTCGGGCCGGATCGGGTCTATGAACCCGACCAGACCGAGGAGTTCGAGGGGGGGCATCTGTGGGTTCTCGACGGAGACCGGCCCTTCCGCACGACCGCCGGCCACGGCAAGCACCCGATAGCCCCGGGAGGTGAGGGCGTCTAACCCCTCCTGGACGCGGTCCGGGTCGAGGGGTTCCTCCCCCCCATCTTCCGCGATCATGGTCCGGCAGAATGGAAGGACCGTCTCGACGGCTCCTTTGACCGCCACCCGCATCTCCTCGCCGTCCCGGTACCAGACGGCGGCATACCGCCGCTCGGACTCGAAGGGGATCTCGGCGACGGCAGGCGCGCTCTGGCGGATACCGGCAGGGTCAAGACCCATCTTGTAGGTGAGCGCGAGGAACGCCACGTCGATGGCGTCGCCCCGGTGCGTCCAGTCCCCTGCATCGGTCCGTTCCAGGCCGGCCTCGTTGCTGATCGTGGCAGCCCGGGCCAGGCTTTCCACCCGGTCACGGACGGACCCGGCCACCGGCGCTCCGCCCGCATCGAGGACCTCCCCCTCGCCCGCGTACCCGGCACCGGTGACGGAGATCTCCTCCCCCGTGGGCAGAAGAACCACCCGGGCGGTCTGCTGGTTCACGGTGAGGGTGCCGGTCTTGTCGCTCGCGATCAGCGTGCAGCTCCCGAGACTCTCCACGGCGGCGAGGAACCGGACGATGACGTTCCGACCGGCCATCCGCGAGGTCGCGATCGAGAGCGCGACGGTCAGGGCGACCGGCAGGCCCTCGGGGATCGCCGAGACGGCGAGAGCGACGGCGAGGAAGAAGACCTCAAGGGGAGGCATCCCCTGGCCGAGGACGATGATCGCAAGCAGTCCGGTGGCAGCAAGGACGGCGATGCTGATCTTTCTCGAGAAGTCTTCCATGCGGAGGACGAGCGGGGGTTTGCCCGTCTCGGAAGTCGTGACCGTCTCGGCTATCTGCCCGATCTCGGTGTGCTGGCCCGTCGCGACCACGACACCAACGCCGCGGCCGGTCATGACGGTGCTGCCGGCGTAGAGCATCCCCAGGCGGTCGCCGGGCGGGAGGTTCGCGTCCACGGGCTCGGGGTTCTTTCTGACCGCGTGGGACTCGCCGGTCAGGAGCGACTCGTCGACGGCGAGCGACCGCGCCGTGAGGAGGCGGATGTCGGCGGGGACCCGATCGCCGGACTCCAGGGCGACGCGGTCGCCGGGAACCAGGTCTTCCGCCGGGATGGCCGCCTCACGGCCCCCCCGCCTCACCCGTGCGCGGATCTTGAGCATCTGCTGCAGGGCCGTTGCGCTCCTCTCCGCCTTCACCTCCTGGAACGTCCCGATGACGGCGTTGATCAGGATGACGACAAAGATGAAGGCGGCATCGGTGAAGTCGGCGAAGAGTAGCGAGATGATCCCGGCTGCAAGGAGGACGTAGATGAGCGGGCTCATGAACTGCCGGAGGAAGACCTCAAAGACCGTTGGAGGCCGCTTCTGCGGGAGAGCGTTCTCGCCGAAGATCTCCTTCCGCCGGGCAACCTCGGCGTCGGAGAGGCCTTCCGGCGGCGATGCGAGCTGCCCGGCCACGTCGTCGGGCGGAAGGGCGTGCCATGCTGTCGTCCGCGACTCGTCGGGGGAGATAGGGGGAGCCATCATTGCCGTGTTGTCGCGCGGAGTCATAAAAACAATCCATCCGGCAGGGTGAGACCCCGCTCTGTTACCGCACCCCTCTCCGCATGCCCGCAGGCACATGCTCCGGGACCCGCCGCCCTTCTTAACCGCCCGGATGGGTGTCTGTGCACATGGGGGGAGACCGGTCGGCAACCTCTAATAACCTGCAGGCATTGGCCTGCGAGGTCTCTTCCGGCCGGCGGATCAGGCGTGGATCATCGTCAGCATCATCTTGAACCGCGTGACGGCGTGGACCGCGTGCGGGATCGTTGCCGGCATGATGATCAGGTTGCCGGCCTTCACGGTGTACTCCTTGCCCGCGATGGTGACGAGGGCCTCCCCGTCGAGGACCTGGAGGATGGCGTCGTAGGGTGCGGTGTGCTCCGAGAGGCCTTCGCCCTCGTCGAAGGCGAAGACCGTGATGGTGCCGGACTTCGTATAGGCGAGCATCCGGCTGACGATCGAGCCGGACTGGTAGGCGACGAGGTCGCGGGGATCGATGACCTGTTCGGCGAGGTTCTCTTTCTTTGCTTCAGGCATAGGGGTCAGTTGCTCTTATGGGGTCTTCTCTTTTGCGCCTCGTGGCGACAAACAGACACGTGGCATCGCGATCCTCAAAGATAGTCCAGGCCAGGACCTGCCTGACTGATCTTTACCGGACCCCCGTGAAAAGAATATTATAACGAGTGCATGAACTGTTAATGATTGGAGGTGACGTGATTGACAAAGGTAAGGCTGACCATCCTGATCTGGAAAGAGGAAGGAGCGTACGTCTCAAAATGTCAGGAGCTCGAGGTCGCCAGCTGCGGCGATACCCCGGAGGAAGCGCTGGACAACATCCGCGAAGCGATCGAGCTCTACCTTGAGAATGCACGAGAACTTGGGATACTGCAGGACATCGAACCAATCCTGAAGTCGCGGCACAAGTTCACCTCGGTTATCGAGGTCGAGGCATGACGAAACTCCCTCTGGTTTCTTCCGACGACATCATAAGAAACTGAGGGCAATCGGGTTCGAATATGCTCCCCATCGTGGGAAGGGGAGCCATGTGGCCCTCTATAAAATAGGGAATGACGGAAGTAAACTGCTTGTCATTGTTCCCCGGCGTGACCCCATTCCTCAAGGAACGCTGCTCTCGATCCTCAAGCAGGCCCGCCTTACAAAGGAAGAGTTTCTCGATCTGTGAAGAACTTTATTATCGCCGGATTCTCCCCCAGGCGTCGGCGAGGCTACATGTACACGCCTCGCTATGATAAGCCGGGAAGCAATGGAACGGACGCCCGCATCCTCACCTTTTTCCCGCCCTGCCGCCAAATAATGAGAGACCACCTGTGTATTATCACCTCATTCTGACCGACGACTGCAACCTCTGCTGCACCTACTGCCGGGGGAAGGCCTTCACCGTCGACCCCCCGGAGACATCCGATATCGCCGTCGACGAGGACCTACCGGTAGATCTCGATATCGATCTCGCCGACCTCTACCGGTTCCTCGCAAAAGACCCCGAAGCCGTCCTGACCTTTTACGGCGGGGAACCCCTCCTCGCCGTCGACCGCGTCCGCGAGATCGTCCGCGACGCTCCGGTCTCGGCGCTGATCCTCCACACGAACGGCACCCTCCTCGACCGCCTCGACCCCGATACCGCGAACAGGTTCGATACGATCCTGGTCTCGATCGACGGGCCCGAGGGGCTGACCGACGCTCACCGCGGGGAGGGGACGTTTGGCAGGATCACGAGAAACCTCCGCGGCCTTGCGGCCGGCGGGTTTGCCGGCGAGTTGATCGCCCGGATGACCGTGACCGAGGATACCGATATCGTGGAGGCGGTCCGCTACCTCACGGCAAACGACCGGTTCTCCTTTTCGGCCGTCCACTGGCAGATGGACGCAAACTTCTGGAACGACTACCGGATGCGCGACTACGCCGCCTGGGTCGAGAAGAGTTACAACCCCGGCATCAGGACGCTCGTCGAGTTCTGGGTCGAGACGATGCGCAGGGAGGGCCGGGTGCTCCGGTGGTACCCCTTCATGGACCCGATGCAGGATATGCTGCTCGGAAGGCCGAGCATGCTCCGGTGCGGGTGCGGCCACGCGAACTACAGCATCATGACCGACGGGCATATCGCCCCCTGCCCCATCATGGTCGGGATGAAGGACTACTACGTCGGGCACATCGCCACCGCCGACCCGCTCCGCCTCCCGGTGACGGCCGTCGGGAGCCCCTGCACGGCGTGCGGGATTCGCGACTTCTGCGGCGGCCGGTGCCTCTACTCAAACATCACCCGCCCCTGGCCCGAGGAGGGGCGGCAGATCGTCTGCGGGACGGTGGAGAACCTCTACCAGGCCCTCTCGGCGGCGCTCCCGGAGATCCGCCGCCTCATCGACGCGGGGAAGGTCCGGATGGAGGACTTCGACCACCGGAAGTACAACAGCTGCGAGATCATACCGTGACGGGAGATCCCGGCTCTCGCGATGGGGAACATTCATCCTCCCTGAAGAAGACCTCTCTCCCGGCGACCATGACGACCATCGGCCTCATCCTCTGCAGGATCGGGCTCCATCGCTGGGGCAGAAAACGCGGATACGACGAGTACTCCTCGAACGTCATCGAGTGGGAGCAGCGGTGCGAGCGGTGCGGGAAACGGAAGCGGTGGGTCGAGACGAAACGGGACCGCCGGCGGTGACGGTTCAGGGGCCTGCTGCCGTCCCGCCGGCCCGGACCTGCCAGTTCCGCTCGGGGACCAGCAGCTCGAAGCGTGCGCCCCTCCCGGCCTCACCGGTCTCGTGGATGACGATCCCGGTCGTCGCGAGGATCTCCCGCACGAGGAAGAGACCGAGGCCGGTGTTTCTCCCGAAACCACGTGCGAATATCTTCTCCTTCTCACCCGCCGGTATCCCCGGCCCGTCATCCTCGACGACGACGACCTGACCGCCGTCCTGGCGAGAGCAGCCGACCCGGACCGTCGGCGCCGGTCCGGCGTACCTGAGCGTATTCTCAAAGATGTTGTAGAAGACCTTCTCGAGCATCGGATCGGCGTAGACCTCGACCCCGTCCACCCCGGCAAGAAGGATGAGGTCAAGGGCGAGGCCTTTTGCCGCACGGGCGATGCAGTCGCCGAGGTCCTGGTACTCCGGGGCCCGGACCCCCAGGTCCTGGTAGTCCTGGGTGAACGCGATCTGGCGCCGGATGAACTCGATAGCCGTCTCCTGCCGGTCCAGGTACCCGAGAAGAACAGGATCCGCCGTCTGGTCCCGTGTCAGCCCCAGATATCCCTGGAGGACGGTCAGCTGGTTGAGGATGTCGTGCCGGGTGATACTGGAGAGGAGGTGCATCTTCCGGTTCGCGGCGATCAGGTCGTTCTCCGTCCGCCTCCGGTCGGTGACGTCCCGGACGATGGCCTGGAGGCGGGGCGGGCCTTTCACATCGAGTCGGCTCAAGCTCATCTCCGTATCATAAATCCTGCTGCTCGGCCCGTGAATCCGCCACTCGAAGAACTGCGGCTCTCCGGCATACGCCGCCTTCATCTTCTCGACGGCGCTTTCCCGCGCCGGGACGCCGTCGGGCTGGATGGGGGCCGAGAGCTCCCAGGGTCTCCTCCCGATCAGGACTTCTCTGGTGCAGCGAAAGGTCTCAAGGGCCTTTGAGTTGCAGTCGACGAACCGGTCGCCCTCGAAGATGAAGATCGGGTCGTTCGCCCCCTCAAAGAGCGCCCGGTAGCGCTCCTCCGAGTCCCGCAGCGCCAGGACGGCCCGCCGGCGCTCTACCGCCTGCACGATCAGGTGTTCGAGCTCGGCGAACTGCGATCGCGGGTCGCCCCCTTTCTGGACGTAGCCGTCCGCGCCGTGGTTGAGCGCCTCCACGACGACCTCCTCGCGGCCGCGACCGGTGAAGAGGATGAACGGGAGATCCCCGAAGCGCTGGCGGATCTCTTTGAGCAGCTCGATCCCGTCCATGTCGTGCATCCGGTAATCGGCGATGACGGCGTCTGGCGCCAGCTCGTCCAGCCGGGCAAGGGCATCTCTTCCGGAAGGCGCCGTCTCGATGCTGAGCGCACCCGATGCTTCGAGGAATGCCTTGCCGACGTCGAGAAGGGTCAACTCGTCATCGACGTAGAGTACGGAATACCTGGCTGTCGGCAACATCTCCGGATCGATCTATACGGGCATGACCCCATAAAAACATGCTGATACAATGTTGCCGAACAAAAAGCGCGATACCACGATTTAAATAAGATATAGCAGGGATTTTTCCGGTTCCGGAACCTATCGATTCACCTCCTTCCCTACCGAGAAGGCCTTCGCGAGCACGCCGGAGAACCCGTAATATTCCTGCCGCATCGAGTCGTAGGCGAACGGCCGGATCTTCTCAATATCGGGTTTGCCGTCTTCGCCGAGGACGCTCTCGTCCACCTTCACGTCCAGGATCTCCCCGATGAACTGGGTGTGCATGCCGATCTCGACCGTCTGGAGGAGCCGGCACTCGAGAACGACCGGGAGCTCCCCGACGTACGGGGCGTTCACGAGGTCGCCCTTCACCGGCGTCAGGCCGGTCGCCGCAAACTTGTCCGTATCCCGGCCGGAGACGATCCCGAAGTAGTCCGCCTCCCTGACGTAATCCGCCGAGGGTATGCTGATCGTGAACTCGCGCTCACGCATCAGGTTCTCGTAGGTCTGCCGGACTTTCTGGACCGAGACCGCGACCGCCGGGGGGCGGGAAGAGCAGATTCCGCCCCACGCTGCGGCCATGGCGTCCGGACGCCCGTCCGGGCCGTAGGTCCCGATGATCAGGTCGGGGTGAGGATAGAGGAGGGTCCGTGGACCGATCGATCGCTTCGTCATGGGAATACGGTTCGTTCCCGGACCCGGATAAACTTTTTCGAGCACCCGAACGAAACGTCGCAGCGGTGAAGATCAAGCGGGGGCCGGGTGGTACGGGTTACGTTCATATACCATACCGGCATGAATCGACGTCGTCAACGGAGGTAACGGATATGGGAATTGTGCAATGCTGCCGTGAGCAGGTCGTCGCCGTCTCGCCGGACACGCCGGCGGTGGAGGTGGCAAAGATCATGGGGGAGAAGAACGTCGGAAGCGTCGTCGTCGTCACCGGAGACAACCGGCCTACCGGCATACTTACCGACCGCGATCTCGCGGTCAGGGTCATGGCCCGGGAGAAGGATCCGGGCGAGGTCCGGGCGAGCGATATCCTGAGCCGGGACGTGATCACTTTCCAGGACAGCATGGGGATCTACGAGGCCATCCAGAAGATGACCTCAGAAGGCATCAGGCGGATGCCGGTCGTCGACGACAACGGGAGACTGATTGGGATTGTCACGATGGACGACATCATCCGCATGCTGGGAGAGGAGATGTCTGCTATCGCAAAGAATATCGAGAAACAAAGCCCGCCCATGAAGAAAGAGAGCCCCCCCATGCCCACATAAGGGGGGCAGCACCAATTTTTTGGGTGATGGTCGCAGGCCCCCGCCGCTACCCGGTGGCGAAGGCTATGACCTCCCCGGTCTGGTTTATCGACCCTTCCATCGCCCGGACCATCTCCTCCCAGGTGGCGCCGGGCTCGAGGGAGAGATCGAGATCGAGCGCGTAGACCCGGAAGAGGTACGCCTCGCCCGTCCCGGCCTCCGGGCAGGGAGCCCGGTAGCCGAGGGCACCGAAGTCGTTCCTGCCCTGTATGGCATGGAGAGGCGATTCTATCGTCTCTTCCGCAGGGATCCCCGCCGGGATCTCTTCGACGGCGGGGAGGTTCCAGATCACCCATGCCACCCGCGACGGCCCGTCCTCGGGGCTCGCCGTCGCGAGGACCGCGAGCGACTTGATGTTCGGGAGGATCCCTTCGATCCGGATCGGGGGCGAGCGATTCGTCCCCCCGCAGGTGTATTCGGCCGGGAACTCTTCAAAATCCAGTTTCACTACCAGTTTCGGCTTCATATCAGGCTCCGTCGGTACTCTCCTTCCGGAGCCAGATATATAAAGGGTGCGTGTCGTCACCGGGAGTACGTGGCAGCGGTCTCGCCGAACTGGAGGACATGTCCCTGCATCGCAGCGATGAGGTCGTGCTTGTCCGCGCCGGCCGCGAGGTCGAGCATGGCGTCGAGCCCGTAGACCTTGAAGATATAGCGGTGCGTCTCTCCCCGGGGAGGACAGGGGCCGCGCCAGCCGATGGTCCCGTAATCGTTCGTCCCCTGGACGGCACTGATGGGAGCGGCCACGACGCCCTGCACCGGAATGCCCTCCGGGAGCAGGGCTGTCGGCAGGAGGTTCCAGATGATCCAGGTCGTGAAGGAGCACCCGGATTCGAAGGGGTTCAGCGCAAAGACTGCCATCGACTGCGTCTCCGGGGTGAACCCCCGTATCCTCAGTTCGGGAGAGTGATCGGGGCCGTCGCAGGTGTTCCAGATGGGAAACTCCGCTGAACGGAGTGAGACGATCAGTTTGGTGACGTTTGTGCTCATGGTGCGGTTCTCGGCACCGGGAGATAAAAAGATGGTGGAGAGGAGGACGCTCAGGTCCGGGTCCCTCTCCCCGGAGGCGTCTCGATCGCCGTTCTCCGGCTGTAGACCGCCATCGTCTCGCCGTAACCGGTGGCCGCGGCTGCGAGCGCGTTCTCGAGCCGCGCCCGCCCGCCCCCCGGCGGGAGGTCGAGTTCCTTCTCCACCCCCCAGACCCTGACGAAGAAGCGGTGCGACGCCCCCTTCGGGGGACAGGGACCTGCATAGCCGGTCCTCCGGAAGTCGTTCGTTCCCTGGACGGCCCGGATCGGATGGGAGACCCGGGGCTCGGGGGGGACGCCCGCCGGGATCTCGCCGGCCGACGGGATGTTCCAGGCGAGCCAGTGGGTGAACGTGCCCCTCGGCGCGTCCGGGTCGTCCACGATGACGGCAAGATAGGGGGCATCCGACCCCCGGACGGTGATCCGCGGGGAGAGATCCTCCCCGTCGCAGGTGTGCTCCAGGGGAAACCGGTCGAAATCAACCTCTATGGTCAGTCTCTGCATACGCAGTGCGCCTCCGGCACCCCGTGGGGAGAGGCCGTATATACCTGTTACGGCGAGCGGGACGACAACCGGCCTCCGGCACCGGGGCGATCCTCCGCCGGCCGTTCTCCGTATGCGTCAGAGGAGCCCCATATCCCGCCCCTGGATCAGCAGTTCCTCCACCTCCTGGTCGGTGAGGTCGTGCCAGCGCTCGTACGCCTGGGCCACCGCGAAGGCGGGGCTGGTCCGGATGTTCAGACAGACGACGAGGTCCGCCTTCCGGGCGATGAAGTTGACGGCATGGAGGGAGCCGGTGGGAACCGCCACGACGACCCGGCGGGGCGACTCGGCCCGGGCCGCCTCGACCGCGGCGAGCATCGTATACCCGGTCGCGAGGCCGTCGTCGATCAGGATCGCGACCCGACCTTCGAGGTCCGGCTCCTGCCGGCCGCCGGAGAACTTCTCCAGCCGTTCTTCGACGTTCTTTCTGGCCTTCGCGACTGCGGCACTCACCTCGGCGTCCCGGAGATTGAGCCCCGCGAGGAGGGGGCGGTTCAGGAAGACCCGACCGTCCCAGGTCACGGCACCGAACCCGGCCTCGGGGTTCCAGGGAACCTGCACCTTCCGCACCACAGCCATCCGGAGCGGGGCCTTGAGCGCCCGCGCCACCTCAAGCCCGAGAGGCACGCCCCCGGCAGGGATGGCACAGACCACGGGTTCAGCGAGCGTCTCCATCGACGAGAGGGTCGCCGCAAGATGCCGCCCCGCATCGGTCCGGTCCTCGAAGACGCTCAGGCGGTCCCGCAATGCTCTATCCTCAATGATACGCCCCGAATCCAGCATAGGCCTGCCCTTACTGCACGGGGATATTAACATCTTCCGGTGGCCGGCCCCCGCCTACCGGGAGCGATACCAATAACCCTCCAGAGATCGATGATCACGGCAGATGGTGCAAAGAGAGCAGGAGGCTCCCGCGATGGCGACGGCCGATCCGGTGACGCTGTATACCGACGGCGCATCGAGGGGAAATCCCGGCGACGCCGCCTGGGCGTACGTGATCGTGCGGGGCGGCTCGGTCGTGGCCGGATCTTCCGGGTTCATCGGGAAGACGACCAACAACGTGGCCGAGTACCACGCGATCATCAACGGCCTGAAGGCCGCCCGGGCGTTCACCCGGGATAGGCTTACGGTCCGGTCGGACTCCGAGCTGGTCGTCCGCCAGCTCACCGGCCGGTATCGCATCACGAAAGACCACCTGGCGGCCCTCGCCGACGAGGTGCGGCAGCGGATGCGCGACTTCGCAGAGGTCAGGTTCGAGAACGTCCCGCGGGAGCATCCCTGCATCTGTGTCGCGGACCGCCTCTGCAACGAGACGCTCGATGCGGAGAGGGGAGCTGCATGACCGGGATCGAGTGCATCCCCATCGGCGTCGTCCGGTCACCCTACCGGGTCAGGGGCGACGCCCCGCGCCAGGGGCGGCTCGCGGATACCATCGCCGAGATCCACATCCACGACGCCTACATGCCGGGGCTTCTGGACGTGGAGCGGAGCAGCCACCTCATCGTTCTCTACTGGCTTGACAGGGCGGAGCGCGGGCTGCTCCACGCGACGCCGCCGGGAGAGACACGGGAGAAGGGGGTCTTTTCCACCCGCTCGCCCGCCCGGCCGAACCCGATCGGCCTCGGGATCGTCGACTTCGTCAGGCGGGAAGGCGGCGTCCTGATCGTCCGGGGGCTCGATGCCCTGGACGGGACCCCGGTGCTCGACATCAAGCCCTACTCCCCCGAGATCGACTGCATCCCCGAAGCGACGGGCGGGTGGCATACAAAAAAGTAGATCGTATCAGGGAGCAGGCACCGCCTCCTCCCCGATGCCGAGTTCGCGGAGTTTCTCCGGCGTGGGCCGCCCTTCCCGGTCCCACCCCCGGGCCCGGTAGTAGTCGTCGAGGAGGGGCTCGCGCTCCCAGACCCGGCCTTTCGGGGCGCCCTCGGTGAGCGGTTCGTTGAGGAGGCGCGGCGGCAGGGTGTCGTCTTCCCGGCTGCACCCGGCTCTCAGGTTGAAGAGTTTCTGCATGTTCCAGATCCGCTCGCCGATCCGGAGCACCCCAGCGGCGTCGATCTCGTAGCCGGTGACCGCCGAGACCATGGCCCCATAGTCCGCCGCGCCGAGCGGGAACGAGGTGAAGAGGCAGGCTCCCGCCGAGTCGATGAATGCCGTGAGGTCCTGGAACGTCTTCGTCCAGACCGCTTTTCCCTCGTTCGAGTAAGGGTCGAGTTTCTCCGGCGATCCAAGCACCTCGGGGGCGATCAGGTAGGCGTAAACGTGGTCGCCGCCCCTGACCGAGGTCGCGTAGGCAAGCCCGTGCCCCTGCAGCCCCCTGGGGTCGTATGCGGGGAGCTCCTGCCGCTTGACGCTCATGGAGAGTTCGGAGTGCCCGTGCTTCCTCGCGAAGCGGAAAGAGCCTTCGGCAAGCTCGTCGCCGATGCCGTCGCGGTAGGCGATCCGCCGGACGAGATCGACCATCTGCTCCGCGTCGCCGAACCGGACGTCTTCGTCGATGTAGCCCTTCTCCGAGAGTTCCATCGCGCAGGCGATCGTCGACCCGGCAGAGATCGTGTCTAGGCCGAGATCGTTAGAGAGGTTGTTCGCCTCCGAGACGGCGCGAAGATCGTCGATCCCGCAGTCGGGGCCGAACGCCCAGATCGTCTCGTACTCCGGCCCCGCCGTCCGCTTCCCCTCGATCTCGATGTCGCGGCCGCACTGGATGACGCAGGTCTGGCACCCCATCTTCCCCGATAGGATGGTGTCGGCCATCTGCTCGCCCGAGATCTTCTCCGCTTTCGGGAAGTGGGCGCTCTGGAAGTTCCGGACCGGGAGGATGTAGTTCTCGTTGACGATGTTCACGAGGACGGCCGTCCCGAACCGCGGAAGCCCTCCGCCCGAGATGGCGTTCTCCCGGATCTTATCCGCGACCTCCTTCTTGAGGGCGAGGAACCGGTCGCGGTCGGCGACGGTGATCCGGCCGCTCCCCCGGGCCGCGACCGCCTTTACGTTCTTTGACCCCATCACGGCGCCGACGCCCCCGCGGCCGGCGGCCCGGGAGTTCTCGTTGATTATGGCGGCGATCCGGGAGAGGCGCTCGCCGGCGGGGCCGATGCAGGCGACGCTCGTGCCGGGGTCGCCGAGATCCTCCTGCAGGGCCGCGGAGGTCTCGCTCGTCGTCATCCCCCAGAGCCCCGATGCGTCCCGGAGCTCCGCACGCCCGTCATCGAGGAAGAGGTAGACCGGCCGCTCCGCCCGGCCCCGGAAGACGACCGCATCGTAGCCCGCTCGTTTCATGCTGGTGCCGAACTTCCCGCCGGAGTTCGCGCTGGTCGACGTCCCGGTCAGCGGCGATTTCGTGACGACGTCATACCGCGACCCGAGCGGGAGGCCGCTTCCTGCGGCCGGCCCGGTGGCGAAGACGAGCACGTTCTCCGGGCCGAGGGGGTCGATCCGCGGATCCACCAGGTCCTGGAGGATACGGACCCCGAGCCCCCTGCCCCCGATGTACGCCCGTCTCCACTCTTCGGGAAACGGTTCCTCCATCGTCCGCTCCCTCGCGAGATCGACGTAGAGGATCTTCTCTGCGTAGCCGTTCATAGGTTATCACCATGCCTACAGGCTCCGCTCGGGGCTAATAAGGCTGCCGGACGGCGAAATTAAAACATTCAACTTTCTGCAAAAAGAAACCACATTTAATTGAGGCACCCCCCGGAGCGATACCAATAAGACCGGCCGCCGCCATCAGCCTGACATACGAGATGAGTTCTGTGGACCGGGAGAATCGCATACAGGTAAAGGTCAGGGCGTTTGCCATGCTCCGGGACATCCTTCCGGCGGAGCATGATGCGGAGGTCCCGGGAGGATCGACCGTCGGCGGCCTGCTCGACCACCTCTCCGCCCGGTACCCCGGACTCGGCGAGGCCCTCTTCACCCCCGAAGGCGTGGTCCGTGACTACGTCAACATCCTGAAGAACGGCAGGAACATCCACTTCAGCGGAGGCCTCGCAACACCCCTTGATGACGGCGACACCGTCGCCCTCTTTCCCCCCGCCGCCGGAGGATGACCCCGTGCCCGAAAAGGCGTCCCGGCGGCGGAACGGGATTATGTGCCAATACCTATACCTTTTTGTGACATTTACCGTTAATGTATAGTAGCTCCAGATCCTTCTCTCGAAGGATCCCATTCCGCGGAGGATAGTTCTGATGGCTCAAACAAACGAACCCGATAAGGAAACCTGCGCCGGGAACTGCGCCGGCTGCCCGTCAGCGACCAAGTGCGACGACTCGAGAAATGCAGGCGAGAAGGGCCTGCCCCCGAAGGCCAAGATCAGCGTGAAACATGTCGTTCTCGTCCTCTCCGGAAAAGGCGGGGTCGGAAAGAGCACGGTGGCGGCGAACCTCGCCTACGCCCTCGCGAACCGCGGCTATGCCACGGGCCTCGTCGACCTCGATATTCACGGCCCGGACATCCCGAAGATGCTCGGCGTCGAGGACGCCCGCCTCCAGTCCTACGACGGGAAGATCATCGAGCCGGTCAGGGTCACCGGCAGCCTCGCGATCGTCTCCATGGCGTTCCTCCTTCCCGAGCGCAACACCCCCGTCATCTGGCGCGGCCCGATGAAGATGACCGTCATCAAGCAGTTCCTTGAGGACGTCAACTGGGGCGACCTCGACTACCTGGTCGTCGACCTTCCGCCCGGCACCGGCGACGAGGCGCTCACCATCGCCCAGCTCGCCCCGAACATCGCCGGAGCCGTCATCGTCACGACCCCGCAGGACGTTGCGGTCCTCGACTCGAGCAAGGCTGCCGAGTTCATCAAGAAACTCGAACTCCGCGTCCTCGGTATCGTGGAGAACATGAGCGGGTTCGTCTGCCCCCACTGCAATGAAGAGATCGAGATCTTCGGCAAGGGCGGCGGCGAGAGAGAGGCGAAACAGCTCGGCGTCCCGTTCCTCGGGGCCATCCCGCTCGATCCCGAGATGCGGAAGGCGGCCGACGAAGGCCGGCCCTTCATCATCCGCCAGAGCAAGGAGAGCCCGACCTGGAAGAGTTTCGACGCCATTATGCAGGCCCTGGTAGAGCAGATCGAGGAGTAAAGCATGGACTACGCGCAGATTCTTGCCGGCCAGGAGGGGGGCCTCCCGGTCTTTGCGCGGATCGTGCAGGCGCTCGAGAACTTCGAGGAGTTCCCGTTCCTGCTCGAGCCCGTCTACCGCGATGCCTCGGAACTCGAGGACGACGACCTCGACCGTCTCCGGTTCGGCCTCGTCCGCCTGCAGGTCTACGCCGACATTCACCGCTACGAGGATATGGAGGCGGCGCAGCGGATGAAGTACGTCGCCTCGACACTCGAGCGCGTGCTCTTCGGCAGGCTTCTCCTCGAGGGAGAAGAGGCCGTCGGCGGCAAGCAGTGCTGCTAGCCCCGGCGGCAGGACTACCGAATACCCTTATTTTTCCCGGCTGCTCTCCGCGATAGCGACGCCGGGGCCCGGTTCGACGCACAGGATCTCAAGGATTATGCTCAAGCCGCGCAGGGCACCCCGACGGTGCACGGACCTCTCGCGCGAGGCAACTGCGTCTGCCGGAGTCGGTGCAGGGCTCGGCCGGGGCCCGATGCCCGGAGAGCAGCCGGCAACAAAAAAAGGTTAGTATGTTGCCAGGTAGCGGTCGAGTTCCCAGGGGTGGACCGCCGTCCGGTAGGCATCCCACTCGGCGTTCGCGACGTTCGTGAGCGCCTCAACGACGTGGGGGCCGAGGGCCTTGCAGATGAGGTCGTCGGCGAGGAGGGCGTGGTGAGCCTCGTTGAGGTCCCCGGGCAGGGTCGCGATCCCGTCACGGCCCCGTTCGGCGGCCGTCATGTGATAGATGTTCTGACTGACGCCGGCCGGGGGCTCGATCCCGTTCCGGACCCCGTCCATGCCGGCGGTGAGCATCGCGGCGAAGGCGAGGTAGGGGTTGCAGGTCGGGTCGGGGCTGCGGAATTCGACGCGGGTGCTGTTGCCGCGGGGCGCCGGGACCCGGACCAGGGTCGACCGGTTGCTCGCACTCCAGCAGATGTAGCAGGGCGCCTCGTAGCCGGGGACGAGCCGTTTGTAGGAGTTGATCGTCGGGTTCGCGCTCCGGGTGATCGCCGGCGCATGCTTGAGCAGCCCGCCGATGAAGTGCATGCAGGTCTCGGAGAGCTGGAGGGGGGCATCCGCGTCATAGAAGGCATTCTTCCCATCCTTCGCGAGCGAGCAGTTCACGTGCATCCCGCTCCCGCAGATACCGTAGATGGGCTTGGCCATGAAGCACGCGTGCAGGCCGCGCATCAGCGCCATCGTCTTGGTGGCGAATTTGAAGGTGATGACGCTGTCGGCGGTATGGAGGGCGTCGCTGTACTTGAAGTCGATCTCGTGCTGGCTCTCGGCGACCTCGTGGTGGGACGCCTCGATCTCGAACCCCATCTCGGTGAGACCGAGGATGATCTCGCGCCGGACGTCCTCGGCAAGGTCGGTCGGGGCGAGGTCGAAGTAGCCGCCGACGTCCTGGAACTGGGTGCTCGGCCGGCCGTCGACCATCTTGAAGAGGAAGAACTCCAGTTCGGGCCCGGTGTTGAAGACGTAGCCGTCTTTTGCCGCGTCCTCCAGCGCTTTCCGGAGGACGTAGCGCGGGTCGCCCTCGAACGGGCTGCCGTTGGCCTTGTAGACGTCGCAGACGAAGCGTGCTTCCGCACACTCCCGGGGCTGCCAGGGGAGGAGGGTGTAGGTGGCGGGGTCGGGCTTGAGGATCATATCGGACTCCTCGATCCGGACGAACCCTTCGATCGACGACCCGTCAAACCCGATACCGCCGGTCAGGGCTTTCTCGGCCTGCTTGGCCGGGATGGCGACGTTCTTGGGCATGCCGAGAAGGTCGGTGAACTGCAACCGGAGGAATCGGACGTTGTCCTGTTCGATACGCTCAAGCATCGCAGAAGTGGGATCACGGGACATGTGGAAATCTACTTCTACCCGACGAGATAAATACCTGCTGACACAACTATACCGGGCAGAGCCATAAAGAACGGCAGCAGAACGGACCACCGGTGCCCTATGCCGGACGAATGTCTCCCCGATCTTCCCGACGCCAGAACGGTGGGAGCGTGAGCAAACAATGACAAAACAGGTCACGATCGATGCGAAAGGAGTACACTACACTCCCCTAAACCAGCAGATCCGGAAGGCCGTGGAGGAAGGTGCCGATGAGATCGTCGTCAACAACGTCCTCGGACAGCGGTTCATCGGCGACGGTCTCCGGGGGAACGTTACCATTCATATCAACGGCGTTCCCGGCGGCGATCTCGCCATGTTCATGAGCGGGCCGACCGTCGTCGTCCACGGCAACGCGGAGCATGCGCCCGGCAACACGATGGATACCGGGAAAGTGGTGATTCACGGGAGCGCCGGCGACGCGGTGGCTCACAGCATGCGGGGCGGGAAGATCTTCGTCCGCGGGAATATCGGATACCGGGGCGGGATCCACATGAAGCAGTACGAGGATCAGCGCCCCATACTGGTCGTGGGGGGAACGGCACAGACGTTCCTCGGCGAGTATATGGCGGGCGGCCTCCTGATCGTCCTCGATCTCGACGGGGCCATGAAGGCCCGCGAGATCGGGAGCGGGATCCACGGCGGGGAGATCGTCATCCACGGGGACGTGGACGAGGCCTGCCTCGCTCCCGGAGCAAAGAAGGTGCCGCTCACCGAGGAGGACCGCTCACGGATCGCCCCGGTGATCCGGGAGTTCGCGGAGGAGTTCGGGCTGAAGCCGGAACCGCTGGTCGACGCGGAGTATACCCGGATCGTGCCCGCGAGCGCAAGGCCCTTCGCCGGGAAGTATACGTGGGAGTGATTGGCATGGAGACGAAGACATTCAGGGATCTCGAGTCCGGGGTCTGGGCTACGGCCCTCTGCTCGGGGTGCGGGGCATGCGTGGCGGTCTGTCCGGCGGACGCCCTCCGGTTCGCGCCGGGGAAGACCGAAGCGCCGGTGAACATCGGCTACTGCAAGGCCGAGAACGACAGCGTGCCCTGCGGGGCCTGCTACGCGGCCTGCCCGCGGGTCGACCTCGCGGCGCAGGGGAGGATGCTCGGCCCGTACCTGGAGGCCGTGGCTGCCCGGTCGGTCCTCCCGGTCGAGCGGAAGCAGAGCGGCGGGGCTGTGACGGCGATCCTCGCGAGCGCTCTTGAAGAGGGGCTGATCGACGCGGTCGTCACGGTGACGGCGGACCCCTGGACGATGAAGCCGTCGGCGGCGGTGATCACCTCCGCGGACGTGCTCGTCCAGCATGCCGGGAGCCGTTACGCCTGGTGGGTGCCGCTCCTTGCCTCCTTGAAGGAGGCCGTGGTCACCCGGAAGTACCGGCGTATCGCCGTCGTGGGGGTGCCCTGCGCGGCACGGGCGGCGCAGGCGATCCGGGCGAGCGACCACGACCTCCTCCAGCCCTACGCGAAGGCGATCCGGCTCGTGATCGGGCTCTTCTGCACGGAGACCTTCGATTACGAGAGGCTGGTCGAGGGGAAACTCCGGTCCGAGCGTAACGTCGAGCCCTGGGAGATCCGCCGCCTGGACATCAAGGGAAAACTGGACGTCTACCTGCAGGACGAGCGGCATATCGCGATCCCGCTCGCCGAGCTGGAGGAGGCTATCCGGCCCGGCTGCGGGGTCTGCACCGACTTCACGGCGGTGGACGCGGACGTCTCGGCCGGGGCCGTCGGGTCGCCGGACGGTTACACGACGCTCTTCGTCAGGAACGAGGTCGGGAAGGGGTTCGTCGACCGGGCGGTCCGGCAGGGAAAACTCGCGACCGACGGCAACGTCGACCTCGCCGCGATCGAGCGCCTGGCGGCAAAGAAGGCAGAGCGCCGGCAGGAATAACTCCCACTCTTTTATCGATCTCTTTTTCTTAGAATCCCGATGCACCGGTAGCCACCGGGAGATGATCGGAGAGACGCAGGCAGCTGCCCGCCAAAACACCGCGGAGCAGACGCTTTTCCCACCCCCGGTTCTACGGCTCAGGGAGAATAGGGGGGTGCCTCAAGGGAGAGGTTCATGTAGTATGATACATCACATTAGTGTGAAAAGTATGATTTACATGATAAGTGAGGGGGAGTTGTATCAGGCATCTCACCGGGGCGCACCGGGGAAGGGGACAGGAGATGGTCGCACCCGGGCATAACGCCGCAGGGCAGGACCGGATCCCGAATATCAGCTTTCGGTTGATGTCGTTCTCGATCCGCATACGGGACTGGATCAGGCCCCCGGGAGGACTGCTTACCGGGGTCGGGATCGGGACGGGGATGACCGTCGTGGACTACGGCTGCGGTCCGGGAAGTTACGTCAGGGATGCGTCCGGGCTCGCCGGCGCAAACGGCACCGTTTACGCGGTGGATGTCCACGAGCTTGCCGTAAAAGCCGTCTCACGGCGGGTCCGGGAGGAAGGGCTTGCGAACGTCATCCCCGTCCTCGCAACGGGATACGCCTCGGGCCTTCCCGACGCTGCGGCAGATCTCGTCTACGCTCTCGACATGTTCCACATGGTCGACGATCCGGGCGCGTTCCTCGCCGAGCTCCGGCGGATCGTGAAACCAGAGGGGATCCTGGCCCTCGGCGACGGGCACCAGCCGCGTGCGAAGACGCGTCGGGCAGTCCGGGAGTCCGGGCTCTGGACGATTGAAGAGGAGACTGTCGAATACCTGCGGTGCCGGCCCTTGCGGACCGCAGGCTGAAGTCAATAGAGGATCAGAATCATGTTCCACAACCACCGCTGCCACCACGATCATGACGGCAGAAAACACATCTTCGGGACGGTCAAGGTCGGCGAACGCGGCCAGATCGTCATCCCGAAGGAGGCCCGCGAGATCTTCGATATCAAGCCCGGCGAGACGCTGATGGTCCTCGGCGACGAAAACCACGGGCTCGCCCTGGTCAAAGCGGAGAAGTTCCGCCATATCGCGGAGGAGATGCTCCGGATCTTCGAGAGACCGCCGGAAGAGCCGCCGGAAGAGTGAGCCCGAATGCATACGGACATATCGCACCAGGGGACCGGCTCCGTCCCGGCCATACGCGCCGAGAACCTGACGAAGTCGTTCGGCGAACTCGTCGCCGTCGACGGCATCTCGCTCTCCATCGAGAGCGGCGAGATCTTCGGACTCCTCGGCCCGAACGGAGCGGGAAAGACGACGACGATATCCATGCTCTCGACGATGCAGAGACCCACCTCGGGCACGGCGACGGTCAACGGCCACGATATCGTGACCGCCGAAGACGATGTCCGGAAGTCCATCGGGATCGTCTTCCAGGACCAGAGCCTGGACGAAGAACTGACGGCATACGAGAACATGGACTTCCACGGCCGCCTTTACCGGATCCCCGCCGGGGTGCGCCGGGAGCGGATCACCAGACTCCTGGCCCTCGTCGGGCTTGAGGACCGGAAAGACGACCTGGTCAAGACCTACTCGGGCGGCATGCGCCGCCGGCTGGAGATCGCCCGGGGGCTGCTCCACGAGCCGAAAGTGCTCTTTCTCGACGAGCCCACGCTCGGCCTCGACCCGCAGACCCGGAACCACCTCTGGGAGTACATCGCGCGGTTGAACGCCGAGAAGGGGATCACGATCATCCTCACCACCCACTACATGGAGGAGGCCGACCGACTCTGCGACCGCATAGCGATCATCGACCGCGGGACGATCGTCGCGCTCGGCACCACGGAGAACCTGAAGGCCTCGATCGGCGGGGACGTCGTCACCATAGCCTCGCCAGACCCCGGCGCGGTCGCCGGCCTCCTGACCGCCCCGTGGATCTCCGGGCTTGAGCGCCACGACGGAACGGTGATGGTCCGGCTGCAGGACGCCGACCGGCACGTCCCCGGGATCGTGACCGACCTCGTCCGGAGCGACATCGGGATCACCTCGCTCTCGGTGAGGAAGCCGACGCTCGAGGACGTCTTCCTGCACTACACGGGCAGATCGATCCGGGATGAGGAGGCAAGCGGGAAAGAGGCGGTGCGCATGTTCCACCGGGCAAGGGGGCGGTAAGGATGGATATCGTCTATGCCATCTGGCTGCGGAACATCAAGCGCTACCTGCGCTCGAAGAGCCGGATCGTCGGCAGCCTCGGGATGCCTGTATTCTTCATGCTGGTGCTCGGCTTCGGGCTGAACTCGGTCGTCCAGATTCCCGGCATGGAAGACGGGTACATGGGGTTCATCATCCCCGGCATCGTGGCGATGAGCGTCCTCTTCACCTCGGTCTTCTCCGGGATCCAGGTCATCTGGGACAAACAGTTCGGGTTCCTGAAGGAGACGCTCGTCGCCCCGGTCTCGCGGCTCGAGATCATGATAGGCCAGACTCTCGGCGGTGCGACGACGGCGGTCATCCAGGGGCTGATCATCATGATCTTCGCGCTCTTCGTCGGGCTCAAACCCGCCGGGGTTGCCGGGTTCCTGATCGCCGTCGGGTTCATGGCCCTGATCGGCGTGACCTTCACCGCGTTCGGGATCGCCATCGCGTCGAAGATGGAGGACATGCATGGTTTCCAGCTCATCATGAACTTCGTGATCTTCCCGATCTTCGGCCTATCCGGGGCGCTCTTCCCCATCGACAGCCTGCCCGGCTGGCTCCGGCCGCTGACGCTCCTCGACCCCCTGACCTACGGCGTCGAGGGGATCCGCTACGGCCTCTCCGGGACTGCCCAGATTCATCCGCTCGTCTGCCTCGCGGTCATGGCCGGCTGCGCGGTGCTCGCGACCGTCGCCGGGGCATACCTCTTCCGGAAGATCCAGTCGTGAGGAGGTTCCGGGGGCTACCCCCACTCGAAGACCTTCGGTCTTCTCATGCTCCTGCCGGGGCGGCAGTCGCACCCCGCGCCTTCGGTGCTCATGCTCCTGCCGGGACGCCAGTCGCACCCCCACCTATCGGTGCTCATGCTCCTGCCGAGGCGGCAGTCGCACCCCGCACGGCCTGCTCCGCCGCATACCCGATCCCGACGGCGATGATCGGGATGGTGAGGTAGCGCAGGCCGATCTGCGCCATGTAGGTGCCGGCATCCATCCCCGAGAGGGGCAGGAGGATGACGGCGTCGAGCGCCCAGTTGATCAGGAGCCAGATGCCGCCGAGCAGGAGGCCTTCGCGGACGAAGCGGCCATGCACGTCCCTGAAATAGGCCAGGATGAGGAGGGTGCCGAGCGCGGCGGAGAAGACGAGCATGACCGATTTTATCAGGAAGATGTCGTAGAGCGGCTCGCCCTCCGGGGAATAGAGAGGGACAGAGAGGAGGAAGGGGAGAAGCCAGGTGAGGAGGCCGAAACCGACGAGTCTCCCGGCTGATTTCGTGTTCATAGAATGAAGGTGGCGCTCCGGTGGGATATACCGATCGAGATCGTCCCGGGGGAGAGTCCGGTATCCTTCACCAGGGGGACGGCTATTCTCCCGGACGGTATCTCCGGGGAGGGGGCCGGGATACCGGGAGCGGCTTTAGGGATAGACCTTCTATCTCCCCGTCACCCGCTTGATCCTCGCAAGCGGCGACGAACGCCCCAGGAACTCCGAGAGGAACCCGGCAAACTCCTCGTCCCAGCACTCCGCACCGGCCTTCACCGCCCAGCCCTGCTTCATCGACCGGCGGACGTGCTTGCCGAGCGCGACCTCAAAGAGGATCTTCGACCGGAGGAGGTCGACGGCGCGGGTGAACTGCCGGGGCACCTCCACGACGTAGCGGCCGTCCTCGACGTAGGGGCCGGCAAAGACCTCTTCTCCGACATATTTCGCGAGGAACTTCTCCGCGTTCTCTCTTGCGGAGAGCGGCGGCCCGATATGCCGGCGCATCGCCGGGGCCCCCGCGGCCATCAGCTCAAAGAGGAGCATGCACCGCTCCTTCTCCATGCAGACGTCGATCCGGTTGGCCGCAAACCCGCTCCGCTCAAGGAGCTCCCGGACCGACTCGGCGGATTTACGGAGCTGGGGGACCACCGTGTCGGGGGTGTAGTCAGGCGTCGCGAAGGTCATAGAGAAGAGGTGCGTCCCCCGTGCCGCGAGCAGGCGGGCAAAGACCTCCGCGGTGAGCGCCGGGGAGGCCGGCCGGCAGAAGAACGCTATCGACGGTTCGGCGAGGTAGCCGCGGGCGAGCTCCGAGAACTCGAACATTCGCGAGAGGGAGAGCGCCGCCGCCACGTTCCGCTCCGGGTCGACCGGGTCGATGACGACGAGCGGGTCCGTAAACTCCTTCCTCCCGTGCTGCTCAAGATCGATCGTCTCCCCCGGCCTCCACCGGGCGGCGGCCTCGAGGAGCGCGTGGAACCCTCCGTAATAGATCGTCAGGACCTCGCAGAGGTAGCCGGAGAACCCCTCGGTCATGTGGTCCGACCCGTAGACCCCGCCCGCCTTCGCGAACTGCTTGCAGAGGAGGACGTCGTCGGCGTAGTTGTCGATGTGGGAGAGGATGTAGCGGGTGTGGAACGGGGTCCGGTCCACGGCGCTCTTGATCTCGGTGGCGCTCGGGACAGCGTAGCAGGGGACGAGATCGATGTCGAGCGAGTCGATCGTCGCGTTGAGGTAGGGGTGCTCCGCGTACTTCTCGCGCCAGGTCGCGCCGAACTCCTCCGCGATCCGGCGGGCAAGGGAGAGGCCCTGTTCCTGGAGGTCCTCGCGGGAGAGCGCGGGGTCAAAGAGCATGAAGACGTCGAGGTCCCGGTCGCCCCGGACGAAGGTGTCGCGGGCGACCGACCCCACCATCATCGCCTTTGCCATCCCCGACCGCTCCACCGCCTCGATCAGGCGTTGCCCGATCGCCCGGATATAGGCCCGCTCCTCGGGCGTGGGGCGGATCCGTCCGAGCACGTCGTCCTCGCAGGGGCACCGGGTCAAAGCGGTACCTCCGCAAGGTCCTCGTAGATGGGGCCCCGGGGCGTGAGCGTACTCTTCTTGAGCCTGATAGTCTCCACCCGGCACCGGCCGAGCGGCTCGGGGGGCAGGCATTCGACCTCTCGGCACTGCGAGGGGTGGAACTCCTTGATGCGGGCAAGGGTCACGTGGGGGCGGAAGGGACGGGTCTCGCGGGTAAAGCCGAGCGGAGCAAGGAGATCGTCCACCTGCCGGGCGAGGGCGGCGCTCTCCCCGCCGTCGGCGACGTCGCACCAGACCACCCGCGCCCGCCGCGGCGGGTTGCAGACCGCACGGCCGACCGTCAGGTCGAAGGGTTCGAGTCTCACCGACCGGAGCGCCTCGACGATCGGCTCGATCAGCGCCTGGTCGACCTCCCCGAGAAACTTGAGCGTGATATGGAGGTTTGCGGGGTCGACGATGGCGAGCCTCCCGCCGGACCGTGCCAGGCAGGCCTGAAGATCATGGGCCTTCCCACGGATCTCTTCGGAGAGATCGATTGCAACGAACGTCCTGACCATATTACCGTACTATCGTGCCTCACCCTACAAAATGCTGATTGTCCGGCAGAGGCGCATCCGGCGGAACCGGCACCGCCGGAGCGAATTCGGCGGCCTTCATTTCCCCGATCCGGTGCAGCGTTCCGGGCCCGCGCTCTCCGGGGAACTCCGGTCCGCTCGTTAAAATGATACCTGTTATATCCGACCAGAGCGAAAACATAACGACCGACTCCGGGGGTAATTGTCATTTCCGATACAGCGCAATTCATCGTCTATACACTGGAATTCTGCCCGAACTGCGAGATCCTCAAAGAGTTCCTGGCCTCCAGGGGTGCTCCCTTCGTCGAGAGCGACATGGCGTCCGCCGAGGCGCTGACCGAGCTCCGCATCAACGGCGTCTTCGTCCAGGAAGCGCCGGTACTGCAGAAGGGTGATGCATTCTACACGTCCGGCGACCTCTTTGCCGGCGGTGCGCTCCGGGAAGACCTTGTCGCAGGCCTGATCGCGGAGGCATGAGGTTGACGCGCAAGTCGACGCAGACGACCATATTCGGGGAGTTCGTCCCCACTTTTCCCAAGGTCCGGACATCGCGGGGCTACCTTCTCAACTGGGACAGGAACCGGATCATCCGGCAGATCACCGAGGAGACCAGGCTCGTAGGGGTCTTTTACGGCTACGAGGGCGCCGACGAGGAGACGGCGCAGGATATCGCCCGCCGGGTCGAGAGGAAGATCCAGCTGCTTGGTCTCCAGTCGCTCTCCGGCCCCCTGATCCGCGAGATCGTCAACATGACGCTCCTTGAGCGCGGCCTGATCCCCTACCGCAACGTCTGCACCCGGGTGGGCACCCCGGTCTTCGACGCGCACCTCATCGACGTCGGGCGGGGATTCGAGGCTCACGACAACGCGAACCTCCAGGAGAACGCCGAGACGTCGCACAAGAAGAAGGCGGACAAGATCAGCAAGGAGCAGTACCTCCTGCAGCTCCCGCCCGACCTCGCGGACCACCACCTCCGCGGCGATCTCCATATCCACGACCTGGAATACTTCGGGACCCGCCCGTTCTGCATCGACGGGAGCACGGCCATACCTGTTCGGATGGATAGCCGCATCCGGAGCGTCCGTCCCGACGAACTCCCGATCGAGGGCGACGAGTGGCGCCCTGAAGACCTCTCCGCGCTGACGCCGAAGGGCTGGCGTCGGGTTACGAAGGTGACCCGCCGGCAGGTCGGCACGGGCGAGATGCTCCGGATCCGGACATCCGGGGGACGGTCGCTGATGGTCACCGGCGAGCACCGGATCCCGGTGCGGACCGATGCAGGGATGGCCGTCCGCCGTGCCGACGAGGTACGTGCCGGCGATGCCCTCTACCGGGTCTCGACAACCGACGCTCTCCGCGGGGAGACGATCGGGGCGATCGATCTCGTCAGGGAACTCCCGGCGTCGGTGCCGGCGCCCTTCCTCGAGAACGTCTACGTACGTGGTGCGGAAGGGATCTTTGCCGACGTCGTGCAGAGCGGCCGGGCCGCCTCCTACGCCGGGATCTCGCGGGCGCTCGGCGTCGAGCACAAGAAGCAGTGGTATACGCGCGGGATCATGCCGGTAGCCCTCTTCGCAGCCTTCTGCAGCCGCTACGGCATCGAGGATTATACCGGAGTGACGGTCGGAGTCACCGGAAGCGAACACGAACTTCCGGCCCTCCTCACCCTTACGCCGGAACTCGTCCGGCTCTTCGGGTTCTTCGTCGCCGAGGGCAACTACAACGCCGCACCGGCGGCCGGGCAATACAACCTCGCGATCACCGAGAACCGTCAGGCGCCCGTGATTGGGGCTGCGGCACGCGCCGCCCTGAACACCTATGCGACAGTCGCCGGCGGCACCCCCGATACCACGACCATCTACGGGGTCGAGGTGGAGCGCAACCGGGCCCTGCAGGTCTACTTCGGCGGCAAACTCTCGTACCTGCTCTTCCGCTACGTCTTTGCCATCCCGGAGGGAGCGGCCGGGAAACGCCTCCCCTGGATCGTCTACCACCTTGATGACGTGCTCCTCCACGAGTTCCTCTCCGCTCTCTTCACCGGGGACGGCTCGGCATACTACCGCCCGGAGAAGTCGGACTGCATCGTCAACTACACGACCGCGTCGCCGACTCTCCGGCAGGAACTCTCACTGCTCCTCACCGCGCTCGGCATGAACCCCCACATCGTCGAACTCTACGGGGACGACGAGGAGCGGCGGACGCTTTACCGGATCCAGCTCAACGGCAGGAAGAACATCGAGACGTTTGCCCGGTACGCCACCTTCCTTGACTCGCGGCAGGACCACATCGACAGCTTCCTCTCTGCGGTGAAGGGGGTCCGGACCACCGGGCGGGAGGAGGCCGTCGTCGAGGTCGCTCCGGCGGAACCGACCGGCGCGTACGTCTACGACCTCTTCATCGAGGGCGACGGGAGCGAGGAGAGCCACACGTTCTTCGCCTCCGACGGCCTGCTCGTCCACAACTGTCAGGACTGGGACCTGCGCTACTTCTTCTACTACGGCCTGATGCCCGACGGCAACGGAACGAAGGCCTCGGTCGCCGGCCCGGCGAAGAGAGCCGAGGTGGCGGCCCTCCACGCGGTCAAGGCGCTCGGCTCCGCCCAGACGAACTTCGCCGGCGGCCAGGGCTACTACAACTTCCTGACGTTCATGGCGCCCTTCTTCGAGGGGATGGACTACGAGGAGATCAAGCAGCTGATGCAGATGTTCGTCTACGAGATGACCCAGATGATGGTCGCCCGGGGCGGCCAGGTGGTCTTCTCGTCGGTCCAGCTCTCCCCCGGTGTCCCCGCCCTCTGGCGGGACAAGCCGTGTGTCTACCGCGGGAAGGTCTGGGACGGGGAACAGGCGCCGCTCCGGACCTACGGCGAGTTCGAGCGGGAGGTCCGGCTCCTCTTCAAGGCGCTGATGGAGGTGATGCTCGAGGGGGACTACTGGGGCAAACCCTTCTCCTTCCCGAAGCCCGAGATCAGCATCGAGCCCGACTTCCTCAGCGAGAACGAGGAGTTCAACCGCGAGCACCCGGGTCTCCCCACCTACCACGACCTCTACCTGATGACGTTCGAGCTCGCCTCCAAGTACGGCACCCCCTACTACGACAACCAGATCCCCGCCTACCGGGGCGCCGGCGAGGGAATCTCGTGCTACCAGTGCCTCTCAGGCGACGAACTCGTCCCGGTGGCCGACAACGACGGCTGGATCGCCGTAAGGCCGATCCAGGACCTTTTCAAGGCCGCGGCAAAGAACGGCCGGCGTATCGACCCCTTCGGCACGGAGTTCGCCTACTACGACGGGATGGCGCCGAGCGTCGACTTCGCCACCCTGGACTCGTCCCTCCGCCCCTTCCGCGGCGTGATGCGCCGGCGGTATACGGGGAACCTCCTCCGGATAACCCTGGAGTCGGGCAGGACGATCACCGTCACGCCCGATCACCCCGTCTACCACCTCAACGGTGACGGGTTCGCGCCGGAGACGGCAGGAGACCTCAAGGCAGGCGACTACCTGCCGGTGCTGAAGGCGGGCGGGTTCTGCGAGAGCCCGGTCACGGAGATCGATGTCGCGGAGGTCCTCGCAGGGGCGGGCCACGCGGGCGAGGCCCGCGCCACGGAAGAGACGGTGAAGGTCCCGGGCACGAAACACCCCGGCCTCCCCCGGATCCTCCCGGTCAGCCGCGACCTCGCTGCATTCCTCGGCTACTACCTTGCCGCAGGATCGAACGAGCGGTCCGGGCGGCGCTACACGGTCAGGCTCTCGTTCCCGAAGCGCGACCGGGATCTTGCGGCGGACGCCGCCGGATGCATCCGCGCCGCCCTGGGATTCGAACCGCAGGTCCGCGACTCGGCAGCCGGGACCGAGGTCGTCGTCAACAGCAAGCTCGTCTACCTCCTGGTCGACGCTCTCGGCTGCGGCTCCTTCGACGCAGAGAGGACGGTGCCGGACCTCCTCTTCAACCTCGATGCGACGCTCGTGGGCGACTACCTCGGCGCGGCCTTCAGCGTCGCGGGGAGGGGAGCATCCCTGCGCCGCCCGAGAAGCATCAGGCTGGCGGCGGCCTCCCGCGACGCGGCCCAGAAACTGGTCTGGCTGACGCAGCAGATCGGCGTCCAGATGAACTACGTCGAGCGGGAGACGGGGGTCCAGCGGCACGGCGACAGGACCTACACCTGCAGGATCACGAACCAGGACCAGATCGACCGGTTCGTGAACGAGACCGGGTGCTCTGCGGAGGCCCCGCGGGGCAGGCAGATCGCCTGCCCCTTCGCCCGTCTGCCGGAGAACTGTTTCACCGCCGTCGCCTGCGCGAGCAGGTGCAGTCTCGGCGGCATGGAGGGGATCCAGGTCTCACTGGTCCTCCCGCCCGTCGCCCGTGCGGCCGGGGCGAGCCGGCTCGCCGAAGGAGACGTCCACCCGCTCCGGATCCTCTCGATCGAACCGGTGGAGCACGACGGTTACGTCTACGACCTCGTCGACGTCGCCGGCACCCACACCTTCGCGAACGCGCTCGGCATCGTGACCGGGAACTGCTGCGCCTACCAGTTCTCCTCGCTTGCCGACGAGGACGCCGGATTCGAGGACAAACTCTACTTCCGCGAGGGGAAGCACTTCTCGATGGGCTCCTGGCAGGTGATGTCGATCAACTGCCCGCGGGCGGCATACAAGGCGGAGGGCGACCAGGAACGGCTCTTCGCCGAACTGAAGTCGCTCATGGACATCGCGGTCGACCTCTTCCGGATCAAGCGCCGGTGGATGTCGCTGATCCGGACGAACGGCCGGATGCCGTTTGCGATGCAGCGCCCGAAGGACCCGAATACCGGCGAACGCGGCGCGGTTGCCGTTGATCTCGAAGGCCTCGTCTACACCATCGGCGTCGTCGGCGTCAACGAGATGGTGCAGCACTTCACCGGCCACCAGCTCCACGAGTCGAAGGACGCGTTCCGTCTCGCCGTCCGGGCACTGACGGAACTGGAGATGTACTCCCGCGAACTCTCGAAGAAGCACAACATGACGATCGCCCTCGCCCGCACCCCGGCGGAGACGACCGGCCAGCGGTTCGCGGTCGCGGACCTCCTCGACGAGCGGTTCAGGGACCACACGCTCAAGGTCATCAAGGGCGACGTCGATAAGGCGCTCGATATGCTCGGCACGACGCTCGATCTGCCCATCTACTACACCAACGGAACCCACGTCACTCCGGCGGCCGCGGTCCCGCTCACAAAAAGGATCGAGATCGAGCACGTCTTCTTCCCCGTCGTGGACGGCGGGAACATCTTCCATATATGGCTCGGGGAAGCACGCCCCGACCCCCGCGGGCTGATGGAGATGGCGATGAACCTCTGCCGGACGACCCAGATCGGCTATTTCGCCTTCACCCGGGACCTGACGGTCTCCCTCAAAGAATACCAGGAGTTGAAGCCGGGCCGCCAGGACCGGGGAACCGGGGCCGGCGTCCCGGCCGATCGGGCGGATGCCTGACCGGGATCATACCTTTTTCAGACCCGGACAAAAACTCCCTCCAGAGGCCCCAGAGCCCCCCCTATTCTACCCCCTGCACCATCACCTCACGCGAAGGCGCGAAGAGCGCGAAGGCCCGTAGCCGGTATGCAACATCCCTTCGTATCTACGGTGCGCAAACGACGTTCCTGAGAGGAGCGTCACCGCTCGCACCCTTTGAGTGCTCAGGTTCCGTTTCATTGGAACATTGCACCTCGCACCTGGCGGTGCTCATGCTCCGATCCGTCGCACCTCGCACCTGACGGGGCTCATGCTCGCTTTGCTCGCACCTCGCACCTGGCGGTGCTCAAACTCGCTTATGCTCGCAAGTCGCACCTCCGGTGCTCCAACTCCGCTCCGTAGGAGCGTCGTTCTTCGCACCTGACGGTGCTCACGCTCACTTCGTTCACGCTTCGAAGCCTGAGGGCTTCTCATGCTCGCTTTGCTCGCACTTCGCGTTCTTCGCGGCTTCGCGTGAGAACATGTGAAGCGCCTCCATAGGACACCCTTTTTGACTTCGCCGCGAAACTCGATATGAAACCGCCCGGCCAGCGCCGCGGCGGCGCATGAGGCTTACCCATGATCGATCTCAAAACCCCGCTCCTTGCCATCGACGTCGGGAGGGGCACCCAGGACATCCTGGTCTACGAGCCCGGCCGGTCGATAGAGAACAGCATCAAACTGGTCCTCCCCTCCCCGACCGTGGTCGTGGCGGCGCAGATCCGGGAGGCGACCCGGGCCGGGCTCCCGGTCTATCTCGAGGGGTTCCTGATGGGCGGGGGCGCGAACACCGGCGCGATACGCGAGCATCTGGCGGCAGGGCTCCCGGTCTACGCCACCCCAACGGCCGCGGCGACCCTCCATGACGATCCGGAGCGGGTTCGGGCGATGGGGATCGAGATCCGCACCGCCCCTCCGGGAGAAGACGCGGCGAGGGTCCGCACCACCGACTACATGGAGCCGGAACTCAGGAAAGTCCTCTCCCTCTTTTGCGTTGCCTACCCGGAGAACGTCGCGATAGCGGTCCAGGACCACGGCTACTCCCCGCACCGGAGCAACCGCATCCACCGGTTCGAGCGGATGCGGGAACGGCTGGACGCCGGGGACTGGGACCTCCTCTCGCTCGCCGCCGACCCGGCCCTTCCCGACATGACCAGGATGCAGGCGGCCCTGGAGCAGGCGCCGGGCGCGCTCGTCGCCGATACGGGGCCGGCCGCCCTCATCGGGGCGCTCTGCGACCCACGGGTGCGGCGGATGGCCGGGTCCGGGGTGACCCTCGTCAACGCGGGGAACGGGCACACCCTCTGCTTCACCTTGAAGGGCAGGGAGATCTACGGGCTCTTCGAGCACCACACCGGCGCGCTCGACCCGGCAAAACTGCAATACTACATCCGGCGGCTCGCCGACGGCACCCTGACCTCGGAGGAGGTCTTCGATGACGGCGGTCACGGCGCGGCGGTCAGAAAGCCCCTCCCCGCCGGCGCCGTTGCCGTCACCGGACCGAACCGGCTCAGGCTGCTCCCCGAAGCCTATCAGGCGGCGCCTTTCGGGGACATGATGCTCTCGGGCTGTTTCGGACTCGCGCGCCTCTGGAAGGAGTTCAGAGAGAGTGAAAAGCCCGGGGACTGACAGGCCTGCACGAAAAGGGCGGTGAGGCAGGAGGGGCGGTGTTCGGCGGCCACCCTCGCCTCGTCCGGATCTCCGCCTTCAGAAACCGTTAGCCCGCCTGTCCGAGCAGTCCGCTGAAGAACCCGACGATCATGTCAAAGATCGACGGCTGCGGCCCGGAATGGCTCTCCGTCCCGGCACCCTCCTCACGGGCATGGATGGCCGTCAGCTCCTCAGGAGCAAGGCCCTCCAGGGCCTCAAGGTGCCCCGCCGCCTCCGCGACGATCGTCTCGTAGTCGACACCCCGGTGCCACGCCCCGGTCATCGTCTCCGAGGCGAGGAGTGTCGAGTTCTCGATACCCGCGATCGCGTAGATCTCCGGGAGGGGCCGGTCCTCCGCCGCACCGGCGCTCCCGCCGGACCGGATTGCAAGCACCGGGTCGGAGAGGCCCGTCGAGGGGATCTCCTGGCCGGGGGCAAAGGCATACGCCCGGAAGGCAAAGAGATCCGGGGTCGTCGAGAGGTTGGTGATCTGCCGCTCCTCGGGAAGGGTGAGGTCCGCGAGCGTCAGTCGCCCGGTGCGGGTAGTGGCCGAGAACTTCCAGACGCCGCGTTCGCCGTCCCTGAGGCTCTGCGGTCCGCTGATCCGCGTGATCTCGTAGACCCCGGTCTCGGTCGGCGGCGGCACCAGGACAACGTAGGCCGGGTGCTCCTCCGTGAGCGTCATATTCCTCGCCTCGACCGTCACCGTGACGGTGAACGTCTCTCCTTCAAAGGCCACCCGCGGGTGCCGGCCCCCCAGGATCATGGCCGTGTCGAGCAGCCAGTCGAGGCTCGCGATCTCCACCCCGCTCCGGGTCAGGGTGACGTCCTCCGGGGTCCTGTCGAGGAGCACCCCGACACCCCTGACGAGCAGGCCATCCCGGGCGACGGCGGCTACAGGCTGCGCTACGGACTCGTTCCTGTCGGGGACATATGTCGTTACGGGACTGACGAGCCGGTGGTCGCCCGCGGGCAGCGCACGATCGGAGTACTGGTGCGCCCGGGCCATCGTCGCGCCCGGCCGGGGGGGAGCATCCTTTTCCAGGGTCGGCACCGGGGCGGGCGTCTCCTTCTCCTCCTCCTCCTCCTCTTCTGACGTGGTCGCCGCCAGGGTCGGCTCCAGGGAGGACGTGGCCGTCACCGTCGTATTCTCTTCCACCTCCTCGCCGCCGGCACCGTCCAGGGCCGATGCCGGGGCGGCAACGGCAGGCAGGACCGGGTGGTCGGTCGTCGTGGGAGTCGGCTCCGCCGTCACCAGCCCCGTTACCGGCACCTTCGCGATAGCGGGCTTCTCACTGCTCTCGTTCTCCCCGGATGCCGGGGCGGCCGCCGCGAAAGGGACGGCCAGAGCGATGCAGAGCGCCGCGAGCAGGAAGACAGGAAGAAGACGCCCCGGCGGCACCCTTCTCCGGCATCCCGGGGCGCCGCACACCCTCTTCAACGGTTCTGCTGCGGATAGGGCAGGCCCCGCCGTCCGTCCAGATCCTCGATTCATGGTTGTCCCATGGAGACAACGCAAATATATATAACTTCCTGATCAAGGGCCGCTCGCAACCCCTCGCGCGGATCAACCCCACGGTAACGCTTCCGGGAATCGAAAGACAACGCCCGCAGGCGCAAGGATTCGAAACGATCGCGGATCGCCGTGACGGCTCAGAGCCCGGCACCTGCGCCTGCCGGGGCATCGCGGCCCCTGGCAGGACAACAGGCCCGAACGGGAGGTTATGGTAAAAAGGAGACGAAGTTCAGGCAACTTCGTTCTGCACCAGCTGGACATCGGCGATGTCGTGCTGCCGCTGCGCAAGAACCTTTGCCTTGAAGATGTTCTTTCCTGCCTTGCCTATGGCAAGGCCCCGGTCCTCGTCCCTCACCTCGATGAAGGCGACCTGGAGGTCCTCCTCATTCGTGTCGAAGTCGATACCGGTGACCTGGGCGGGAAGGAAACAGTTCCGGAGGAACTGGGCCGGGTCCGCAGAGTACTCCACGACCTCGATCCTCTTGCCCATGACCTCGGAAGCCTTCTTGATGCTCGACCCGCTCTTGCCGATGGCAAGACCCATGTCGCCGGAGTTGATCACGAAGATGATACGCTCGTTGCGATTGTCAATGATACAATCGCGGCTGCCTGCGCCGGTGAGGCTCTCGAACTGGGAGATGAGGCGCATGCACTCCTCAGTCAGCACGACCTGTGGCATCGTCTACACTCTCGCAGCCGTCAGGATGTCGGATTCACCGGGTTCGACCACAGCAAGCGCACTGACGACGTACGGCATACCGCAGGCTTTCCCGAGCTGGACGCTCGATCCCTCGTAGACATAGACGGGGACATTGATTTCTTTCACGAGATCTTTGACGGATTCGGGGCTGTTTGCGGCAACTACGACCAGTCTGGCCTTGCCTTCCTCGATGCATTCCCGGGTCTTGTTCTGACCGAGGAATACTGTACCAGTCTTCACGGCTTTGCGGAGTGAAGCATTAAAGTCCATAGATAATTCTCCTAGATTTTCAGGTTGATTGCTCTTGCAATGAGTTTTACATCACCGGTGCCGAGCTGGATAGGCTGGCCCACGATAACGTTCTCGGTGACGCCGTTCAATTCGTCCACCTCGTTTGCGATTGCCGCATCCAGCAGGTGGTTGACCGTCACTTCGAACGCAGCCCGGGAGAGGACGCTCTCCTTCTCACCGGCAATACCGTGCCGGCCGATCTGCTTGACCTCGCCTTCCATGCACATCATGTCGGCGACGAGCATGATATGGCGGACATCGACGCCGATACCCTGTTCGTTCAGGGTGCTCAGCGCCTCCTGGATGATCGCGTTCCGGCCTGCCTCGATACCGAGCACATCGGCGATCTCGCTGATGTTGTTGCTCCGGGTGCGGGAGGTATCGACTCCCTCGACTTCGAAGACATCTTTTAGGTTGGAGCCCTCAGTATAAAGGATATACTCTCCGCCCTCTTTTCTGACGACCACACGCTCGATATCGTCGATACCCTGAACGATGACCTCCCTCACGTGCTCCGCGAGCTGGAAGAGGTTCTGGTAGCTCTCCCGGTTCTTCGGCGTAAAGGTTATCGCTGCCCGCTTTGCGTCTCCCTCGACCTCAAAGTCGCGGAAATGACGCTTCTCGCGGATCTTCCTCGGGGCCGTCTCGAAGATCTCTTCCACGCCGATCTTGCGCCGGTCGCAGACCGCCTTATTCAGCAGGACGAGGACCTGCATGTTCTCCATATCGATGGTGATGTCCCCGAACTCGTGGAGCGGCGCGGCCTCGATCTGCCAGCTCACCTCACGGGCGCGGTCGCGGTTGAACGCCCACTCGTCCAGCAGGTGGATCGCCATCGTGGGGGTGCTCGGCTCGCGCCGGGCGTCCATGATCTCGATCAGCCGGGGAAGGCCGAGGGTAACGTTGATCTCGGCCACACCCGCGTAGTGGAACGTACGCATCGTCATCTGGGTGCCGGGCTCGCCGATCGACTGCGCCGCAACGACGCCGACCGCCTCGCAGGGCTCGATCCGGCTCTTCTTATACTCCGAGAAGACCATCGTGAGGATCCGGTCGAACTGCTCGTCGGTAAGGTCGCGCCCCGTAAGGCTCGCCTTCAGGTCTTCGCGGGTCCGGTACGGCAGATCGAGGGCCTCGATCCGCTGCTCCATGTCACTGTTCACTTGATCTCCTCCTTTAAGACGCTCTCTACGATACCTTTCACGTCCACCGGGGCGCCGTAGCTGCTCCTGCCGGGGTCGGTCCCGTCCTCGCCGTAGCGGAACTGGATGATCCGGCCTCCCGTAGTCCGGACGGTGCCGTCGTACGCCACCTTGAGGTCCTGCAGGGCGTTGATCATCCGCCGCTGCAGGTAACCGCTCTGCGACGTACGAACCGCAGTGTCCACGAGACCTTCACGACCACCGATGGCGTGGAAGAAGAACTCAGTGGGGGAGAGGCCGCTCTTGTAACTGTTGCTGATGAACCCGTGCGCCTCCGCACCGAGCTCGTTGCGCCGGAAGTGCGGCAGGGTCCGGTCCTCGTAGCCACGCATGATCCGCTCTCCACGAACGGACTGCTGGCCGAGGCACCCGGCCATCTGGGTCAGGTTCAGCATCGAACCACGGGCACCGGAGACCGCCATCACCACGGCGCTGTTATCCATACCGAGGTGTCGCCCTGCAATCTCACCGGTGCGGTCACGGGCCTTGCCGAGGACCTGCATGATCTGCATCTCGAGCGTCTCCTCAAGCGTCCGGCCCGGCATCGGTTCGAGCTGGCCTTCGTTGAAGATCCGGATCCGGCGGTCGACGTCGGTGACGGCGCCCGAAAGGACCTCGTCGATCTGGCCGTACTCGGTCCGGGTCAGGTCTTCGTCGTCGATGCCGAACGAGAAGCCCTTGAGCATGATCCCCCGGATCGAGAGTTTGGTCACGTCGTCGATGAACCGGGCCGCCCGCTTCATGCCGTGCTGCCGGATGATCCGGTGCAGAATCTGGCCGTCGAACGCGCCGATCGCCTTCTTATCGATGGTTCCGGTGACGAGCTGCCCGCCGGCGACCTGGATGAACGCGTCGTTCTCGCAGATCTCCCGCTTACAGGTCTCGCAGTTCTGGCACGACGAGGCGCGGAAGATCATGTGCAGGTCGTCGGGGAGGATGAGCGAGAAGACCTGCTTGTTGGTCCAGAGCGGGTTGCCGTTCTCATCCCGGCTCTCCGGCTCGGGCAGGTGGTCGATGGGGAGGTGCTGGGTGAGGTAGAGCGTCTCTTCCTTCCCGAAGCGGCGTACCCCGTGTGTCAGGAGGAAGATACCCGAGATGTGGTCGTGGATACCGCCGATGATCGGGCCGCCGGTCCTCGGCGAGAGGATGTTTGCCTGCACCGAGACCAGGATCTCGGCCTCGGCCCGCGCCTCCTCGGTCTGCGGGATGTGCAGGTTCATCTCGTCCCCGTCGAAGTCGGCGTTATAGGGCGGGCAGACGGCCGGGTTCAGCCGGAAGGTCTTCCCGTCCATCACCACGACCCGGTGGGCCATGATGCTCATCCGGTGCAGCGAGGGCTGACGGTTGAAGAGGACGATATCCCCGTTCTTCAGCTGCCGCTCGACGGTCCAGCCGGGCTCGATCATCTCGGTGACCGTCTCGAGGTTCGCGTCCGAGAGACGCATTCTCCGGTTGTCCGGGCGGATGGCGTAGTTTGCACCGCAGGCCGACCGGATGGTGGGGCGCTCGGGACCGTTTAAGACATACTGCTTCACCTCTTCAAGGTTGAACGGCGTCACCCGCACGGGAACGGTCATCTCGTTTGCGATGGCGAGCGGGATCCCGACCTCGCTGATCGAGAGGTTCGGGTCGGGCGAGATCACCGTACGGGCCGAGAAGTTCACACGCTTACCGGAGAGCGAGCCACGGAACCGGCCTTCCTTCCCCTTGAGCCTCTGAGAGAGCGTCTTTAAGGGCCGGCCGCTCCGGTGCCGGGCGGGCGGGCACCCTGCCACCTCGTTGTCGAGGTAGGTGGTGACGTGGTACTGCAGGAGTTCCCAGAGATCCTCGATGATGAGCTGGGGCGCGCCGGCGTCCTGGTTCTCCTTGAACCGCTGGTTGATCCGGATGATGTCCACGAGCTTGTGGGTCAGGTCGTCCTCGGACCGCTGCCCGTTCTCGAGGATGATCGAGGGGCGCATCGTGACCGGCGGGACCGGGAGGACGGTGAGGATCGTCCACTCCGGCCGCGCGACGTCGGGGTTGATCCCCATGACCCGGAGGTCTTCGTCCGGGATCCGCTCGAGGCGCGCCCGGATGTCGGCCGGGGTCAGTTTGTGCTCTACTTTACGCCCTTCCTCAACAAAGACCTCGGAGAAGGTCGTGGGCTTCTCGAAGTTGATCTTGAGCTGCTGCTCCCCGCAGTGGGGGCAGACCCGCTCCTTCTTGATGTCTTTCTCGGAGACGACATCTCCCGAGAGCTCGCTGTCCTCGGGGCCGACGACCTTCTCGACCTCTTCGGCCGTCATCAGCAGACGGGAACAGGACCGGCAGCTCACCCGGAGGAGTTTCCGGATCAGCCGGGTGTAACCGACGTGGATGACGGGCTTCGCGAGCTCGATGTGCCCGAAATGGCCCGGACAGTCGGCGGCCTTCTGGTCGCAGGTCTTGCACCGGAGACCCGGGTCGATGACGCCCAGGTTCAGGTCCATCAGGCCCTGCGGATAGGGAAAGCCGTCGTCGTCATACGTATCCGCCCAGATGATCTTCCGGACGCTCATCTTGCGGATCTCCTTCGGGGAGAAGAGCCCGAACTCGATCCTTCCAACACGTTTTGGACTGGTCATAGTTTGATTGAGCCCCCTCTCTTACACCATATCGTCAAGTCTTAAGCGGGGAGCGATGCCCATGCTCTTCATCTCGTCGAGGAGGAGTTTGAAGGCATAACTCATCTCGACGGGGTAGATATCGGTCTCGCCGCCGCAGGCAAGGCACCGCGTCACCTTCCGCTTCCGGTCCAGCATCGCGACCATGCCGCACTTCGCGCAGACCCACTGGGTCACCTTGTCGGACTCGTCGAGCAGCCGCTCTTTCAAGGCCATGGCGGCGCCGTGGCCGATCATGACATCCCGCTCCATCTCACCGAACCGGAGACCACCCTCACGGGCACGCCCTTCGGTCGGCTGGCGGGTGAGCACCTGCACGGGACCGCGCGACCGCGCGTGCATCTTGCTCGATACCATGTGGTAGAGCTTCTGGTAGTAGATGACCCCGACGTAGATATCGGCGGCAAACTGCCAGCCGGTGATCCCGTCATACATGACCTCGCGGCCGTTGTGCGCAAAGCCGAGCTCCCTGAGCGAGCCACGGAGATCCGTCTCGGGCTCGCCGCGGAACGCGGTCGCGTTGATCCGGCGGCCCTCGAGCGAGCCGACCTTGCCGCCCAGCATCTCGAGCATGTGCCCGATGGTCATACGGCTCGGGACGGCATGGGGGTTGATGATCAGATCGGGCGTCATGCCCGACTCGGTGAACGGCATGTCCGCCGAGGGCTGGATAAGCCCGATAATGCCCTTCTGCCCGTGCCGGGAAGCGAACTTGTCCCCGATCTCCGGGACACGGAGGTCACGGGTCCTGACCTTCACGAGGCGCGAGGAGTTCTCGCCCTCGGTGATGATGACGGTATCCACGATACCGTGCTCGTTGCTCCGCATCGTGACCGAGGTGTCGCGCCGCTTCTCGACGGCGATCAGCTCGCTCGTGGGCTCCTCGAGGAACCTCGGCGGGGAGGTCTTCCCGATCAGCACGTCTTTCTCGCGGACGACCGTCTCGGGGTTGATGACGCCGTCGATATCGAGGTTCGCGTAGTACTCGGCACCGTGCGCGCCGGAGACCTCTTCGTCGGGGATCTCGATCCGGTCGACCTGGCCGCCGGGGTAGCGCCGCTCCTCTCCGTCATAGGTGCGGAAGAAGTGCGAACGGCCGAGGCCGCGGTCGATCGAGGCCTTGTTGATGATGAGCGCGTCCTCAATGTTGAACCCTTCATACGAGATGATGGCGACGACGAAGTTCTGGCCGGCAGGCCGGTCGTCGGAGCCGATCACGTCGGAGGTCTGGGTGAAGGTGAGGGGTTTCTGGACGTAGTGGAGCATGTGCCCACGGGTGTCGGGCCGGAGCTTCATGTTCGCAGCCCCAAAGCCGAGCGCCTGCTTGACCATCCCTGCGCCCATCGTGACACGCGGACTCGCGTTGTGCTCGGGGAAGGGGACGTGCGCCGCACCGATACCGAGAATGAGCGAGGGATCGATCTCAAGATGCGTGTGCTCCGGGGTGAGGTCCGCCTCATCGATGGCGATGAAGAGGTCCTCCTCCTCCTCGGCATCGACGAACTCGAGCGCGCCCTTCCGCACCATGGCCTCAAAGTTGAGCTCGCCGTTCCGAATACGCTCGAGATCGCTCTCGGCGACCTGAGGCTTGCCGTCCTTGACCACGATCAGTGGCCGGCGCGCTCTCCCGCGGTCGGTGTGGATGATGACGTCGTTGTTGAACTCCTTGTAGGAGACGTTGATCTCGCTTGAGACCTCGCCGCGCCGGCGCATCTCGCGCATCCGGGCGACCAGGTCGCGGGGGTCGTCGACGAGCCCGATCAGGGCACCGTCGACGAAGACACGTGACTGTCTCATGCCGTCTCCCTCCGGAGGGCGATGACGCCCATATCGTACAGAATATTCTTCACTTCCTCTTCGTCGATGACGCCCTTGCTGATCTCGACCATCTGGGCGAAGTTCTTCACCAGACCGCAGTTCGGACCCTCAGGAGTCTCGCTCGGGCAGATCCGGCCCCACTGGGTCGGGTGCAGGTCACGGGCCTCGAAGTGCGGCTGCGAGCGGGAGAGCGGGGAGATCACGCGCCGGAGGTGCGAGAGCACCGCCATGTGGTCGACCCGGTCCAGGAGCTGCGAGACACCGGTACGCCCGCCCACCCAGTTGCCGGTGGCGAGCGGGTGGAGCAGCCGCTCGGTCAGGACGTCCGCGCGCACCGCGGTGCCGATCGAGAGGTCGCGGTGGCGCATGCTGGCCCGCTCGAGCTGGTACTTCACGTCGCGCGTCAGACGGTTCAGAGAGATCCGGAAGAGGTCTTCCATCAGGTCGCCGGCAAGTTTCAGGCGCTTGTTCGAGTAGTGGTCCTTGTCGTCGATCCGGCGCCGGTCCAGCACCAGGTCGAAGCAGGCCTCGGCCATGCGGCCGAGGAAATGCGCCTTCGCGAGGCGGACACCCTCGACCGCCGCGCGGTAACCGGGGTCCTCCTCTTTTAAGCCCACCGGCATCAGGTAATTCAGGTGCGGGAGGAGGTAGTTATCGAGGACGAACTCCGCCCGTTTCCGCTGGTAGTCGCGGGTCTGGTTGGGTGCGAGTTTCTTCCCGACGTACATCACGCCCTCGTCGACCGTGTCGCACTCGCCCTCTTCCAGGTTCTGCATCATGAACGTGAGGATCTCCTCGTCGGTCGAGACCGCCTCCACGATGTCGTGGTCGCCCTGGAGCCCCAGCGCGCGCATCAGGTCGACGAAGCGGAGGTGACCGGCGACCGAGGGGAACGAGACCTCGAGCAGGTTCTTCCTGTTCCGCTCCACGATCACGAGCGCGCGGTAGCCCCGGTACTGCGAGAAGACCTTCGCCACGTAGATCCGCTCGTTGTAGCGTTCGGTGAACTCGGTCATGATCTTGTTCGAGGCGAGGTCTTCGAGCGTCATCAGCACCCGCTCGGTGCCGTTGACGATGAAGTAGCCGCCGGGATCGAGGGGGTCCTCCCCGTGCGCGGTCCGCTCGGCATCGGTCATGTTGTAGAGGTTGCAGGCGGCCGAGCCCACCATCACCGGCAGCTGGCCGATGGTGGTGATGATCGGGTCCTGGCGGTCTTCGCCCTGGACAAGCGTCATCTCGAGTTGAATGGGTGCCGCGTAGGTGAGATTGCGGAGGCGCGCCTCGCTCGGGAAGAGCTCGGACTGCGACCCGTCCGCCTCACGGACGAGCGGCTTTTTGACCTCAATCTTGCCCAGTTCAACCCATACGGCCTCTTTGCCCTTACCGCGGGTCTCGATATCGGTCTCGATGACACGCTGTTCATCGACGACCTTCTGAAGGTTATGCAGGAGGAAGTAATTGTAGGAGTCTAACTGGTGACGTGCTACATGCTCCCGCGAAAAGTATGCTCTCGACAAAACACTTCTGTCTAACAGATGGATCAGCTCCCCGGCCATTTGAATTATTTCTTCGGTCTCTTCACGATGAGGCGGTAGGCTTCGGCTCTGCCCGCCGTGCGGCTGTCGCGAACGATCCGGACCACATTCGCGACTTCGCCTCCGATAGCCTTTACTGCAGGGTCGTCGTGGTAAACTTTTGGCAGTTGTTCAAGAGTTATGTTGTACGTCGCAAGAAGAGCCGCGACTTCTTCCTCGCTCATAATCTGATGGTCAGGGACCATCTCATGGTTGAGTACGTCAAGTGAAGTGCCCATCGCCTTACACCTCACCAACGAAAGAGTTGCGTATCAGAATGCATCACCTTGTTAAAATCCATAGACAGCGCCCATGGCAACGGGCCCAAGGGGATTTGAACCCCCGACCACCTGGTTAAAAGCCAGGCGCTCTACCTAACTGAGCTATAGGCCCCGCGCGTACTGCCATCCAGCATTATTACAATGCAAGAATAGTATAAATAACTTACTTGTGGGCGTATCATATTATTCGCAGTCTAACGATATAAACTTTTCAATTCTACACCGGATGCGGACCTACCGGAATGTTTAAGGCCCTCCGCGTGTCCAGTTCATACATATATCCCCGACACAGGATGCCCGCACGATGTCTCATGACCACCAGGCCGATACCGCCATAGCCGCCATATCCTGGGTAACCCGGGCCATTTACCTGCTCATCGCCGCCTCGCTCTCGATCCTCGCGATCTTCTCCTTTTACGACGTCATCCTGCAGGTGATCACGCTCGCCCAGGCAGGGGACATAACACAGGGCATACTCCGGGTGCTGCACGCGCTCCTCGTGACCCTCATCATCGTGGAGATCCTGGAGACGGTGACGGTCTACTTAAAGACGAGCAGGGTCCTGGTGACACCGATCCTGATCGCAGGCATCACCGCGATGGTCCGGCGGGTGCTGACCTTCGGGGTCGAGCATGTCGAGCCGGTCGACATAGTCCTGACGCTCGCCGCAATCGTCGTCCTGACAGCAGCAGTCGTCTATATCGGGCGTCAGGAACGTGAAAACAGTTATTGAGAACGGCCCGCGGAGAGCCCGGAAAGAACCTTCCGGGCAGGGGAGCGGGAGGGTCAGCGCGCCCCGAAGACGTCGGCGAACTGGGCCCGCACCTGGTTCAAGCGTTCTTCCTGGAGTTTGATGCTCGCCGCCATGCTCTTTATGGCACGGGTGATGTCCTCGCCCATCCCCGCCCGGGCATCCTTGATGCTGTAAGTGGTCTCCAGGATCTTCAGGAGGCGCCTGTTGATGTCGACGCTTTTAGAGAGGCGCTCGTACTCGTCGATGATCCGGGGGTCGACGCCGGCCTCGCGTGCCCGCTCGATATCCGCGGTGATGGAGTGCCGGCGCGCCAGCACGTGCTCAATGGCCTCGTAGAGCTGGTGGTGGGTGGTGGGCTTGAGAATATAGTCCTCGATATAGGCGCCGTACTCGTTCGCCTCCTCCGGGGTGAGGGGTTTTGCGGTCAGCATGAGAACAGGGATGCCCCGCGTTGCGGGGTCCGTCTTGATCTTGCCGAGCGTCTCCCACCCATCCATCGGCTCCATCATGATATCCAGAAGGACCAGATCCGGCGGGGTCGCCTTCAGGACTTCAAGACACTCCTCACCGCTGAAGGCGGTGATCGGACGATAACCGCCGCGCTCCAGCATGGTAACGAAGACGTCGACGATCATGGGACTATCGTCTACAACCAGTATCGTATACATCACATCTCCCCTCCGATTCTGACCGCCATAGATGATAACCGTCTCTGTACTGTTGAGAGATCCGCAGACTTATCTATTACCGCCGTGATCAGGGCAGCCTCCCCTACAGTCAGGATGAGGATCGTGGCGTCTGTTGCCGTGATGGCGACCATGGACGGCCGCGGGATACGGACGCTGCCGCAGGCGGCATCTGCCGATGCAAGGACCGTTGCGCACATCGCTGCGAAAAGAGGCGATGACTGGCTACCCTCCCGGAAGTACTTACCCAGA
The DNA here is from genome assembly GCF_032842345.1 of Methanoculleus caldifontis. NCBI lineage: Archaea > Methanobacteriati > Methanobacteriota > Methanomicrobia > Methanomicrobiales > Methanomicrobiaceae > Methanoculleus > Methanoculleus caldifontis. Next base: position 867,208 of record NZ_WBKO01000001.1, on the reverse strand, counting down.
ACCGCGCCCTCACAGGATACGAGAGCGCATGCGGCAACCCCGGGGATAGACCGGAGTTCATCGATGCAGCGCAGGGCATTCTCTTCCATGAAGGAATCATGACTCATGTAGTTAACCCCGGTATACTTCATGGACATATATGCGTCACATCATATATGAATATCGAATCGGCACCGACACGGACCGGCCCCCGACTCGTTTTTTTGCCGCGATTCCACGAGAATTGGGCCGTAAAGCGAGGGGAAGTCGCGCTGCACCCGGGGCTGCATCGCCGGGCCGATCCGCGGCAGGATGCCCGGCCTGCGGCGCGGAGCTTTCATGGTGCCCACAACCCCGTTCGCCCGCTCGAGAGGATTATGCCATATTAAACTGGATTTAAGTCCCACAGGAGAGAAAACCAAACGAATAGGGTTAAATATAACTACCACAATCTATCCTTGAGACGGTTTTAGATGATCAGGGCGTACACCATCGCCTCCGGCAAAGGAGGAACCGGGAAGACGACCGTCACTGCAAACCTGGGGACAGCGCTGGCCCAGCTCGGCAGGAAAACCTGCATCGTCGATATGGATCTGGGCATGGCCAACCTGGGACTGGTGCTGGGGCTCGATAAGACACCCGTCACGCTCCACGAGGTCCTGGCGGGGAATGCCCGGATCCAGGACGCGATGTACGAGGGGCCCTACGGCCTCAAGATCGTGCCGAGCGGCCTCTCGCTCCAGGGGTTCCAGAGCGCGGATCCGGAACGGCTCAAAGACGTGATGTGCGACCTCACCGACCGTTGCGACTTCCTGTTTCTCGACGCGCCTGCAGGCATCGGCACCGACGCGGTCATACCGCTCACCGTAGCCGACGAGGTGCTGCTGGTCGTGAACCCCGAGATCTCTTCGCTCATGGATGCCTTGAAGATCAGGATCCTGACGGAGATGATCGGCGGGGCCGTCGGCGGGGCCGTCCTCAACAGGGCAACCCTCGACAGCTCCGACCTGAGCAGGAAGAAGATCGAGAAGGCTCTGGGTGTGCGGATCATCGACACGATCCCTGAAGATGCGAACGTGCGAAGGGCAGCGGCGGCAAGGACGCCGATCGTCGTGAAGTACCCGGGATCCGAATCGTCAAAAGTATTCCGAAGAGTTGCGGCGGAGCTCGCGGGCATCCCCATCGAGGAAGAGCCCGATAAGGTTCAGGAAGGGTTTATCGAGCGGCTCGCCCGTACACTATTCAGGAGAGGACCATAATGGCTGATATCAATGCAATCATGATCGTTCTGCTCTCGGTGATCATCATCTGCCTGCTGTTCATCATGTACGTGATGTACGTGCGCATCCAGCAGCTCCTCACCGAGGTCAACGCACTGACGGGCAGGATGGAGATCACCGGCAGCGAGCTGGAACAGCTGACGCGGAGTGTCGAAGAGTACAAGAGAACGCGGGGATAGGCCTTCTGCCCCCGCCCCCCAAAGCGAAAGTATATGTGTAATTCAAGCATATACGATAGGGAGGGGCCATAGGGTAGCCTGGCCATCCTAGGAGACTGGGGGTCTTCTGACCTGCGTTCAAATCGCAGTGGCCCCATTACACTGTTTTTTCGCTCATCGCATCCAACATTCAGCAGCATGAAGTTCTATCCAGGCTGCACGGAATGCCTGATCTCGCGCGTCGAGTACGAGAGCAGGCTCTGCATCGACGATCCGGCGCGCATCAGCGAGATCGTCGATGCATGCCGCGATCTCCTCCGGCGCATCGCCGCCGATCCCGTGCCCGCCCCGGTCATCGCGAGCCGGGTGCACCGCCTCGCCTACGAGATGATCGGCGATCCCGACCCCTACCGGTCCCTGAAGATGAACAACAACGAGGACGCGGCGGCGGTCTGCCGGAGGGTGCGCGGCGATCTCTCGTCGTTCCGCGACCTGATACTTGCGTCGGTCATCGGCAACACGCTGGACTACGGCTCAAAGGCGCATACCGTCACCGACAACTTCGTCGAGTTCTTCCGCCGTGAGTTCTCCGCGGGGCTGACCGTCGACGACACCGGTGCGATGGAGGCCCTCGCGTCACGGGTGGTCTACCTCGCCGACAACTGCGGCGAGATCGTCTTTGACGCGCTTCTGGTCGACCACCTCCGACAGAACGGGTCGCATGTCACGCTCGCCGTCAGGGGCGCGCCCATCCTGAACGACGCGACGATCGCGGATGCGGTGGCCCTCGGCCTCGACCGCCGGGCGGACGTGCTCACCACCACCTCCGGCGGCATCGCCGAACTCGGCCTCAACCGGGACCTCGCCCCGCCGGTCCTCGCCGACGCTCTCGACCGGGCGACGCTCGTCATCGCCAAAGGGATGGCGAATTACGAGTCGCTCTCCGACGACCGCGACCTCCCGCCGGTAGCCTACCTGATGTCGGTCAAGTGCGGCCCCATCGGCGCGGACATCGGGATCCCCGTCGGCTCCCGCGTCGCCCTCCTCCGGCAGTGACCGGGGGGGGGCGCGGTGCCGGGCTCATCTCCCGCCGCCACCGCCCTGCACCCGGGCAGATATAAAGAATTGCGGTCGGATAACGGAGAGACCAGAGAAACTCCCTGGAAAAAATGGGCCGCTCTGAGCGCCGGATTTTTATTCTGAGAGAAATATTGCCACAAATATTTATGGGCAAATATTATATACTCGACGTTATAGATATTGGATCGGGGTACGACCACACTCAGCAACCATCAGTCGTTCAATTCCATCAGCAATCACCACAACAGCCACACCCACAAGACACCAACCAGGAATTACAGGGGTTCGATGCAGGGGCGGCCCGCGAACCAGACCGCTCCTGCATCAGCGTTCAGCGGCAACAAGCAAATTTACACCGGGCCATAACATGCTTTCCGGGTGTGGTCCCCCTCCTCGGATTTTTACCATCTCTAAAAAAGAGCACCGCAACCGTCTCCCTCCCGGGAGAGGCATCGGCCGACGTGCGGCACGTGCCGTCGCCAGCCCGAATATTCCAAGAAGAGATGATAGTGAGGGCGCAGGCGCCCTTCACCTGAAGATCGACTTAGACATCTCCAGCGCTTCGATGGCGGGCATCTTCTTCCCGGTCAGGAACTCGATCGCCGCGCCTCCGCCTGTCGAGATGTGCGTGAACCGATCCTCGATACCGAGCCGCTCGATGGCTGCGCCGGAGTGCCCGCCGCCCACCACCGAGAACTCGACGTCGGCGGCGGCCTTCATCAACTCGAAGGTGCCGACGGCGAACTGCTCCTCTTCAAAGAGCCCCGCGGGGCCGTTCACCACGACCGTTCCCGAATCCGATATCGCCTTCGTGAGACGATCGATCGACTCGGCCCCGAGGTCGAGCACCTGGGCGTTCTCCGGGACGGCGTCAACCGGGTACTCCACCCGCCCGCCGTCCTCGCGAACGGCGACCGAGTGCGGCAGGGCGATCCGGTCGCGGTAGGTCTCGAGCAGGGCTTTCGCCTTCTCGACCTCGGCGCGGTAGCCGAGCTGGTCGATCAGCTGGGCCGACGGCCGCCCGATATCGCGGCCCGCCGCAAGCAGGAAGACGTTCGCGACCACTCCGACCACGATCACCTTATCGGCCGTCCCCCGCGCCAGAACATTCTCTGCGACCGCGATCGAGTCGTCCACCTTCGTCCCGCCGAGCACGAAGGTGACAGGGCGGGGAGCGCCGGTAAAGACCCGGGAGAGGTTCGCGACCTCCTTCTCCATCAGGAGCCCGCCCACCGACGGGAGGACGAGCGGCAGCCCCACGATCGAGGGCTGCGACCGGTGTGCCGTACCGAAGGCGTCGTTGACGTAGATATCGGCCATCGCGGCAAGCTTCCGGACGAGGAGAGTCTTCTTCGCATCCTCCGGCTTCAGGGTCAGGTTCTCCTCGGCGGCAAACCGGAGGTTCTCGAGCATCAGGACATCCCCGCGCTTTGCGCTCCGGATGGCATCGCGGGCGCACCGCCCGAAGATATCCTCGACGTAGGTGACCGGACGGCCGAGCATCCGCTCCAATTTTGCCGCGTGCGCCTCAAGCGTCGTGTAGTCCTTCTTGCCGGGCCGGCTCTGGTGCGTGAGGATAACGAGCCGCGCATCCTCAAGCGCCTGCACCGTCGGCAGGTGCTCCCTGAACCTCTTGTCATCCAGAATCTGGTTTGACGAGGGATCGATGGGCGAGTTGAAATCAACCCGCAACATCACCGTTCCCGTCAGTTTACCCGCATCTGCAAGCGTACCGATCTCCACCGGGTATCACCCCTACCCTGATCAGGCGCTCCGGGCCTTAATCTTTTTCAGGCGGAAGAGCTCCTCACGTTCCATCTCATCAAGACGCATCTTGATGAAATCTCTGGCCTCGGAGAGCTCCGGGATCACCTTGAACTCGAGCGCGTTCACGCGCCGCTTGGTGCTCTCGATCTCGTCGAGCAGCCGCTTCATGGTCGTCTCGATCTCCGCCGCCTCGATGATCGCCTCAAGCAGGTCCTCGAACGCCTCCGCGGTCTCGTCGATGACGGCAGATGTGCCGAGCATCCCGTAACCGCGGTCAAGCACGCCCTTCCGGACCGAGGATGCCTCGATCTGCGGGACGACGACGCCCATGATGTTCTTGCTCTTTAAGGAGATCGAGGGGACGTCCGCCGTCGAGAAGGCGGCGGCCTTCACCCCGATCGCGCCTTCGACGGTCTCCGCGAGGGCGATCATCTCCATCGCATGCGTATACCGCTCCAGCATCGCGCCGCGGCTGTCTTTGGCCTGCTGCAGCACCTTGAAGAACTCCAGGATCAGCCCATCGCGCTTCATCTTTAAGATGTTGTAGCCGCGCTCCGAGAGCTTGATCCGCCGCTTGACGTTGATCAGCTCAGATCGGGTCGGCTTGATATCTCGCAGCGCCATGGACACTTACCCCTGTGCCTTCTTCCGGTACTTCGGGTGATACTTCTGGATCAGTTCGCGGTCGATACGGACGAGCTGCTCTTCGGGCAGCGTCGAGAGGAGGTCCCAGCCGAGATCGAGAGTTCCCTCGATCGACCGGTCCTCGTAGAGTCCCTGCCGGACGAACCGGTCCTCGAAGAGGTCGGCGAACTCAAGGAACATCCGGTCGCGCTCCGAGAGCGCGTCTTTGCCGACGATGGCGACCAGGCCCCGGAGATCGTTACCCTCGGCATACGCCGCGTAGAGCTGATCGGAGACCTTCTTGTGGTCCTCGCGGGTGTGCCCCTTCCCGATACCGAGGTTCATCAGACGGGAGAGCGAGGGCAGCACGTTGATCGGCGGGTAGATACCCTTCCGGTGCAGCTCACGGTTGACCACGATCTGGCCTTCGGTGATGTAACCGGTCAGGTCCGGGATCGGGTGGGTGATATCGTCGCCGGGCATCGTCAGGATCGGGATCTGGGTCACAGAGCCCTTGACGCCCTTGATGATACCGGCACGCTCGTAGATGTTTGCAAGGTCCGTGTACATGTAACCCGGATAGCCACGCCGGCCGGGCACTTCCTCACGGGCCGCACCGATCTGACGGAGCGCCTCGCAGTAGTTGGTCATGTCCGTCAGGACGACGAGCACGTGGTAGCCGAGTTCGAACGCCAGGTACTCGGCCGTGGTGAGCGCGAGACGCGGCGTGATGATCCGCTCGACGGCCGGGTCGTCGGCAAGGTTTAAGAAGACGACTGCCCGCTCGAGGGCGCCCGTCTTCTCAAAGTCGGCCATGAAGTGGTTGGCCTCTTCACGGGTGATACCCATGGCCGCAAAGACCACGGCGAACTCTTCGGTCGAGCCGGGCACCTTCGCCTGCCGCGCGATCTGCAGCGCCACATCGTTGTGGGGCAGACCGGAGGCGGAGAAGATCGGGAGCTTCTGCCCCCGGACCAGGGTGTTCGTCCCGTCGATCGTCGAGATACCCGTCTGGATGAAGTCCGCAGGGGACGCACGGGCGTAGGGGTTGATGGCCGCGCCGGTGATCTCGAGCCTCTTCTCGGGCACGATCTCCGGGCCGCCGTCGATCGGCTTGCCGCCGCCGGAGAGGATACGTCCGAGCATCTCTCTTCCGACCGGCATCTTGATCGTCTCGCCGGTGAAGCGGATCCCCGAGTCCCTGCCGATACCGGCAGTGGTCTCGAAGACCTGGACGACCACGATCTCGTCGCTCGTGTCCAGCACCTGGCCGCGCTTCTGCGTGCCGTCGGCGGTCACGATGTTGACGAGCTCGTTGTAGCCCACCGGCTCCGTCTTCTCGACGAAGACCAGGGGGCCGGCAATCTGTGCAACCGTTCTGTATTCCTTCATGGTCACGCCGTCCTCATCGCTTCGAATTCAGCATTCATGGCCTTCAGGATCTTCTCAAGCTCAGGCTCGTAGTCCTTGATGAACTTGATCTGCGGGAGCTCGTTCCTGCTCTTGATGCCGATGACCTGTGCCGGGGTCGCTCCGCCCGCCTGGGCGGTCCGGGCAAGGTCGGCGTAGTACTTGATCGCCTTCATCATGTCGTACTGCTTGGCCATCGAGCAGTAGGTGTCCACCGCGTCGTAGGCGTTCTGCTGCAGGAAGATCTCACGGATCATCCTGGCCACCTCGATGGTGACCTGCTCCTCGTCGGGGAGCGCGTCGGAACCGACCAGCTGGACGATCTCCTGGAGTTCGGCTTCCTTCTGGAGGACACCCATCGCCCAGGACCGCAGGGGGTTCCACTCGGGCGAGACCTCGCGGTCGTACCAGTCGCCGAGGGCGTCGAGGTACAGCGAGTAGGAGTTCAGCCAGTTGATCGCCGGGAAGTGCCGGCGCTGGGAGAGCTTCGCGTCCAGTGCCCAGAAGACCTTGACGATACGCAGGGTGTTCTGGGTGACGGGCTCGGAGAAGTCACCACCGGGCGGAGAGACCGCACCGATGACGGAGACCGAACCGCTCGTGCCGTTCCTGTTGATCACGCGGCCTGCACGCTCGTAGAACTCCGAGAGGCGCGCCGCAAGGTATGCGGGGTATCCTTCCTCACCGGGCATCTCTTCAAGACGGCTCGAGATCTCACGCATGGCCTCAGCCCACCGGGAGGTGGAGTCGGCCATCAGGGAGACGTCGTAGCCCATGTCTCTGAAGTACTCGGCGATCGTGATCCCCGTGTAGACGGATGCTTCACGGGCCGCGACCGGCATGTTCGAGGTGTTCGCGATCAGGACCGTCCGCTCCATCAGCGGCTTGCCGGTCTTCGGGTCCTCCAGTTCGGGGAACTCCGTCAGAACCTCGGTCATCTCGTTGCCGCGCTCGCCGCAGCCGATGTAGACGACGATCTCGGCATCGGACCACTTCGCAAGCTGCTGCTGGGTGACCGTCTTGCCGCTCCCGAACGGGCCGGGGATGGCCGCCGTGCCGCCCTTTGCGATGGGGAAGAGACCGTCCAGGATCCGCTGACCGGTGATCAGCGGGATGTCCGGGTTCAGCTTCTCCTTCACGGGGCGGGGCACACGGACCGGCCAGCGCTGGAGCATCGTGATCTCGGTGCCGTCCTCAAGGACACAGATAGTCTCGTCCACCGTGAAGTTGCCGGCCGAGATCTTCTTGATCTTGCCGCCCTTCATGCGGGGAGGAACCATGACCTTGTGAACGATGTTCGTCTCCTGAACCGTGCCGAGGATGTCCCCGGGGCCGACGACGTCGCCCGCCTTCACGGTGGGGACGAACTCCCACTTCGTCTCGTGGGAGAGGCCGGGAGCCGAGACGCCGCGCTCGATGAAGTTGCCCATCTTGTCCATGAGCACCTCGAGCGGCCGCTGGATCCCGTCGTAGATACTGGTCAGCAGGCCGGGCCCGAGTTCGACTGCGAGCGAGAGGCCGGTGTTCGATACCGGCTCACCGGGTCTGATACCGGCGGTGTCTTCATAGACCTGGATGATGATGTTCTCACCCTGGATCTTGATGACCTCCCCCATCAGTTCCTCAGTACCGACCTTCACCACGTCGTACATGTGTGCGTCGAGACCGACAGCAGTGACGACCGGCCCTGAAATCCTCTTCAGGACTCCCTGAGTCCTGTTTTCTTTTCCTTTCTCCATTACTTCCACAGATCAACACCCACCGATCTCTTGATTCTCTCTCTCATCGACAGGCCGCCCTCGTCTCCGCCAATCGCGATCACCGTTGGTTTGACGGAGTTCTCAAGGGTGGTGCGAAGCCGCATGGGGATCCGCTCCATGTCGCTGCCCTTCAGCACGAGGATGCCGACGTCTTTGTCTTCCAGCACCCGGTTGATGTGCTCGACCAGCCGCTCGTCGGTCTCGGCCGCGTAGGTCTTCCTGACCCCCGCAAGCCGGAACCCGAGGATGAATTCACCGGTACCGACAACTGCGATCTCCATTCTACATCACCAGGTAGCCCTGTAACCGCTCACCGGGGAGGCCGGCTTCCTTGCCCCGGGCGAGGGCGCGAAGGTTCGCGACTTCGTACTTCTTCTCTTCCAGGTAAACGATGACCGGAAGGATCGAGAACGGATACCGCTTCGACATCCGCTCCATCTGGTCAAGCTGCACCTTGGTCAGGGCGACCTCGACCTGGTGGAGGGCGGTCCTGCCCCGGATCTCCTCGAGTGCGTTCAGGAGCGGGACCATCCTCACCTGCCGCTTCAGAGCGTCGATGAACTCGTCCCGATCCTCAAGTCCCGAGAGCCGCTGCAGTTCCTCCACCTTGAACGAGCCGCCACTGATCATCAGTTCCCTGACGTCCTCGTGGACGTGGCTCGCCCGCAGGCGGAAGAGGTTCTGAATGTTCCGGATATCGATCTCAAGCTCGATGTACTTCAGGAACACGTCCCCGCCCTTGAGGCCTCCCGTGGCGTCGGCGATCAGCCGCGCGTAGTAGCCTTTGTAGAGCTCGTTCTCGAGATGAGCAAACGATCCGGTCTCCACCGCGCGCGGGAGTTCCCGCTCGAGAGTCGGATAGAACCGCTCGCCCCTGAGGGCTTCGACGACCCGCTCGGGCGAGTCTTCGGCCACCAGACGGTCGAGGACGACCCTGTCAAGCCTGCCGGCCGGGACCAGGACCTCCTTGATCTTGCCCGGCCGCATCCCCTGCATCTTGCCGCGCAAGAGGGTGACGATGTTCTGGATATCCCAGCGGCGCAGGTAACTCGCCGTGAAGTACTTCAGGTCTCCCGGCATGAGCTCCAGGATGCTCTGGTACTCTTTCGCGAGGTTCCAGCTCAGGGCCACCTCAACGAGGTCGATACCGGAGAAGGAGGTGCCGAGTTCATCGATCTCGGACCGGTAGTTGGTCTCGCCGATGAACCGGGTGATCTCAGGCAGGCTCATATTCAGCATGCGGAGATAGTCCTCGCGCGGTATCAGCTGCGATCTCCGCACCCGCATGCGGGTGCAGGCGTAGATATACAGGGCCGATCCGCTACTACTTATCCCTGCCATGTATGAACCCTCCTCATGTAAACAGGATCTCTGACGCGTCCTTCAGGCCGGATTCCCAGATCTCGTCCAGGAACGTGCGGTAACTGTAGTCGATCTGCAGAGCGCCGTCGATGCTCTCGACGATGATACCGCCGGGGATCGCGGCCGGCTTGCCCACGCTGTAGCCCGAGAGGGACTTGGTCTGGCCGAGGATCTTCTCGACGACCGCCGTATCCCGCTCGTTCACATGGACGACACCCTTCTTGATCTCCTTTGCCGCTCTCTTCAACAGCTCTGTGAGCGCCTTTTCGTGGAACTCAGCAGGCAGATCACCGACAGCGGCGAGCGAGGCCGAATAGACCTGATCGAGGAGCGTCTTCTGGGCGTTCAAGACCTGTCGCTTGACGACGAGGTTTGCTGCCGAGGCCTCCTGGTTGATGAGGTAGGCGGCCGTCCGCTCTGCCTCCTCGTTTGCCGAAGACTTGATCCCGGCGGCGCGGGCCTGTGCGTCCTTCAGGATCTCCTCGACGTCGGCCCGGCCCTCTGCCCGGATCGCCTCGACCTCCCTTCGCCCTTTCTCCCGGATCTCGTTGACAACTGCTTCGAGTCCCATGGTTCACTCCATCAGAACAGAAGCAGCAGTGCAACCACAAGACCGAAGATGACGATGGTTTCCGGAATGACCGTGAAGAGCAGTGCGAGACCAAACATGTCCCTGTTCTCTGCGGTTGCACCGACTGCGGCCGCACCGATACCCATCTCAGCAAGGCCGGTGCCGACACCGGTCAGACCTACTGCGAGGCCTGCGCCGACTGCTCTCATTCCCAACTGCGATGCCTGAATCATTTCAAGGGTCAGTTCTGCTGTGCCAAAATCTACCATTTTCTTATTCCTCCGTAAACTTCGATTTCATACCGAATGGATTGTACTTTTTGCCTCCACCTTTGTAGAACTTGGTGAAGAACTCAACATAGTGAAGACGAATCGAGTGCAGACCGCCACCGAGGAGGCCGAGTGCCGTGTTCAGCATGTGCCCCATCAGGAAGACGAGAATGCCGACGATGATGAGGATCACGCCGACCGGGGTGATCGCTTCAAGCTGGGGCTCGATCATCATGCCGATCGCGATGTAGTTGACCACCATCGCGATTGCGACCGAGGATAAGCCCACCGCCACAAGACGGGCGTAGGATAACACGTGGCTGATGATCGTCGGGATCTCGACGATCTCAAGCGCATTCTCCTGAGCGATTCCGATGACGCCTCCAACGAGGAGTACGACGCCCAGCGGAAGGGTAATAGCGGAACCTGTCAGGTCGGGCATCATCGGCAGGGCATAGAACGCCCAGATGATGAGGATGATACCCCACATGGCGCCGAGCCAGCCGGCGTTCGCGATGACCGCCTTTGTTGCGTGTCTCCCGTGATAGAGTCTCCGTGCATTGAGCATCCCGAGGATGCGCCCGAGCGTGATGTGCAGAATACCGATCCAGATCGCGAGGATCATGAGTTCGGCTACCTGCGGGCCGTGCCCTCCCGCGTGGCCTCCTATGTTGAGGTGTCGGGAGAAGATCAGCGGCGCCCACGGGAGCGAGAATCCCAGGAACTCACTGTAGAGTACGCCGAAGATGATACTTGAGATGCTTGCGACACCGAGCACGTTGAGGAGGTTTTTTGCGCCGTCGCCCTTCAGGAATTTCCGCAGCCCAAGGCTCAGTCCAAGCAGGATGGCTCCGTAGCCCACGTCGCCGAGGATCATGCCGAAGAAGATGGGGAACACGATGGCTACCATCAGCGTCGGATCGATCTCGGAGTAGCGGGGCCGCGCATAGACGTCCATGAGCATCTGCGTCGGCGAGGCGAACGACGGGTTCTGGTACTCCACCGGAACCGCGGTGTCGTCCTCGACTTCCATCTTCTCGATGTAGATCCGGCCGTTCGTCGCTCTCTCCAGTGCTTCCTGGATCCTGTCGGCCCGGTCTTCAGGCACCCAGCCTTCGGTGATGAAGGTCTCTTCCGTGGTAGCAAACCGCAACGGGGCTTCCGCCCGCTCTACGTCAGCCGTGAGTAGTTCATCGCATGCTACCAGGAAGTCGGCGTGCCTCTCGCGGATCCCTGCAATCTTTCCGTTGACCGCAGCAATCTCGTCACCGAGCCGCCGGGCCTCTTCTGCATGGGCTTTCCGGCGCTCGTCGGGAGAACCTGTCTCGTCCGGAACCGGGATCGCCTGGAACCCGGCGTCGAGAAGGGTCCGCTCGACCTGCTCGCGGTGCTCGTTTTGCACCATGACGACGATCATGTTGCCGTCCACCTTGTCGGAAAAATATTTCTCGTGGGGGACGTCGATGACGACATCGTGCGTGATATGACCGGTAAAGACGGTAAACCGCAGGTATCCGCGGTAGAGCTCCAGATCCAGGGGAACCGCGGCAAACGGTTCAAGCTCCTTTACGCGCTGCTCGTGCTCCTTCTGCCGCGCCTCCAGTCTCGAGCGCGAAGCGATAAGATCCTCGGCCTCCTTCTGGATGGCGGGAAGATCCGTCCGGATCATCGCCCTGACTTTCGACGCAGGGAGCTTTGTTCTGGTTTCTACGTTCTCCGGGTCTATCCCGCACGCATTCTCGATTACTCTGACCTTAATGAGCGCCGAAGCCGCATCGCTTGCCTCCGGTAACGGGTGGCCGATCGAGAGCGCCTCAGGAGACGAGCTCTCCGGTACAAAGTCCTCGATGTGGTAGACGTTGTGGCGGTAGAGCTCTCTGATGATGGTCTCGATCTCACCCTTCGGGGCCGCGATGAGCAGCCGGCGCATCCGTTCAGGCCTTAACATGCACCTGCTCCTTAAACCGTGCGACGACAGCGTCCACGGCTCGTGCAAGGTTCTTGTTCCCCTGCTGTTTCAGGGTATCTGCGCGCGCTTCACCCTCCTTGACGATCCCTTCGTATCTGCGCCGGGCTTCTGCCCGTGCCTCCACGAGACGCTGATTCCTGTAATCCCCGGCATCACTCTGTGCCTTCAGGACCAGGCTCTCAGCCTCCTGCTCGGCATCCGCAAGGCTCTTCTTCCTCGCGGCCTGCGCATCACGGATCATCGCCTGATACTCTTCTTCAGTTTCCCTGATGCTCTTCAGGACATCGGTCTTCATCAAACCCTCCTTCTCACGGCGTATGAATATTTGATGAAATTGGGCATATATTTATTGTTGTTTGTCCGCTGAGGAGTTCTCCGCATCCAGATACCTGACCATCGCCCCATCGGGGAGGTGTTTTAAGAGAACGCCCCCGGGAATCCCGGCAAGCGAGAGTCCGGTCAATTCCCCCGAAGAGCAGAGGAGGTGCTGCTCGGGGTGGGTCCCCCGCCGGATATCGCAGGAGAGGTGGATCTCCGGGGCGACCGAGACGACCATCGATAACCTTTTCGATCCCGGATGATCTTTAGGGAGGACGACGAGCGGGATATGGTATCGCCGGACCAGCTCAAGCATCATGCGGGCCTGCTCGACCGGGCCGCCCTCGGGCATCGAGACGGCGACCAGATCGTCGGGGTCGACCGCGAGGCAGTACTCGTCGTCGGGGGTCTCGATGCAGAGGGGAAACCGGGAACCGGCTTTCCCGACGAGCAGAAAAGAGCGCTCCCCCCGGATGAGGAGGAGTTCGTCGCCGAGGGGGACAGGCTCCCCCTTTCCTGCGGGAGAGCCCCCGGACGCGCCGCCTTCAGGCTTCCTCGACATCTTCCGACTGGCAGCTCGGGCACATGGGCCGCTTCCCGACGCCCTTGAACTTCTCACCGCACTCCTTGCAGCGGTAGTTCTTGCCTTTCACCCGATCATCATCGAACTCGATATCGACAGGTCCACCGACTGTACACATCTGGCATCACCGCGAGAGAGGTGGGAGGTGAAGGATATAAAATCCTATCGCGGCCGGTCTTACAGGAATATGGTGAAGATCACGAACGCGATGCCGACCATCGCGGCCGCATGTTTGACCCCCGCCCGGAGCGACCCCTCTCCCATCTCCCCGGCGATCAGGCCCGAGAAGAGCGCCTGGATGAGGCAGGCGTGGAAGAGAAGACGCTCGAAGGTCGCGATGGGAGCGTTCCCAAACGTGAAACTGCCGGAGATCCCGGCGGCGGCCGGTGCGTCGACCCCGGCGAGCACGGTGAGGAACTGGGACTGGATGACGGCCACGACGAAGATGAAGACCGTGAAGACCAGGTAGACGATGGCGACGTAGATGAACATCTCCCCCTGCCGCTCGCGCTTGAGGGTCTCCGACATCGCCGCGTCGCGTGCGGCGATGTTGAGGACCTCCCCGATGTTCCCGGTCATCCGGCTCGCCGTCGTGATCAGGGTGACCGCACGCGCGATGGTGGGGGTGCGTATCCGTTCCTCGAACCGCACGAGCGCATCCTGGACGCTCGCGCCCCATTCGATGTCGCGTTTGACTTTCCGGATCTCGTAGGTCAGGATCCCGAGGTCGGCCTTCACCACGATCGTGATCGCCTGCGCGAGCGTCAGGCCCACCTGGTTTATCCCGGAGAGGCGGTTGAGAAATTCGGGGATAGCCGCCTCAAGCCCCATCACCTTCTTCTGCCAGGACCTATGGAAGATGCCGAAGGGGGCGAGGACGATCAGGAGCGCCACGATCAGGTGGTCGTCGAGGACGTCGATCAGCACCTCGATGTCCGTATAGCGCGGGGTTGCGAGGAAGGCGAGGAGAACGTATACGAGCGCGACCGGGACCGTCACGTAGAACGTTCTGTTCGGCTCGACCAGGAACGCCCGGAGGGGATGGCGCAGGAAGGTCCGGAGGCTGCGGATCCGGTCGTAGCGGGCAAGCTGCCGGACGAACGGTTCGTCGCCGGTCCGCTCTTCGACCCGGACGTCGTCGAACTCGCGGAGCCATCGGGCTTCGGTGTACCGCTCGATTCCTTCGCTCTTGATGGAGATCGTGTCGAGGAAGAGGATGAAGAAGAGCGAGCCGACCGGGACCAGGAGGTAGATGACGACCGAGAGCTGCAGGATGGGCGTACTGCTCATGAAGCCCATGACGACCATGACGATGATGATGAAGAGCGGGCCGGCGACGAAGAGCGTCACGTAGGCCTCGGCGACCAGTTGAAGCGTCGAGAGGAAAGTCTTCTGCTCGAACCGGGCCTCCTCCTGGTAGGTGCGCACCCGGGTCTCGAGAAAAGCGAGCATATCCCCCCCGCTCTCGACCACGGAGACGAGGTCCTGGACGAACTCCCGGAGTTTCTCCGACGGAGTCGTCTCCTGCAGGTGCCGGAGGGCCGTGATCACGTCGTAGCCGAAGTAGTCGGCGTCCCGGACGACCCGGCGGAACTCGTGGGAGGCTTCGCCGTAGACCGCCGAGCTCTCGCCGATCGCCCGGAAGACCGCCATCATCTCCGCTCCCCCCTGGCGCATGGCGTACATGTAGGCGACGGCGTGATGGAGCAGCAGGTTGATCCGGGTCTCCCGGTTCTTCTTCACCAGGGACGGGTAGCGCAGGAAGAAGACGCCGGCCGCATAGGCGGCAACCCCGAAGACGGATACGCACATGGCGGCCTGAAGGGCCCCGATCGCGGGCTCCGCCTGGATGAACGCCGGAAGGTGAAGGGAGAAGACGTTGTATACACCGATGTTCACACGCGGGAGAAGCGAGAAGCGCATCGCGAGGAAGGCTGCAAGGGCGCAGAAGAGACCGAAGAGCCCGGAAGTCAGGAACATCCGCAGGAGGTAGCGGTCGAGGGTGACCCCGAGGTTCGCCGCAACGAGGTCTTCGTGGAGGCCCCGGTAGCGGACGGGGTCGCGCTCCGCCAGGCGGTGGACGAGGCGGCGGGCCCGCGCGCGGACGGACAGCGTCACCGGATCAACCCGCGGAGGTTGTCGAGCGAGGCGAGCACCCGGTCGCGGTCGATGGTGAAGGCCTGGATGATCCGGGCGACCACCCGGTAGTCCCTGATCTCCTGCTCGTGCATCGCGAGGAGGACGGAACGCCGTAGTCCCAGTTCCTCATTCAGCCGGGCCCGGCTCCAGCCCCGGTATTCCATGATCTCGGCGTAGATCCGCGACCGCCCGGAGTAGGAGAAGGTGTCGGGGATGGGGTTGTACTCGTAGACCGTGTTCACCTGGAGGTTGCCGGTGATCGGGTCGATCCCGGCGAGTTCGACGATCTCCCGGCACCGCCGGACGCGGTCGCGCCCCCGGTGGGTGAGCGCCTGGACGGATATGACGTCGAGGGCCTGGAGCATGTTTCTCGGCACGTTGAGGGGTGCGTTCTCCAGGCGGTGGATCGCGGCGTCGACGCCGCCGGCGTGCATGGTGGAGAACGTCGTGTGCCCGGTGTTCATCGCCTGGAAGAGGGTCTGGGCCTCGTTCCCCCGGACCTCGCCGACCAGGATGTACTCGGGGCGCTGCCGCATCGCGGCTTTGAGGAGATCGAACATCCCGATGGTGGCGCCGAGACCCTCGGCTACCGCTTCGCGCGTGACGCTCGCGACCCAGTTCTCGTGGTTGAGCGTGATCTCGCGGGTATCCTCGATGGAGACGATCTTTGCGAGCGGGGGGATGAAGAGGGCGACCGCGTTGAGCGACGTGGTCTTCCCCGACGCGGTGCCGCCGATGAAGAGGAGGCTCTTGTTGTTCTCGATCGCCATCCAGAAGTAGACGAGCTGGTCGACGTCGAAGGTCTTCGTCTCCATCAGTTCGACAGGCGTGAACGGGGCTTCACGGAACTTGCGGATCGTGAACGAGGTGCCCCGGGTGGTGACCTCGCTGCCGAAGGTGAGCTGCAGCCGTGAGCCGTCGGGGAGGGTCGCGTCCACGAGCGGGCTCCCTATCGAGACGTGCTTGCCGGAACGCTGGGCGAGCGCGATCGCGAGCGAGTTTAAGGCCGTCTCGTCAAAGAGGATGTTCGTCTTGATGTTCTGGTGCCTCCGGTGGTACAGGAAGAGCGGTATACGGGTACCGTCGCAGGAGATATCCTCGATATTGGGATCCTTCATCAGCGCGTCGATGCGCGACCAGCCGAGGAAGTTGCGTTCGAGGTAGTAGCGGAGTTTGAAGGTCGTGGCGTCGTCGAGGACGAGGCCGTATTCCGTGAGCAGGTCCTGTGTCTTCCTGGAGAGGACCAGCCGGCGGTCGGCGGCCAGGTCCTGATCGTCGAGGATCAGGACGTCGCGGAGGTCGTCAAAGAGCCGCTCCAGGAGTTCGTACTCGAACTCCGAGAGGACCGGTTCGAAGAGGAGGTATTCGGCCTGGTTCGTCTGGATGTTGCGGGCGACGATCGCGAGCGAGAGGCCTTCGCGGATCCAGTAGCGGTCAAGCTCCTCGTACGGCGGCGAGACCGCCGCCTCCACGAGGCTGCCGTGGACCGCGGGGTCGTAGGCGTCCGGAGCCTCGGCGCTCTTCCGGAAGGAGAGGGCCCGCTCCAGGAGGGCGGCAAGAGCGGGAGGGAGCGTTGGCCCTTCCTGCCCTGAAGACGCGCCCGTAGCGTTCCCCCCCGTCGCCGGATCCCCGGCCGTGCCCTGCATCTGCTCCGTGACCCGCATTGTTAACCCCGACCACCTGCCCGGACCCGGACAGGAGAGACCGCGTATGACTATACGTGATGTGAACCGGCATCCATATAAATCTGCGTTTCTGGCAGGATATGCCCCCAATGGCGATAACTTCCAGTGATATCGAGGGAGACCGCAACGCTTTAACCGCTATTCACATATATAACGTATCCATGCAAGACCGCCTCCCGCTACGGATGCCGACAGGGATCACCTCGCTCGACCCCGTCCTCGACGGTGGCGTCCCGCCGGGATCGGCGGTGCTGCTCCTCGGGGAACACGGTGCCGGCAACATCGAGTTCGTCCAGACCTCGATCATGCATCTCTCTACCCTGAGGGAGAGCGTGAAGGCCGATGAGAGCCTCCTGGTCCCGGAGAGGATCTCGTACGTGACGTTCACCCGGATGCGGGAGGATATCCTCAAGGAGATCGCCCTCTCCTTCAGCCCGGGGCTCTACGGCCGGCTCGACGAGGAGATCGCCTTTCACGACCTCTCGGAGCTCTACTTCGATGCGAGCATCGTCCCCCCGGACTGGTACGGCGAGGGGAGCGTCATCGAACGTCTCCAGAAGAAGCAGCGCAAGGAGAACGGGAGCATCCTGGCCGAGGTCGCCCGGGTGCTCGACGGGTGCCCTAAAAACGGCCTGATCGTCCTCGACTCGCTGACCGAGATCGCCCCCCCGCTCACGGACCCCGTCCGGTGGCACGCGTTCATCGCCTTCCTGCGCGGGCTGCAGCGGGCGGCGAAGCGCTGGAACACCACCGTCTACCTCCTGCTCACCTCCGGGATCCTGGCCCGGTCTCAGGAGCTCGAGATCGCCGACTGCGTCGACGCCACGCTCCTCTTCCGCTGGGAGGAGACCGGGGCGCAGCGCCGGCAGCGGGTCATGCACTTCGAGAAGTTCCGGGGCGTGATGCCCCGCCTCGAGGACAAGGATCTCGTGAAGTTCTCGGTGAAGATCTCGGCCGCGGGCGGGTTTGAGGTGCGCAACATCAGGGTGGTGGTCTGATGAAGGGCCGGGTGAAGTTCGGGGTCGAGGGGCTCGACGAGATGCTCCTTGGGGGGCTGCTCGAGCGGAGCATCTGCGCGATCGTCGGCACCTACGGGACCGGGAAGACGACATTTGCCCTCCAGTTCGCCTACGAAGGGATCAAGCGGGGGGAGAAGGTGATCTACATCAGTCTCGAGGAGCGGGAGGAACTCCTCCGCGCCACCATGGCGCAGAAAGGATGGGACACGGAGGGGTTCGGCGACCGGCTCTACCTCCTCCGGCTGGACCCGACCGACTTCAACCTCGCGATCAGCAGCATCAAGAGCGAGCTCCCTGCCCTCATCAGGAGCACCGGGGCATCGCGGGTGATCATCGACCCGATATCGCTCTTTGAGGGGCTCTTCGTGGACGAATCCGTCCGGCGGCAGGAGATGTTCGCGTTCATCGAGATGATGCGGGACGAGGCCTGCACGCTCATCATCACAAGCGAGACCGAGACGGGGAACCCGGACGGGAGCCGGTACGGCCTCGTCGAGTACCTCGCCGATGCGGTGGTCCTCCTCCGCTACATCCGCTCGCCGGGGCTGACGGAGGTGCATCTCGCCCTCGAGGTCGTGAAGATGCGCCGGTCGGCCCACTCCCGCGAGATCAAGCCGTTCGAGATCTTTTCGGACCGGATTATGGTGTACTCGGAGGCGAGTCTCTTCTAAGAGCGACGCTTCGCAGAAGCGGAGCTTGAGAACATTGCGCAGCAATTTTCGAGTGGCGATGCTCTCCCACGCAGTCAGCACTCGTGGTAAGAGGTCTCACGCGGAGGCGCGAAGTGCGACGGGCCGAAGGGCCGGAGCAAGAGCACCGCAAGGTGCGAACGGAGCTGGAGCACCGAAGGCGCGGGTCCAGAGAACGAGCACCTTCAGATGCGAAGAACGCGAGAGGAACCAGCATCTACACCGCCTTCGCGCCTTCACGGCTCGCACCTTCGGTGCTCACGCTCCGGTCCTGACGGACCATCGCGGCTCGAAACCTGATGGCTTCTCACGCTTGCACCTGCCGGTGCTCACGCTCTTGCCATCCCGGCAGTCGCGCTCCACTCCTGATGGAGCGTCGCGGCTCGCACCTGCGACTTTCCGCATGTCCAGACCCAATATTTCGCTAATCAGCCGCACCATCGCCTGCTTCAGCAGTTCTGGATGCTTCAAGACGAACCTCCCGACGATGACCGCGACCTTCGCCGCATCCCCGGAGCCCGGGATCAGCGCGGCAAGGTTCAGCCCCGTTCCGACCAGGTCGCCCCGCGATATCGTCGCGGCGATATCCCGGAGATCGCCGATGACGATGACCCCGCTCGCGACCCAGCCGCCCAGGTAGTAGATGTTGTCGTGGTCGTCGGCGCCCCACTCGCCGCCGACGGCACCGAGCAGGAACTCCCGACCCATCGCGAGCGGGCCATAGCGCTCCTCGAAGACCAGGGGGTCGTAGTCAGGATCGTACCAGTCCCCGGAGTCGGAATGACCGTCCTCGTCAGTATCGGCCGACCAGAGATCGGTGCCGACGGTGTTCCACTCCACCGCGTCCGAGAGCCCGTCCTCCTACCCCAGGAACGCACCATCGAAAAGAAGTTATGAGCCGGTCAACATTGCCTTTTTTCTTCAAGTATTTTCGAGGGATGGCGCCACCAGAACCGGTCGGGGAAATGCAGGGTTTCGGCTTCGGGATAATACTCCAGGATCTTTTTCACTTCCCACGAGTACTTGCACCGGAAAACCTCGTCGAGGACGGCGACTTTCGTCTTCAGGTCAGCGAGATCGAAATCCCTTTCCAGCTCCGTCAACAATATCTCGATAGCGCTGCGGATAGCCAGCTGCTGGGGGATTTCTAGCTCGAAAGGCTCAAGGTAGGTAAAATAACTGATAAATACGGGATAATGATCGATGTCCCGCCGGAGTGCCTCGAACAACCTGGTGCGGTACTCCCGTCCCCGCCTTTCCTCCAGGCCCGTCAGGTTCCGGGTTATCCTCTCGTATTCCGCCCGGAACGCCGTGCAGTCGGCGCCTTCCGCTTCAAGCAGACCGATCCGGAACGAGAGGAGGTGTTTTGGCCCGTAGGGCGCGTCGGGTGGATATCGCCCGTACGGCTCCAATTCATCGTAGTGCTCGTCGGTCTCCTCGACGATTTTTTCGTAGCGGATCAACTCTTTCGCTACCTGTTCTTTGAGTTTGTCATCCATGTTCCGACGTCTCCAAAATCTAGTTCAACCGGACGAGTCTGCCCGCGATTTCATCGTCGACGTAGTGCTCGGGCTGGTTCCTTGGCCTGAAAAACGTCGCGATCAGTCCTGCTTTTGTCCCGCAGGCAACCTCGTTGGCGTTGCGGTCGTAGACGATCAGGGTGTCGTATCCCGTCTGGTAATACAGTTCCACTCCCGGGTCTCTCCGGTTGATCAGGCTTATCGCCTTCTGCTGGAATTCTTCCCGGCCCGGTGCAGGCGACCACTCGTGGCCATGACCGGTGTAGTGGGTAAACCGGGATTCGTCGCCGTACACCTCCCCTGCGAGGGCCTGCTTTTCCCGGAGCATTGTCAGTGGGTGCATCCACCAGAACTCGTCGGGGTAGTGCAAACCCTCGGCTTCGGGGAAATACTTCAGGACGTTCTCGACTTCCCGCAGGTATTTGCATCTGAAGACCTCATCGAGGATGGTGACTTTCGTTTTGATCTCTGCCAAGTCGAAGTATCCTTCTACTTCCATCAATAGTGTCTCAATACTATTGCGGAGGGATATTTCATGCGGGATTTCAAGTTCGAAAGGTTCCAGATCGGCGAATGAGCATACTCTTCTGGGATAGAGGAAATTCACGTCTCGTTGTAACACTCCGAGGAGTTTTTCGCGGTAATCATGTCCCCACTTCTCCTCCAGGGCTGTCAGTTTCCGGGTGACTCTTGCATATTCATCTCGAAACTCCTTGCAATCGATACCTCTTTCTTCAAGTGCACGAATCCAGCAGGGGAGAATTAGTTTCAGCCAAAGGGGTGCATCGGGGGAGTACCTCCCCCCGATTTTCAACTCACCGTAGTGTTCATCAGTCTCCTTGAGACTTTCCTCATAGCGTATCAAGCCGTCCGTTACACGTTTTTTAATTTCTTCGCTCATTTTTCCATCGTCCGTCACCGGTTAGTTCAGTCTCGTGAGTCTGCTAGCGATGCTTGAGATATATGCATCATCCGTTTTATAGAACGTCACAATCAACCCGCCCTTCGTCCCGCTGGCTAACTCCTTGGCAATGCGATCATAGACCACAAGAGTATCGTGTCCCTCCTGGTAATACAACTCCACTCCATTTGGTCCACTATCTCTCCGGTTGATCAAGGCCGTCGCCCTTTGCTTGTACTCCACCTCGGTCAGTATCGGAGGAATAAACTCATGCCCATGTGTTCTGAAGTGTTCGGCGATATAGTCATTCACGTCCATATTCTTCCTCGTCACCCAATTCCCATCAAACGTCGCTTCGAGGAATCCCCTGACATGGACGAGGTCAACATTCTTCTTGGCTAATGCCTCAATCGCTTCTACCGGAACACCATGCGTGTTGCGCAGCGCGCTCCCGGCCCCATCGAAGAGCAGATCCCAGACCTGGATCTTAATCGCGTCCGGCAACGACCCCAGGAGTTCCTTCGAGAGCAATACCCCAAGCTCCCGCGCCTTCCACGGGAACTTCCCGGTGTAGCAGGCGATCGCCCCCGTGATCTTGATCCCGTCCCCGGGCCCGGGGATCGCGCCCGCGGCGTTCATCGCCGCGCCGACGGGATCGCCGTTGAGGATCGCCTGCACCGCGTCGCGAATATCGGCGATCCCACCGACGGCAGGCAGACAGGAGAACCCGATCCAGCCGACCATGTAGTAGGGCGAGGAAGCGGTCTCTTCCCCGACCATCCCGTAGAAGAGCCCACCCGGAAGCCCGGTCTCCCCGAAGACCGCACCGAGGATGATGGCCCGCCCGATCTTGGCGAGATCGACGTCGCCGCCGGCTTGCGGCGTCAGCGGGTCGGGGTCGGCACTGTCACGGAGGCCGTCCCCATCGGTGTCCGGGTTGAAGGGATCGGTACCGTACTCGAACTCCGCAAGATCATTGAGCCCGTCCCCGTCGGTATCCGCCTTCGTCGGGTCGCTCCGCTGCTTGAAGTAGGTCTTGCCGTTCGCGTCGATGACCATCTCCCCGGCCTCAAAGCCGTCCGAGAGCCCGTCCCCGTCGGTGTCGATCAGATACGGGTTGAGGGTCTGCCACCTGCCGAATCCGTCGCGATACCCGTTCTCGAAGCCGTCCGGCAGGCCGTCTCCGTCCAGGTCCTCATCGTTCAGGGTCGCGGTCACCGGTACGGTCTGGCCGTTTGCGACCGTCACCGTCGCGGTGAACGGCCCGTAGCCTTCCTTCAGGACGTCGACCCGGTGCACGCCGACGGGGATGCCCGGAAGGGTCAGCTGCCCGGAGGCCGCCGAGGTGGTACCCTGATACCCGGAATCGAGGTAGACCGCCGCTCCCAGCGGGGAGGATGTCACCGCGATCGTGCCCACCGGGGCGTTCAGGTCGAAGTGGACGTTCGTCTGCTGGTTGGCATTGACGGTGACAGTCCGGGTGGCGGTGGCGTAGCCCTCCTTCCTGACCTCGACGGTGTAGGTGCCGGCAAGGAGATCCGGGACGATCCCGTTCGTGCCGCCGCAGAAGATGTTGTCGACGTAGGTGGCAGCCTGGTTCGGCGTCGACGTGACGTAGAGCGAGCCGACCGGCGCGGACTCGCTGTTGACGGTGATGTACTCCGTATAACTCGTCCCAAACGAACTGCTCTCGACGCGAAGGTAGCCGTCATGGTTGTTGTAGCCGCCCGCCGAAACCCGGGCTCACCCCCGTGCACCGACCCCCCGGCCGGCCCCGCTCTTCTTCTGCATCTTCTGCCACCGCTTGAGGACGAACGCCGCGATAGTGAGGGCGAAGAGCGTGTTGAAGAGGACCCATATGACCGGGTTCTCGAAATCGTGGCCGATCAGGTTCCCGTGCACGATGGCAAAGAGGAGGACGACGTACATCAGCCCGTGCACCCACCGCCAGTACTTCGGGATGTACTTCCGGAGCAGCACGACAGCAAATGCAATATACAGGAGGTAGAGCGCGGGCCGGCCTGCGAGCGCCCAGAACCTTCCCCACGGAGAGAAGACCGGGACGAATATGGCGGGGTTCATCGACGCTATGAAGAGGGTCACGGGGTGCAGCGTCGGGAGGAGGAGGCCGACGGCGGCGAAGATGTGGTGCACCGCGAGGAACGGCCTGCCGAAGACCTTCATGATCTCCCGGAGGAACGGCGTCAGGATGGCCGCGATGGCGAGAGCAAGGAACCCCCAGAGAGCGGTGAGGCGGGCTATGACATGGAGCGGATCATCATAGGGGGCGGCCAGCACCACCGCGGCGGTGATCGCATACAGGGCCAGGATGACGGCGGCAGCGAGCATGCCCGCCCGGGGGAGAGTCATGGTCCCGGAAGGCTCGCGGCGGGGGATAAGGGTTTCGGCCCGGGTGCGTCACGAGGTGTCTCCCGGCTCCGGAGGAAGTGGCCGGCCCGCCGCACGTCGCATCCTGCTCCTGCCTTTCAGCCTGTCTCACTTCGAGGACCCCGGTCTGCGTGAGCTCTCTCCGGATGTTTCACTCGTCGCTCTTCGCGTGAGACCACATTGTTACCCTTACTCCATCAACTCACGCGAAGCCGCGAAGTCTGGGCAGGTGTCAATAGTCCTTTTCGCGTTCCTCGCACCTGAGGGTGCTCGAGCTCCGTTCCTAACGGAACATCGCACTTCGCGGCTTCGCGTGAGATCACAGTGAAGGCCAGGCTGGAAGAAGCCCCGACCATCGAAAAATAAGAAGTGGTTGGGAAACCCTCAGATCGCGATCCCGACGAGGTGCAGCAGCACCAGGACCAGGGCGCCGGGGAGACCGCCGAGGGCGCAGATCAGGATCGTCACCAGGTTGATCTGGATGTCGGGCGCGCCGAACCAGCTCATGACATCGAAGTAGTTCAGGAGCCAGAGCGTAACGAGCCCGGCGACGGCGTTGATGACGAGCGTCATCGCCTTCTTCATGAGGTAATAGAGCGCCGCGGCTATCGCTACGGCAAGAAGGATGGCAAGGATCTCTTCCATCATCTATTTACCAATGATCTGCTGGTTATTTAACCGTATTGATGGAATCGTGAGCCTGCCCAGCCGTCTTGCGTCTTTTCCGAGCCCCCCGATCTCCGCGAGCATCTCAAAGACGTTTCCGGCAAACATCGCCGTCCGGATGGGCTCGACGAGTTCTCCGCCCTCGATCCAGAAGGGGTTTGAGATCTCCACCGAGAAGTCGCCGGAGAACGGGTTTGCCGTATGGGCGCCGACGACATCGTGGATCCAGACCGCCCGCTCGTCGCCGGGCTCGTTTACCCGCGGTCCGTCGACGAAGAGGTTGTGGAACCCGATACCGGGCGGCTCGCCCCCGGAGCGGACGGCGCTTCCCGTGCTCGCCTCGCCGTAGCGGTAGCCGGTCTTGAGGTCGTAGGCGAACTGCCGGAGCACCCCCTGTTCGATGAAGGCCAGGCGGCGGGTGGGAACGCCCTCCGCGTCGAAGGCCGTGCTCCCGAAGCCGGGGGCGAACGGGTCGTCGTAGACGGAGAGGCGCTCATCGAGGACCTGCTCGCCGACCTTCTCCGCGAGGGACGAGCGGCCGGCCTTCACGTTCCGGCCGGAGAGGGCCGGGAGGAGGACCTGGCCGATGAGGCTTGCCGCCGCGATCGGGGAGAGGACGATATCGTAGCGCCCGGTCTCGATGTCCCTGCCGCCGAGAGAGCGGGCGGCAAGGAACGCGGCCTGCTCACCGACCGACCGGGGGTCGAGCTCGGCGCGGAACGGGGAGGCGTCGAACTCGTAGCCCGTCGACTGTTCGCGGATCGTCTCGAGGGAGACCGACGCCGCCGTCCGGTCCATGCCGTAGAGGGTGCCGGTCGAGTTCGCGACCATCAGGTAGGACCGGGAGAGGTTCGCGCCCCCGCCGACGACCTCCACCGGGTGCTCCGCGGCACCGGCAAGGAGGTCCTCGACCATCCCCGCCGCGTCCTCGACCGCGACGACGAGGTCCCGGTCCGCCGCGGAGGCGGCGCTGACCAGGGAGGCGGGTTTCGGGAACCCGCCCCACTGCTGCGGGGTAGCGAGGCGGCCGCTCGCGAGCGCCGCATCCAGGCACTCCTTCCAGCGGTCGGGGTCGCTCGTGGACGAAAAGCCGATCCTTCCGTCGTTGACGGTCCGGATGGCCATGCTCCAGCCCACGGACTCCTCGGCAGTGCCGAGGATCCCCTTCTTGATCTCGGTGGCGATGCTCTCTCCCCGGGCGTAGAAGACCTCTATCTCGTCGGCCCGGCTGTTGCCTTCCCGGAGGATCCTCTCGATCAGGTCTTCGCCGTTCATTCGCCCCGCCCCCCGATGGTTGCATGCTCAAGCAGGAGGTGCGGCGCGCCGTCGCTCACCGGCACGCTCTGTCCGCCCTTCCCGCAGTAGCCCGGGCTCATCTTCCGGTCGTTCCCGATGAGCGCGATGTTATGGAGCGTCGAGAGGATCTCGCCCGAGAGCGAGACGTCCCTGACCATATCGGTCATCTCGCCGCCCTCGATCAGGTAGCCGTACTCCGCGTTGAACTGGAAGACGCCGCGGCCGGGGTCGACCTGGCCGCCCCGCGACCCGATCAGGAGGATGCCGTCCCGGCACTCGCTGATGATCTCATCGTAGGCCGCATCGCCGTTCTCGATGAAGGTGTTGCTCATCCGGACGATCGGCGGCGCCCCGTGCTCGGCGCGGGCGTGGCCGGCGACCCCGTTCCCCACCGCCGCGAGGGTCTCGCGGTTGTGGATGTAGGATCTCAGGATGCCGTCGCGGATGATCTCCGTCCGCTCGACGGCAACGCCCTCGGCATCGACGGGCATGAACCCGAACTCGTGGAGCGTGGGGTCGTCGACGATGACGAGCCCCGGACAGCCGATCGCTTCACCGATCTTCCCGCCGAGGACCGATGCGCCCTCGCGGACGAGGTCGCCTTCGCTCGCGTGGCCGACCGCCTCGTGGGTGAAGACGCCCGCGAGTTCGGGGTCGAGGACGGCCCGCCGCGGACCGCCCTTCGGCAGTTTCGCGTCGAGGAGCGAGACCGCGACCTCCCCCGCCTTCCGGCCGAGGTCCTGCTTCCCGCGGAGGTTGAAGCCGGTGGTGATATGGTCGCGCTCGCTCCCCATCTGCATCACGCCGTTTCTTGACGCGATGGCGAGGACCGAGAAGCCCGACCGGACGGCCTCGTAGGAGTACTCGTTCCCGTTCGAGTCCAGGTACCGGACCGCGTCGATCCCCTCGGTGTAGCGGGCCCGGGTGTTCGCCACCCCATCAACCCGTGCCGCTTCCTCGATCCCGGCAAGCAGGCGGGTCTTCTCCTCGAGGTCGACGTCCCGCGGGTCCTCGGCAAGGGGCGGGACGGAGAGCACGCCGCGGGGGGCGTCGGCAAGGTCGATCTCGTCTGCGGTCACGGCCGCAAGCCGCGCTGCCGCCGCCACCAGGGCGTCGACCTCCCGCTTCGAGTCGATATCGACGTGGTCGCGGGTGAGAAAACCCCAGCCCTTCGGACCGAGCACCCGTATCACAGCTTTATCAAAAAATGAGGTGCCTGCGGACTCGATCACTCCGTTGTCGATATCGACCAGAGTGACCTCGCCTCGCACGCACCTGATGTCGTAGTATCGCACATCAGCAGCCATAAGGCATCAGACTATCGAGCGCCCGACGTTTGCGTTCGGATCGAAGATGGCGGGCGTCGGGCCGACCGCCATCTTCCGGAGCTTCGAGAGGAAGCCTTCGCGGTTCTCCGGCACCAGCGCGTTCTGGAGGACCTCCTCGATGTGGTCGACCGGGACCACCTCGACCATATCGCGGTAGCGGTCCTCGATCAGGACGTCGTCGAGGTTCGACCGCGGGATGATCACCTTCTTGATCCCCGCCTTTGCCGCCGCCTCGATCTTGTAGGTGACCCCGCCGATGGGGAGGACGTCGCCTCTGACCGAGAGGGAGCCGGTCATCGCGACGTCCTGGCGGACCGGGATGTTCTCGATGGCGCTGATCACCGCTGTTGCCACCGTCACGGAGGCGGAGTCGCCCTCGACGCCGCTGTAGGTGCCGATGAACTGGATGTGGATGTCCATGTTCCGGATGTCCTTGCCGGTGAACTTCTTGATCAGGGCGCTGACGTTCTTGATCGATTCCTGGGCGATCTCCTTTAAGAGACCGGTCGCGATGACCGAACCGTTCGCCCCCTGGCTCGGGGTCACCTCGGCCATCACCGGGAGGACGGAGCCCGAGTCGCTCCCCATCACCGCAAGCCCGTTCACCCGGCCGACACGGTTCCCCTCGACGACGGTGATGTCGTAGTCGCGGCTCCGGCGGATGTACTCGTCGGAGATCTGGTCCTCGATCGAGCGGGAGGCCGATTTCGCGGCGAGGACGTGCTTCACCGTGGTGAAATCCGCACTCTCCTGCCGGGCAAGGTCGCCCGCCACGCGGATGAGCCCGCCCATGTCACGGAGCTTCAGGGTCAGGTGGCCCTTCCGGTTCGAGCGGCGCCGGGCCTCGCGGAGGACCTCGAGCATGGCGTCGCGGTCGAAATGGGGGATCTTCCCGTCGTTCTTGACCTCCTGGGCGATGAACCGGAGGAACTTCTTCCGGTTCTCAGGGGTGTCCTCCATCGTCTCGCGCATGTAGACCTCGTAGCCGTAGCCCCGGACACGAGACCGGAGCGCCGGGTGCATCCCCTGGATGGCGTCGAGGTTGCCTGCGGCGATCATCACGAAGCGGCAGGGGACCGGCTCGGTCCGGACCATCGCACCGCTCGACCGCTCGCTCTGGCCGGTGATCGGGAAGGTTCCCTCCTGGAGCGCGGTCAGCAGGTTCTGCTGGGAGTGCGGGGTGAGGGTATTGATCTCGTCGATGAAGAGCACGCCCCCGTGCGCCCGGTGGATCGCTCCGCCCTCGACGCGGTCGTGGGACGGGGTCTCAAGGCCGCCGCTCTGGAAGGGGTCGTGCCGGACGTCGCCGAGCAGGGCCCCCGCGTGCGAGCCGGTCGCGTCGATGAAGGGCGCGATGGTGTTGGGCTCGTGGGAGATGAGGAGCTTCGGGACCATCGCCTCCTCGCGGGGCATCGAGTACTTCAGTGCCATGAAGACGAACGCGGCGGCGATGATGCCCATGAGCCACTGGTAGGTGATGATCGCGTAGCCGATGATACCGATGATGAGGAGCATGATGAGGGTGCTCCGCATCTGGATCTTCTTTCTCGCCTCGACCTTGTGGGCGTTCACGATCTGTTTGCCGCGGCTCGCGGGCACCGTCCTGATGATGGGGTTGTTGTTGTCTTCGGGGTTCGGGTAGACCAGAATATCCTGCAGATCTTCCTTGGGGAGGAGTTCGGCCATCGCCTTCGCCAGCATCGATTTGCCGGTTCCCGGTGTGCCGATCATCATCACGTGCCTGCGCTGGACCGCAGCTTTGCGGATCACCTCGACGGCGTGTTCCTGGCCGATGACCTGGTCGATCAGGTTCGGCGGGACATCGATATCGGACGATGCGCTCAACTCAAGACCGGCAAAGTCATCGATCTCCGCCAGCTCGTCGTAGGTGAGCTCAATCTTCGGAATTTCTGTTGGAGTCGTTGAATCCATCGTCGAGTTTACCTCTTTGCTGCACTGATACTTATATAATTTATTCATGCTCGTTCAAATACTTTCCAGCAAAGGTGTCCTATGAGAATAGTCAGTACCGAACGGTCCCAGGTCCTAGCAGCCCGCATCGCCGAAAAATTGGGAATTCCACTGGTTGAGACGAAATTCACCCGGTTTCCCGACGGGGAGATGTACCTCAGGTGCGGGGAGCTGGACGACGAGACCCTGATCGTCAGCAGCATTGTCGATAACGATATGCTTGTCCAGACCCTTCTTGCGATCGATGCCGCCGACCGGTCACGGATCACCCTCGTGATCCCGTACCTCGGCTACTCCCGGCAGGACAGGCGCATCCACTCCGGCGAGCCGATCAGCGCCCGGGCGGTCGCACGGGCCGTCTCGACCGGCGTCGAGCGGGTTTACATCGTCAACATCCACGACCCGGCCATCCTCGACTTCTTTACGGTTCCTGCAACGAACGTCACCATCGCCCCGGCGATCGGGGGCTACGTCGGCGACCTGCACCTGAAGAACCCCCTGGTCCTCGCCCCGGACGAGGGCGCGGTCGCGTTCGCGACCGATGTCGCCGCGGTCGGCGGGTGGGACTGCGACCATCTCGAGAAGACCCGGCTCTCGGGCGAAGAGGTCCGGATCGCCCCGAAGTCCATCGATGCCGAGGGCCGGGACGTCGTGATCGTCGACGATATCATCTCCACCGGCGGGACCCTCGCGACCGCGGCCTGCATGCTCCGCGAGCAGGGAGCCACGTCCATCCACGCGGCCTGCGTCCACGGGGTGCTCACGAGCGGCGCCTACACGCGCCTGAGGGCGGCGGGGGTCTCCTCGGTCGTCTCCAGCGACACCTACGAGAACGCCTCAAGCTTCATATCCGCCGCGAACGCTATCGTCACCGCGATCAGGGACAATGCTCACCATTGACGGGTCCCGCCTCGAAGGAGGGGGGCAGATCGTCCGGCTGGCCGCCAGCCTCTCGGCGATATCGAATACACCGATCACCGTCACCCGGATCCGGGAGAACCGTGAGAAGCCGGGGCTCGCCCCCCAGCATATCGCCGCGGTCCGGGCAACCGCCGGCACCTGCGGCGCCGAATGCACGGGACTCTCCGTCGGCAGCCGCGAGATCACCTTCACCCCCGGCCCTCTCCGGCGGGCCGACCTCGCGATCGATACCGGGACCGCGGGAAGTATCCCGCTCGTCCTCCAGGCATGGCTCCCGGCAGCCCTCGAGATCGGCGGGAGCATCACGGTCACGGGAGGGACCGAAGTGGCGCGGAGCCCGACGATCGACTACATGGACCATCTCCTCGTCCCGGTCCTCCGCCGGGCCGGCGCCTCGATCGAGGTCACGGTGCTCGAACGGGGCTACTACCCGCGGGGTGGCGGGCGCGTCCGCGTGAGGGTGGAGCGCGGCCTCCCGGGACCGATCGCGGTTCCCGGGGAAGAAGGGGCGTGCGGGCTCGTCTCCTGCTCGGCGAACCTCCCCGGCCACGTCACGGAGCGCCAGGCAGCCGCCGCCCGCGACCTCCTCCGCGACGAGGCAGGGCTCTCCTGCACCGCGACCCTGGATCCCCGCGAGGGCGGGCCGAGCACCGGGAGTTCCGTCACCGTCTGGAGCGGGGCGAAGGGCGCCGTCGCGATCGGCAGGAGGGGGCTGCCCGCCGAGGAGGTCGGGAAGGCTGCCGCCCGGGCCCTTGCGGAGGAGCACCGCAACCCCGGCACGGTCGACGTTCACCTCGCCGACCAGCTCCTGGTCTACCTCGCCCTCTGCGGCGGAGCATACAGCACCCATACCCTCTCGACGCACGCGAAGACCGCCCGCTCGCTCCTCGCGGAGTTCGGCTATCCCGTGGAGTGCCGGGAGAACAGCACCGTGGAGTTCTCCGTATGACGCTCGTCCTCGACGCCTCGTTCTTCTTTGCAGAGATCCCGGTCGAGGGGCCGGCCTGGACCACCCCTTCGGTGGTCGGGGAACTCGCCGACCTCCACGCGAAGTGCCGGTTTGAGGCCCTCGCCGCGACGGGGCTCTCGGTCCGGGAGCCCCGCGACGAGGACCTCCTGCGGGTCGACGCGGCCGCGGTGCGGACCGGGGACGCCGGGGTGCTCTCCGCGACCGATCGCGAGATCCTCGCGCTCGCGCTGGAACTCTCGGCCGTCCTCGTCACCGACGACTTCGCAGTCCAGAACGTGGCGCACCGTCTCGGCATCGAGACCCGGAGCATCCGGCAGCGGCCGGCCCGGGCGATCCGGTGGCGCTACCGGTGCAGCGGGTGCGGCCGGTACTGGCGCGAGCCGGGAGACTGCCGCGTATGCGGCGCAGCAATTAAAAGAAAACTTAAATAATCACCCGGAGATCTCTTCTCCATGTCCGCCCTCGAAGAGTTGATCACGAAGGCAAAGGCGCTTCAGGCAGATGGGCACACCCCCGGCCAGATCTCCGATGAACTGGGCCTCTCGATGGAGACGGTCACCTGGCTGCTCACCCAGCAGAAGGGGATGGAGGCCCCAAAAGACGTCCATATCGACTGGACAGAGGTGGGAAGCCATGGGATGCTCCTCTCCGACATGGCGATGATCATGCTCAAGCGCTTCCTCTACCTCACGGAGGAAGGGGCTATCCGGCCGACCGATGACACGGTCGACACGGTCGTCGGCATCGCATCCTCGGGCGTCCCGCTCGCGACCCTCATCGCCGCCGAGGAAGGGCTGAAACTCGCCGTCTATCTCCCGGCGAAGCACAGCGTAAGCGAGACCCCCACCGGGTCCCTCTCGGGGACTTTCTCGACGGTCGCCGGGCAGCGCTGCCTCATCATCGACGACGTCGTCACGACCGGGACGACGCTTGCGGAGGCGATCCGGTTCCTCAGGCGGCACGGGGCCACGCCGGTGGCGATCTGGTCGCTCTTCGACAAGCAGGGCATCCGGGAGGTCGACGGCGTCCCGATCCGCTCGCTCTTCACGATATCGAGGCTCGGCTGAGAGGCCGGCCGCACCACTTTTTCCGGAACGGGCAGAGACCCGCCCGCCTGACGTATTCCCGTTATCGACGCCCCATTCGGGGATGATGAGCGCGTATAGCCAACCGATCGGGGATCAGGCTCCGCTGATAGGCCCGGACGCCCGGCAGGGACGGGGCCTATCGATCAGTATATATAGAACCTCTGAACAAAACTAACGAACAAAGGAGGATTATACAATGCTTGCTGGACAGCCCATCATTATTTTGCGGGAAAATGTAGAGCGTACGCGCGGATTCGAGGCACAGCGCTCGAATATCATGGCTGCAAAGGCAATTGCGGCGGCCGTTCGGACTACGCTTGGCCCCCGGGGAATGGACAAGATGCTGGTCAGCTCCAGCGGTGACGTGGTGATCACGAACGACGGAGCAACCATCCTGCACGAGATGTCCGTGCAGCACCCCGGCGGCAAGCTGGTCGTCGAGGTCGCCGAGGCCCAGGACGGCGAGGTCGGCGACGGCACCACGACCGCGACCGTACTCGTCGGGTCGATGATGGAAGAGGCGGAGAAACTGCTCGCCCAGGAGGTTCATCCCACGATCATCGCCAACGGCTACCAGCTCGGCATGGAGAAGGCCCTCGCGATCCTCGAGGATCTGGCCATCACGATCGGGTTCGAGGACCGTGAGAACCTCATCAAGATCGCAGACACCGCCATGACCGGCAAGTCCATCGAGGCGGTCAAGGAGAAGATCTCCGGCATCGTCGTGGACGCGGTGCGCCAGGTCGCCACCGAGACGGGCCAGGGCACCTACGCCGTGGACGAGGACGACGTCAAGATCAAGATGCAGGTCGGGGACTCGATGCACGACGCGGAGCTCATCCGTGGCATCGTCATCGACAAGAAGCGGGTCTTTGAGCAGATGCCCGATAAGGTCACCGACGCGAAGGTCGCCCTGCTCGCCCAGCCGCTCGAGGTCACGAAGACCCAGGTGAAATCGAAGATCAAGATCACCTCCTCCGACCAGATGAAGGCGTTCGCCGAGCAGGAGCGCGAGTCTCTCCGGAAGCTCGCCGACCTGATCGTCGCCTCCGGCGCAAACGTCGTCCTCTGCCAGAAGGGGATCGCCGACGCGGTCCAGTACTACCTCGCGAGAAACGGCATCTACGCCATCGAGGACGTCAAGGAAGAGGACATGAAGTTCGCCGCGAAGGCGCTCTGCGGCTCGATCGTCAACAAGCCCGAGGAACTCAGCGAAGCGACGCTCGGCCACGCCGAAGCGGCCGAGGAGATCCCCGACGCCGACCTGACGATCATCTCCGGCTGCGAGAACCCCAAGGCCGTGACGATCCTCCTCCGGGGCACCTCCCAGCTCCTCCTCGACGAACTCGAGCGGGCGGTCTACGACGCGGCCCGGGTCGTCCAGGACGCTGTTGAGGACGGCAAGTTCGTCGTCGGCGGCGGATCGGTGGAGACCGAGCTCCAGATGCGCATCCGCGACTACGCCGCGACCGTCGGCGGCCGGGTCCAGCTCGGCATCGAGGCGTTCGCAAACGCGTTCGAGGTCATCCCGAGAACCCTCGCGGAGAACTCCGGGTTCGACACCATCGACAAGGTCGTCGCCCTGAGGAAAGCCCACGCCGACGGCGCGAGATACGCCGGGCTCAACGTCTACACCGGCGAGGTCGTCGACATGCACGAAGCCGGCGTCATCGAGCCGCAGCGCGTCAAGACCCAGGCGATCAAGAGCGCGACCGAGACGGCCATGCTCCTCGTCCGCGTCGACGACATGATGGTCACCCAGTCCGGAAGACCGGGCGCCTAATAAATCACCCGCGCGAAGAGGTCAGGAATACCTCGACCTCTTCCTCCTCGATTGTTTTATCCTGCGGGAGGCTTCTTCCGCAGAAGAATATCAGTGCAGCATCCGGGTTGATCCCGAAGGAGAGGAGAGCCTTCTCGTAGGTATCGCCCCGCAGGCCCTGGTAGACCAGCACGCCGCCGTCGGGGATGAGGGTGAAGCGACAGAGCATATCTCGATACCATTATAGCCGGAGAAGGTAAATATTCTAGGCAGGTTCCGTGCCGAGGTAGTCTAGTCCGGGAAGGCGGTGGCCTCGAAAGCCACTGGTGTTCGGCACCTCGGGAGTTCAAATCTCCCCCTCGGCGTCCATTCTGACGGGTCAAAGCCTCTTATTGTACGTTTCACGCGCAGGAGCATCGCCCTTCGCGCCTTCGCGCCTTCGCGTGAGATTGTTTACAGGGATCACGACAGGACCTCACGCGAAGTCCAAATGCTTCAACTGCTCCCCGGCGTCTCTCGATCAGGTCGTTCCATGCCGGAATCAGCCGGGCACCGGGCCCCGAACGTGCGCCGCGCAGGGCCTGTTTTGCGGACCGATCTCCAGGAGACGACTGCCGGAGATTCGAGGGCCTGCGAATCCGGCGAGGATATGCACAGGAACCCGATGAGGAAAGGCACCGGCCCCTGGGTATGCACGGGGACGAAGGGGGCCGGGTCTCGCCCGGGAATATTAATCTACCGACCCTGGCGGCTCCTGCACCGGACCTCCACGGAATCCTCCGGCAGAAACCCCTCCTCAGGAGCCGTTACCCGCACCACCGGTGCCGTAGCAAGCCTGGATAACCCCAAAAAGAGATCTTTTATGAGACCGTTACACTAATGTTGACATACGGTACTCGCTGTCCGGGGTCCCCGCACACGCCGGCCGATGGAGAAGACCCGTGTATCACTGCTTTGACGAACTGGACGATGCCGTCATCATCCTGAATCGGGACAGCACCGTCGCCTGGCTGAACAGGTCGTTTGAGGAGACGTTCGGCATCGCGAACGAGGCAGTCCGCGGAGATGATATCGGGGACTTTGTTGCCCGCCTCGCGCCCTCCATCCAGGAGGAAGGCTTCGCCGGCCGGATGGTCGAGGCGCTCCGGTGCTGGCGGCAGGTCTCGCACGCCACCTGCCGGGTGCAGACTCCCGCCGCCGGGATACGCTGGTTCTCGTTCTCCTGCCGGGCGATGACGGGCGAACACTACGCCGGGAAGGTGCTCGCCACCTTCAGGGACGTCACTGCCGAACGCGACGAGGCGGTTCGGAGCGCCCCGGATGCGGCGGCACGGACCAGGGCCGAATCGGTCTATGCCGGCATCGGGGAGACAATCCCTTACGGCATCTGGATCTGCGAACCGGACGGCGCCGCACTCTACATCTCTTCGTCACTCCTCGACCTTGCGGGAGCGACGCTTGAGGAGTGCCGGTCGGCGGGCTGGATCGAGTGCATACCGCTCAAAGACGCCGCCGGGGTGCTCGCCGACTGGAAGCACTGCCTCGAATCCGGGTGCCGGTGGGACCGCGAACTCGAGGTCGGGGGGCCCGGCGGCGGATACCGGACCATCCTCTCCCGCGGGGCCCCTATCCGGGACGATAACGGGCGGATCGTCCTCTGGGCCGGGATAAACCTCGATATCACCGGAAGGAAACAGGCCGAGGGCCTCATCGCCGTCCGGGCGGCGCAGCAGGCGGCGATCGCCGCACTCGGCCGGTTCGCCCTGGCAGGGGCGGAGCCTTCCGACCTGATGGATGCCGCGGTCAGCGCGGTGGCAGAGCATCTCGGCGTCGAGTATGCCAAAGTGCTCCGGTACCTTCCCGACGAGGACGCGTTCCTGCTCGAGGCGGCGGTGGGATTCAACAGGGGTATGATCGGCATGAAGAAGGTCGAGGGAGGGACCGACTCCCAGGCAGGGTACACGCTCCTCTCCCACGAGCCGGTGATCGTCGAGGACCTCAGAACCGAGGCACGGTTCTCCGGCCCGCCCCTCCTCCGGGACGAGGGCATCGTGA
Organism: Methanoculleus caldifontis; assembly: GCF_032842345.1. Taxonomy (NCBI): domain Archaea; kingdom Methanobacteriati; phylum Methanobacteriota; class Methanomicrobia; order Methanomicrobiales; family Methanomicrobiaceae; genus Methanoculleus; species Methanoculleus caldifontis. Next base: position 831,680 of record NZ_WBKO01000001.1, on the reverse strand, counting down.
GCGGGATCAGCGTCATCATCCAGGGTGACAGAGCGCCCTACGGGGTGCTCGGCGCCCACACCAGGGCGTGCCGCAGGTTCACCCGGGACGACATCAACTTCGTCCAGGCGGCGGCAAACATCCTCGCCCAGGGGATCGAGCGGCGGGCGGCGGAAGAGGCGCTTCTCGCGAGCGAGGAGAAGTTCCGGGCGATCGCGCAGCGGAGCTTCGATATGATCTACACCTGCTACCACGACGGCGGGATCACCTACATGTCTCCTGCCGTGACCCGCATCCTCGGTTACACCCCCGAGGAACTGAACGGCCGCAGGTGCCGCGAGTATCTCAGCCCCGTATCGCTCTCCGCGTGGGGGGAGGCGCAGAAGAAGTTAGCCCGGGGCGAGTCCGTCGAGGGGCTCGAGGTCGAGTTCCGCAGGAAAGACGGATCCGTGGTGTTCGTCGAACTGAACGAGTCCCCTATCCTGGAGCACGGGAAGGTCGTCGGCGTCCAGGCGGTGGGAAGGGACATCACCGAGAGGAAGCAGAACGAACAACTGCGCCGGCAGGCATTCTGGCAGATCGAGCGGAACATCGAGCAGTTCGCCGTCCTCGGAGACCACATTCGCCAGCCGCTCCAGGTGACGCTGGGAAGAGCGGAGTTGCTGGACGACGCGGAGACGGCGGCGGTCATCCGCGAGCAGGTCGAGCGGATCAACGATTACATCCGGCAGCTGGACCGCGGGTGGGTGGAGTCCCGGAAAGTCCGCGAGTTTCTCCGGCGGCACGATACGAGTTGAACCCCGGCGGACCGTTCCGTTACACGCTCAACCCCCACCCTCCCGGCCCGGCGGCCGGTCAGGCACCCTTGCCGCCAACCCATGTTAAATAAGGGTACGGACACAGGGTAGAATAGAGGGCTGAGTGATGGCATTTGATCTATCGAAATGCGACTTCTCGCGTTGCAGAGGGGAGTGCCTCGTCCGCTGCCCATATGTATCGTATGACGAAGATGACGCAAAGAGCGCCGTGCAGGCCCTGATAAAGGGGGAACGCCACCCGATCCTGAAGGAGTGCATCACCTGCGCAGCCTGTAACGACTTCTGCCCCCGGGGCGCCGATCCCTGGGACCTCATCGCGCAGCGGCAGGAGGAGACGGGCGTTCTCGGCATCCCTCCCGACGCAAAGCCGTCGAGCGACTGGCTGACGAAACCGGCGACGGTCGTCCGGAGAGGGAAATCGGGCGGCCCGCTCATCTCCGCCGGCGGGATCTACGAGGTGGTGCCCCAGGCAGAGTTCCTGACGGGGCAGATGTTTGAGGATGCGACCATCATCGGGGGAGGGCCCTACGCGTGCGGGTTCACCGAGACCCATCTCGGCCGGGCGTCACGGCCGGTGAAGTTCCTCCCGCAGTTCATCGAGAACCTCGCTAAAGCCGCCGCAGAGTTCGGGGTCGACGAGATCGTCTTCACCCACGACGCCTGCTACAACGTGGCGACGACCCTCGCGATGCAGCGGGGCGTGGAGGTGCCCTTCCGGCCGGTCCACATCCTCGAGTACATCAGGAACTGGCTCCGCGACCACCCGGACCGGATCGCAAAGCCGCTCGGCATCAGGATCGCGGTCCAGGGCGGCTGTACGACACGCCTCGCCCCGAAGGGCGGGGACCGCGAGATCTGGTCGGACTGGCTCGCCGATATCTTCGAGATGATCGGTGTGGAGTCCGTCGAGGAGAAGCGGGTTTATACGGGAGAAGATCGGCTCTGCTGCGGGTGCGGGATCTTCCACGCCAATCACGAGCGGGCGGTCGAGATCCAGCGCAAGAACGTCCAGGACGCCGCCGACGCCGGCGCCGAAGAGCTCCTCTTCATCTGCCCGGCCTGCATCACGGTGATGCGCGGGACCTGCCGGAAGATGGAGCTTGAACCGATCTACATCACCCAGATGGTGAAACGCGCTCTGGGTGAGGAACTCGGTCCCGCCGGAGCCGCCGCGTTCGGGTATCCGGTGAAGTAACTGTGAGGTGAGAAGAATGGTGAAGTTTACTCAGGAGATGAAAGAGGCCCTGCGGGTTCCCGGCAAGGGAGGGAGCCTGGTCTATCTCTGCACGTCGAGCAGGGACGGCAACCCCAACATCGCTGCGATGCGGTTCGTCGCCACGCACATGGACGACAAGATCCTGATCGCGGATATGTTCCTCTTGAAGACGAAGGCGAACATCAAGGAGAACCCCGACGTCGCGGTCACGATCTGCCACCCGCTCGACGAGGGGCGGTGGTGGGTCTTCAAGGGCAAGGCCGTCGACATCGAGTACGGGTTCCCCCGCGAATTCGACTGGTACGGCGCAAACGCGACGGATATCTTAAACGAGTGGGGGAACTGGAACAAGGCCGAACCGCCGGACGAGGTCCCGCCCGACATCGTCTTCCCGAAGGCGGTCCAGCGCGGGGTCGTGGTCGTGCATGTCGAGGAGGCCTACTCGATCGAGCCCGGACACGCGGGGGAGAAGGTCCTGTAGGGGTGATCTGGATGACGGTAACACTTACAGAGAGGATGAAGGGATGGATCGAGGCGATGGGCTGCCACCTCTGCGTCGCGACGCCGGAAGGCGTCCCGTTTGTGGTGCTGGGGCGCTATGCCCAAGTGAGAGGCGACGGCGAGGTGGCGTTCGCCCTCGCGGAGGATGAGGCTGCGGTCATCGCCCCCGTGCTCGCGAAGAACCCGCGGGTCGCGTTCGGCGTCTCGCGGCAGGGCGGCATCCGCGCCGCGTACCAGTTCAAGGGGACCGGGGAGCTCCTCCGGTCGGGAGAGGTCTTCGATGCGGTTGCAGCAGGGGCAAAGGCGGAGAAGGAGATCGCGGCCGGGGCCGTCCTCCTCGTGCGCCTGACCGAACTCTACTGCACGAAGCCCGGCTACGAGGCCGGGCAGAGGCTCGACGGCATGGCGCCGGAGGACCTCGATGCGTGGGAGCGGCAGCGCTGGAAGGACGTGCCGCGGAAGAGGAACTGAGAGGCGATGAGCGAAGACCGGAGAGAGGCGGGCGGGAAGAAGACGCCCGACCGGTTCCCCTGGATCATCCCCTTCTCGTGCGAGGGGTGCGGGGACTGCATCGAGGTCTGTCCGACCGGCTCGATCGTCCTCGTGGACCTGGGAAAGAAGATCGATAAGGCCTGGATCACGGGCCCCGATACCTGTATCGGCTGCGGGAAGTGCGCACAGGCCTGCGTGGTGGGCGCCGTGCAGATGACGTCCTACGTCGAGAAGGCGCTTCAGCGCTACCGCGAGAAGACGACCCCGGAGTGAGTCCGGGGGTCCGAACCCTTCTTTTAACTCGTTTATCTACAGGGCCTCCCGCGAGTAAAGAGCAGATGGGGGCGGCGGGGTCTCACGCGAAGCCGCGAAGGCCGCGAAAGGTGCTTTCCCTCTCTTCGCGGCTTCGCGTGAGCTAACAGACAAAGAACTCCTGGAAGGAATCTTCTACAGGACCCCGAACGATTCGAGCAGCACGTCGCGGTTCAGGCCGCCGAAATGGTAGACCTCGCCGGAGGTGCTGTCGTTGACCGTCACCTCCGCCGGCGAGAACGCGAGCAGGGAGTCCACCTTGAGGAAGTCGTAGCCGGCATCCTTGAGCACCCGGCCGAACGGCCGCCCGTAGTCGGGGGACGTCCGGGAGGGAAGGGTCGCAAAGACCGGGTCGTAGCCCTCCGCGACGAGGGAGACCGAGCCGTAATAGATGTTGCAGTCGTTGGTTGTTCCCATCGCGTCGATACCGCTCCTCTTTACGGGCGCGACCGGCGACCGTCCCGCCGCGTGGCGGATCAGGCGGACATCGTAACCCTTCTCCTCGAGCTTGTGGAGGGTCGCCGTGACGACCCGCCCGGAGATCTGGACCGAGCCGACCAGGCTCCGGGTCGGGGCGACGAGGACGTAGAGGTCTTCCGGACCGATGCCGCACTTCTCCGCGATGAATTCCGTGACCTTCTCGTCCGGGAGGGTATCGGCTTCGAGCGCGAGGATGCCGGTCCGGGAGGTGTCGCGGTAGCCGATCCTGTTGTAGGTCTCTTTCGGCTTCAGCGCAAGCGCCCGCGCCGGGCCCGAGGCCATAGCGGAGTAGTCTCCAGCCTTCAGCACCCATCCCGCCTTCTGCGAGCCGAGACAGGCAAGGGCGGGGTGCTCGATAGCGAGGTGCAGGAACGGGACGGGGATGTCCCCCACCCGCCCCATGGTTATCGCCGCCGTCGCGAGCCCCGCAAGGCAGACCTCGACAAAGAGTGTCCCCGCCCGGTAACTCCCGGGGACGTTCACGCCGCAGTCGATGCACGTCGCGCCGTTCTCCTGCTCCGCGACCGCGATGCCGAGCTCGTCCCGGCGGTCGATCATCTCTCTCACGGCGGGAATCGCCGTGCTGTTGATGCTCAGCATCGTCCCTCACCCCTCTAACGGTGGATAGGCTGCGGAACACTTTAGTGGTTCCCTTCCGGGCACGTGGGGAGGGTTCTCACGGTCACCCGGGAGCCGCGTTTCTCCGACGACTTCGGGCGGGGATCGTGTACATCGGTGAGAACCTCAGACGCCCGGCGACCGGTTTTATGCGATTGCCCGCCAGAGATCTAGGGTAGTTATGCCGGGCAACACGACAGAAGGCTCATCGGCACACATGATGGACGGCGCGATCCCCGCCGGCCTCCTTGCCGCCGTGCGGTCGAAGCGGCCGCTCATCCACCACATCACGAACAGCGTCACGATCAACGACTGCGCGAACATCACGATCTCTGCCGGGGCCGCTCCGGTGATGGCCGAGGCGCCCGAAGAGGTCGCCGATATGGTCGCCGCCGCCGGCGCCCTCGTCCTGAACATCGGGACGCTCTCCGCCACGCAGGTCGAGGCGATGCTCGCCGCCGGCCGGAGGGCGAACGATCTCGGCATCCCGGTAATCCTCGACCCGGTCGGTGCGGGGGCGACGCCGTTTCGGACCGCGGCGGTCCTGCGGCTCCTCGACGCCCTCGAAGTCGCCGTCCTGAAGGGGAACGCCGGGGAGATCGGCGTCCTCGCCGGGACCGGCGGGAGCGTCCGCGGGGTCGACTCAGGCGGGGTCACGGGCGATCCCGTCGAGACGGCACTGGCGTGCGCCCGTGCCATGGGGACCGTCGTCTCGATGACGGGAGCAGTCGACGTCGTCACCGACGGCAGCAGGGTCTACCTGGTCAAAAACGGCGTCCCGGCGATGGACCGCCTCTCGGGAACCGGGTGCATGGCCGCCTCGGTCACGGCGGCGTTCGTCGCGGTCGCGGACGATCGTGCGGTCGCTTCGGCCGCGGCGCTCGCGGCCTTCGGCCGGGCAGGGGAGCGGGCGGCGGCAGGCGCTCGCGGCCCTTACTCGTTCCGGACGGGGCTCTTCGACGAACTCGCCGGGCTCACGCCCGACGACCTCGGCCAGCACGCGCGGATCGAGGAGCGGTGATGGGGTACGACCTCTACGTAGTCACCGACGAAGAGATCGGTCGCGGCCTCTCCCACGCGGAGCTGGCCCGCCGCGCCGTGGCCGGGGGCGCGGACGCGGTCCAGCTCCGCGACAAACGGCTCTCCGGGAGGGGCCTCCTTGAAGCGGCCCTCGCCGTCCGCGAGGTCACTCTGGATGCCGGAGCGCTCTTCATCGTGAACGACCGCCTGGACGTGGCCCTCGCGGCCGGCGCCGACGGGGTCCACCTCGGCGCAGGCGACCTCCCCGTCAGGGAGGCGCGGCGGATCGCCCCGCCGGGGTTCGTCATCGGCGCCTCGGTCGGGTCCGTCGATGCGGCGGTCCGGGCCGCGGCGGAGGGGGCCGATTACGTGGCGCTCAGCCCGACGTTTCCGACCGGGTCGAAGAACGACGCCGGACCGGGCCATGGGCTCGCCGTGCTCTCGGAGATCAGGGGCGCGGTCTCTCTCCCGCTCGTCGCGATCGGGGGGATCACCGCAACGAACGTCGGCGACGTCATCGCCGCGGGGGCGGACGGCATCGCGGTGATCTCAGCGGTCGTCGGACAGGAGGACGTCACCGGCGCCGCACGGGACCTCCGGGCCCGGATCGCCGCGGCGAAGGCGAGAGGGTGTTAATCCATCCCTCCAACCTCCTGGACAGCAGGCGTCCGCTGGTGAAAGGCCGCCCGCCACCGGCCCTTGTTCCGGGCATACACCGTCGAGACGTAGAGCGTATGCCCGCCGAGGGAGACGGTGTAGACGAGGACGGCGTTCTCCTCCCCGAGGGGCACGACCCTCTCGTCCGAGAGCGCATACGCCGGCAGTTCGAGCGGGTTCTCCGCGATCTCGCGGATGATCTCCTCGCGGTTCAGGACCCCAAACGGCGTGACGATCAGCGCCTCCGGCGCGAGGTACTCCCGGTAGAACCCGGCGTCCCGGGTATCCGCGGCCTTCCAGGCCCGGTTCTCGATATCGCAGAGAACCGCCAAGAGGTCTTCCATGAGGGCAGGTAGACGCACGGGCCGTTGATAACCTTTCCCGTAGAAGCCTGCCCGGACACAAACCCTCTTTGTCCCGCCGGGTGATCGGTACCGCATGACCGGAATCACCTTCACCCCCATCGGGGTTGTCCACTCCCCCTTCCGCGACCCCCGCAACATGCCCATCCAGCCCGTCGGCGCCCGGGGCGTCCGGGGCACGGTCGAACTCGACCCCGTCTATGCTGCCGGCGTAAAAGACCTCGCGGGGTTCTCCCGGATCATCCTCCTCTACCACCTCCACCGCTCGGAGGGCTACACGCTCGAGGTGGTCCCGTTCCTCGATACGGCGCCCCACGGTGTCTTTGCGACCCGGGCGCCCCGCCGCCCCAACGCCATCGGGCTCTCGATCCTCAGACTGGTCGCCGTCGACGGCACGACGCTCCACGTCGAGGACGTGGATATCCTGGACGGGACGCCGGTCCTCGATATCAAGCCCTACGTCCCGGCCTTCGACGCTTACCCCGACGAACGGGCCGGATGGCTCGCCGCGGGTGCGGAGGACCCCCGCACCGTGCGGTCGGACGGCCGGTTCTGCTGACCGCCGGAGGTTATGACCGTCCACCGCTTGAGCGGACGATCCGGGCAGAAGACTTCGGCACTGCGGAGATGGCGTTTGCGGGCTCGGCCGCCTACGGGATCGACCGCGAGATGGAGCACCTCGCCGGGCAGGAGATCCACGAGGAGGGGCTCCGGGTCTTCCGGTTCGGGTGAGGCAGGGTGCCTGCTCCGGGCTTCATACACCCTCTCGATACGCCCGGTCACCAGAGAGTTGTATATGGCCTCACGCTGGCCTCACGCGAAGCCGCGAAGAACGCGAAGTGCGACGGTTCGTAGAACAGAAGTTTGAGAAGCCATCAGGCTTCGAAGGACTACGGCCCTAAGGGCCGGAGTTCGAGCACCGCCAGGTGTGAGATGCGAGCATAGCGAGCATGAGCACTGCCAGGTGCGAAGGAAGCTGTCAGTACCCATGCAGGCTTCGCGTCTTCGCGCCTTCGCGTGAGCCGATGATGCCGGGATAATTTTGCAGGCTATTTGATCTCGGTGAGCGGGATTCAACAAAGCCAAAAATTGGTGGTCAAAATTTCTTTCAGGGATCAGAACGGGTCTGCCGCCTTCAGAGCTTCGTAAACCGGCTCTTCGGCGCACCGCACCGGGGGCACCGCCAGGTGTCCGGGAGGTCTTCGAAGGCCGTGTTCGCCGCGACGCCGTGGGCGGAGTCGCCGATCGCGGGATTATAGACGTAGCCGCAGAGATTGCACCGGTATGAATCCATCAGTCATTCACCTTCTTCCCCTCCCGGCCCGCGGCCGGCGGGGGCGTAGACTGATCGTTGACTTCGGATAGGATAAGCGCTCCGGTCAGGGAATCGGGAAACGGAGCTCCTTTCCCGTGCAGCCGTCGAGGACGAGCGAGCGGCTCCCACGCTCCGACGCGAACCGGACCAGGTAGACCGGGTAGTAAAACGTCCGAAAACCGACGATCTCCGCCGTCGGCTCAAGCCCCTTCAGGACGGTCCGGAGCGAGGCCTCCGTGACCCTCGGCGCCGGGGGGTTCTCCCGGAGCGGCTCCATCGGGAGATCCGCCCCCGGTCGGAGGGCGGAGAGCGCCGGGGCCTCCGCCGAGAGGAGGGGGACGTAGACCAGTGTTTCGCCCACCGTCTTCATCTCCGTGACGAGCTTCGCCATCTTGAGGCTTTTCACCGCCTTCTTCACCACACCGGGGGGGAGGCGGGTTCCGGCCTCGATCTCGGTCAGCGTCGAGCCGCCGTTCGCAAGCCCCGATACGATCCTCACCGCGGCCTCATCGAGCCCCAGGAGTTCCGAGAACCCCGGCCGGACCTTCAGCCCCCGGTCAACCTCGACGATGCAGCCCGTCTCGCCGTCGACGACGAACGATGCCGTCCGGGTCGTCTTCCGGATGAGCCCGCCGACATAGCGGACCTCCAGGCGGTGGAGAGGCCGGTAGGCCCGGTCGGCCGAGACGATCCGCTCTTCAGGTTCGAGGACCAGGAACCGGCGTTTCCGTTTCCCCATCGCAATATCGAGCGCCTCTTCCCTGATGAGGACCGGGACCACGGCATCCCCGCACGGGGCATCTACCGGGACAGAACCCATGGAGGAGGGAGGCTTCCGGGAGCCGGCGCACGGTCCGGGCACGGCCGGCTCCCCGGCATCAAGGCGGGGGGTCAGTCCCCGGTGCTCGCAGAGCCGGGCGCCAAAGCGCATCCTCACCTGCTCCCGGGCAAGCCCGCCCATCACGAAGAACTCGCCGGGCTCGAGCTCCGCGAGTTCGGCGGCTTCTTTTCTGGACGCAAAGAAGAGGGCGACGGCCCTCAAGTCGTTCTCGATCGAGAGTCTCCCGAGGATCTGGTTGTTGCACTGTGACAGAATATTCTTTGTCACGAGCGACGGCCGCTGGGTCGCGACCAGGAGGCCGAGCCCGCGTTTGCGCCCCCGGCGGGAGATCTCCTCGATCTCTGCGACGGACTCCCCCGACTGCGGGATGAACTTGTCCGCCTCCTCGACGATCAGGAGATACGGCTGCTTCAGACGGCTCTCAAGGTCGTAGAGGATCCCGGCAAGCCGTGCCGCCTCTCCCCGCATATCCGCGGCCTCCGAGACGTCGAAGAGCACCGCCGTCCGCGAGCAGATCGCGTCCTGCATCAGGTCTATGAGGTTCGTCTGCCGGATATCCGCGTCGCACCCCGCGCCGGTGCCGATCCAGAGAAGGGAGAACCGGTCTTTGAGCGAGAAGTACTCTCCCTCCGTGTCGATGAGACAGAACCCCACCCCAGCCTCGAGGAGCCGCTCGCAGAGGACCGCAATGCCCCAGCTCTTCCCGGCACCCGACTGCGCGATGATGCAGGTCCGTCCCGTGACCAGCTCCTGGGCATCGACGGCGATCTCCCGGTCGCCGGCCCTCCCGATGACGAGGTCCATCCGATAATGAGATCACAGGATGCCCGGCGCTTTAACGCTTAGCTTCCGATCCAGGGAGCCCGGTTTCACGATTCAAGCAGAACCGAGCGGCATCTGTTCCTTCTGAGCGAGAGGACGACCCCGAAGACCGAGAGGATCCCGAAGGCGAGGAAGAGCAGCCGCACGCTCAGGAGAAATTCCGGGAATATCGCCGGCGTCACGGTGGTCGAGCCCATGATGACCGCAAAGACGACGAGGACCGCCCCCATGCTGAGCATCATCCCCATCGACCGCATCATCGCCGTCATCGCCGATGCGCTCCCGTAGAACCTCTTCTCGACGCAGCCCATGATGGCCGTGGTGTTCGGGGACGAGAAGAGGCCGAGCCCCACGCCCAGGAGGACCAGGAGAGCGAGGATCGCGGCGACCGGCGTCGTCTCCGAGAGAAGGGCGAGGCCGAAGAGCCCGACGGCCGAGATCCCCATCCCCACCGAGGCGACGTGGCCGGGCTGGACGCGGTCGGCCAGGCGGCCCGCCACCGGGGCGACGAAGACCTGGACGATCGGCTGGACCAGGAGGAGAGTGCCGGCAGCGACCGGCTCGTAGCCCCGGATGTACTGGAGGTAGAGGGAGAGGAGGAACCCGATCGCGAACGTGGCGCTGTAGTTGATCAGGGCGGCGGCGTTCGAGGCGGCAAAGACCCGGTTCGAGGTGATGAGCGAGACCGGGAGGAGGGGGCAGGACTGCCGCCGCTCTACCCGGAAGAAGGCCGCGCCGAGGACGATCGCCGCCGCGAGAAGCGTCACCCCGACAGGCGTTGCCGCCGAGGCCAGGCCCAGGAAGAGGCAGAGGATCAGCGCCGAGGAGAGGACCAGGCCGGGGATGTCGAACCGCTCGCGCTGCCGCTCGTTCAAGAACGCCGGGAATCTCTTCGCGTAGAAGAGCGCCGGGACGGCGAGGAGCGCGGTCACGATGAAGATGCTCCGCCAGCCGAGGAACTGGGTCAGGGCGCCGCCGAGGAACGGGCCGAGCGAGAGCCCGGCGTAGACCGCCGTCGTATTCAGCCCGATCGCGTAGCCCCGCTCGCCCGGCGGGTAGAGGTTGGTGATCAGGGCCACGCTGTTTGCGTAGATCATGGCCCCGCCGGTGCCCTGGATGAAGCGGAAGACGAGGAGCATCTCGATCGAGGGCGTGAAGATGGACAGAAGGGACCCGACGGTGTAGACCACGACACCGGCGAGGAAGACGGTGACCCTCCCCCGGGAGTCGCCGAGCCGCCCTGCCGGGAGGAGGAAGATGACCGAGGCGAGGAGGTAGGCGCTCGAGACCCAGGCGAGCGCGGCGGCGTCCGCGAAGAACTCGGTCCCGATGGCGGGGAGCGCCAGGTTGATCGCCGAGCCCGTGAACGGGTTCAAGAACGTCACGATCGTGACCAGTATCAGGATGAACCGCCGCGAGTAGGATTGAGCCCCGTCCTGTTCCGCTGTCGTCCCTTCACGCCTCCCGTAGAGTCCGATCCCCGCCCCGGAGATATGGAGTATGGGCGGCAGAGAGAGATAAGGGCACTGCTGCCGTGCGTGGAGCACCTTTTATACGAGGCACCCCACTAGACCGGAGGAAGCATGCCCGACGATCTCCCGGACGACCCGGAGGAGGTCCGCGACCTCTCGGTCCGGCTCATCCTCCTCCTCGGCGCGGTAAGCCTTCTCGGGAGCCTGGTCTCGAACGGCGCCCGGAGCGTCACCGGCCCCTACATCCTCCTCCTCGGGGGGGGCGCAGCCGTGGTCGGGCTGGTCGCCGGGTTCGGCGAGTTCATCGGGTATGCACTGCGATCCGCTACCGGCGTCTACGTCGACCAGAGCCGCAGTTACTGGAAGGTGGCGATGGCCGGCTACGGCCTGCTCGTCACGATCCCGGTCCTCGCCGTCGCCGGGCGCTGGGAGTCCGCAGCCCTGCTCATCATCGCCGAACGGGTAGGAAAGGCCATCCGGACACCGGCACGGGACACGATCCTCTCCCACGCGACGACGTCCGTGGGGAGAGGGTGGGGGTTCGGGATCCACAAGGCGCTCGACCAGATCGGCGCGGTCATCGGGCCGCTGGTCATGGTCGCCGCCCTCGCCCTCACCGGCGGCTACGCTCCGGGGTTTCTTCTGCTCGGGATCCCGCTCGTCGGTCTTGCGATGATGCTTCTCTTTGCCCGCTCCGTCGTGCCGAAGCCGGGGCACCTGGAGGCGGACGGGGGAGACCGGGAGACCGGCAGCGATCTGCCCGGGATCATGCCGTATGCCACGTTCATCTTCCTCGGCATGGCCGGGTTCGCGAACTTTCCGCTCATCTCCTTCCACTTAAAGGCCCAATCGATCATTCCCGATGCCGCCATCCCCCTCTTCTACGCCGCGGCGATGGTGGTCTCGGTCGTCGTGGCGCTCCTCGTCGGGCGGATCTTCGATCGCGTCGGCACTCACACGCTCCTTGCCATCCCGGTTCTCAGCACCGTGACGGTCCTGCTCGCCTTCTCGCTCACTCCGGGTCTCGCGCTTGCCGGGTCGCTCATCTGGGGGGCCGGGATCGGGATCTTCGAGACAGTTCTCCGGGCATCGATAGCGGAGTCCACGGCGGCGAACCTGAGGGGACAGGTCTACGGTACCGTGAGCGCGGTCTTCGGGACGGCGTGGTTCGTGGGGAGCGCCGTGATGGGAGTCCTCTATGACGTATCGCTGGGCCATATCGTCGCGTATGTCGTCATCATCGAGACCGCGGCGGTCGCCGCCTACCTCTGGATGTACCGCTGCCGGATCGCGATGCGCCTCCAGGAAGGTATCGGCAACCTCATCCCCTGATCCGCCGGCGCCCGGTCGTCCACGCCTTGAGCGCCCCGCCGACGGCGCCGCCGATTGCACCGAGGATCCCGAAGTAGAGGGCGAGGGCAAAGAGGAGAACAGAGACTCCGAGGCCGAGCAGGGTGCCGAGCGGGCCGAGGAGCGCCGTCCCGCCGACGACGGCGACGACCGAGAAGATCGCGGCGACGACGAGGCCGTCGAGAAGCCCGGCGAGCGCGCCCCTGACCGCACCGGGAGGGCCGAGGTAGCCGCCGACGATCCCCCCGAGGATCGGGCCGGCTACGGGAAAGAACGGGCTCACGAAGAGCATGAAGAAGAACCCCACGAGCGCCGAGACCCAGTATGAACCCCCGCCTTCTGCCAATTCCTGCCTCCGTCTTCGGGGAGGGGAGTCCTCCCCGTGGTCAGCCTGCTGATTACCGCCGGATCGCGCCGGCGATGACGCCGCCGATCAGGGAGAGAAGCCCCTGGTAGACGAACGCCGCCACGATGATGACGAGCGACGTGCCGAGGCCGGCGATGAATCCGAACGCCCCGAGAAGCACCGTGCCGCCGATGAGGAGGAGCGCCGCGATGACGATGGCACCGAGGATGCCGGCAAACAGCCCGGCCTTTGCACCGTTCGCGATCCCGCGCCCCGACATCCATCCTGCGACGAACCCGCCGACCAGCGGCCCGATCACCGGCAGGAGGAAACCGAGAATGAGTCCCACGAGCCACCCGACGAGGACGCCCGTCCAGAAGTTATCCGCCATATCTTCCTTCACCGCCGGGAATTCGGGGATACACTATATAATGCTTGGGGTGGGGAGGCGGTCATAAGCGGATCCGGGTCCCCGCCCGTCCGGCGAGGGCTCCGGCGGCCGAATCGAGCGATGCGATGGTTGCCCGCTCTCCGCCGGCCTCGAGAAACCCGACGGCCGCTTCAACCTTCGGCCCCATGCTCCCGGCCGGGAACTGCCCCGCCGCGAGGTGGCGCCTCGCCTCTGCAACCGTCATCTCACGGATCTCCTGCTGGTCCGGCCGCCCGTAATTCAGGGCGACGCGCTCGACGTCGGTCAGGAGGAGGAGGTCTCCGGCACCGATGAGCCGGGCGAGGAGCGCTGCGGTGTAGTCCTTGTCCACCACCGCCTCGACCCCGCACAGAGCGCCGCCGCTCTCCCTGACCACCGGAACGCCCCCGCCGCCCGCGGCGATCACGACCACGCCCGCGGCAAAGAGCCGGGCGATCGCCTCCCCCTCGACGAGGGCGAGGGGGCGGGGCGAGGGGACCACCCGCCGGCAGCCCTGCCCCGGCACCTGCGCCATCCGCCAGCCCTTCTCGCGCTCTATCCCCCGCGCCTGCATCGCCGTGCAGGTCGGGCCGATGGGCTTCTCCGGGTTCTCGAACGCCGGGTCGCCGCCGTCGACAAGGGTCCGGGTGAGGACCGTCGCGACCGGCATATCGAGCCCGGTCTCGATGAGCGCCTCGCCGAGCGCCTGCTGGAGCAGGTAGCCGATCATCCCCTGGCTCTCCGCTCCGCAGACATCGAGCGGCATCGGCGGGAGGACATCCTTCGCGATCTCGTTCCGGAGAAGGATATCCCCCACCTGGGGCCCGTTCCCGTGGGTGACGGCGACCGCGTAGCCGTCACGGGCGATCTCAGCGATCCGCCGGGAGGCACGGCGGAGGTTTGCAAGCTGCTCTTCTGCCGTCCCGGCCTCCCGGTGCTGCAGGATGGCGTTGCCGCCGAGCGCGATCACCACGGCCTTCTCCGGCATCCCGCTACCCCCGCTCCAGCGTGCAGGTCATGCAGTGCGGGCCGCCGTACCCGCCCGTCAGGTGCTCGAGACGGAGCGGCACGACCTCGATACCGTGATTGTAGAACGCCTTCCGGTGCGGGAAGAACTGTCCCTCGCCCCGGATCCGGCGATAGTCCTCCTCCGCGTGCCGGAGGAGCCGCCCGTACCGCTGCGGGTCGCGGGCGGCTTTCCGCTCCAGGTTTTCGAGGACCGTCCGCATCACCCGCTCCCCCTCCACCGCAAGGATGCTCCCGTCGCGGACGCAGAGGATGTTCGCGGCGTAGGAGAGCTGTTCGAGGATCGAGAGGTCGATCACGGCAAACCCTTTCGACCGGACGTAGTCGTAGAGGTTCGCGGTCCCGCCCGCGGGCTCGTACTCCCCGCCCGCCCGGCGGTAGACGTCGACCTGCGCCCGCCGCAGGAGGACCTCCGAGCCGATCACCACCCCGCTCCCCGCGACGTTGAAGTAGGTGTCCAGGTGCATATCGACCATCGGGTCTGGCCGGTCGCTCGGTATGAGCGGGTGGCCAGGCTGGCGGACGACGCCGATTTCGTCGAATACGGGGTCGAAGCCGAGGAACTGGCGCACCCCTTCGGCGTTCGTCCGGTCCCCGGTCCCGACGAGGGCGAACTCCCCCATCGGCATGAAATCGCCGCCCTCGAACGTGCCGGGCTCCCGGATTGTCCCCGCGAGGGGGATGCCGAGGGTCTCCCAGAGGAACCCCGTGATCTCGGGCTCGCGCAGGCGCTGCTGCTTTGCCGGCCGCCCGACGACGAGGCCCCGGCCGGTCATCGCCTGCTGGTCGCGCATGAAGTAGAGGTTCGCGAGCGGCTGGTGCTCCAGGATATGGACGTCCGCCCCGCCGCCGGCCCGTCCCAACCCCACGTCCATGACCGGGTTGACGAGGAGGAGGGTGAAGAAGTGCTGCGCATCGAGCGCCGCGGCGTTCTGCTCCATGCGCCGGCGGGCCTCCGCCACCTCGCCCGCCCCGCCCCGGAGGGTGACGGTCCCGTGCGCCCGCTCGACGAGTTGCCGGCGGACCTCCGGGTCGCGGTCCGCGGATTCAAGGATCGTCTCCTCAAGATGCAGGACCCGGACCCCGAACTCCTCGCGGAGGGTGCGAACGAGGGCATCGTGCTCCCGCCGGGCCCCGGAGCGGCTGAACGCCCGCTCGTAGAGAGCCCCGTAGGGATCCAGCAGCCCGAAGAACATCTCGATCCCCGGCCGGTGGACGGCCGCCTTCCGGAGCGGCTCCCACTCCGCCCGCACGCCCGTCGCCATCCCCTCACCGCCTCCGGCGTGGAGCGATGAAGAAGACCGCGAGCATCACCCCGGCGGCCGTCGCTGCCGCGAGGAGCCAGTTCACCCGACCGCCGAGGGTGAAGCTGATCCCGGCATAGACCGCAAACGCCAGCGCGCCGTAGAGGAGGGTCCGTAGATATCGATGCATCTCTGGAAGGCTCCTCCCGGAGAGGGGATAAACCTGTCGCGGCGCAGGCCCATGCCACCCCGGGGCTCCCGCATTCGTCCTCAGGGCTCGGGGGACCATAAGAATTAATATTCACGGAAACAATCAAAACACAAAACGATCTTAACAAGAAGAGGTATGAGGAGGTGCTCACATGAAGATCAGGCGCTATAAGCCCATCATTTCCGCGACCGTAAAGCCGTTCAGGGCAGTGCGGCGGCTGCAGCGCAACCCGACCTATACTCCGCTCAGGATCGGCGCGACGGTGAACGCCGCCGTCCTCGCAGCCCTCTCGGCGACATCGGCCATGTCGGGGCTGACGCTCGGGTGCTGCATGCGCCTCGTGGGGCTCTGAGACCCCGCATTACAGAGGCGGGAAGACCGGTGAAGTAAGCGTAGATTCGGGTATGTCTGTCGTCCGGATATGCCGATCCACGCGAAGGCGGCCGGTTATCGATACCCTTTTTTTCAGGTCACAGCCCGAGGAGATCCATCACCCGGAGCCCGAACCCGACCATTCCCGCCCGCAGCGTCCCGATCAAGGTATTCCCCTCGATCGTGACCGTCCCGTGCTTCATAGCCGACCGGAAGACGGCGAAGGGGCGGTCGGAGGTCATGACCTCCCTGACCGTCGCGTTGTCGGCCGTCACCGTGACCATCGGGTCGGGACACCCTTTTGCATCGAACTGGACGATCTTGCGGTCCTGGAAGGTGACCCCGATGACCAGCACGCCGTCGGGGGAGGTGATGTGGAGGTTGACCTTCTCGTCCTCGAACGGCCCCGTCACCCATCCCGGCAGCCGGTCGGCATACTCGTTGTAGGTCAGGGTGTACTCCCGCATCGCGAAGAGGAGGTTCACCTCCGCCGGCGTCAGGTCGGCGTTCGCGACGACGAGCCCGCCCGCCGACGCCACGAGCGCCGCCGCCGCGAGGAGGGCGAGGGCGGCGGGGAGGGGACGGGTCACCGGGCCCCTCCCGCCCGCTCTCCATGCTCTGGCACGCCGGGCCGGAAAGCGATGCTCTGCCGGGCGTGGGGGCCGGAATCGCCGGCGCCGGTGAAGAGGATGCAGCCGTGCACGCCAGTCTCTGAGGATGGATTGGGGGCGTTCCGGTATTTCTGGCTTTCTATAATCCGCGGCTGCATCAGGGGAGACCGGGGGCGATTCCACCCCGGCATGGAGAGCGGGCGCCCGGCAGGGAGGGAGGGGGCGGACCGTGCGGCCCGGCGCATCCGGGGAGGGAAAGGGAGATATGGCAGCACCATGCATGTGGGTGCAGAGCGCGGACGGTCCCCGCACCGGTGCGGGACCGGAAGGTGGCCATGGGAGAGGGTGATATCATCGAGGTGCACGACCTCGAGCATACGTTCGACGGCGTGGAAGCGGTGCGCGGCATCAGTTTCACCGTCCGGAGAGGCGAGATCTTCTCCTTCCTCGGCCCGAACGGCGCCGGCAAGAGCACCACGATCAACATCTTAACGACGCTCCTCCCCCTCCAGAAGGGCACGGTCCGGGTCGCCGGCTACGACGTCGCACGGGAGGCTCCGGAAGTCCGGAAGGCCATCGGGATCGTCTTTCAGGAGGACGTGCTCGACCGCGACCTCACGGTCTGGGAGACGATGGAGTTCCACGGCCGGCTCTACGCCATCCCCCGCGAGGAGCGGCGGCGGGGGATCGAGGACCTGCTCAGGATCGTCGAGCTCGACGCCAAACGGGACGAGCGGACGAAGAACCTCTCCGGCGGGATGAAACGGCGGCTCCAGATCGCCAGGGGGCTGATGACCCGGCCGGAGGTCCTCTTCCTCGACGAGCCGACGCAGGGGCTCGATCCCCAGACGAGGATGCGGATCTGGGAGTACATCAGGGAGGTGAACCGGGCGGGGACGACGATCTTTCTGACGACGCATTACATGGAGGAGGCCGACATGCTCTCGGACCGGATCAGCATCATCGACTACGGGAAGATCGTCGTCTCCGGCACCCCGGAGACGCTCAAGAACGCTCTCGGCGAGGACGTCGTCTACCTGGAGACCGCCGACGACAGGAGAGCGCGGGAGAGCCTCCGGGACATCCGCGAGATCCGGTCGATCTCGGAGTCGCCGCGAGGCCTCTCGATCACGATATCGGCCGACGGGAGCCACTGCCTCCCGCGGATCGTCGATAAGGTCCGCGGCGCCGGGGTCGGGATCTCGAGCGTGAACTTGAAAAAACCGACGATGGACGACGTCTTCGTCCATTACACCGGCAGGGAACTGCGCGATACGGGGGCCTGACGACAGGTGGCCTGGGAGTTCCTCACCGTCTACTGGCGGGAGATGATCCGGTTCGTCCGGTTCAGGGCGCAACTCTTCTCGTCGCTCCTGCAGCCAGCGCTCTGGATGGCCTTCTTCGGGGTCGCGATGTCCTCGAACCTCGACCGGTTCACCGCGGCCGTCCCGGTCCCGGCGGGCGTCATGCCGGTCGACTACCTCACTTTCATGGCCGCAGGGGTGATCGCGATGACGACCCTCTTCACGAGCCTCTTTGGAGGGATGAGCCTCCTCTTCGATAAGAACTGGGGGCTGATGCGGGAGATGCTCGCGAGCCCCATGCCCCGGACCCACATCATGATAGGGGTCGGCCTCTCGGGGATGACGCGATCGTTCATCCAGGTCGCGATCATCATGGCGTTCGGGCTCCTCCTCGGCGTACAGTTCTTCCCCGGCTTCCCGATCACCCGGATAGCCCTCTCGATCCTCGGGATCTTCGCCTTCGTCGCCGCCTTCTCGTTCGGGTTCCTCCTCTTCTCCTCGACCATCTCGATGCGCCTTGAGAGCCCCGAAGGGCTGCAGGGGATCATGACGCTCCTCACCCTGCCGCTCTTCTTCGTCTCGAACGCCCTCTACCCGATCCAGGCCTTCCCGCCGATCCTGCAGGTCCTCTCGATCTACAATCCACTGACCCACCTCGTCAACGGGGTCCGCTACTTCGCCCTCGGCAGCGATTTCTTCGCCGTCGGCGCCCGCTACACCTACACCACGGCCGACGTCCTCGCATCGTTCGCCTACCTCCTGGTCTTCGCGACGGTGATGTATCTCCTCGCCCGCCGGACGTTCCAGCGAGCGGTAGTGACATAAAGAAAGACAGAGAGAGAGGAGACTATGCAGAAGACGGGTTACGCAGCGCTGGCGCTGCTGGTCCTCGCCGCCGCCCTCTCCTCCGGCTGTACCGGGGTGCCGGGCCTCGAGGCGACGGAAGAGTTCAACCGGACGGTAGCGGTGGAGCCGGGGAGCGGGATCACCGTTATCAACCACAACGGCGGCGTGAACGTAGACGTCCGGGAGGGGGAGGCCGTCAGCATCAGGGCGGTCAAGCGGAGCGCCTACGGCGAGAGCGAGCTCGACAAAGTCCGGATCGAGGTGACGGAGGGCGACCCCCTCCGGGTTGAGACGGTCCGGACCGGGTTAAACCCGCAGGTGAGCGTGGAGTATACGATATCCCTCCCGCCCACGGTCGTCCTCCGGCAGGTCGAGAGTTCGAACGGCCCGATCACCCTGTCGGGCGTGCGGGTGAACGAGACGGACCTCCTGACGTCGAACGGTCCCGTCCTCGTCGACGGCGCTCCCGGCGGCGATCTCGCGGCGGTCTCCTCGAACGGGAGGATCGAGGTGCGGGGCGCCGAAGGATACGTCGCCGCAACGACCAGCAACGCCCCCATCACGGTGGAGAGGTCGGGAGGCGTCACGAGTCTCGAGACCTCGAACGGCCGGATCTCGGCGGAGATCCCCGCCCTCCGGGGCGACGTGGATATCAGGACCTCGAACGGCGCCGTCGCCCTCCGGCTCGCGGAGGACCTCGACGCCCGGCTCGTCGCCGTCACCTCGAACGGCCGGATCGCAGCAGACAACCTCTCGCTCCGGCTCGACGAGTCTTCGGGAACCCGGCTCGTCGGCACGCTCGGCAGCGGGGGGCCGACGATCGCCGTCACCACCTCGAACGGCGGGATCGACCTCTCGGCACTCTGACGGGGGCCGGACTCCCGTAACCATTTATATCCGTCCAGGACCCACCCTCAATCAGCCATGAGCCGCCCCGACCTCCTCTCCTTCACCGTCGCGGGAGTGACCTGCGCCCTCCCCCTCGCCGCCGTCCGGCAGGTCACGAGCATGGTGGCGCTCTCCCCGGCCGGCACCATGAACCTGCACGGCAGGGCCGTGCCGGTCTACTCCGCCCGGACGCTTCTCGGCCTCCCGGAGAAGCCTCCCCATCCCTCGGAAGTCCTGATCGTCGTCAGACCCGGCCCCGACTGCGCCGCCGTCCGGGTGGACGGGGTTCGGGGGGTGCGGGAGAACACGGCGCCGCCCGGCGAGAGCGGCGTCCTCCTCGGCGAAGACGGAACGGTCCTCATCCGCGACCTCCCCCTCTTCCTTGAGGGGGGCGCGGCCGGACGGCTCCCCCTCACCCCGACCGGTGAGGAGGCCCTCCCGGAGACCGGGAGAGCGGCCTCGATCCTCGCGGAGCGGGCAGAGGCGCTCGCGCAGCCGGAGGAGGAGCCGCACCAGACCGCGCTCTCCGAGATCCTCACCTTCAGAATCGCCGACCGGGAGTACGCCGTCGAGACCCGGTACGTCCGGGAGGTCTTCATCGTCCGCGAGATCACCCCGGTGCCCGGCGTGCCCGATTTCATCGTCGGGATCTCCGCCGAGAGAGGCGAGATCGTCTCCATCGTCGACCTCGCGCGGCTCTTCTCGCTCCCGGGACGGGGACTGACCGAACTCAACAGGGTGATCGTCCTCTCCGACGGGGCGATGACGTTCGGGATCCTCGCCGACTACATCACGGATATCGGCACCACGCCGACCGGCGATCTTGCGCCCGTAAAACCCGGCGCGACGCCGATCGCAGGACGGTACCTCCTCGGCGCCGCGGACGGCTCGCGGATCGTCCTCGACGCCGCGGCGATCCTCGCCGATCCCGCGATGGTGATCTGCCAGACATCCCGATAATAAGGTCATATTCCGGATCAGACAGCGCAGGCAGCCCGGCCCATCAACGGATCATTATATAATCCTCCGTGCGGATCAATCTAGTAGTCATACGGAGCGAGTGGAACGGATACACGATGTTCGCGTTTTTTTCAGACATGAAAGTCGGGACGAAGATCCTGGTCATCTGCCTCTTCCTTGCGATCATCCCCGCGCTCATGCTCGGCCTGGTAGCGTATACCAGTTCGAGCGGGGTGATCAACGACCAGATCGAGACGCTGCTTGAGACGCAGGTCCACGACGCGAAGGGATGGACCAACGACGTCTACAAGCTGACGCGCAACAAGGTGAACAGCGACCTCAACGTCCTCCGGGAGAACTTCTACGCCCGGGGCACGCCCGAGGTGAACGGCGAGCAGCTGGTGCTGGTGAACAGCAACGGCGAGCGCTACGTCATCAACGACAACTTCGAGATCGTCGACCAGGTCCAGTCCCTGGTCGGCGGGGCGGCGACGGTCTTCCAGGTCTACGACGACCACGCCGTCCGCATCTCCACGAACGTCATCGGGACCGATGGCACGCGGGCGGTCGGGACCGAGCTGACCCAGAACGTCTACGACGTCGTGGTGAACCAGGGCGAGACCTACTACGGGAGCCGCGACCTCTTCGGCAAACGCTACGTCACGGCCTACGAGCCGATCAAGGACGGCAGCGGCAGGGTCGTCGGGGTGCTCTTCGTCGGGACGGAGGAGGAGGAGACGCTCGACGTCGTCAAGGCGAGCCTGCGGGATACGATCATCGGCAGGAACGGCTACATGTTCGTCGCCGACAGCACCGGCCAGGTCCTCGTCCACCCCTCCCTCGAGGGCGAGAACTGGGCGAGGGAGGACTTCTTCCAGGAGATGCTCGTAAACAAGGTCGGGGTCATCCGCCACGAGATCGACGGCACCGATATCATCGACGCCTACACCTACTACGAGCCGCTCGACTGGTACATCGTCTCGCGGGCCGAGCTCTCCGACTTCACCGGACCGATCGACACGATCCGGAACACGATCATCGTCGTCCTCCTCGCATCCGTCGCGATCGGCGTCGTGATCGCCATCCTCTTCGGCCGCTCGATCTCCGACCCGCTCCAGCAGGTGGTGCTGATGCTCAAGGAACTCAGGAACGGCCACCTCTCCGCCCGGCTCAACATCCGCCGGCAGGACGAGATCGGGGTGATGGCCGCGACCATGGACGAGTTCGCCGGCGACCTCCAGACGAACGTCGTCGGGAACCTCCAGAAGATCGCTCTCGGCGAGTACGTCAAGGAGTTCCCGGTCACCGACGAGGGCGACGAGATCCGGCCCGCGCTCACGATGATGGTCCAGTCGCTCGACCACCTCCACAAGGAGACGATCAAACTCACGGACGCAGCCCGCGCCGGCGACCTCTCCATCCGCGGCGACGAGACGGCGTTCCGCGGCGGCTACCGGATGATCATCGCCGGGTTCAACAAGACCCTCGAGTCGATCACGGAGCCGGTGGACGAGGCGATGCGGCTTGCCCGGTTCTACGCCTCCGGCGACTTCACCGCCCGGTTCAACGAGGAGATCCCGGTCGCCGGCGAGTTCGTCGCCTACCGCGACGCCCTCAACACCATCGGGATCGAGCTCTCGCGGCTGATGAAGCTGATCAGCGAGGAGCTCTACGAAGGGGTCTCGGTCCTCTCCCTCGCCTCGAACGAGATCCTGGCGGTCACGAACGAACTCTCGACGGCGAGTTCGCAGACGGCCGCGACGGTGAACGATACCTCCGACTCCGTCGAGAGCGTCAGGAAGAAGACCGAACTCGTGAGCCAGAAGACGAAAGACGTCTCGGAGAAGGCGATGCGGGCGCTCGACGTCTCCAAAGGCGGCGAGAAGTCCGTCCACGAGATCCTCGAGGGTATGAACCAGATCCAGCAGCAGATGGACATGATCCGGATGAACGTCATCCGGCTCTCGGAGCAGAGCCAGGCCGTCGGCGAGATCATCGCGACGGTGACCGATATCTCCGAACAGTCCAACCTCCTCGCGGTGAACGCCTCGATCGAGGCCGCAAAGGCCGGCGAGTTCGGGAAAGGGTTCGCGGTCGTGGCGACCGAGATCCACAACCTCGCCGAGCAGTCGAAGAAGGCGACCGCAAACATCCGCGTCATCCTCACCGATATCCAGCGGGGTATCTCCTCGACCGCGGTCTCGACCGAGCAGGGAATCCGGTCCGTCGCGGACGCGGCCCGGCTGACGAGCAACGCTCAGGAGGCGATAGAGGTGCTCGCCCGGTCGATCGCGGAGACTTCGCGCGAAGTCATCGAGATCGCGACATCGATCCAGACGCAGGCTGCCGGGGTCGACCAGATCTCCCGCGCGATGGAGAACATCCGCGACGCGGCCCAGAAGAACCTCGAGACCACCCACAAGGCGGAGAAGACCGCCGAGGACCTGCACGAACTCGGCGACCGCTTGAAGAGGATCACCCAGCAGTACCGGGTCTAGCGCGACCATGGCCGGATCGGACGAAGAATTCCGCGCCCGCCTCCTCGAGACCTTCCGCGAGGAGGCGGAGGAGTACCTGGAGTCGATCACCGCGGGCCTGATCGACCTCGAGAAGTCGGGGCCCGATCCCGCGACGGTCGAGTCGGTCTACCGGAGGATCCACAGCCTGAAGGGGGCCGCACGGGCGGTCAACCTCCGCGAGATCGAGTCCGTCTGCCAGACGCTCGAGACGGTCTTTTCCCTGGTGAAGAAGGGCGAGTACGTTCCCGGCGTCGAGGACTTCGACCTCTTCTTCCGGACAGTCGCGGTCGCGAGAGCCCTCCTCCGGAACGAACGGCCGCCGGAGGCGGCGGGCGAGATCATCGCCGCGCTCCGGGCCATCCCGGGCCACGAGAAGCCTGCCGCCGCCCTGCGGCCCCGGGAGGCCTGCCCTTCCCCCGCGGCGGTGGAGCGGGCAGGCGGCACGGTCAGGATCGCGGCCCAGAAACTCGACCGGCTCACGACGGGAGCGGACGGCCTTCTCTCGACCCGGCTCTCCATCGCACAGCGGGTGCGCGAGCTCGAGGAGATGACCGCCCGCTTCGCCTTCTGGCAGTGGAACCACTCCCAGGCCTTCAACGACCTCAACCTCATCCGCAGGAGGGCGTTCGGCGACGGGAAGGCGGCGCTCCCTCCCGACCTGGTCCTCCCGCTCCAGCGGGCGGTCGAGTTCCAGGAGTACAACCGCGAGTTCGTCACCTCCCTGCAGCACGACCTCGCCGCCTACGCCCGGGCCATGGAGATCGACCGCGCGGCGCTCGAGGCGGGGACCTCCGTCATCGCCGACCTGGTCCACGACGCGGCGCTCCTCCCGGCATCGAGCATACTCGCGCCGTTCTCCGCGTTCGTGCGGGAGTTCTCCCGGACCTCGGGCAAGTCGGTCGACCTCGCGATCGAGGGGGGCGAGCTCGAGGTGGACCGGCGGATCCTCGACGCCCTGCGGGAACCGATCATGCACCTCATCCGCAACAGCATCGACCACGGGATCGAGGAGCCGGAGACCCGGCTCGCAGGGAAGAAGCCTGCCGGCGGCACCGTGCGGATCCGGGTCTTCCCCCGCTCGGGGAGCCGGGTCGGGATCGAGGTGGCCGACGACGGCGCCGGGATCGACGGCAACGCCATCCGGCGGACCGCCGTCGAGACCGGGGTCCTCTCGGCGAGCGAGAACGCGGCCCTGACGGACAGCGAGGCGATCTGGCTCATCTTCCGCTCAGGGCTGACGACGAGCCGGGTCGTCACCGACCTCTCCGGGAGGGGGCTTGGCCTTGCCATCGTCGAGGACAGCGTCTCCCGTCTCGGCGGGGAGGTGACGGTCTCCTCGGCGGTCGGGAGAGGCACCGCGATCACCCTCTCCGTCCCGGTGCGGATGGCCACTCTCCGCGGGCTGCTGGTCCGTGCAGAACGGCAGGTCTATGTCCTCCCGATGCAGCAGGTGAGACAGGTCCTCCGGGTCCGGCCGGACTTCCTGGATCTCGAGCGGGGCCGGCCGGCGATCCGGATAGCGGGAGAGACGATCGAGGTCATCCGGCTCACCGACGCTCTGGGGATCCCCCCGTCCGGCTCCGATGACCCCTCGCGCGCAACGCCGCTCGTCATCATCGCCTACGGGGCGGGGCAGATCGCCTGCATGGTCGACGAGGTGATCCGGGTGCAGGAGATCGTCGTCCGGCCGCTCGGTGCGCAGCTCCGCTCTGTTCGCCGGGTCGACGGGGCCGTGATCCTCGGCGACGGGCGGGTGGCGCTCGTCCTCGACCCGCTCGAACTGATCCAGGACGCCATGCAGACGGAGCGGCCGGCAGCCTTCCCGGCGGCCCCGGAGGAGGGTGCTAAAAGGATCCTCGTCGTGGAGGACTCGGTCACGTCGAGGGTCCTGCTCAGGGAGATCCTGGAGAAGGCCGGATATCAGGTAGAGACCGCCGTCGACGGCATCGACGCACTCGGAAGGCTTAAGGAGCATGAGTTTGATATGGTCGTTTCAGACGTTGATATGCCCCGGATGAACGGCTTCGTGCTCGTCGAGAAGATACGCGCCCGCGACCGCCGGATCCCGGTGGCGCTGGTCACCTCGCTCGACTCGCCCGAGGACCGGGAGCAGGGGAGAGCGGTCGGTGCGGACGCGTATATCGTCAAGAGCAGTTTCGAGACGGGGGGGTTCCTCGATATGATCCGCCGTCTGGAGCGCCGCTGACGGATAGGAGGGAGGGAGAGATGCAGAAAGGACCCATCAGCATTCTGGTAGTGGAGGACAGCCGGACACAGGCCGAGCTCCTCCGGCATATGCTCGAACAGGAGGGATACGACGTCACCCTGGCGGCGGACGGCGAGACCGCGCTCCGGAAGATGGAAGCGATCCGGCCCGCGATCGTCCTGACCGACGTCGTGATGCCGGGGATGGACGGCTACGACCTCTGCCGCCGGATCAAGCAGGACCTCCCGGGAATCCCGGTCATCCTGGTCACCAACCTCTTCGACCCCGCCGACGTGCTGCGGGGCCTCGCCGCCGGGGCCGACAGTTTCATCGTCAAGCCGGTCGAGCCCGGGCTTGTCCGCTCCCAGCTCGAGGCAGTCCTCCGGACGGCTGAGCGGGCCGACCCGGACAGCACCCCGCTCGAGGTCTCGTTTGCCGGCAGCACCTACATCGTCGCCGCCGGGAGACTCCGGATCTTAAACACGCTCCTGTCGACGTATACCGTCGCGGTGGCAAAGAACGCCGAGCTCCAGGAGGCCCAGGAGCAGCTGCACACCTTAAACGAGCAGCTCACGGACACCGTCGAGGAGCTCTCGTGCAGCAACGAGAGCCTCGCAGCCGAGAACCAGGAACGCAGGCGCGTGGAGAAGGCGCTCGCGGATGCGAACAAGAAACTCCAGCTCATGGCGAGCATCACCCGCCACGACCTCTTGAACCAGCTCTCGGCGCTCTGGGGATACCTCGACCTTGCCCTGATGCTGCGCGAGAAGGACCCGGCCGGCGCGTGGCAGCATATCGAGAGCGCCGCCGGGATGGTGAACCGTATCGACAACACCGTCAAGTTCACCGCCGAGTACCAGAAGGTGGGCGCCGCGGCCCCCGTCTGGCAGGAGATCCGGGCGGTCGCGGACCGGTCGGTCCGGCACGTCGCGCCGGGCGCGGTGACCGTCAGGAACGACGTCCCCCCCGGGGTGGAGGTCTGTGCCGACCCGCTCATCGAGAAGGTCTTTGCGAACCTGATCGAGAACGCGCTCCGGTATGGAAAGACCCTCACGACGATCACCTTCAGCCTCCGGCGGGAGGCCGACGGGACCTCGACGATCCTCTGCGAGGACGACGGCGTCGGGGTCGCTCCCGGCGAGAAGGAGAAGATCTTCTCCTACGCCTACGGCATGAACACCGGCCTCGGCCTCTTCCTGGCCCGGGAGATCCTCGCCATCACCGGGATCACTATCCAGGAGACGGGGACCCCCGGCAACGGAGCGCGGTTCGAGCTCCGCTGTCCGGCGGAGGTGATCCGTGCACCCGGCGAGTAGGACCGGCGGGACGGGGCGGCCATGAGCCCCGGCAACCTCTTTTCCGGCACGAAGAACCGCGTCGCGATCATCGCCGGCCTCTCGGCGCTCACCCTCGGAGGAAACCTCCTCGGCCTGCTCCTCGACGTCCCGGAGGGGATCCTCCCCCTCCCGGCCCTCCCGCTCAGCATCCCGATCATCCTCGCGAGTTACTGGTATCCCCGCCGCGGCCTCGTCTTCTCCGCCGGCCTTGCCGCCGCCTACGCAGTCTCGGTCTTCCTCCTCTCCCCGCCCGATCCGCTCCTCGCGCTCGCCATCGTCCCCCGGGCGATCTTCCTCGTCCTCGTCGGGGGGGTGGTCGCGCTCCTCGCGCTCCGGCTCCGCGAGTCCGAGCAGCAGATGAACGAGATCATCGAGTTCCTGCCCGATGCGACGTTTGCCATCGACCGCGAGGGGAAGGTCATCGCCTGGAACCGCGCGATGGAGGAGATGACCGGGGTCGAGAAGGAGGCGATGCTCGGCCGGGGCGACCACGAGTACGCCGTCCCCTTCTACGGGGAGCGGCGGCCGCTCCTCGTCGACCGGGTCCTCCAGGGCGAGGGGGCGGGCCGCCCCCTCGTCACGGAGGCCGCCGCCACCCGCCTCCAGGGCAGGAAAGGGGCGCATCTCCGGTTCACGGCGACCGCGCTCCTCGACCGGGAAGGGAACGTCACGGGGGCCATCGAGTCCATCCGGGACGTGAGCGACCAGGTGATGATGGAGACCGCCCTCCAGAACGCCGGCCGCCAGCTCAACACCCTGACGGGCATCCTGCGCACGGACCTCGCGAACCGGCTTACGGTCCTCTACGGTCACCTCTCGGTCGGGGTGATGAAGTTCGACGATCCCGCGGTCCTCTCGTTCATCGACGACCTGAACGATGCCGCGAACGGTATCCGGCGGCAGCTTGAGATCTCCCGCGCCTTCCCCGACATCGGGACGTCGCCGCCGGCATGGATGCCCGTGCAGGAGACGGTCCTCGCGGCCGCCGCCACCCTCCCCTTCGAGAACGTCGCCCTCGAGGCGTGGACAGAGCGGCTCGAGGTCTTCGCCGACCCCCACCTCGGGACGGTCTTCACCCATCTCTTCGAGAACGCCCTCGACCCGCGGACGGGCGTGAGGAGGGTCGTCGTCACCTACCATCTCCGCCCGGAAGGCTGCGCGATCGTCGTCGAGGACGACGGGACCGGGATACCCGAAGCGGAGAAGCCGGCCCTCTTCGCCCAGAGGCCGGAGGGCTACGGGCACGGGCTCGTCCTCGCCCGCGAGATCCTCAGCATAACCGGGATCGCCATCCGCGAGACCGGGACGCCGGGCGACGGGGCGCGGTTCGAACTCCTGGTGCCGCCGGAGGGATATCGTGTCGTCTGAGCTGGTCCGGGAGCTCCGGAGCGAGGAGTTCCCTCTCGCGGATGAGGTCTGGCGCGATTACCACGGGATGACCGCCGACCCGGCTCATGACAGGGTCTTCGCGGTCTTTGCCGGGGGCCGGATCGTCTCCCTCGCCCGGTGCCGGCGGCACCCCGACGGGAGCATGGAGGTCGACGGGGTCTTCACGCCCGAGATCTATCGGGGCAGGGGGTATGCCCGCAAGGTGGTCCGGGCGCTCGTCGTCGCCTGCCACAACGACGACCTCTACATGTACGCGGTCGAGAGCCTCACGGCCCTCTACGCGGAGTTCGGGTTCGTCTCGATCCCGGAACGCGACCTCCCTCCCCCCATCCGGGAGCGCTACACCTGGGCGGCGGGGAACATGGAGGGCGCGGAGGTCCGGCCGATGCGCAGGCGGGCCGGGTTGTGAGCGGCCCGGCACAACCTTTTATCTGCTCCTGACCGGAAAGTACCCGCAAGGGAGCCGAGAGAATGGCAGACGTTTATTTTGCCAATCTGCGGGCGCGGGGTCCGCACGAGAGCAAGGCCGCAAAGATCCGGCGCCTCTTTGATGCCGCCGGGTTCGACCGGGTGGTCCGGAGCGGGGACCTCACGGCCGTCAAGGCCCACGTCGGGGAGCGGGGGTGCGACACCTACGTCAACCCGGTCTTCGTCCGGCAGGTGGTCGAGAGGGTGAAGGGGCAGGGAGCCCACCCGTTCATCACGGATACCGCCACTCTCTATGCCGGGAGCCGGGCGGACGCGGTCCGGCACACGGTCACGGCCATCGAGCACGGCTTTGCTTACGCGGTCGTCGGGGCCCCGGTGATCGTGGCGGACGGCCTTACCGGCGGCTACTGGGAGGAGGTCGCGGTCGAGGGGAAGCACTTCGGCCGCGTCCGGATAGCAGGGGGTATCCGGACGGCCGGGAGCATGATCGTCCTCTCGCACGTCAAGGCCCATGACACCGCCGGGTTCGGCGGGGCGATCAAGAACCTGGCGATGGGCTGCGCCCCGCCGTCGGGGAAGGCGGAGCAGCACGCCGGCCGGCCGTATATGGAGGTCGAGCGGTGCGGGGGGTGCGGGAAGTGCACCCTGGTCTGCCCGCAGGCGGCGATGACCCTCGAGGACGGGCGGGCGGCGATCAACCCGGAGCACTGCGTCGGGTGCGGCGACTGCATGCGCGCCTGCCCCTCGGGAGCGATCGAGTTCGACTGGACGACGGAGATCAGGCCGTTCCTTGAACGGCTCTGCGAGTACGCCCTCGGTGCCGTCCGCGAGAAGCCCGGCCGGGTCGGCTACGTCAACTTCCTCCTCAACATCACCCCCGACTGCGACTGCGTCCCCTGGAGCGACGCGCCGATCGTCCCCGACATCGGGATCCTGGCCTCGACCGACCCGGTCGCGATCGACCGGGCGAGCTTCGATCTCGTCAACAGCGAGCAGGGGTTCTCCCGGACACACCTCGCGGGGAACTTTGCTCCCGGTGAGGACAAGTTTAAGGGGGTCTGGGATTACACGGACGGCGAGTACCAGATCGCGTACGCGGCGGAGATCGGGCTCGGCGAGACCGATTACCGGCTGATCGAGGTGTGAGATGGCGAACGGAAACGTACTGCTCCTCTGCGGGAGCCCCCGGCTCGAGGGGAACACCGCACAGGTGCTCAGGGAATGCGCAAAGGTCCTCGAGAGCGAGGGGCTCAAGACCGAGACAGTCCTGCTTGCGGAGACGCGCATCCTCTCCTGCACGGCCTGCGGGCTCTGCAAAAGCGGGGAGTGCGCTCTCGACGACGGCTTGAACGAGATCATCGCAAAGATCCGGGAGGCGGACGGGTTCATCGTCGGCACCCCGGTCTACTTCGGGACGGCGCGGGGGGACGTCATGGCGGCGTTACAACGGATCGGGATGGTCTCGATGGCGTCGGATAATTTCCTCTCGCGCAAAGTGGGCGGCCCGATCGCCGTGGCGCGCCGGGGCGGGCATACCGCGACGATCCAGGAACTGCTGATGTTCTACCTCATCAACGACATGATCGTGCCGGGCTCGACGTACTGGAACATGGTCTTTGGGCACGCGCCGGGCGAGGCCTTGAACGATGAAGAGGGGATGCGGACGGTCCGCCGGTTCGCCGGGAACGTGGCGTTCCTGATAAAAAGACTGCGCTAGTACATCAGGGCATCAGCTTTTCCCCGTATCCTTCGCGCTTTTCGCGGCTTCGCGCGAGACTAATCCCGGTTTCCACAGTGGATTACCTCACGCGAAGAGCGACGGTCTACAGGAGCGGGGTTGGAGCACCGCAGGTGCGACTCCCCATAGTTGTTCACAACTCATAACCTTCCCTTCGCGTTCTTCGCGGCTTCGCGTGAGCTAACCCGCGAGGATGTTATACGGCCTCACGCGAAGCCGCGAAGCCGCGAAGCCGCGAAGCCGCGAAGTGCGAGCAGAGCGAGCTTGAGCACCGTCAGGTGCGAATCCGAGGAGCAGGGCCGGAGAAGAACCTTTTTCATCCGCCGGAGAGAGGGATCACTATGGACCTTCCCTCCGAGCCGATCGATCCGGGCATCGCGGATACGGCACCCCTGACCCGGCGGGAGATCGCCGACCTCCTGCCGGAGGTCCCGGACTGGTTACTCGTTGACGGCCGTCTCTCGGCCCGGTTCGCCTGCAGGGACTTCTCCGGCGCCCTCGATCTTCTCTGCGAGATCGCCCGGTTCGCCGCGCAGGAGGGCCACCTCCCCGATGTCGGGATCCGCGAGGGCCGGATGGTGGACGTGGCCTGGTACTCCTACGCCATCGGCGGCCTCTCCCAAAACGACTTCATCATGGCCGCGCGGCTCTCCGACCGGCTCAGGTCCCGGCGGGGCGGGCCCCTCTAGCCGAACGCCCGCATGACCCGGGCCTTGATCGCCTCTCTCGGGAGCGCGCCGACCACCCGGTCGACGAGCGCCCCGTTCGAGAAGAAGAGGAGCGTCGGTATCGCGGTTATGCTGAACTGTGCCGCAAGCCGCGGGCTCTGGTCGACGTTGCACTTGGAAAAGGCCACCCTGCCGGCAAAGTCGCGCGCGAGGTCCTCGATCACCGGGGCCACCATCCGGCAGGGACCGCACCATTCCGCCCAGACGTCGACGACCAGGGCGGTGTGCGCCCGCACGGCCTCCTGAAACGTATCGTCGGCGAGTTCGAAGACACTACCCCGACCGCCCATGAGCCGGGCCTCCATCTCGCGGAGGCGCTCTTCACGGAGGCGCTGCAGGTCGTCGTCTACCGGTCGATTCTCATCCATGCTGCGAGGTATGGTGCAGGTTCCTATAAAAGGTTGGGTGGCGACGGCCGGCGGAACGGGGGGGTTCGGGCACCGCAGGTGCGAGTGCGGGCGCCGGATGGGCAGGAAGGTATATATCCCTGGAAGTACAATGTTATATACCTCACAGATGTGAAGCGAGGTGGGGTAGTCAGGAAATCCCGGCGGGCTCATAACCCGTAGACCGATGGTTCAAATCCATCCCTCGCTATGTTCGATTCTTCAGCGTTTCTTCGCATTCTTCGCATTCTTCATTCATCAAGTGTCTCCTTTGTTCAACAGCACCCAGCCCCTGCGTCTCTCAAGACCGTCTTCCCGGCGAGCCCGGCCGCTCGCGCGGGATAAGCGGGTTCGGGCCCTGATCTCGCAGGTCGCCTCAAAGGACAGAGGCGATCCCGACAGACCGGACCGCGAGGATATCGCGCCTTCCCCCGCGGCAGAAAGTCGCAGGCAGACACCCGTCAAACGGGTATGCACCAGGTGCCAGGAGCGACTTCACCGGCGAGGGAAGCGTCCAGGACACTTCCCGGCCAAAAAAAGAAAAACCTCCCCGGGGCCCACAGCCACCGGAGACGGTGAACTTACGCTGTCCGTTCCTTCTCGCCCCTGAAGGCCGAGAGGTCGGACTGGTGGGTGCCGGCCACGTAGTCGACGACGCAGTGGCAGCTCTTCTCCCCGTTGATCTCCACCGGGTAGCACCCGGTCAGGCACCCGGTGCAGAGGTTCCGCTCGTCGCACCCGATCGCCTCCACCAGGTCCTCGAGCGGGATGTAGGCAAGCGAGGTCGCCCCGACGCTCCCGCAGACCGCCTCGACATCCTGCCCGCTCGCGATCAACTCCGTGCGGGTGGGCATGTCCACGCCGAGGTAACAGGGGGCGATGATCGGCGGCGAGCCGACCCGGAGGTGGATCTCGCTCGCGCCCGCGTCGCGGATCATGTTCACGATCCGGCGGGAGGTCGTTCCCCGGACGATGCTGTCGTCGATGAGGACCACCCGTTTGTCCTTGAGGTTCCCGCGGACGGTGTTGAGCTTGATCCGGACCGCCCGCTCCCGCTGCTGCTGGGTCGGCATGATGAACGTCCGGCCCATGTAGCGGTTCTTCATCAGCCCCTCCACGAACGGGGTCCCCGACCGCTCGGCGTAGCCGGCGGCGTAGGCGATCCCGGAGTCCGGGACCGGGCAGGCGATGTCCGCCTCGATCGGGCTCGCGTCGTAGAGGTCCTGCCCGATCTTCCGCCGGACGTCGTAGACCAGCGTCCCGTCGATGATCGAGTCGGCGCGGGCGAAGTAGATGTACTCGAAGATGCAGTGCGCCGTCCGGTTCGCGGTCGCAACCTGGACCGAGGAGAGCCCGTCCTTATCGATGCAGACGAGCTCGCCCGGCCGGACGTCGCGGACGAACGTGCCGTCCAGCGCATCGATCCCCACGCTCTCCGAGGCGACGATGTAGCCGTGGTCGATCCGGCCGATGCAGAGCGGTTTGATCCCGAGCGGGTCGCGGAAGGCGTAGACGACGCCGTTCACCAGCGCGACGACCGCATAGGAGCCGCGCAGGCGGCGCATGCAGAGCCGCACGGCATCCTCCATGCTCTTTGAGGTCCGGAGCGCGTCGGCGATGACGCTCGCGATGATCTCGGTGTCGGTCGTGGTGCAGAAGATCTGCCCCCGGCGCTCGTACTCCTCGCGGAGCTCGGCCGTGTTCACCAGGTTGCCGTTATGGGCGATCGCCAGGTCAAGCCCCTGATAGTGGAACTTGAACGGCTGAACATTCTCCGGGATCTTTGATCCGGTCGTCGGGTAGCGCACGTGTCCAATTCCGGCGGTCCCCGGCAATCCTTGCAGGATATGTTTGTTGAAGACCTCGGCAACGAGACCCTGACCTTTGTGCGTGTACAGGGTCGTGCCTTCAAAAGTAGAGATCCCCGCGCTCTCCTGCCCCCGGTGCTGGAGAGCGTACAGGGCATAGTACAACGGAAAAGAGACACCGCCAGCATCGACGATGCCAACGATACCACACATGATACAGCTCTAGTGAGTCGGTACCTTTGCCTTCTTCTCCGTCCACCGGTAGCTGCGGAGCCTGCTGCTTCTTCCGAAACCACAGGCCGCACAGACCTTGTGCTGTGCGTGGAACGAGATCTTGCCGCACCGCCTGCAGGCGATGTGGGTGCGCTTCTGCCGCTTGCCCATTGAGGGTGTGCCTTTTGACATGCTCTCTCACCTACTTATTCGATTGAAGGGGTAATGTAAATTACGTTGTCACCGCGGACGATCAGCGTGCCCAGTCTCTGAACCGTGCCGTCCATTTCTTCCTCTGCCTTATCCAGTACCAAATTCATGTGAACGTCGTATCCCTGCAGGATACCCCGGATCTCCCTTCCACCTTTGAGGCTGATGATGACGGGCTGACGATTCAGTACCTGATCTAAAATATCCAACGGTCTTGGCGTCATATGATTACCCTATGCCGTCCTTTCTGGAGTAATATATTTGAGTGAGGAAGCTACTTAAATATAACCGCGGTGCTCTGCGCCGCACGATATCCCCCCGAGGTCCCGATTCCATGCCGAAGATCACCGTAAAGAAGCGCCACGTCATCCGGAAATCGCAGATCACCGAGCTCCTGGACCGCCTCGCCGACGAGATCGGCCCGTCCGCAGACCTCTTCCGGTCGGACCGGATCGAGCGGGCCGAGACGGACGCTTCCGTCGAACTCTACCTCGTCGATAAAAAGCCGTTCCTGATGGCCTCCGAGACCTGGGCGTTTCCCACCCTCCGCGGCCTCGTCGAGCACCCGATCCCCGAGCGCCGGGTGGTCGTGGATGCCGGCGCGGTCAGGTTCGTCGCGAACGGCGCGGATGCCATGCGTCCGGGCATCGTCTCGATCTCACCGGATATCCGACAAGGGCACCCGGTGCAGGTCGTCGAGGAGCGCTACGGCAAACCGCTCGCCGTCGGGGTCGCTCTGCTCGACGCCGCCGACATGGAGCGGCAGGAGAAGGGCAAATCCGTCAAGAGCATCCATTACGTCGGCGACGATATCTGGAATCTTGAGATCTGACGGGGAAATTAAAGGATACTATTAAATAAAATTCATTCCTCAATTTTGTTATGGTTAAAAAGCTCTTTGACAGCATCCTCGGTAAAACCCCCACAAAAAGCGAAGAAGACTATATGGAGCTTGACCTCGCCTCCTACGAGGGAAAATCCGAAGAAGAGCCGGCCTCCATGTACATCAAGATCGCCACCATCGCCGACCTCAAGGATACCCCCCGCGTCAAAGACGAGGTCTATAACGGCAACATCGTCATCGTCGATATCGGGCGGCTGAAGATGGACAAGGTGACGTTCGAGCGGGTCTTAAAGGACCTCCGCGACGTGGCAAAGGACGTGAACGGCGACATCGTCGGCCTCGGCGAGCAGAAGTACGTCGTCATCACCCCGATGTCCGTCAAGGTCTCCCGCGACAAGATCGGCGGTGGCGTCTAGTGCGGGATGCGTACCAGGGGACCTGTCCGGCGTGCGGGTGCGATATCGAGATCGTCCACCACCGCCTGGACATCCCCCACTTCCCCGACCTGCTGCTCGTCGCGATCGCCTGCGAGGGATGCGGCTACCGGCACACCGACACCATCATCCTCGGGGAGGGCGACCCGGTGCGATGGACGGTGCGCGTGGAGGAGCCCGAGGACCTCGCCATCCGGGTGGTGCGGAGCACGACGGGGACGATCACGATCCCGGAGTTCGGCCTCTCGGTCGAGCCCGGGACCGCCTGCGAGGGGTTCGTCACCAACATCGAGGGGGTCATCTCCCGGTTCGAGCGGGCGGTGGGGACGGTCCTCGCCGACCCGGAGAGCGAGGAGGAGCGGGCGGCCGCACTCAGGATGCTCGAGACCCTCGGCACCGCGCGGGAAGTGGCCGTTCCCTTCACGGTCATCCTCGAGGACCCTTCCGGAAACAGCATGCTCGTCAGTGAGAAAGCCGAAAAGATGCTCCTCGATCAGAGCGAGGCCTGATATCTCTCTTTTTTCCCGCCGCCGGGTTAACCTCAAATAGGACCACCTCCCATACGCGACGCCCTGAGGTGAAGAGAATGGCACGAACCATATCGGTGCTGAAGTGGGAGAGCGAAGCGGAGGTCGAGGACGCCGTCCACGAGATCAAGACGGAGATGGACCAAACGGGCGGGCTCTCGAAGAGTACGGAGCGGGCGATGCAGCACTCGCTCATGGTGGCCGACGCCGGTCTTGCGGACCATTTCCTGAGACGGGTCAGGGAGTACGTCCCCGAGGCGATGCACTACTTCGAGGAGCAGGGCGGCGGGACGTAATTTCGGATACGCCAGAGCATAGAAGACCGGGGTGTTAGGAGCAAAGGACGGCACATCCGGAACCCGAACACCAGAAGGCCCAAAGTGCAAACGCAACGAGCGTGAGGATGTGAAGAGGGATTGCTCTGCCCACATACAACTTCGCGTCCTTCGCGGCTTCGCGTGAGGCTACATCGATATCCACCCAAATTTACTCACGCGAAGCCGCGAGTATGGGCTGCAAATGGGTCTCGTAAACCTGCGAATAGCGCAACAGGGATACCCTGGAATAAAAACGGAGGTTAAGGGGATCCTTCACTTAATCTCGATACCCTTCAACCGCACGCCGGGTTCCGCCGTCACCGTGCCGACCACCCGGGCGTCGGGGAGGATCTTCTGGATCGCGGCGACGCTCTCTCTTGGGGCGACGAAGGCGTAGCCCATGCCCATGTTGAAGGTCCGGTACATCTCGACCGTCCCGATGTTCCCGTTCTCCTGCAGCCACCTGAAGATCTCGGGGACCTCGAGGGGTTCGGTGAAGGAGAACCCGTAGCCGGTGAGCCGCTCGAAGTTCAGGAGCCCGCCGCCGGTGACGTGACACATCCCGTGGATTTCGCAGGCCTCCGTCACCCGGAGGACCTCGGCGTAGATCCGGGTCGGGGTCAGGAGTTCCTGCCCCAGGGTCTTGCCGCTCGAGAGCCGGGTCTCGTAGGAGGCGCAGTCCTCGACGACCCTCCGCGCAAGGGTTAAGCCGTTGCTGTGGATGCCGCTTGAGGGGACGCCGACGATGACGTCGCCGGGGACGATCGCTTCGCCGGTGACGACCTTCTCCTTCTTCTGGACCCCAAGGCAGGTCCCGGCAAGGTCGAGGCCGTTCACGAGCCCCTTGAGGGTCGCGGTCTCCCCGCCGACGATGTTCATGTTCGCGAGCCTCGCGCCCTCGTTCAAGCCCAGGCCGATCTGGGCCATCTTCTCCGGCGAGAGGGCGTCGGTCGCGACGTAGTCGACGAACGCCACGGGCTCGAGGTTCATCACGTAGAGGTCGTTGACGTTCATCGCGATGCAGTCGATCCCGACGGTGCTCCAGTCGCGAAGCTCGTCCGCGACGAGCATCTTCGTGCCGACGCCGTCGACGGCGAGCGCGAGGACGAACGGGCCGCAGTCGATCAGGCCGGCGAAGTGGCCGACCTTCCCGAGCATCGAAAAGTCGCCGGTCCTCCGGTAGGTGAGGTTCTCGATCAGCGCCCGGACCGCCCGGGCCTCGAGGTCGATATCGACCCCGGCTTCGCGGTAAGTATGTTCAGTCATCTGAGTTCTCCGAGAGACGGAATTCGTCGTGCAGCACCTGCAGGGCACGCTTGCCGTCGCCGCCCGTCACGACGAAGGAGACGTTCACCTCGCTTGAGCCCTGCGAGATCATCATGACGTTGATCCCGGCACGGCCGAGCGCGGAGAAGATCCGGCCCCCGGTGCCGGGGGAGCCGGCCATCCCGGCCCCCACAACGGCGACCGCCGCGACGTCGCGGTCGTAGGTAGCCTCGCGCACGACGCCCTGCTGCACGATCGGGTCGAGGGCGGCCTTCGCGGCCTCGAGGTGGGTCTCGTCGATGATGAGGGAGATGTTGGCTTCAGAGGAGCCCTGCGAGATCATCATGACGTTCACCTCGCGCTCCGCGAGCGCCTGAAAGATCGTCCGTGCGACGCCGGGGCGGCCGATCATCTGGGCGCCGTTGACGTTGACGAGCGCCACCTTCTCGATCAGGGCGACGGCCTTGACCACCCGCTTCTCCTGGTGCTTGTCGCGGAGGACGAGGGTGCCGGGGACTTCGGGCCGGAAGGAGTTCTTGACCCGGATCGGGATATCCTTCTGCATCGCGGGCTCGATCGAGCGCGGGTGGAGGACCTTCGCGCCGAAGTAGGAGAGTTCCATCACCTCGAGGTAGGAGATGTCGTCGAGGACCCGGGCATCCTTGATGATCCGGGGGTCAGACGTCATCACGCCGTCGACGTCGGTCCAGATCCAGATCTCGTCGGCATCGATCCCGGCGCCGACGACGGCCGCCGAGTAGTCGGAGCCGCTCCGGCCGAGGGTGGTGATGACGCCCTGCTCGGTCGCTCCCATGAACCCCATGATCACCGGGGTGGAATCCGCGAGGAGCGGGGTGACCCGGCTCCGGATCCTCCCCTCGCTCGCCGGGAGGGCACGGGCGTCCCCGTAGTTCGCGGTCGTGACGATCCCGGCCTCGGCGCCGTCGAGGACGGAGGAAGGGATACCGCGCTGCCGGAGGGCGGCCGAGACGATCGGGGCGGAGAGCCGCTCCCCGAAGGAGATGATGTAGTCGCGGGACCGTGGAGTCAGCTCTTTCAAGGTGTGGACCGCGGAGAGGATGTTCTGCAGCCGGGTGAGCCGGTCGTCGATGACCGCGGTCACCTCGTCGACGTAGTCGGGAGCGGTCTCCGCGAGGAGCCGGGTGTGCCGGGTCCGCATGGCGTCAAGAAGCGTCCCGAGCTCGGGCTGCTCCTTGCTCGCGATGACCTCGTCGGCCACCGCGATGATCTGGTCGGTGACCTTCGAGCATGCCGATACGACCACGGCAAGCTCGTCGCCTGCCGCACGATGCGATTCCACGATGTCTGCGACCCGTCGGATACAATCTGCTTCCCCGACGGAGGTGCCGCCGAATTTCATTAAAAGCCTCATTCTGGCTCACTAGTCCCCTGCAATTGCTTTATGGTATTATACAACGCACAGACTAATAAGATGCTTGTTGACGAGATTGTGGACGCGCACGTGCTGGTTATCGGAAGCGGCGGCGCCGGGGTGCGAGCCGCGATCGAGGCCTCCCGGCACGGCGGCGTGGTCCTGGTCTCCAAGACCATTGCCGGCAAGGGCGGGTGCACGACGATGGCGGAAGGCGGGTTCAACGCAGTGCTGCGGGACGCGGACTCCGTCGACGTCCACCGCGAGGACACGCTGAAGGGCGGGGCGTACCTCAACGACCCCGCGCTCGTGGACGCGCTGGTCCGCGAGGCGCCGGAGCGGATGGGCGACCTCGTCCGGTGGGGTGCGGTCTTCGACGTGACCGATGATTGCCAGGTCGCGCAGCGGCCGTTCGGGGGGCAGCGGTTCCCCCGGACCTGCTATGCCGGCGACCGGACGGGCCACGAGCTGATCATGACGCTCCTCGACCGGCTCGACGCGACGGACACGCAGCTCTACCAGGAGGTCTCGGTCGTCGACCTCGTCAAAGACGAGAACGGGGCGGTCGCGGGCGCGATCGCTCTCGACCGGGACGGGAGCCCCGTCCTCTTTTCGGCCGACGCGACGGTGCTCGCGACCGGCGGGGGGACGCAGGTCTACGACGTCTCGACGAACTCCGCCGCCGGGACCGGGGACGGGTTCGCGATGGCTTACCGGGCAGGGGCGGAGCTGATCGATATGGAGATGGTCCAGTTCCACCCCACCGGTGCGATCTACCCCTACGACGCCCGCGGCCGGCTGGTGACGGAGGCGGTCCGGGGCGAGGGGGGCGTACTCCTGAACGCCCGGCGCGAGCGGTTCATGGAGCGTTACGACCCGGCCCGGATGGAGCTCTCGACCCGCGACGTTGTCGCCCGGGCGATCGCGACCGAGGTGCTGGAGGGCCGCGGGACGGCCCGCGGCGGGGTCTACCTGGACGTGACCCACCTCCCCGCGGAGACGATCGAGAGCAGGCTCCCCGTGATGCTCGAGCAGTTCCTCGCCTACGGCGTGGATATCCGGCGGGAGCCGATGGAGGTCGCTCCCACCGCCCACCATATCATGGGCGGGCTCCGGATCACCCCGGAGTGCCGGACGACCATCCCGGGCCTCTTCGCCTGCGGTGAGGTGACCGGCGCGGTCCACGGGGCAAACCGCCTCGGCGGGAACGCGCTTGCCGACACCCAGGTCTTCGGGAAGCGGGCCGGGGAGTTCGCCGGGAAGGCGCCGGCCCGGAGCGGCCGCATCGACTCCGCCGGAGTCGACGGGGTGCTCGGGGTCCTCGACGGCTTCTCCGACGGGGATACGAGCCCCGCCGCCGTCCGGAAGGATTTGAAACTCACGATGTGGAACCGGGCCGGGATCTTCCGGAACGCCGCCGACCTGCAGACGGCGCTCGACGAGATCCGGGGGCTTGCCGCCCGACGGGTCCGCGCCGCCTCGACGGCGAACCTTACCGAATGTTGTACGGTCCGGAACATGTGCACCACGGCCTCCCTGGTCGTCCGGTGCGCCCTTCTCCGGCCGGAGAACCGGGGCGCCCACGTCCGTCGGGACGCGACGGTTATCACGGAGCCGGCGACGTCGCCCTTCTCCCACACCTACGTCTCGCTCGCGCGCGTTGGGATCGAGCGGCGGGAGGTGCCGGCATGAAGACGATCACCCTCGCGGTCTCCCGGTTCGACCCGGCCGAGGACATGGAGCCGCACATCGAGGAGTACACGGTCCGGGTCAACGAGGGCGCCCGGGTCCTCCACGCCCTCCACGCGATCCGCGACGAGCACGATGCGACGCTCTCCTACCGCTACTGCTGCGGGTCCGGGCAGTGCGGGAGCTGCGCCGTCAAGGTGGACGGGAAGCCCGCCCTCGCCTGCATGGCGGAGGCCCGCGACGGGATGACGGTCGAGCCGCTCGACCTCCCGGTCGTCAAAGACCTCACGGTCGACATGGAGCCGGTGATCGCGAAGATCGCCCGGATCTGCCCGGCGCACGATGCAGGCCTCCCGTCACAGGAGGAGATCGCGACGATCAAGCCGCTCCGGGACTGCATCGAGTGCCTCTGCTGCGTCTCGGCCTGCCCGGCGCTCCAGGTGACGGAGTTCGCCGGTCCGACGGTGCTCCGGCAGGAGATGCGCCTCGCCCTCGATCCCCGGGATTCCGGGGACCGGATCACGGATTCGATCGCAAAAGGCCTCTTCTACTGCACGACCTGCAAGCGCTGTACGGAGGTCTGCCCGAAGGCGATCGACATCCCGGGCAAAGCCATCGAGAAGCTCCGCGAGGTCGCGAACCGCCAGGGGCTGACCCTCCCCCGCCACCAGGAGGTGGCGCGGCTGGTCAGGGAGACAGGAAGGAGTGTCGAGCGGACGAAAGAGACGTTCCTCGAGCAGGTGCCGGAGGTGATCGAGCCCGACGGCCCCGTCCGCGGTGAGGTGGGCTTCTTCGTCGGGTGCATGTTCAACGGCCGGGTGCCGCAGACGGCGCTCGATGCGATGGAGGTCATGAAGCGCAACGGCATCCGGGTGATCGTCCCCCACGACCAGGTCTGCTGCGGCTCGCCGCTGATCCGGACGGGGCAGACGGCGGACGTCGACGACCTGAAGAGGAGGAACATCGAGGCCTTCGCCCGCCGGGGCATCAAGACCGTGATGACGATCTGCGCCGGGTGCGGGGCGACGCTGAAGAACGATTACGATACGCCGTTCACCGTCAAAGACGTCACCGAGGTCCTGACGGAGTACGGGATCGAGCCGCCGGCGAAGCTGGATATCACGGCGACCTACCACGACCCCTGCCACCTCCTCCGCGGCCAGGGGATCAGCGAGCAGCCGCGGGAACTGCTCCGCGGAGCCGTGCGGGAGTTCGTCGAGATGCCGACGCAGTGCTGCGGCGCCGGCGGCGGCGTCCGGTCGGGGGTGCCGGAGGAGGCGAAAGCCCTCGGTGCAAAACGCGACGAATGCGTGAAGGCGACCGGCGCCGACGTCGTGGTGACGGTCTGCCCGTTCTGCGAGTTCCATATCGCGGACTGCACGGACGTGCCGGTGAAGAACCTGGTGACGGTGCTGCTCGAGGGCTACCGGAAGAAGGACGCGGAGCGGAAAGGCTCTGCGTGAGTTTTCTCTTTTAGTTCCGATAATCGCCGGCAAGACACTGCACCACTCCCATGCCACGGACCCCAGAACGTGCGAATGCGAGTGCTTCAGACTGATTGAATTTCGACGCTCATCTTCGGAGGATAGCATCCTGATCGGGGAGCCATCTTCATAGTTAGTCCGTCCGGGAGCC
Organism: Methanoculleus caldifontis; assembly: GCF_032842345.1. Classification (NCBI taxonomy): domain Archaea; kingdom Methanobacteriati; phylum Methanobacteriota; class Methanomicrobia; order Methanomicrobiales; family Methanomicrobiaceae; genus Methanoculleus; species Methanoculleus caldifontis. The sequence goes on along the minus strand of NZ_WBKO01000001.1, from coordinate 790,140 downwards.
CCCGGAGATCTCCTCTGCGAGGCGCAGGTACGCCGCCTCAAGCGCCTCGATATCCTCCCGGGTTGGGTCTTTGGAGGCGTAGGCGAGGCGATTCGCATCCTCGAAGAACCGGGCAAGGTCCTGCCGCTGCTCCGGGCAGGCGTTCAGGGCGTCAACGATGTAGATGACGCGGACTCCGGCACGCTGCCCGATCAGGACGGTCATCTCCCGCGAGAGGATTCGCGCCGCCTCCCTTGTCCTCCCCTGCTCCAAGGAAACCCGCCAGGGGGCCGGCGGCGCCTCCTTGACTTCAGGGGGGGCCGGCTCCGGAACATGCAAGGGCGCAGAGGGGCCCTCCGGCACCGCCGCCTCCGGGGTCAGGGGTGGCTCCTGGTGCTGCCGGTATAGGTACCCGGCCCCGATGGCCGCGCTACAGGCAAGGAGGCCGGCGATAGGGAGGAAGGGGAAGCCGGAGTCCCCCTCGGGGGCCGGAGTGGGGGTCACGGCCTCCTGGACGGGGACTGCGGGAGCGGTCGTTACCGGGACAGGGGTCGCGGCGGAGGTCGCAGTTGACGGGGGAGGGGGCGTGGTGCCTGCGGCGGTGGGCGTCGCAGTCGCCGCCGCAGTCGAGATGCCGATCACCTTGCGGAAAGAAGCCACGACGCCCGCAGTGCCGTCCGCGGTGAGGGCGACGTGCTCTATCCCGCCGTCGAGAGAATAGGTGTCGAGCAGGTGCCCGGCTCCGTCGAAGAGATAGGCCTGCCGGTCCAAAGAACCGGCAAGGACGCGGGAGCCGTTCTTGGAAACGGCGACATCCCGTATCCAGGCGCCGGCGGTGAAACTCCAGATCCGCTCGCCCTCCCGGTCAAAGCAGACGAGGCTGTTGTCCTGCAGCCCGGCCAGGACACGGGAGCCGTCCTCCGAGATCGCGAGGGCAGTGACCGGGCGGGGGCACCGGTAAGTCCAGAGCAGACTGCCCGTGCGGTTCAGGAGACGGACGCTGGCATCGGAGGCAACGGCAACCTCGTTGCCCGTCCCTGAGACCGCGGCGGCAGTGCCTCCCTCAAGGCTGCCCTCGCGCACCCAGACCTTTCTCCCGGCACCCGTATAATAGAATAAGCCGCAACTGGAGACGACTGCGGCATACTCACCCCCTCTGGAGAGGGCAACGTCGCGGATCTCGGAGATCACGGCCTTACTCTTGTCTTTGGGCCGGGTGTCGACCGTGGCACGGAGGGTGCCGTCGGCATCGTAGAAGTACACCTTCCCGACGAAGTCCGCCATCGCAATACGCTTTCCGTTCGGGGAAAGGGCGAGGGCCACCCCGGTAGATGGAACTTCCTCCTGCCAGATCACGGTGGCGTTCCGGTCCATGAGGGTGAGCGACGGGCCGCTCGCCGCCGCGATCAGACTTCCATCGGCAGAGCAGGCGGCCAGTTTCGCCGTCCGCTCCTGCCAGAGGGGGGTGCCGTTGCCGGCAAGGAAACAGAGTCGTCCCTCGCCGATCAGGACGTACGAGCCGTCCGGAGTCAGCGAAAGGCTGGTGATCTCGGACGGTGCGGAGTAGGTCCAGAGCGCCGCTCCTGCCAGGGCGCCGGCCGGCAGGCCGGCAAGGAGGAGACAGACACCGAGGAGGACCGCAACACGCCGCATTCTCCCAGATTGTTTCAGGAGTTAGGGTATAAGCGTTCCGTTCCGGGACGAGCGGTTTCGACGGACTAAAGCGAGAACCTATACCGGTACCAGACGCCGGTGTTCATAAACCTGCTGTAGACGCTGGTGATCGCAGGCGGTCCCGACAAACGGACAGGAGAACTCCCTGGCGGCGGGGAAGGCGGTATTCCGACCACCACAGGATCTCCTCCACCCGGGCCGAGGGAACCGGCTGAATGCCTTCCCCGCCGCGAGCCCACAGGGAAACGTATCAGAAGACAGATGCCACTTATGGACGAGAGAAGTTCGCGATGAGAGCAACGGAGCAGGACCTCTTGCATGCGCTCGATCGCATGAGGAACCTCGGTTCGCTCAGGTCCGCTTCATCCTCCTCTACGGCTCGGTCACCGAAGGCCGAGCGAGAGCGGGGTCCGACATCGACCTCGCTGTCTACTACGACGGGGGCCCGGAGGCCGTCCGGTTCCGGTTTGCGGCGCTCTCCGAAATCGCTGATGACGCTACGAGATCCGATCTTCTCCCTTCTGCCGCTTTATATCCGGGCGGAAGTCCTCCGCGGAGAGGCAATTTACTGCCCTGACGAACGGTTCCTCTACGACGTCACCTACCGGACGATCGGGAGTTCGACGACTTTAAACATGGACTGTACGACTACATCGGAAAGGAGACGATAACGTGACGGAGGGGTCCGGGACACGGTCATTTGGATCAAACTCCGCGAGATGACGGAGAGCGTCGATCTGCTCACGGGGTACTTCCCCGATTCGGCCGAGTCGTTCGGGCGGCTCGGAATCGCAAAGAACGGCATCTACAAACGCATCGAAAACGCCATCGAGAACGTCTTTTGCGTTATCCTGAGCGCGGACCTTCATCTCGGCGCCCCCGGCACCGATGAGGATATCCTCGAGAACCTCATGCAGCACGGGGCGTTCGACCGGGAGATGCGGCAGAGTCTGAAAGCGAAGGGCTCCGGAACACCGTCATCCACCGCTACGAAGCGATCGACGACGCGCTCGCCTTCTCGATACTGGCGGAGCACATCAGGATTTCGCCCTCTTTCAGCAGGAAGTCGAGAGGTTCCTGCGGTCGGCGGAAGCGCAGGGTTCCGCATGAAGCAGGAACCGGGAAGGGATGGCGAGATCCGGCGCGACCGGGATTGGAGGATGAGCGCCGGGATCGAGAGTGATGGCAAGTTTGTAACCTTCGACCCGGACGGGATTTTGCAGGATGAATGATATGCCAGGGAGGCCAGTATGGAATTGAGGTTTGATCGTGAGAGAATCCGGCAGGAGCGGCTGGCCTTTGTCCGGAGACATGCTGGGTCAGGGAAGTCCCGAACGAGGCTTAGAGCCGCGAGCAGGCCGACCGGATCGACGCGTTCTTTGAGAATGCCCGGAACTCCGCTCTTTCCCGGTTCGAGTATCTCCGGACGCACCGGGCCCGGCGGGACCGTCCTGAACCGGCGCATGGCGACGGGTAGCTTCAGACGGAGTAATAAAGGCCGGCTGCACGGTGAGTGTATCCGTTCCGGATCGGAGTATGCGCTCGCGAGCGTACCACGGCACGCCGAGAGGATGCCTGCTCCAAAAGCGGCATATCCGGGAGGGAGGGGCAGAACCGTTTCCAGCCATTGGTTCGGATATGTTCCACGGAACAGAACGCATCCATGCAGATCGCTGCTCTCCGGATCAGGGTGACCTGTACCTCCGAGGACCGGCAAGCGGGCGTTCGGCCTGAAATTGGCGCGACGCCTGTTTTTCCAGCCCGGGTGGGTTAGCGTCAGGGTGGCGACGGCGATTCTGCGGGCGCCGGGCGGAGGTGATACGAGATTGGGCCGTTGAACGGCTGCGTGGACAGTTTCCCGGTCGACATCACTCCAGGGGATATTAGCGATTCTTCGCTGAATTTTCAATCAAAAAAGCAAACCCGTATATTAAACCACGCGAAAGAAACATGACACCAGCTTCCGGAGATAGATAATCCATGCATATACCCATCGCCCAGCCTTCCCTCGGAAACGAAGAAAACGAAGCCGTTCTCGCCGTCCTCGCCTCCGGCATGATCGCCCAGGGTCCGGTCACCGCCGCCTTTGAGAAAGAGTTCGCCATATACTGCGGTGTTCCCCACGCTGTCGCCGTTTCGAACGGGACCACCGCCCTCCACGCGGCGCTGCTCGCCGCCGGCGTCGGACCTGCGGACGAGGTGATCGTCCCGGCCTTCACGTTCTTTGCGACCGCCTCCTCGGTCTCGATGTGCGGTGCCCGCCCCGTCTTTGCCGACGTCGATGCCGCGACCGCCACGATCGACCCGGCCGACATCCTCGCCAAGGTCACCCCGAAGACGAAGGCCGTGATCGGCGTCCACCTCTACGGCCAGCCCTGCGACGCCGGGGCAATCCAGGAGATCTGCAGCGATAAGGGTCTCGTCTTCATCGAGGACGCCGCCCAGGCTCACGGGGCCATCTACCGGGGGAAGAAGACCGGCAGCCTCGGCGACCTCGCCTGCTTCTCGTTCTACGCCACAAAGAACCTGGCGACCGGGGAAGGGGGGATGGTGACGACGGCATCGGGCGAGTATGACGCCCGTCTCCGCCGGATCATCAACCACGGCCAGAGCGAGAAGTACCTCCATACCGAGCTCGGCTACAACTACCGCATGACTGATATCAACGCCGCGCTCGGGAGGGTGCAACTCGCAAAACTCAACGGCTTCAACCGCCGCCGGCAGGAGAACGCCGCCTACTACGGTGCTCACATCACGGCGCCGGGGCTCGTGCTGCCGTCGGTCGCCGCCGGCCGGACCCACGTCTGGCACCAGTACTCCCTCCGGCTCACCGAGCAGTTCCCCCTCTCGCGGGACGAGTTCATGGCCCACCTCCGCGAGCGCGGGATCGGCTGCGCTGTCCACTATCCCGTAGCCCTCTCCCGGCAGCCCTACTACGCCGGGGCCGCGGCTTGCCCGGTCGCGGAATCACTCGCGGCCTCGGTCCTCTCGATCCCGGTCCACCCGAACGTCACCGACGAGGCCCGGGCCTACATTTGCGAGACGATCAACGAGGTGATCTAGATGGACGCGGGCGTCATCGGCACCGGCGTCATGGGCAGGAACCACGTCCGGGTCTACTCCGAGCTCAAGGAGGTCGGGACGACCTACGTCTACGACCTGAACACGAAGGCGGCCGAAGAGGTCGCCGCCGCCACGGGGGCGGAGGTCTGCCGCTCGATGGAGGAGCTCCTCCGGAAGGCCGAGTGCGTCTCGGTCGTGGTCCCGACCCCCTACCACCTCCGGACAGCGGGAGAGGTCATCGCCGCCGGGGTGCACGCCCTCATCGAGAAGCCCCTCTGCCTCACCGTGCGCGAGTGCGAGCAGCTGATCGGGCAGATCCCCGACGGGCTGACGGTCGGCGTCGGCCACATCGAGCGGTTCAACCCGGTCGTCACCGAGGTTGCGCGGGTCGTGCAAAACCCCCTCTACGTCTCCTTCCACCGGCACAACCCGGCCTCGGCCAGGGTGAGCGGGAGTTCCGTCGTCGAGGACCTGATGATCCACGACATCGACGTCGCCTTCAACGTCCTCTTCCCCGGGCGGGAGTATACCGTCCACGCGAGCGGGACCGGGGACGTCGCCGCGGCGCTCGCGGCTTTCGGGCGGACGCCGGTCTACCTCTCGGCCTCCCGCAAGTCCTCGAAGAAGGTCCGATCGATCTACATCGAGGAGGAGGACCGGACGATCGAGGGCGACTTCATGACCCAGGAGGTCTATGTCTACCGGAAACCTGAGGCCTACGGGCAGGAGAACGGACTCTACCGCCAGGAGAACATCATCGAGAAGCTCCTGGTGAACAAGGTCGAGCCCCTGAAGATCGAACTCTCGACGTTCATCCGCGCCGCCCGCGACGGCAAGCCCTTCACGGTCACGCCGGAGCAGGGGCTCTCGAACGTCCGGGTCTGCGAGGAGATCTCCCGGAGCCTTGCGGCATGAAGATCGTATCGATCGTCGGGGCCCGGCCCCAGTTCGTCAAGTGCGCCCCGGTCTCGCGGGAGGTCCGGAAGGTGCACGAGGAGGTCCTCGTCCACACCGGCCAGCACTATGACTACCTCCTCTCGGAGGTCTTCTTCCGGGACCTCGGGATCCCGGCACCGGACTACCACCTCGAGATCGGGTCGGGGAGCCACGGCGTCCAGACCGGCCGGATGCTCGCCGCGATCGAGGAGGTGATCGCGAAGGAGGAGCCGGAGATTGTTCTGGTCTACGGGGACACGAACTCGACCCTCGCGGGGGCGCTCGCCGCGGCGAAGATGCATGTGCCGGTGGCGCACGTCGAAGCGGGGCTCCGGAGTTTTGACCGCCGGATGCCCGAGGAGGTGAACCGGGTCCTGACGGATCACTGCTCGGACCTCCTCTTCTGCCCGACGGGGACCGCCGTCGCGAACCTCGCAGCCGAGGGAGTCACCGCGGGCGTCCACCTCACCGGGGACGTGATGGTCGACGCGCTCCGGGAGAACCTCCCTCTTGCAAAAGAGCGCTCCACGGCTCTCGCCGATCTCGGCCTCTCGCCGAAGGCGTACTTTCTCGCCACGGTCCACCGGGCGAGCAACACCGACGATCCCGCCGCGCTTCGGGCGATCATGGAGGCGTTCTCCCGTCTCGATATACCGGTGATCTTCCCGGTCCATCCCCGGACGCAGAAGAAGCTCGCCGGGTACGGGATCACACCGGCGGCAAACGTCCGGGTAGTCGAACCGCTCCCCTACTTCGATATGCTCACCCTTCTCTCCGGCGCCCGGGCGGTCCTGACCGACTCCGGCGGCGTCCAGAAGGAGGCCTACATCCTTGAGGTGCCCTGCGTCACCCTCCGCGAGAACACCGAGTGGGTCGAGACCCTGGAGGACGGCTGGAACGTCCTCGTCGGCGCGGATGCCGACCGGATCGTCGCGGAGGCTGATGCGGCCGGCGGTGCGCGCCGGGGGCACTCTGCCCGGTTCGGCGACGGCCATGCAGCCGCGCGGATCGCCGCGATCATCACCGAATATGAACCCTGAATACAAAACAGAGATGCATACAATGACCGAGAACCTCGCAACACTCATCGGGAAACGCGGCCCGATCCGGACGATCGGCGTCATCGGGATGGGCTACGTCGGCATCCCGGCGGCGGCGCTCTTTGCGGACGTCCCGCACTTCGAACACGTCTACGGTTTCCAGCGGGACTCCGCTTCTTCCGGATACAAGATCAATATGCTCAACCGCGGCGAGTCGCCGCTCAAGGGCGAGGAGCCCGGGCTTGAAGAACTGCTCGGAAAGGTCGTCGGCGCCGGGAAGTTCTCCTGCACCGCCGATTTCTCGAAGATCGCCGAGTGCGACGCGGTGACCCTCGCGATCCAGACGCCGTTTAAGGACAAGAAGGACCTTCTCCCTGACTTCACTCCCCTCATCGAAGGGCTCCGGAACGTCGGGCGGCACCTCACGCCCGGGATGCTCGTCGTCCTCGAGTCGACGATCACCCCCGGCACGACCGCCGGGATGGCCCGCGAGATCCTCGAGGGCGAGTCCGGGCTCGTCGCCGGGAAGGACTTCGCGCTGGCCCACGCGCCCGAGCGGGTGATGGTCGGCCGGCTGCTCCGGAACATCCGCGAGCACGACCGGATCGTCGGCGGGATCGACGAGGTCTCGACGGCGCGGGCCGTGGAGCTCTACTCGCCGGTCCTCACGGCCGGCACGGTCATCCCGATGACCGCGACCGCGGCCGAGGTGACGAAGACCGCCGAGAACACCTTCCGCGACCTCCAGATCGCGGCCGTCAACCAGCTCGCCCTCTACTGCGAGGCGATGGGGATCAACGTCTACGACGTCCGGGCCGGGGTGGCGTCGCTGAAGGGCGAGGGGATCACCCGCGCCATCCTCTGGCCCGGCGCCGGGGTCGGCGGCCACTGCCTGACGAAGGACACCTACCACCTGGAGCGGGGGGTGCAGGTGCTCGGTGGGGAGCTCGACTTTCCGGCCGGCCGGGAATCCCTCTACACCCTCGCCCGCGGGATCAACGACTTCATGCCCGAGCACATGCTCCGGCTGACGGAGTCGGGGCTCGCGCAGGTCGGGAAGACTTTGAAAGGCTCGAAGATCGCCCTGCTCGGCTGGGCGTTCATCAACGACTCCGACGACGCCCGGAACACGCCGGCGGAGCCGTTCCGCGATGCGGCGCTTGCTGCGGGGGCGGAGGTTCGCGTCCACGATCCCTGGGTCGACCCGGCGACGTCGCCGGATGCGCCGCCGGGGTTATCGCGGGACCTTGCGGGGGTGCTATCGGGTGCGGACGCGGTGGTGGTCTTTGCCGGGCATAAGGAGTACCGGGGGCTTGTGCCCGCCGAGGTCCGGCGGTTGTGCGGGTATGAGCGACCGGTGATTGTTGATGGGCGGAATATTGTTGACCCCGACGCCTTCGTTGCCGCCGGATTCATCTACAAGGGAATTGGCCGTGGTGACAAGAATACCTATTCGGTTACGTAATGAAACTTGTGACTATCACTGTTACAAAACTGATCCCCGTCAAGGAGGCGATCAACGCCGTCGCGGAGGTGAGCCGCTCAGACATGCTCACCCTCAGCCTGAAGCTCGCGAAGGTCGGGCGCTGGTATGCTGATTTCTGCGGCTTTGAGCGTTTAATCGCAACCAGCAACAGCACGATCCCCCAGTATGCAGGAATGCTTGCGGCCGCCATCGGGCCCGTGCCGGTCAGAAAACTGCCAGATTTCAACGAGCAGAGGGTCGCAAACATCCGCAATTACAAAGAGCATTGTGCAGTGCCGGATGTTGTTACACCCTATGTTGCACCTAGAGCTTGGCGCATCTACCACCATTGCATTGTACGAATGATAGAGGATAGGTCTTTTTCACGCAATGTGTCTACAGCTTGCCTCCATGAGGTTGGTGTCGGGAACACCGTGCATGATCCAATCACGTTGCCAGAGCGGGTACATGCTGATGATGGTATTGTGTCGGAGCGCTACCCTGTTGTACCGAGGCATGCAAGTAACCGTGCTGAGCCTGTGATGTATCCCCTTCTGTGCGGAAACGATTCATCACAGGTTGTCACATGCTGAATGAAAAGGAGTAACTAAATGGATTTTCTCTCAACTTCCTGCATTTGGTCCAGGCTTCTTACGATGAAAGCGGTTCTTGAAGCAAGGGTCTTCCCTCCCGTTATGCATGGGAAGTTATGGATATGGAGTTGGATCGAGTGCCAATACTGAAGCCCATGAAAGGGGGTGTCTCGAAGCAGCAACTTCCCCGCAACCTAGTCGGAAATCTAGCCTATTTTATTGTAAATCTTATGATCGGTCTGCTTTTGGTCCCTTATTTTGTATCCACGCTTGGTGTTGCAGCCTACGGAATTATTCCGCTTGCAACGTCATTAAACGGTTATGTTGGCCTCTTTACGCAATCGCTCAACACTGCAGTAGCTCGTTTTCTCACAGTGGATCTCCAGCAGGAAAATTATGATTCTGCGAATAAGACATTTAATACGGCTTTTTTTGGGGTTTCCGGCATTATCCTTGCCATGGTGCCAGTAGTTCTACTGATCTCCGTGTTTGCGCCCACCATCTTCGATGTCCCTTCGGGGCAGGAATCAGGAGCCATTTTTCTCTTTCTAGGTGTGAATGGTGCGTTCCTGCTCCGTTCATGGAGTGGTAACTTCACGGTATCGCTCTTTGCATACAATCGTCTCGATCTTCTGAACCTCGTTAATATCGTCAATGTTGTAATACAGGTTCTTTTAATCATTCTATTTTTTTCAATCGCACAGCCTTCACTTACTTTGATAGGTCTGGCATACCTGATCGGAGGTGTCACGGCATCAATTCTGGCAATTGTGCTCTCCCGCCGGATCAACCCTCACCTGAAAGTACGTTTAAGCGACTTTACTCCATCCCGGTTACGAGAACTCACCGGGATGGGAGGTTGGGTAGTAGTTAACCAGATTGGGTCTCTTCTCTATCGTAACATCGATCTTATAGTGGTGAATATGTTCTTCGGAGCCCTCGCCGGAGGTGAGTACGCCATAGCGCTGCAGTGGGTCATTCTTCTCCGTGCTATTGCGCATACCCTTGCTGCGGTGAATACGCCAATAATCTTATCATACTATGCAAGAGACAAAATCAAGCCCCTTATCAAGGTTTCAAAGAGCGCTGTCAAACTGATGGGACTATTAATGGCTCTTCCGATTGGTCTTGTGTGTGGATTTGCTCCAAGTCTGCTTGGGATCTGGATTGGAGAAGAGTATTCCTTCCTTGCTCTCTTGATGGTAGTGTTAACCGGACATCTCACCGTAAATCTTGCTGTGTTACCGCTCTTCTCGATTAATGTCGCCTATAACCGAGTGAAAATTCCCGGAATATTAACACTGATCATGGGAGCTGGGAATCTTCTCCTTGCAATTGCGCTTTCCGTGTACACAGGCTGGGGATACTTTGGAGTTGCCGTAGCAGCTGCAATTACCCTCACGCTCAAGAACGCACTTTTTACGCCGTGGTACGCAACCCGCATCCTCAAGATTCCGGCAAATACTTTTACAAACTCCATGCTTCCAGGGATTATAGCAACGGTTGCAATCGCAGGGATCGCTGCTGTTTTGAACATGACTTTCCAAGTGACGACCTTACCAGGGCTCATAATTGCTGGCGGTATGATTGGTATCGCTTATCTGGCTGCATTATGGCCGTTCAGCCTTGATGAATTTGAGCGTGCTCTGTTCTTATCGTATTTACCAAAGAAGATCAGGAGAAATGTGAAATGAAGCCTATAGTTATCGAATATGTGGTTGAACGCAATCTCTGTATTGGTTGTGGGGCATGCACAGCCCTATGTCCTGAAAACGCCCTTACAATGGGATTTAACATGTTTGGTGAGTACAATCCCGCTAGCATTGAGGGCTGTACGAAGGGGTGCGGAATATGCCTAAAAATTTGTCCGTTTGGGGATGGAAACCCTGATGAGGACACTATTGCGAAGAAACTTTATGGAGATGTCCCAAGCATTCAGCACAGGTCTGAGGTAGGATATTTTTCGGGTTTATATGCAGGCTATTCTAAAGTTGGAAGGCATCGGGAGCAGGGAGCCTCGGGTGGCATGGCGACATGGCTTCTTGAGACTTTGCTTCAGGAAGGTTATGTTGATGCTGCCATCTGTGTGAAGCAGAATTCCGATCCCGAGCAACTATTCTCGTTTACTGTAGTGACCACAGTGGAAGGAGTTCAGGAGTCATCTGGTTCCGCGTATTATCCGGTTGAACTTTCCGGAGTAATCCGACATGTTTTGAGTAAACCCGGGAGGTATGCTATCATCGGTCTGCCGTGCTTCGTGAAAGCGATTCGTCTTGCACAGCAAAAGAACAAGATCTTAAGAGAGCGAATTGTTGTAGTTCTTGGTCTCACCTGTGGGCAGTCGAAGAGCAAGCACTACACATCTTATCTTTCAGCACTCGCGGGTCTGGAGGGAAAACCTACTAAGGTTCACTATAGGAGCAAGGACCTCAAACAACCTGCAGCCAATTACTACTTCTCGTGTAACAACGAATCTAATGCAGAGCATCGTGTCTCTCGGAAAAACGGCTTTTCAGAGGTCTGGGGGAATCGCTGGTTTACACCGAACGCGTGCAATTACTGCGATGATATCTTCGCAGAGTGCGCGGATGCGACGTTCATGGATGCGTGGCTTCCAGAATATTCGAGCGACCCTTATGGCACCAGTTTAATACTCGTCCGGTCTCCAGAATTGATGAACCTAATACAACAGGGCTGCGATTCTCACAGATTGGACGCAGATGTGGTGGATGTTTCGCGAATTATCCGAAGTCAGAGGGGCGTGATCTCAACCAAGAGGAGGGATCTCGCACACCGCCTGCATGAAGCTGAGCTTCGTCGGGATTTTTGCCCAAAAAAACGGGTTCAACCTGAAAAATGTAGTCCCCTAGAGAGGTGGAGGCTCCGGGTTATTGGTGCAATGCAGACACGAAGCAGACAATTTACTCCAAATCAATACTATTCAGCAGCAGATATCCTCACGTTGAGGAGAGTCATGCAGTTAGATGTTATACAATTGCGTCTGATTCGGCTGTCGAATTATCCGCGACGTGTCGTTCGCTATGTAAATGAGATGTTATTGCGGAAAATAAAACATATTTAATTTGATTCAATGAATTTAGAAAAATAATATCCATTTTTGAATGCTTTTTCTATTACTTCCGGCATTACTGCTTTAAGGTGTTCCCTTATGGCGGTTCTGTCCGACCAGACAGCGTCGATGGTTGTCTTTAAAATGCTTTCATCCAATTTATCAATATCTATAATATATTGCTCCAGACCAAGTGTTTTCCCGATAATTCCATGCATTTTGTGACTGTATGCTATGCCTACCGTTGGGATGCAAAGTGATGTTGCCGCAATTGTCGCATGCATTCTGGCTCCGACGAAGATCTCGCATAATCCGATAATGCCCTTCAACTCGCTGGCAGAATATTCTCCGCATATCTGGAAAACGCTATTTCGATTTGAGACAGCTTTCAAAATTTTGTCCGCCGCCATCCTGTCGTCGTTCTTAGTAGAATAGACATGTGGAATCAAAATGACGCTGACACCCTTGGTTTCGACGAGGTGGTCGATAGTATGTGCCATTGACCGAATATAATGCTCTTCAGATTTTGTGGGGTCGTTCAGGTACTTGCTGATTAGACCACTGGGATTGATCCCGACAATCGGGGTTGGAATATCTGAAATATTCTCCATCCGTAGTATTTCCTCAGTTCTTGATTTTCCTGCGGGCGGCAAGATGAACGCAGGATCGGCAGTAACGTGTATTTTCGTCTCGTCGACACCGTTTCCCAGCAGATATTGTTTGGAGAGCTCCTCTCTGACCAGAATCAGTTTCACCCTCTGGAATACGTATCGGCTGACGATTCGATTTATCGGGCTTTTATAGTAACCAAGGCTCTCTGCAAATAATACCACCGGTTTATCCAGTAATAGTGCATAAATAATGTTTAAGAAACTACTTCCCGGCGTTTTTTCTCCGCTTAATTGATCTCCTCCGCTATTAATGACAACATCTATTTCATCCAATACACGAAGTTTCGATTTCTTTGGAACCCCAATTTGCAGACCGCATCGGCGGAGTGTCTTTATTATCAGGCACTCGAACAGGTACAGCCAGGGGTATGGCGACCGCATGGGATTTCGTGCAGGTTGAAGAATGATCTGGTTGTCGGGGTCCTTTGCTGCACCCATATTCAGGAATTCGACGTTCTTTATATAACGCCATATGATGTCTTTTGTTGAAGCAATCAGGGCCTCGTTGCCTTTATTTTTGAAGCCAACATTTAATATTAATGCTCTTAACATAGATTGTAAATAATGTGCATCGGATGTTAAATACTTTGTTTTTTTGAAATTTTCACGGATTGGCAATGTAATAATTATATTTACAGTGGAATATATTATGTAATACATATATCCACTTGCTTTTTGCGTCTCCAGGTTCTCATCCTGCGTGACCTCGCCTATAGGTGACTTCATTTTCCGTATTTCTCACCGTGCAAGCCCCAATAACCGCCGCCGGTACAGGTTTTGTCTCTACGTTCAACGCTTGCTCCACATTATAAGAATATCTGATAAGCGACTACGTAAACGAGATTACGTTCACTCCAGTCAGTTTGATACGACTCGGAGATATCCAGAGATGTGCGCAGAGGCGTCCCTCAGACGATTGAATGACCCGTTAAGGTTCTTGAAAATGTAAAGTAACACGCGATGTTTTCAGAGGACTACGGTCCCCTCACCGTTACAATCCCCATTGGCAATGGATTCCAGAAAAGGAGTTAATTGCTCCTTTTCCAGAAGTATCACTGAGGGTAATTTTACCCGTCCAACTATGTATTGGATATGAAGAAGGAATGACCAAGCAAGGAAACAGAACTCAAAATAAATCATAGAAAATCTGAGGCATTCCCTGTGGCAGATTATAAATAGAAACCCGTAATATCCGCGTTTTGGTAGACCTTTGACTTGACTTCCAAATTATTTAGCATTTCCAAGCCTACGATTTGACTTATCCCAATTCTCTTATAATAACCTTCAAGTTCAATTTCCTGCCGTATTGGTCTATCGTACATATAATTTCTCCATACAAATATTCGATCGGCGTCGGAGAATAGTTTTTTCGATGTAAATTCCCTTACATGGTTCCCAGGATCCATGCTCAACAGGCACATATAGTTGGAGTCTGCCATGAACTTGTCTGATAGGAAGGATAATTTTTGTGCGCCGTAGACCTCCTGAAACGTGTATCTTGTAGAAATGGTTGATTCTTTCAACCAGAGTGGGCTATCTTGGTTCGCTGTGGTGCAAGCGGACATGAAGAAAGCCATTATAAAAACAGATGCAAACACAAAAGCAATAGCCATATGCCTTTTGGGGAGAGCGTATTGAAGTTTCACAATCGCACATGCGGCCATAATGGCAATAAACAAATATAAAAATACAAACCAGCGCGTGGGTAGAATGTTGCGGATTCCGAATAACGGGAAACCGAATGTAATGGACATGAGAATAATTACGCAGACCACTATCGAGACCGTATATCCATTTCGGTAACGGCGCGAAACCCACAAGTATCCTGCAATGGCTGTAAAGAACAGTAGAAGCGCCAACCCTGCCGTATCTGCAGCTTGCTCAAAAATAGAGGGCATCATTACGACATATTTGGCAGAGGTTTCCGGTCTGTTGAGGAAACCTGCGTATTCGGAAACAGAATTTTCAAAAGTCACTATAATCATGTCAAAGAAGGAATTTTCTCTACCATAGACAGCAACAACCCAGTGCTGGATAAGCACAACAACATACAGGAGGAATAGATATGGACAGAATGAAAAGATCTGCTTCTCTCTGAATACAGTATTATAGAGATAGGATCCTATATATAAAGCGATCAAGGTTGTTAGCATGATAAATGAAGAGACTGCATGACCTAGAATAAGTGTTAAAATCAAGATGACTGACAGAAATATCCACTTAGGGCGGTCGTTTCCGTTCGTTGCTTCAAAAACTATCAGTATAAGAAAGTAGAATAACGTCACTCCGTATGTTGTTGTCTGAGGAGCGATCCCCCAGAGAAAATGAAAATCCGTGATGCTTACGATCAGCATCGCAAGAAGTCCTACTTTTTCATTGAATATTTTCCTTCCGATTATGAAAACACATATTGCCGCAAGTACATACGGCAGAAGAATGAAATAATTTGAGGCGTCTCTGATGGGTACGGCAGTGAGAATCTGGCCGATAGCAACCTGGATGTGCATTAATGGGAAGAACTCTTCTTTGTTGATCAAAACACTTATATTCCCATCTTGCGCCAGCAGAAGGTTCATACTCAAGTGTATCCAGTAGTCGACACCCGAACCCCCGGAAAACCAGTATACAGAGTATTTGCTCAGCAGCGAAAGGATCACTATCTTAAATAGTTGGAGTAACACACCATGCTTTGTTTTGACGCAGAGTATGGAAAGCGCCAGCAATCCAGCACAGACGCCAAAAATGATAAAATACGTCGGAGGCCGGCAGCCAGAAGTATGCAGGAGCGCAAGGCAGGCCGTTATTCCGGAAAAAAAAAGTATTTCATAAAGGACTGACAACCCCCGCGATCTGCTGATCGGATATTCTTTCACGTTTGCTCGCCGTAAGAGGAGGTATATCAATGATGCGGAGAAAAGTGCAAGACCCAACATGGGCAGATAGATCGTTTTACTGATGAGATAAAGCAAAGAGATAGCAACCCCGATCAGTATCCCCGCAACGCTGCCTATAACGTCGATGTTATCGGTAAACCAGCTGAGGTACGTGCGCACTGTTGTCTCGCCAAAGACGTTTTTTATCCCCATGCTGCACCAGACAACAACCGCTTTTACTGTATATAGGACTTACTTCTAACGGTTTTATAAATTATCATATGTACCGAGTTTTAGTTTACAATGTAGATGAGCCCGTAGTTCCTATAAGTTCGCTTCTTTAATTCTACAGTATCTTTTCGTATACTTTCATATATCCTTTAGCGATCTCTTCTAGGGAAAATGCATGCGAGTATTCTAGAATCTTTTGGAACTCCCATTTTTTATTTAGTGCGGTATTAATCTGCTCTGCAAGTTCATGCGAATTCTTTGGTTCGACAAGAAGTCCGCAATCTTGAGAAACTATGATCTCCTCACTTCCACCATTTCGTGTCGCCACAACTGGCTTCCCGCACGCCATGGCTTCGATTTGTACAAGACCGAAACTTTCCCGTACACTTGGCAACACGAAAATATCGCAGGCGTTCATCCATAGCGACAACTCGCCGTGTGGCTTCCGATCTACCAGCCGTACGTACTGCTCAAGCTGTTCGCTCTTTATCTGTCTCTCTAATGATTGAAATGTCTGACCGCTTCCAATAATAATGCAAAGGATGTCATTTTGGTGTTTTGCAACCTCCTTGACGGCCGAGATCAAGTATTTATGCCCCTTAATCGGGGAGAAATTCCCCACCGAGAGAATGATTTTTTTATCCAGAGGCAGTCCAAGGGATCTTCGGCAGCCGGCGGAATCTTTCGGGTAAAAAATAGCCTCGTTATACCCGTTAGGTATCACGAATACCGGAGTGGCTACATTCAAGCGTTCAATACATTCTCTATTACTGTTGCTGACGGTAGTTATCGCATCGGCGGTATTAAGAACGTGTTCTATCCTGCTTTTCCAATCGGCATCCCTGAAGGGAAGAGAATAAATATCATATCCATGAGCGGTGACGACAAATGGGGTATCATACTCTTCTTTAAGGCAGGCACCCACATAGCCAGCTGACCACGTGAAGTGGGCGTGAATCAGTTGAAACCGAAGGTTGTTTCTCTTAATTATCCTGGTGACGGCAGTGAGATGTTTTCTTCCCACAGATTTATAGCAGCTTTCTATTGGCACATACAGTGTGGGTGATGGGTAGATGTGGCAGTTTTCTGGTTTGTTTGACAGATCGATTTTATAATCGAGGCTATTCTTATAATATTTGTTTCGGTTTACATGCTTTAATATTTCCATTGCAGGATTGGATCTTATGCAGACGTAAACATTTGAAAAATAGGGGGCTATAGACTCAAGAGGGTCTTTCTGAAAAGTCCTGTAGGTATGAGTAATTGCTAAAAGGTTTGTCTCAGTTTCGCGCATCATGATTTCTCCATCTTCACGTCCGTTGAGAGTTAAACAGTTATTGCCGTATGTATGATTCCGTGATTTTGACCGTTTAGAATGTCTTTAATACAAGTGAGGTCCCGGCCTGCTACCTCTCTACAGGCAATACTCGAAAGCGGTTGTATTCGTGATTAGCCTCTGTATGCGGCTTCCATTGTGGGAACTTCAAACGAAACGACACCGCATGTACGACGATTTTAAGGATCTGCATTACCTTCAATAAATTACTTGCGGTTCCTAGTGTTTGGCTATTCCCTATATCTCATAATCCTAGCGGGATTTCCAACAACTACAGCGTAGTCGGGCACATCTTTTGTAACGACCGAACCTGCTCCGACGATGGCTCCATCGCCGAGAGTTACTCCTTTCAATACAGTGACATTTGCTCCAATCCAGACATCGTTGCCTATGTGGATTGCTTTTTTTACGTGAGGCTGCTCCCTGATTAACCTATCTCGAGAAATTCCGTGGTCCCTCCCCCAGATGACCGTTTTCGGACCGATTTGGACGTCGTTGCCAATGACAATATTGCCCAGAATATGGCATCCTGCATTCATATAGAAGGTATCCCCTATGATAATCTCAGGATCGCCGATAATACGGCAGTATGGTTCGATTCTGGCTTTTCCTAGGAATTTTACTCGAACAAATGCGCAATGATCTCTGATCTTTACCCCTTTTATTAGCAAGGGTATTTTTTTGAGAAAGAAATAAGCGTCTGTTATCATCAAGTATACTCCTTGAATTCTCTTTTTATCACCCGTAGTATCGCATTTTTGGTATCGACAATCCAGGGAAGGAGATCGTCCGGACAAAAGACTGCGAAATGAGTTTTATCAGATCTAAATAAGTTTTTATAAAATATGCCAGCATATTTCCTTCTGAATAAAACGTTGAAAAGTTCGTGCTTAAAGTAAAAGAGGTGAATGTCTTTGTCTTTAATTTGCGACTGTTTGTCGGCGATTTTACCAAGGGCATCCAGGTACTGTGAATACTGTAGGTAGACCCCGGAAAGATTTCCCACGCGATGCCACATCATTGAGCGTAGATTTATCTCCATGAGTTTGTACTTGCCGTCCCTATAGTCATATTTGAATTCGGGTTCGGCAATTCCCATGAGATTCATGCCATTCAGTAATGTTCTTCCCTGGTGATAGACAGTATCCGGGGCCTGATTGGAAGCACTTGCGAAAACGCCAAAGTCATTTGGGAACTGGGAAAGTTTTTTACCGGTCCATTCATTGACGATAACTCCCTGCTTATTGCGGTATCCTACGTATGCATAGATATTCGATCCGTCACCCGGGATAATTTCCGATGCAATGAACGGTATTCCTTTCCGAATAAAATCTTCAATTTTTCGCTTATTTTTGTCAAATTCTTCCCGGTCTTTCAACTGCAGGTTTCTAAAGACATCGATCTTAAGATCGTCTCTCCTGACGGGTTTTAGGAGGACAGGGAATTGAATTGACAAAATCCTATCAATATCTTTGATGTTCTCAATTCGTATTGTTTTAGGATACGGAACCCCTAGCTTTTCGCACCATGAATATTGGTGATACTTATCCGAGCATTCGATCAGATTTTCCGGGTTAAACGGAAGGAAACAATAACCTTCTATGGCTTTATGGATTTTATGCAAATTTTCGAGATGCAGGTCGCTTGTCGGGAAAACTATTATTTTCTCGTATTCTTCGTGGAGTTTGTTCAGCGCATTAAGGAGGTTTTCTGGCGTATCCTCGATCGAAACGTGCTGTGTGATCTTATTGCTATAGGATGCTATATTCCTCGTGCTATCAAAAAGAACAATATTTTCTACTTTTTTTTCATGCAATTCCCGGACTATTGAATATCCATTTACATAACTCCCTAGGATCAATGCACAATCTGTTTTTTCCATTTTTCCTCGCCCTTCTTGATTTTATTTAAATCTAGATTATAAAGAATTCCAGACGTTAACGCTATTTTCTTTTTGTTTCAACGCATATCAATTCTTTTATTTTCTTCACGATATAAACGCTGTGGTGCGGCTGAAAAATATGATACAAAAATTAATAAAGCACATTTTTCTTCCAGAATTCCGTAATTGTCTCTGCATCTGTTATCCATGCCTTATTTCCGGCGCAATAGTGGAGAACCTTCTCATACATCCTCGGCCAGAAACTCTTGTATGGGCAGTTGAAACTGTTTGAGTGCCAGTTCAATACGAGGAGACCACTATAAGAAGCAACAACATCAATACACCTTTTTACGTGGTGCCATGCGTCCTCTTGTGACTTTGTTGTGCTGAAGAGTGTGCTATCCATCACCGTCAAAGGAAGCTCCAGCAGGTCTAACTCGGAATCTGTGTTTCTATTGAATGGCTTAAAGGGATGGCACATACCGTTCCTGAACCCGATTGCATCTGAGTATCCCAGAGTCGTGTCATATTCAAAACGCGCCAGAGATAACTGCTCCCAGGAATCCGGCACTACAAAACGTAGGTAGTGGTTCCGATAGCCGACAATTCTCTTTCCTAGGATACGTTCAAGCCGATTTTTTTCGATTTTGATTTCGTTCAGATCCCCTGCAGCATAGTAACCTCCATGCAGGCCGACCTCCCACCCGTTATCGCTGATGAAACCAACTTCTGTCTCAAGGTCATCGACGTCATATCGAAATCGCCGAATATCTCTGTCTGTTGCAAGGAAATAGAACGAAGACTTTGCATCATACGTCTCCTCTAGATCCATAATATCTTTAAATTTTAGATATGGGCTTGCCTTTTTACCTTTCAATCGCCAGAATAATTGCTTTTTAACTCCAGCGTAGTCGCCCGCCTTAAGGCAATGTCTCGAAGAAGCCAATGTATGACTAATCGGAGGGTATATTTCATCGACATCGTGCGTGAGGCATACTGCAAAATGTCTATTATCCGGATATTCGACCCTAAGACCTTCCTGAATCAGATACCTTGATACTATAGGATCAAGAATATCCCCATGCCGACTGTGACGAGATATGAACCTTCCATGTTGATCTAATCTCTGAGATGAGTACTCTTCCTTTCTCGTATAAATGTCCCAAAATTCTGGATTTTGTTGAATGCTTTCGGTTATAGGATACATCCGCTGCCTCCTTTTGAGAATGGTGATATGTTCTGTTCGACATGCCCGGACGTATAACGCTTCTTCACCGCCGCGTTAATTTGAACTGCGAAATTAATATACCATTCTCTTTGTTTAACTCGATCTCAATTCCCCATCCGAGGTCTAAAGAGTGTTCTCTATGCATCGTCGGATTCCGAAGTAATAAATGTCTTTTTTGAGTTAATCCAGTGGAAAAGGCTCTAACGTACGAATCTGTAGCGATCCCGGAGAAATCTTCACAAAGCTAACGTCACCTCTCCGGAAAGGATCTATCGCCGCATTTCATAGCGCATTCGACAATCTGACTACTTCCTGAATGGTTTCAAAGCAGGGACTACGAGGACGCTTTATCATTATAGTACCTGATTTTCGTCATGCTTTAGGATACTTTCACCCGATTCGTAGGCAAACCGCGGATAAGGGGCGATATCTGGACCTTCGTTACTTCTCTGAGTTACCGGGGTTTTGTCGTTTCCGATGGTAGGATAATAATCCTATAATATATCTTGGAGTCTCGAACATACCTAATGAGCGAAGATAGAAAAACGCTATCTTTGCGTATCGCCAGTATATAGATGCTTTATGATGCAGGAGGGCAATCGTTGCATAAACGGGTCGAGGCGATTTATATACGCCCGATAAGAAAAACACCCAGAACACAACGACACGCCTGCGCAAGCCTTCCAGATCGATTATTGTTGGTGACGCATCTTCCTGATAAACGGGATGAATCGAGATTGTACTGCGTTCTGTATCGTAATCCACCATTATTGAGGCCCGACAGACCGCCGGCCACTTCTTGTACGTTAATGCAAAGACAGGGTGATATTCACGCGTTGTCAAATAGCCGGCCTCTTCAGTGTTTGGGTATGTAATTTGTGCTGGAGGGCGCATGAAGAAATTCGGGAACAGGAAATTTCCTAGGGACATGAACGCATATTTACCGTTATGCCGAATGTAGCCCTGTATCCGGTGGGAGTGAGAACCAATAATCATAAGCACTCTGTCGTCTTCCAGCAGTCTCTTGGCCAGATGAATATCTTCTACCGGTGGAAGCCAGACATGCTCCCTGCCCCAGTGGAAAAAGAGTATGGCCTTTTTGCCGTCCCTGAGTTCCCCCAGATCTCGCAGTATCGATTCTAATCGCAAAGGATTGACACCGGGCTTATTATGCGATGCAACCTGTACTTTATTCAGGTATGAATGCCCGAAATCGCAATAACCCAGTATGCAAATCTCATCATTAATATCCCAGGGCATTCGAGCGTGAGAATCATCCATTCCCGCGCCAAAATGGCCTAGGTGTGCGTTATCGAGTTCTGCCAAAGTATCGAGAATTCCTTGATCTAATTTATCGTGGATATGATTGTTTGCCACGCACACCGCGGAAATGTTCATCTGTTTTAAATTATTCATCGCAGATGAGTCGGTAAATAACGTGCATTTATCTGCACAGAGGGCATGATTACTAATCGGGTGTTCTAAATTTGCAATTTTCGTATCCGCAGACCAGAAGGCTTTGGAATGAATTATCTTTCCGATCTCATTCCTTTGGGCATCGCCTCCGAGGAATAGATCCCCGACAAAAAGCAACCTCATCTACTCGACCTCTGAAAAATCCATGTCTTCTGTCTCCGAATTGTGGTATCTTATGAAAGTTGATCCACCCGTCTACTGGGAACTTGTAGGCTGCATCTCTAAGTGATCTGCAAATCTCACAGAATTTAAGCGAATTTGTTTTTCTATAATACCTCTACCGGCGTCTCTTTTATTTCCGTTTTGAATCGAACGGAAAAATCTGCGTCAGATTGTATTTGAGTCATGCTATCGGGATAACTTTCGATAAACCAGATCATAAATGCAGTTACGTCAATTTTTTCACTTAATAACCTCTGTCTTTTCAACTTTCCTTTCGCGTGCAAATCGGGGTCATTGAGTAATTTCAGTGCTTTGATCAGAACTTCGGATCTCATTTCGCGGGGGTCGGAGATAGTATGAACAAGTCCATACGTACCTCCCAGTTCGTCCGTAGTGCCTGCCCTGAGCGTGTTAACATACAGTGCGTGTGTTCCAAGCATGGCACACTCAGATGCCGTTGTTGCTCCCTCCCCAATATATAACGTAGCGTAGTAGAGAAGATCGTGGAGCTTTTCGGGCGACACTTTCATGCGATACTCCTCCAGCTCAGCTGGGAGCGGCCTCTCTGATGAGATTATGACCCGGCAGTGCGGTTCAAGTCCCTTCACAAGACGCATCTCGTCCTGTATTCCATGCTGCCCGACATCGTGGTGCGCATGCCACGAGACTAACCTGATGATTGCAAATCTTTCACCCTCGGTTAATCCAACCTCTTTGAGAACAGCAGGATTCGGCGTAAAATATTTTGGATGCAGGTACATCAGTTCCTTATATCCTTCAATTTTTACGTGCTTTCTTCCCAAGTTCAGTTGGAAGCTCGAGGGTGATATGATTACGTCCACCAAGGGATCGAGAATCTTCCGCAAGAGAACGACGTGATCGCAGTCGGAGAAAAAAATATGTGGTTTAAACAATAAGCGGCTCATAGCCCCGGAAATGAAAGATCCCCTGCTTATATATATATCCGGTCTGAATGCCCGGGATATATTGTATGCGGTATGGAATGATTTCGCCAGCGATATCAATTTGCGTGTTACTCGTCCTCCCTGGTTTACCCCGATAACATCATAATCCAATCCGATGCTGTTAAGGAGGGGAATTGTGACCTCTTTATCCGTGGTGATGATCCGGACGCTATGTCCTCTCTTTTGCATTTCCTGAATGAAGTGCTTAAACTGGTGAACGTGGGCTGGATGCCCCATTTCTATCAGTAGTCTCATCGAGCTCCCTCTTTACAAATAAAATCACGCCTGGATCGCCATGATCAACTTCTTTCCCATGTTGATCGCGTTGTCCTTAAGGTAGCCTGAAAGCCAGCCCCCACCGCTTATTGCCCACCTTTCCGGATGGATTGTTATATAGGGTTGTAATTTATTGTTTTCCGTGAGAACGTTGATGAGGTCGCTTGTTGTGTGGATCCCCTTACACTTCTCCATTGACTGAAAAACATCGCGGCGTGAGTGTTTCCCGTCCCAGTTCCTGCCTGTATCTGTAAAGTAGCAAAGGTTTGTACCCTGCAATGAGAGGTATGCCTCACCAACGATACTGAACTGTCGAAAATCGTAGTTGTGCCATAGATCTCTGTTGTCGTAGCGGGAGAGGGGACTTCCGTGCATGCAGATCGTCCGGACGTCGCAGATCCCCCTGAGTTCCTCAAGTTCCGAGGCGAAGAGCCCGATCGCCTCCTCGTAGTCGCCCTTTGCCTTTGCAAGCACCTCATAGTGGTAGCCGACCTCGTGGCCGAGGGCATGGATCTCCCTGATCACCTCCGGGACGAAGGTCACGGGGTGCCGGAAATAGTAGGTTGAGGTGATCCCGAAGGCGTGCTCAAGCTCGGCCATCTTCAAGGCGTTCTCCGGCTTGCGATCGACATCGTGGCGGAGGACAACCGTCCGACCGCCGGGAGGATCGGTAAGATACTGATAGACCGTGGCCGGGGTGTAGCCGGCACCGAGGAGGGCGCGGCAGAGTTCCCCGTACTTTGCCATCGTGAAGTCCCGCACCATCAATGGCCCACCGCTGAGTTCGCCTGCATATCAAACAGCATCGCAAACAGCAGAAACTGCATCCCCATCATGAACACCAGGAACGACAGCACCCCGTGTACGAACAGCACCGGATACCCCATCACAAGCTTCTCCCAGAGCGTGACGAGCCCCCCGATCATCCCGATCGGCGTGAGCACCGCCCCGGCGGCGTAGAAGAACGCGAGGGGGTGAAAGCCCATCTGGATGTACTTCGTCTTTAAGCGGAAGAGGAAGTTGCCGAGGAGGAGCTTTGAGACCCTCGGGATGTAGGTCGAGTAGCGGATCTTCGACTTCTCGCGGCCGTAGCGGGCCGGGATCGCGACGTCCCGGACGGTCATGTTGTGGATGTTCAGCCAGACCAGGAGGTTGTTGCAGTAGCCGTAGCCCTGGTAGACGCTGTCGAGGGGGAGCTCGGCGAGGGCTTTCGTCGAGATCGCCGTGTAGCCGTTCTGGGGGTCCATCATCTGCCAGTAGCCCGAGGCGACCTTGGTGAGGAAGGTGAGGAGGGAGTTGCCGAAACTCCGCCACGGCGGCATCCCCGTCCGGTAGGCCTCGTTGATGAGGCGGTTGCCCTTCGTGTACTCGGCCCGGCCGTCGACGATCGGGTCGAGGAGGGAGGGGAGGTAGGCGGGGTCCATCTGGTTGTCCCCGGCCATCACCGCGGCGATCTCCATCCCGTCGGTGACCGCCCGCTTGTAGCCGGTGGTGATCGCCGCCCCGACGCCCCGGTTGGGGTTGTGGTGGATCGGGACGATCCGCGGATCGCGGCGGCTGTAGTCCTCGATGATCGCCCCGGTCGCGTCGGCGGAGCCGTCGTTCACCACGTAGACCTTCGCGACGTAGTCCGGGATCCCGTCGAGCACCTCCCCGATCAGCTCCTCCTCGTTGTAGGCCGGGATCACCACCGCGATCCGCTTCCCGCGGTAGCGGGGCCCGTCGGTCGAAGGCCTCGCGGCCGGCACCCCGGCAACTCTCATGCCGCGGACCTGTGCCAGGATCTCGGTCCCGGCGGAGACGCCGTTGCCGCCGATCCGGATCGCCTCGATCGCCCGCCGCCCGTAGGCCCCGAATCTCCCGGGAACCGTGGTATCAGGGACCTTCGTCCCGCACGAGGCGCAGGCCTCGCCGGCCGAACCGATCACGACGTCGTTCCCCCGCCGGAGCTCGGCAAGCAGCCGGGGGATCTCCCCCGGGCTGTGCTGGCCGTCGGAGTCGATGATGACGAGCTCCTCGGCGCCGAGGTCGCGGGCGGTCGAAAAGATCGTCTGGAGCGCCCCGCCGTAGCCCTTGTTGGTCGTATGCCGGATGACCATAGCCCCGAGCGCCTCGGCGATCGGGACGGTGTCGTCCTTCGAGCCGTCGTCGACGACGAGCACCGCATCCGCGTGCTGCCGGGCGCCGACGACGGTCTTTGCAATAGAGGTCTCCTCGTTGTAGGCCGGCATGGCGACGAGGGTCCGGATGCTGCCGGGCCGCTCCCTCTTCGGCCGGGTCGCCACACTGTCGACGAGGAGGATCGTCTCCTCCCCGTCGTCGCCGTCGTCGATGACCATCTCAGACGTGCGGGCAGGGGTAACAGGAGTGCGGGTCCGGGTGGTCACTCTCGGTCCTCCCGGGATATGCTGTGGATTGCCGGCTCGGCGACGGGGGTGCTCTCCAGGAAGGAGAGGCTCTGGGGTGTGGCGGATTGCATCATAGTACGCTGGTCGTGGGAGGTCACCGGACCTTGAGCACCGTAAGGTGCGGATAGGGAATGAGCGGCCGCCGGCCGCCCGTTTGGACCGGGCGCGGCGCCGGGGCCGCTGCTTTCTGATACGTAAATTTTCATGAATGAAGGGAAAAAGGTGCCGATATGGCTCCGGGCATCCTGAGGATAAATCATGAAAAATTACCCTCTTTCGACGAGGGAAAGACGGTGCCGGCCACGGGGGGACGGGGGGCTTTCCGGGGGATGCCGCACAATATTATATATAAAGTTTTCCAAAACAGATCGCCACTTCACGAAGCCGGTTGAGGATTATGGCGGATAGAATTGCCTTTTGGGAAAATTTGTTTCATCCGACCGGCCGGGGGGCGGCAATCCGAGGTTCAGTCGGCTATAACGCCGCACTCCGACTATCAGAAGCGTCATAGGGGTTTTCCGGCACGCCCCGCCCGGGCCGGGATCGGCGCCCCCGGAGGCACCGGTCCGGAAGAAAGAGAGAGCCCACAACAGCCCGGATCGCCGGAGCGCGCCACAACAGCAACCATAACCGGAAACAGAAGAAGCAAAGAGCACCCTCGCGGCCGCCCGGGAGGCGCCGGGCCGGCAGACCGGACGAAAGAACGGTCCCACACCCCCTCGTGCCCGCGGAGATCCCGTGGGGCAGCGGCAGGTGAAGGCCTCGCCGGCAGACGGTCGCCCCCGGCCACTGCTCAAGGTCCGGGTTCGGGTGGGGGCGGCGTATTCTGAGGGATCTCATGAGGACCCTCAATCTCGCCGGCATCGTGCTGCCCGACAGAACCTGGAGCGGTCGGGGGATCCCGCCGAGATGATTGCTCCTCCTTCTCTCGTCGGGGGCACCCCGGGGCATTACGTTATTAAGAAAAATGGAAAAGAGATTGGACTATCGAAGCATCTCCAATAATGTTTCTTAGGGAATATTTGTCTGGCTGGAGATGTCGTTAAGAAGTGTATTCGGGGTTTTCGCGTTAATTTCGTTGTGCAGGGGGACGGTGACAGGCTTGGTACCGGTCTCGCATTGCTTTCCCATCCGAACATGGCTCCAGGTTTGCCGAAGAAAAGAATACCCGATCGATTCGAGCATTCTGATCACCTTATACCCGCTAACAACCGGCTGTTTTGGCAACAATATCAACCTTGTACTCGAACTTGATAACCGGCATATCGGGGGTTGTTTCTGCTGAAGATTCGGGCATGGTGATGATGGTAATCAGTTCGCCTTTCTCGATCTCCTCTTCAAAATGAAGTTCAGTTGCTTCTAAGATATTATCGATGAGATCACCGACGGTTTTTCCCTGGGTATAGATGGAGTGTTCGGTTGCGTGTGCGCCCCACCATCCGTCGCAAAAATACGTTTTGAACTCGACGATCATGCTTGATCACTTCGATAAGTGTGACATGGGTTTGGCGACAATATAAAATGATATTTGTGTGGGTAATGCTGTGAGAATGTATCTCCGCGGGGTGAAAGGAGCGGAGCTTGAGCATCGGAGGTGCGAATGGCAGAGCGGGAATATCCTGCACAAGCGGAGGGTAGTCCACCTAAACCGCCACGCCGTCCTGCAAAACATGACTGATGAAAGGATACTGCCGGTGTGCTGCAAGATCGGCCCGGGAGATGACCTTGACCGAGAGCCGCTCACCGGAGAGCATCAGCGGGTCAAAAGCAAGTCCGGTGAGGTATTCGCGAGGGCGTTGATCCTCCCGGGACGTGATCACGAGTATATCGATATCGGAGTCCGGCCGATCGTCTCCCCGTGCCACGGAATCGAAGAGCAGGATCTCCTCTATTGCGTCGTCGCACGCCGCACGCGCCTTTACCGCGAACTTATGGACGATCGGCCGCTTGACCGGGAGCATACAACGAACACTTGTGAATGTATGCCCATAGTGGTTACTGCTCCACCGCTCGAACGAATCTCCTTCTGCGTAATCCAGTCTGCGATTGTGGGGTCCGGGTAACCTGTACACCCTAAATTAAGCAAACTTAACGTAGACACGGGAACCCCCCTCCCAGTAAACAAAACTTAACTAAGACGAAACCCGGAGAGAGAGGCCGGGGCGCCCCCGCCGCCACGGTCCCAGCACCAGCAAAATCCCCCCACAGACTCGTCACTAAATAATATAATTTCAATAGGATTATCTCTCGCAGAACGAAAATTTAGTCAGGATGGCGGGTGCGAAGAAATACTATGCTGCGGCCGTACTCGCAGCCTGGCTCATCATCGTCGCCTTCTTCATGGTCCTGAACCGCACGCTCGACCTCGAGGTCTTCTTCGTCCTTGCGCTCATCGGCCTCCTCGTGGTCGCGGTCCTGATCGACGGGGCCTTCTCCCGCCCGCGCTACATGCGCTACGTCGGCTACCTCATCGCGGCCGGGGTCGCCCTCTTCGCCTACATCGTCGCCCAAAAAATCCTGGAGATCCTTGCCGCATGAACGCCCGGGCCTCCCACATCATCCTCGCGGCGGCAACCGTCCTCGTCCTCCTCCTCCTGGCAGGAGAAGCGGCCTCCCCCCTCCTCTACACGGCGGAGAACACCGCGACCCCCGCCCACGCCGACCCCGCCACCGTCCAGAAGAAGTCGCCGGGGAACGCCGACGCCCTCGTCCCCCTGATGGACGACCTCCTCGGCCAGACCGGGACCCTCGCCCTCACGATCAAACTCAAGGACTACGAGAGCGCCGAGCGCGACCTCGCCCGCTACAGCGAACTCTCCCGCCAGTTCGACCGGCTGGTCGTCACCCTCGACGTCTCCGGGACCGACATCGGCGAGTTCCAGCAGAACAACCGGCAGAACCAGGAGGCCCTCACGACGCTCTTGAACGACACTCGGCGATTCGAAGACTTAAAAAGGCTCGAGATCGAGGTCCAGGGCGACGATGGCCAGCGAATGGCCATCGCCTACGAGGGGGAGGCCCTCCGGCAGAAGATGCAGAAGGGGTTCGCCTCCTACGCCGGGCGCGAGGCCGAGACAACCCGGATCGCGGAACGTTACGAGGTCAACGCCACCCCCTACCGCCAGAGCGTCGAGCACTTCGCGGAAGTCGCCGACGCTGCGGACGACTGGCGGAAGAGCAGCGGCGGCACAGGGTCGGGCAGTGGTACAGGGTCGGGCAGCGGCACCCTCAGATCACCTCTCGGCATCGCGGTCACCCCGGCCGAAGGACGCTACGGCGACACCCTCATCATCACCGGTCGCTACACAGGCGGCACCCCGGGAACTCCCATCGAGGTCTACGTCGACAGCAGGAGCACCGCGGCCGTCGCCCTCGGCGATGGCGGGACCTACGGCTACCCCTACCGGATCGGCCGGGCTCTCGCCGGGCCGCACCTCGCCTACGCCGTCGCAGGGGCGATCTACTCCGAGGTCGCGACGTTCACGGTTCTTGCGAGCGATACCGCGATCACCCTCGCTGCCGCGGAGGCGAACGCGACGGCCGTCGCCTGCACCGGGAACCTCACGACCGCCGAAGGCCTCCCGGTCGCGGGCGCCCCGGTTCTCCTCCGGGTCGGCGACGGCACCCTCGCCCCCGCACAGACCGACCAGAACGGCACCTACAGAACGGAGATCGTCCTCCCCGCCGGGGAGCATACCATCCGCGCGGAGTTCCACGCCGCGGGCTATCCCCTCAACGCCTCCGAAAGTCCGATAGAAACGGTCGCCGTCCGGGGCGAGGGGCTCTCGGTCCTCCCGTTCGTCGCGGCGCTCGCGGCCGCGGCCGGCACCGGGTGGTACCTCCGGCGGAGACGGCCGGAGGAGCACCCCGCGGCCGAGCAGGAAGAGGCCCCGCAGCAGGAGGTCGTCGAGGCCCCCGTCCGGATATCCATCGCGGGGCTCTCCCTCCGCGAGGCCGCGACCGTCCTCTTCCGGGCACTCAGGGCCCGGCTCGGCCTCGCCGACACCAGGACCCCGCGGGACTGCGCCCGCATCGCCCCCGACCACGCCGGGTTCTTCGAGCGCTACGAGAAGATCCGCTACGCCGGAGAAGTCCCGACGGACGAGGAGATCCGGGCGATGGAAGAGGAAGCCGTGGGAGGTGACGACCGTGCAGCGTGAGGCCTGGGCGGTCCTCCTCATCCTCCTCCTCGCCGGCGGCGCGGCATACGCCCACGCGACCACCACAACCGAGGAGTTCAGCCGCTACAACGTCGGCTGGAACGGCACCTCGAACCTCGCGGCGGAGGAGGTCAGGGACCTCAGGGGTCTCGATCCCGGCGCGACCCTCCTCATCCTCGCGCCGGACCGGCCCTTCACCGCCGAAGAGGTCGGCTACCTGCGGACGTTCCTCGATGCCGGCGGCCACCTCATCGTCGCCGACGAGGAAGGGGCGGCGAACGGGCTCCTCGCCGACCTCGGGAGCACGATCCGGGTCCGCCCCGGGAACCTCGCGAGCCTGAAGCGCGACCACACCGACCCCGGCCTCTTCACCGTCCAGGTCGTCGGGAACAGCACCCTCTTTGCCGGCATCGAGACCGTCCGGGTCAACCGCCCGGCGGCGGTCGAGGGCGGCGAGCCCCTCCTCGAGACCTCGATCCTCACCTGGGACGACGCCGACGGCGACGGCCGGATCGGCGGCAAAGAGACCTTCGGGACCGCGGTCGTCTGCGCGAGGGAGGGGAACCTCACCGTCCTCGGCGACGCGAGCCTCTTCGTCAACGCCATGCTCGCCGAGAACCCGAAGTTCATCGAGAATATCCAGCCGGTCCTGGTCGACGGTGCCCACAGCAGGACCGGGACAGAGAACCTGCTCATCAACGCCGTAGCCTGGGTCCGGGAGACGCCGGCGGCCGCGGCCGCCTTCGCCGCCCTGGCCGTCCTGCCGGTGGCGTGGCATTTTGGGAGGAAGAGAGATGACTGACGACCTTACCACACGCATCGAAGCAATCGCAAACGCCTACGAAGACATCCGGCTGACCGCCCAGCAGGTGGTCGTCTCGAACCAGCCCCTCATCGAGGAGATCTTCATCAGCATGATCAGCGGCGGCCACCTCCTCATCGAGGGGGTGCCGGGGACCGCAAAGACCACCGTCTGCAAGATCGTCGCCCGGCTCATCGGCTACGACTTCCGGCGGGTCCAGGGGGCCGTGGACATCCAGCCCGCCGACATCATCGGGGTCCGGATCTACGACCGGAACAAGAGCGAGTTCGTCCTCCAGAAGGGCCCGATCTTCACGAACTTCCTGATGATCGACGAGATGAACCGCTTAACGCCGAAGACCCAGAGCGCTCTCCTCGAGGCGATGGGCGAGCGCCAGGCGACGATCGACGGGACGACCTACGCGCTCCCCGACTCCTACTTCGTCATCGCCACCCAGAACCCCCACGAGGCCGAAGGGACCTTCCCGCTCATCGAGGCCCAGTGCGACCGGTTCATGTTCAGCTCCGTCCTCACCCACCTCGACGGCGAGAGCGAGCTCGAGGTCCTCCGCCGGGAGCGGGCCGGGGAACTGGACTGGAAGGTCTACCGCGACCGGGTCGCCCCCGTTCTCAGTCCTGAGGCCGTGAGAGCCATGGCCGCGACCGCCCGGGAGGTCCGGGTCGACGAGGCGGCCCTCGGCTACATGCGCGACCTCGTCCTCGCCACCCGGTCCCACGGCGACGTCCGGCTCGGCGCGAGCTCCCGCGCCTCGATCGCCCTCCTCCGCGGTTCGAGGGTCCGGGCGGCCTTAAACGGCCGCGACTACGTCATCCCCGACGACGCCCGGGCCCTGGCCCTCCCGGCGCTGCGGCACCGCATCCTCCTCACCCGCGAGGCCGCGATCACCGGTGTCACCCCGGAGAGGGTCATCGCCGAGATCGTCGAGAGCGTCGGGGTGTCATGATGCATCGAGCCATCGCTCTGTGGTGCCTGAGGCAGAATACTGCCCCGTTCTTCGCGCCTTCGCGCCTTCGCGTGAAACGACGGTGTGTCAATAGTCATGCGATCTCGCGCGAAGCCGCGAAGTTCGCGAAGGAGAAAGGCAGGAGACTGGCCGCCACGACTGCACAGATGTGTGGGCGTATGAGCTGCTCCGGAGTACCGGGATGATCCGGCCGACCCGGACGAGCGGGGGCGTCGCCGCCCTCGCCCTCGCCCTGACCGTCACGGCGCTCCTCCTCGCAAACCCCGCCGCGGCCCTCGCCGCCGGCTCTCTCGCCCTCTTCCTGTTCTGGCGGGGCTGGCGGTTCGAGCAGGATCTCGCGGCCGCGGCGGCCTCGCTCGCGGTGACCCGCGAGGTCGACCGGACGATCCTCCGGCAGGGGACGGCGGCGACTGTCCGGGTAAAGGCCGACCTCGCCGTCCCGGCCGGAATGGAGGTCCGGGTCCGAGACCTCCCGCCGGCGGTCGCGGCCGGGGACGCCCCCCTCTCCCCGCCGGGGACGGCGGCGACCTACACCGTCAGGCTCATGGCGCCGGGGGAGACCGCGTTTCGCGGCGTCGTCCTCTCGGCAAGCGACGCCTTCTTCTCCCGCGACCTCGTCTGCCGCCGGCACGATGCCCCACAGATCCGGGTCTTCCCCGCGGGGACCACCGAGAGCGGCCGGGGGACAGGAGCCACCGGCAGCGACGCCGAGGTGGACCGGAGGGCCGCGCTTGCCGGGCAGGGCATCCGCGGGTTCCGGCCCTACCAGATGGGCGACGACCCCGGCCTGATTGACTGGAAGGTCACGGCCCGGCGCGACGCCTACTACGTCCGGCAGCCGTCCGGGCTCGAGGGGGGCTCGCCCCTCATCGCCGTCGACCTCCCGGCCCGGGCCGCGGACCCAGAGGCCTTCGCCCGGTTCTCGATGGCTGTCTGCGGCGCGGTCGAGGGGGCGATCAGCGCCCGCGACGGCTGCTCGCTCCTCGTCGTCGCCGGGGGCGAGGTCGTCCGGTTCCTCCCCCGGACCCTGGACATCCGGGACGCCATCGCGGCCCTCGGCGGGCTCGCACCCCTCGAGCCCCGGAGCCACCTCTACCGGGCGCCGGGACCCGCCGCCCTCGCGGGACGGGCCCGGATGAACGGGCGGGGAGCGGAAGATTGGGCGTTCCGCGAGAAGTTCGGCGGCGTCCTTGCGGCGTTCGCGGCCGAAAGCCCGGCGCCCTTCGCGGCCGCGGTCCGTGCGGCGTTCGGCCGGGCTGAGGCCTCCGAGATCCGGATCTACTCCCTCCTCCCGCCGGGGGATAAAAGTCACCTCGTCCAGCTCGCCCGGGAGGCGAAGGTCCGGGGGATGCGGGTCGTCCTGAAGGCCCCCGCCGGCGCCGGGGCTCTCCCCGGCATCGACGCCGTGGAGGTGCTCTGATGGAGTTCGACCGGAAATTCCTCCTCCTCTGCGGAGGCGAGGTTCTGGTCGTCGCCGCAGGTAACCTCGCGGCGGCCCTCGTCCTCCAGGCGATCGTCCTCGCCGCGTTCCTCGGCGACCTGCGGGGCTACCCGGTCTTTGCGGCCGGGATGGTCCTCTTCGCCGCGGCCGTCTACGCGGCCGGCAGCATCGCCCTCCTCGGCCTCGCCGTCGCCCTCGGCTGCGGCTACCTCGCCCTCACCGCCTACGACTACCGGATCACGCTCCGGGCAGGAGAGAGAGCATGACCACCAATAATCCCTACCGGGGAGCCTTCCTCCTCATCCTCGCAGCCGCCGGCCTCCTTGTCCTCGCGGCCGTCGCCGGGAGGGGGGATATCGCCACCGCGACCCTCGTCCTCGCCGGCACCGGCTGCTTCATCGCCGGGGTCTTCCTCCTCGCCCTCAACAAGGGCGAGCCCCTCGACCCGGAGATCGCCGCCCTCCTCCCCGCCCAGGGGACGGTCACCATCGCCACCCTCTGCGCCGACCTCGGCGTTCAGGGCGACGCCTGGTTCGTCCCGGAGGGAGAGACGGTCATCGAGATCGTCCCGGTCGCGGGCACGCTCCCGGAGAAGATCGGGGACGACTACTCCTACATCACGGACGCTGGACGGTGCGCCGTCCGGCTCGTCCCGGCATGCACCCCGCTCCTCGCACGGTTGAGAGAGAAGCACGCCCTCGAAGTCCCGGAGGAGGACGAGGCCCTCCTCGCCTGCATCGTCGAGGTCTGCGACGACCTCCTCGAGGTCGCCGGAAAGACCGAGGCTACAAAGGACGGCGAGAACATCGTCGTCACCCTCGCCGACTACCGCCTCCTCCCCGGCTGCCGGGCCGTCCGGGCGGCCTCGCCGAAGTGCTGCACGATGATCGGCTGCCCGGTCTGCAGCCTCCTCGCCGCGCTCGCGGCGCTCGGGCTCCGGGTGCCGGTAACGATAGAGCACGTCGGCGTCGACGAAAAAAGAAAGGTTCTCAGGGTTATTCTCAGGCCGGCCGGACCCGCACCCAGAGGTGCAGGTCCCGGTAGCTCGCGTTGATCCGTTCCTGCTCCACGAGCTCCTCGCCCGGGACCGTCTCGTTATAGAGCACGAACTGGATCCGGTTGTAGTCGGTCGACGGGACCGAGAACTCCCAGGGCAGTTCCCGGGTCTCGTTGTGCGGGACCGTCACCACAAAGCGGTCGAGCCGCTCGGCTGCGTGGACGGTCGAGGTGTTCGTCGCGGCATCAAAGGTCTGGTTGAGGGCGAAGGCCTCGATCGTGTAGGGGACCTCCCGGTACTCGTGGTTCCCGACCCCAATGATGAGCGACTGGGTCGAGCCGGCTGCAAAGTCGGTCGGGTAGTTCGCGGCCTTCCCACCGGGGCCGAGGATGTAGAACTCGGTGAAGTGCTCCCCTTCTTTTGGGACCGCGATGACGTAGGCGGTCGTCCCGAGCGCCGCGACGATCGAGACCACGAGGACGACGGAGAGGGCCCGGTCAAGCCGGGGGGCCGCGGGGTCGTAGAGCTCCGCACGGGCGGAGGCGATCATCGCCCGGGCCGGGACCGCGAAACGGTCGCCGGCCGGGAGGAGGAGACGCCGGTACCAGGCCACTCCGGTCATCGCGAGGGTGAAGAGGGTCAGCGAAGCGAGGATCGGGTCGAGCCGGATTCCCCAGGGCGTGTAGTTCAACGCAAGCCCGATGAGGGGGACCACGGCGATCGAGAGCCCGAAAGAGAGGGCGACCCGCTCGATGCCGTCGAGGTCCCCCTTTGCCGGGAAGAGCGCGGCGATCAGGGCGTAGCCGGGGACGAAGAGGACCATCGCAACCCCGAAGAGGATCCGGAGGAAACTTTCGTTTAAGACCGGGACGTAGACGCAGGCAAGGGTCGCGGCCGTGAAGGCTGCGACGGCGACGAGGTCGCCGGGGACGTCCCCGGCGGCCTCGACGATCAGGGGTTGTCGATCTTCGGTCGTCATAAGTCGGTCGTCAGACCCTTCTCTTCCACCCAAGCATCATCAAGATTGCGAGGGCGGCGACCGGGAGGAGGGGGGCGACCGGGGCTGCCGTCGGAGTCGTCGCCGCGGGTGCGGCCGTGGTCGGGGAAGCGGTCGTCATCGTCGTGGTTGCCGTCGGCTCCGCGGCCTGTGCCGCGACGAGAAGGACATAGGAGCCTGCCCGTGCGACCGCCGCCGTGATCCGGTCGCCTTCGACCTTCGAGGGGACCGGCGACCAGGCGCCGTTCTCAAAGCGGGCAAGCGTCGCCGTCGCGTCGGCCGAGGGGAGGCGGAGGGAGAGGGCCGCCGAGGGGTTGAACGTCCGGCCCTCGGGGGTCACGGCGTAGGCGTTCCCGGAGAGAGACCACCCGGCGGGAGCGGTCCCCTGCGCGGGAAGGGCCTGGAGCCCGGCGCCCGCGAGATCGGTCCCGGTGAGGGAGGCCTTCCCGTCGGCCGAGGTCACCGTCGCGGCGCCCGCGGCGGGCGTCGCGGTCGGGGTGGCGGTGGTGCCGGGACTGCCAGGGCTGCCGGGGTTGCCGCCCGGTGCCGGGGTGGTGGTGGTC
This sequence comes from Methanoculleus caldifontis, assembly GCF_032842345.1. Taxonomy (NCBI): domain Archaea; kingdom Methanobacteriati; phylum Methanobacteriota; class Methanomicrobia; order Methanomicrobiales; family Methanomicrobiaceae; genus Methanoculleus; species Methanoculleus caldifontis. The sequence goes on along the minus strand of NZ_WBKO01000001.1, from coordinate 754,867 downwards.
GGCGTCGGGGTGGTCGGCGAGGAGCCGATCTGGATCGCCCGCGAGAGGGCCTGCTGCCCGTTGACGTAGACGGAGACCGTCGCGGTGCCCTGCTCTATCCCCTCAATGGCAAAGGAGATCCGGCCGTTGTTGGGCCCCTGCTTCGTGCCGAGCACCGTCATGTCGGCGACGATGTTGCTCGCCGCGGCCTGCCCGCGGAGGGTGACGAGGCTGAGGGTCCCGCTCCCGATGTTGCGGGGCTGAGCAATCCGGACCTCGCCGTTCGAGTCGGCGTTGTAACGCATGATGACGGAGCCCCCGTCGGGGAGTTCCGCCGAGAGTTCGGTCCAGTTCGTGCCCCTCGTGTAGGCGTTCACCTCTCCGTTGGTGAGGGAGAAGGGGAGGGTGATCCCCCGGGCCGAGAATGCGAAGGCTTCGCCCGGGGTCGCGGCGAACTCGCCGCGGATGCCGAGCGAGAACGAGGCGCCGTCGGGAAGGTCGCTCACGTCCACGGTGATGGTATCCCCCGACGCGATCGCGTTGGGGCTGATCGTGATCGTCGCCGCGGTCGCGGCCGGGATCAGCAGAACAAGCAGGAGCAGTAATCCACCCAGTCTCTTCACGAATAAAATCTCCTTATCTGTTGGATAGGATGTACATGATTTTTTGGAAGTAAAAAGGTTTATGAGGGGATCCCTGAACGGCCCCTATTACGGGCCGAAAAGGGATCCGGCGACCACGAGGAGGAGATAGAGGGCGAGGAGGCCCTGGAAGAGGAAGTAACCCTGGATGTTCGCGACGGCGTGGGGGAGGGCGGGTGCCCGTTCCGCGGACCGGCGCGAGAACCCCCGGAGGGCGAGCGCGAGCGGGATTATGGAGAACAGCGCCACGGGCCAGAAGTTCACGGGAGCGAAGACGCCCGCAAGCGCGAAGACGGCGAGAACCGCGGTCGCGAGGCTCGCCGCGAGGGCGATGAGCGAGAAAGCGAAGATCCGCCCCCTCCGCACGACCAGGGTCCGCTTCCCCCCCGCGATATCCCCCTCCATATCCGGGATCTCGACGCTCGTGATGAAGACGAGGCCGTAGAGGCAGAGCGGGACGGCGAAGGCGAAAAAAGGCCAATCAAGCGTCCCCATCGCGACGAAGTAGCCCGCGCCCGGCATCAGGAGGCCGAAGGTGATCACGTTCGCGACCTCGCCGAGTCTGTGGTAGGCGAGCGCGATCGGCGGCGCGGTGTAGAACCAGCCGAGGAGGTTGCCCGCGATCCCGAAGGCGAGGAAGATGATCGGGTAGTCGAAGACGGCCACGAAGGCGGCACCGATCAGGACCGAGAGCGCCATCAGGGAGACGGCCGCGTAGAGCGCGGCGGGCTTGAGCGCCGGGTTCCGGGGGAGGACGCCGCTCCCCCCCGAGATCGCCGTCGTCTCGACGAACCGGTCGGCATCGGCGTCGAAGTAGTCGTTGCTGTAGTGGACGGAGAGGTGGGCCGCGGCCATCGCCGCGTAGCCGAAGAGGAACTGGGCCGGGGTGAACCGCGCGCCGAGGAGGAAGGCGAGGAGCGCCCCGGCGGTGAACGGGATGAACCCTGATAAGAGGAAGGGGAACCGGCCGAGGCGGATGAACTCGACGACGGTACGGGTATCCATGAAGGGTCTCCCTGCGCCGGGGTATGTATATCTTTTGCCCTATGCTGTACAGGGCGATCAGGATCGCTGCTCCTGATCTCTCTCAACCCGCGAGCCCCAGGGCGAGCGCGGCGAAGAGGGCGAGGTGCAGGCAGAGGAAGACGGGGACGAGCCGGAACTTCCCCTTCTGCGTCTTGTGCCGGAAGAGGCGCATCGCGGCCAGCGCCCCGAACGGGCCGATCAGCGCGAGACCGAGGAGCCGCCTCTCCGGCGTCCGCCGGGCACCCTTTGCCGCGAACTGTTTATCGCGGCCGTAGGCGACGAACGCGGCGGCGTTCACGAGGAAGTAGGCCGTGGCCGCGATAAGGATCATGCGGCTCGCCTCTCCTGCGGCGGGGTGCTCCGCCGGATATGCTCGGAGATCCCCGAGTCCGACCGCAGAGCCTCGACGAGGAGCCGGATCTGCCGGATCGTCGCCGGGTGGAGCTCGTGCTCCATGTAACAGGCGTCGCTCTCGGCGACCTTCTCCGGGACGTGGATGATCTTTAAGAACTCTTTTAGAGTGTCGTGGCGGGACTTGATCGCCTCCGCAACCTCACGCCCCGCGGGCTTGAGGACCACGCCCTCGTAGCGCCGGTACTCGATGAGCCCCATCCCATCGAGCTTCCGGAACATCTCGACGACGCTCGAGGGGCTCAGACCGAGCTCGCACGCCACGTCCTTGGTCCGGGCATACCCTTTCTCCAGCGTGACGTTGAGGATGGCTTCGAGGTAGTCCTCGGCCGTTCTGCTGAGGTTCTTCACATCATACCTGTTCTTCGCGGCAATCAAAAGATGTTGCTGTGCAGCGGCTCGCTTCCAGGCCCGGACCCCGGCGACCCGGCCCTGCAACCTTTTTTGAACCAGGACGTGAAACGCACCACATACCACCATGAGAGAGACCCTCGCCGCCCTTGCCGACCTGACCCGCATCCACTTCTTCTTCGTCTGGCCCCTGGTCTTCTGCTCGGGACTGGCGCTTGCGTCGCTGACCTACGAGGGGCTCTCGTGGGAACTCGCCGGGCGGGCGGCGCTCATCGGGCTCTTTGGGTTCGAGGCAGGCCTCGTCCTGAACGACTACGTCGACCGGGAGCACGACCGGAGGGACGTCGACGGCTCGCTCACCCGCTACTGGCGACCGTTTGCGAGCAGGCCGATCCCGGCAGGCCGGATCGCCCCCCGGACCGCCCTCGCCGTCTTCCTCGTCCTCGCCGGTATCGCGGCCGCGCTCGCCGCGACCCTGCCGGCGCCGCACAACCTCTACGTCCTCGGCATCATGGGCTACTCCTACGCGGCCGAGTACTTCTACCAGATAAAGAAGCGCGACCAGACCCTCCCCCTCGCCCAGGTCATCGGGCGGACGGACTTCGCGCTCTTCCCGGTCGCCGGCTACCTGGTCCTCGGCAGCCCGGACGCGACCGCCCTCCTCTACTTCCTCTTCTTCTACCCCTGGACGCTCGCGCACCTCGGGGCGAACGACATCGCCGACATCGAGAACGACCGCGCCCGGGGGATGGCGACGATCCCGAGTCTGACCTTCGGTCTGACCGGGTCGGCTCCAGAGAACCCGACTCCGGTCCTCTACGGTATGAGGGGGGCGGCCCTCTGGGTCCTCGGCTTCTCGGCCGCCCACGCCGTCATGGCGGTCGTCTTCGCCCTCGTCCTCGGTCCGGTCGCCGCCGCCGGGTTCGCCGTGGCACTCCTCCTCATCGCCGCGGCAAACGCCCTCATCCTCCGGGGAAAGAGCGCGGATGCGGCGATGCGGGCGCTCCCGCTCATGCACGCGTCGCTCCTCGTCGAGGCCGCGGCGATCATCGCGGCCGCTCTCCTCTAGCGAACCATTGCATCTGAAGCATCAGAAGAACGAAGTCCTTCGAGAGCCCGAACCTGTGAAGTGCGAGCGTAAGCGAGCATGAGAAGCCATCAGGCTCCGAGGACGATGCTTCTATGAAGCGGAGTTGGAGCACCGGAGGGCGACTTGCGATGGCTCGGAGAGCCGGAGCTCATGCGCCCAAGGGGTGTGAAGATGCTTAACAGTGCCCATACACCAGACTTCGCGTCCTTCGCGGCTTCGCGTGAGCTGACTGTCTATGGGCGACGGTACGGCCTCACGCGAAGCCGCAAAGTGCGAGCAAAGCGAGTTTGAGCACTGCTTGGTGCTAAGTGCGACGGGCCTGCGCGAGATGGTAAGCTTCCACACAACAGGACCAACAAAAGAGGGTGGAGTGGTCCTCTAGAGTTCCTTCTGCATCCAGACGACGTCGAAGAGGACCCCGCGCTTGGCGCCGACGTTTTGGAACCTTCCGCACTCGGTAAACCCGTGCCGCCGGTGGAACCGGATGCTCCCCTCGTTCAACGACGAGATGCTCGCGAGGATGCAGGCGATCCCGCATTTCCTCGCTTCGGCCTCGAGGTAGCCGAGCAGGTCGGCCCCGATCCCCCGCCCAGTCAGGTCGGGCCGGAGGAAATACGTGATCTCGGCCGTCCGGGCGAAGGCCGGCATCGGGTTGTGCGGGCGGAGCATCCCGAACCCGGCGACCTCGCCTGCGGCGTCCCGCACCGCGACGGCCGGGTGGGTCCGGGCGATCCCGAGGAACAGGTCGAAGAAGGCGTCGGGCACCCTCTCCTCCGGGTAGGCGGCAAACGTGTTCTCGACGTAGTGGTTGAAGATATCGACGACGCCCCTCCGGTCGGACTCGCCGATCGGGGCTAAGGTGTATTCCGGCATGATTACCTCCGACTGCGGTGCCTCCCTCCGGGAGGCGCCTGCACGAGGTAGTTTAGCACCTAAACTATATCAGCCATCCGGAACCGCCGGATCGTCTCCGCCTGCACGGCAGGGCACTCATCCAGGATCTCCTCCATCCGGGCGAGGACCGCCATGAGGCGGTCGGCGTCGTCGCGGCCGATCTCCTCCGCGATCCTCCGGTTCACCGCCGCATGGTAGGCCCGGTGCCACGCGAACGCCTCGTCCCCCCGCCCCGTCAGCCGGAGCAGGACGGCCTTGCTGTCCCCCTCCCGCCGCACCCGCTCGAGATAGCCTTTCTCCTCGAGTTTCTTCGCCGTCTGGGAGACGGCGCCCTTCGTGATGCCGAGCCGGGCCGCGAGGTCCGAGACCCCCTCCTCCGGGTAGCGGCCGGCGACGTCGATCAGGTGCACTTCTGAAGGGTAGAGCAGGACGCCGTGCCCGATATCGACGGGCTCGCGCTCGATCGCCGCCGCTTTGTTCAGGACCCGGATGATCCGGTCGAGGAACTCCGTAGCAGGATCGGTTCTATCGTCGGGCATGTGTGAAAAGAGGGTTGGGGCCCTGACTACCTGAAGATTCACCTACTCGACCACGAACGCCCCGTTCATCGAGGGGTGGACGTCGCACCGGAAGAAGTAGGTGCCGGGCCCGGCCGGTGCCGTGAAGGTGTAGGTCGCGCGTGCCGGCCCGGTGATGACCTCGCCGACGAAGATCGCCTCGGCGGCCGAAGAATCCGTGTAGACCGCGAGGTTGTGCGGAACCCCGTCGTCGCGGTTCTCGAACTCCACCGTCACCTCTGCGCCTGCACTGACCGTGATCGTCCCCGTGCTGAAGGCGTAGCTCTCGGCCGCGAGCGCGACCGTCACCCTCTCCGCGGCGCGGACCATCTCCGGGGTCATGCCCGCACCCCCGCAACTGCGACTCTCTCTGGCATGGGGCCATCCTCCCGGGCGGGAACTATAAAGGTTGTCCTTCCGGCGCGAAGATCCGGACCCCGTCGCGATCGTAGACCGGGACGAGCCCGCTCTCCGGGAGCCTGACGTCGTAGCGCTCGCGCTCCGGCTCTCCGACGTAGAGGAGGGTCGCGTTGTACTTCGCCATCAGCGCGAGGGTCCTCTCCGGGTCTTCGTAGATCGCCCGGATGTCGGCGGGCCGCTCCGCATACCACGCCCCGTTCCCCCGCCAGGTCAGCTCGTGCCCGGTCTGGCCGAGGATCGTCGGGATCCCGGTGAACGACGAGACCCGCGAGTAATACCTGTAATCCCCGTTCTCCGCCTCCACGAGCACGTGGCCGCCGTCGAGCGTCCGGAGGAACGCGATCGCCGCGGCCTCGCCGGGCCGGGTGGCCTCCAGGTAGGCGAGGCCGTCGAGGGTGCCGTAGCCCGCCGGCGGGTACTCGATCCCGAGCAGGCCCCGGCCGATATCGACCTCGAGGGCCGCCGGGGCGGCGATGAGGGCGGCGGCCGCAACGACGGCAGCCCCCTTCCGTGCCGCCTCCGGGAGGACCGGGCGCCGGGCGCTGAGCCACCCCCCGGCGAGGAGGAGGGCGCCGGTCCCAAGAAGGATCCAGGCGTCGAAGTAGAACTTGAAGATGGTGTTGAACCGGCTGTAATCCCCGCTGAGCAGCTCTTTGAGGTAGAAGACCTCGCAGAGGCCGAGCACCGCGAGCCCGGCGATGCAGAGGAGGTCGGCAAACGAGCGCTCCCGCCGGAGGAGGAGATAGGCGAGCGGGACGGCGACGATGCCGAGCGCAACGTAGCCGGCGGCAAGCGGCAGGACGGCGACGGCGGCGAGGAAGGGGGACCGCCATACGTCCCGCGCGACGGCGAGATAGACGATCAACAGGAACCCGCCCCAGACCGCGAGGAAGGCGAGCGGGTCGGTGGGAGGAAACCCCGTCCCGATCCCCCCGATCCCCGCGGGCTCGAGGGCGAGGTAGTAGGGGAGGTAGATCGCGAAGGCGGTCGCGGGGATGGCGACGGCGGCGGCGAGGGTCGAGCAGTCCCGCTCGCGGAGAAAGAGTCCGAGGAGGAAGACCGCGACGACGGGGCCGTAGACGAGGGCGTCCCAGGAGGAGAGGAGCGGCATCGAGCCGATGGAGAGGGCGACGAGGAGGGCGAGGCCGGCACGCCCGCGGGTATCGAGCCCGCTCCACCGTAACCATGCAAACCCGAGGAGGAAGATGAGGAAGACCTGGTTGAACGCGGCCATCTCGAAGGCGTGGACGTTGCCGAGGAGGAGGGAGAAGACCGGGAACTCGAACCGGGCGCCCGCGATGATCCAGTTCGTGTCCTGGAGCGCCGAGTAGAGGTCTCCGCCCGCGGCGAGGAGCCAGGGGACCGAGGGCGGGACGAGGAGGAGGACCGCGAGCGGCAACCACCGCCAGCGTCGGAGGAAGAGGGTCGCGAGGGCGTAGAGGGTCACGAACGCCGTCCCGTAGACGGTCGCCGGCACCAGGTTGAAGGCCACCTCCGACGGGATGTCCGTGACGATCGCGAGAGAGCCCATCAGCCAGTGGCCGAGGTAGTAGTAGACGGTGAGGTGCCCGCCGGAAAACCAGGGGTCGAGCGGCGGCACGACAGGCTCGCGGATGACGCTCGCGAGGAAGGCGTGGTTCATGTACTGCTCGCTATAGTAGTTGATGACCGGGTTTGCGAACCGGACGGAGAGCGCGAAGAGGAATCCGACCAGGAAGACCGCGTCCCAGGCAAGGAGCCCCCGGAGTTCCCGGAGGCGGTACTCCCCCCGCCGGATGCCGTAGACCCCGAGGCCGAGGAAGACGAGGAGGGCGAGGGCGACCGGGACGCGGAGGAGGCCGCAGTACCAGGTCGCGAGGGCGAAGATGAGGAGGGAGGCCGGATAGGCCGCGGGGTAGGCGAGGTCCCCGAGCGCCGGGCGAAGGCGGGGCCAGAGAGCGAGCTGGAGGCCTTTGAGGAGACCGGCCCAGAGGAGGACGTCGTACGCCTGCAGCAGGAGGTTCATCCTTCTGGTATCGGGGGCGGGGGTATATGCGGTTTGCGCTCACCCCCACACGGGGGAAAGCCATGCGCTCGACCGGCTCATGAGTGCTCCCGTACCCCGCTCACCCCCACGCGGGGGAGAGTCATCGCCGGTGTGATGACCGCAGCGCAGATGGCGGCGGTGGCCCGGATAGCGGAGGAGTTCGGGACGGCACGACCGGGCTGACTGCCCGGCTCAACGTCGAGATCCCCGGCGTCGACCGGCGGGACGTGGTCGCGGCGAGGCTCCGGGAGGCCGGGATAGAGCCGGGGAGCACCGGTGCTGCCCCCCGTTCCGTCGTCGGCTGCAAGGGCACGGTCTGCCGTGAGGGGGCGGTCCGGGTCGTCGACGGCGAGGCCCGCCACGCGGAAGAGAACTGCGTCGGGTGCGGCAACTGTATAACCGTCTGCCCCATGGAGGCGATCGGCGTCGCGGTGGAGGGGGTGCGGTTCGGCGAGATGATGGAGCGGGTTGGGACGGAGGAGGTCTTTGCGGCCGCGGGGCTCCGACCGCGGCGGTGAGCCGCTCCCGGAGCCCCTCCTCCAGCCGCACTATCCGGGCGGTCCTGCCGTGGCTCTCCTCGACCTCAAAGAACTCACGCACCTTCTGCCCGTTGAACGGGCCGTAGCGTTTGAGACCGCTGCGGTCGCCGAGGACCCCGACCCGGTACTTCAGTCGGGAGACGTTCATCGCCATTCACCGGGGGGAGGGCCGCCTGCCGTCACATGAGTTTTGGGGGTCCTCGCCGGCACGGCGCGGATAAGAGATTTCAGCACAGCAACAGCCGCGTCCCGGTCGCGAGCGGGCGGGATCGCAGCGACGGGCACAAATCATATATTTCCCTCCCGGAGAGCGGGATATCCCTTACCTCTGCTCCCTGAGCCGCTTCATCAGGGCGATCGCACAGAAGTCCCCGCACATCGTACAGGGCCCCTGTTCGGGGGCGAGATTCCTTGCAGTCTCCGGGTCGATGGCATGGGCGATCTGTCCGTCCCAGTCGAGGCAGGAACGGGAGCGGGCAAGGGCGAGATCTTCGGCGTCCCGGCCGTGCTTGATCGAATCCCCGATGTGAGCGGCGATCTTAAAAGCGATGAGCCCTTCCCGCACCTGATCGGGGGTCGGAAGACCGAGGTGCTCGGCCGGGGTGAGGTAACAGAGATAGTCGGCACCTGCGCCGCTTGCGATGCTTGCGCCGACGCACCCGGCGATGTGGTCATACCCGACGGCGGTGTCGATGGGAAGAGGGCCGGCGACAAACAGCGGAGCGGGGGAGTGTTCCCGGTAACGCCGGAGGTAGACAGGGATCCGATCGGCCCTGACGTGGCCGCCGAGTCCCTCGATGATCGTCTGGACGCCGCGTTCATGGGCGTAAGCGGCAAGCCGTGCATTCCAGCGCATCTCCTCCTTCTGGGCCTCGTCCATCTCGTCGTGGATGCACCCGCTCCGCATCGTGTTGCCGAGGGAGAGGACGATATCGTGTCTCCTGAGGACGGCAAGGATCTCGTCGAAGTGCTCGACGAAGGGATTTTCGGTGTCGTTGGTGAGCATGTAGGCGGCGGTGATCGATCCGCCCTTCGAGACGATTCCCATGATCCGCTCCCCGTCCCAGGCGGCGTCGATCATCTTCCTGGTGACGGCATGGAGGACGAACGAGGAGACTCCCTCCTCTGCCTGATGCCTGATGGTGGCGAGGATATCCTCTGCGGTCATGGCACCGACGCCGATCTCGGCGGCGGCCTGGTAGACCGGCACCGTGGTGACCGGGAGAGGGACGGCGGCAAAGATCGCCCGCCTGATCGCCGGGATGTCTCCCCCGGTAGAGAGATCGGTGATGGTATCCGCGCCGTGCAACCCGGCGATCCTGGCCTTCTCGACCTCCTCTTCAGGGTGAACCCGGGAGGTCGAAGTTCCCAGGTTGACGTTGACCTTCGTCCGCAGGCCGCGACCGATGCCGACCGAGCACGTTCCCCGTGTCATGATGACGGCTTCGCCGACGGCGACGGAGTGGCGGAGGCTTTCGGCCTCGACCCCTTCGGCCGCTGCGACCGCTTCCATCCGGGGAGTGACGGACCCCTCCCGGGCCTCCTCGATCTGAGTCTTCATCCCTCCATCCGTTTGATTTCAGACCAAAAAAAGCCCGTGACGGAGGGGCATGTGGTTCAGCAACCATCCCGCACCGGATGATCGCGCAGAGCACCACACCGGCATGGGGGCGGCTCGGAGAAACGTTAAACCGTCTCCCCATCCTATCACCTCTTCAGGAGGCCAAAAGTGCCGAAAAAGCCTGAAGATATCCCCTCCCACTGGACCGTGCGGTCGATCATCGACGCGCTCGCAAGAGTGAAGCCGTACCTTCGGGAGCGGTATCACATCCGGGAGATCGGGGTCTTCGGCTCGTATGTGCACAACGAACAGAGCGCAGGGAGCGATCTCGACATCCTGATCGAGCTCGACGAGCCGATCGGCTGGGATGTCGTGGACCTCAAAGAGGACCTGGAGAGGATCCTCGGTCTCCCCGTAGATCTCGCGCTGAAGGGTGGGATCGCCCGGCAGCCACGGCTCATGCATGCCGTCGACGCGGAAGCGGTATATGTCTAAACGTGACGAAGCCCTGTTGATCGGAGATATCCCGGAGGCTATCGAACGTATTGAGGAGTACATCGCAGGATACTCAAAAGAGGACATCTTCCGGGACAAAAAGACTGTCGACGCGGTGATCCGGGACTTCGATCGCTCCTTGCGGCAACGCCCGATCGGAAACGCCCCGAGGATTAACCGCGCAGAATCCTTTCCGCCTCCCTCATCGCCCGGAAGTGCTCGCAGGAATAGAAATCGGTCCGGCAGCCATGTTTCCGCAACCTCTCGGGTCCCGAAGTCCGCTGTATCCAGGCAAGCCGGGAGGTCACTGCAGATAGGATCCCGATCACCCTCCCCCCTTCCGGGTCGATGAAGTACATTATATACTATACACTCATATCTTTACAGGCAGTGTTCTTATCTGCATGAGCAATCCAATGGATTATAACAGAGGCAACAGAAATTTCGGCGGCCCGAGGAACTTCGGCGGCCCCCGTGAAATGACCAAGACCGTTTGTTCCGACTGTGGGAAAGAGTGCGAAGTCCCGTTCAAGCCGACCGAAGGCAGACCCGTCTATTGCCAGGACTGCCTCCCCAAGCACAGAAAGCCCCGGTTCTAAAACAATAATTAACTCTTTTTTCGCAATCGCTCCATCAGGCAACTGACAGTTACGACATCCTGACAGTATTTTCCGGCAGCGGAGCGGCTCACAAAAAAAAGAGTGCGAGCTCACGGGAGCCCGAGTTCGGAGAAGAGGTTGTCCCGGAGCGCCCGCAGCGCCTTCGCCGCCGACGAGTCGGTCCGGGTCACGGGCCAGCCGCCCCGGACCGCGGCGACGACCGCCGGGTCGAACGGGATCTTCCCCGCCACCGTGATGCCTTCCCGCCCGCAGTAGTCCTCGATCCTCTTGCAGATATCCTCCGCGAGGTCGAACCGGTTGATGGCGACGAAGATCCTGACCCCGAATCGCCGGCAGACCGTCACGAGCCGCTCCAGATCGTGGAGCGCCGAGACTCCCGGTTCCGTGACGACGAGGACCGCGTCCATGCCCCCGACCGTCGCGATCAGCGGGCACCCGATCCCCGGCGGGCCGTCGGCAAGGAGCAGGTCCCGGCCAGCCGACCGGGCGAGCGCCCGCTTCTTCACCCCGGTGACGAGCAGCCCCGAGTTCCCGGAGCCCGGAAAGAGCCGGGCGTGGGCGAGGTCCCCCATCTCCGTCCCGGAGACGTAGATCTCGCCGCAGACACGCGGCTCCATCGAGACCGCCCCCATCGGGCAGACGTAGGTGCAGACGCCGCAGCCCTCGCAGTGCAGGGCTTCCACCGTCCAGGCGTCGTCCCGGCGGACGATCGCCCCGAACCGGCAGTGGTCGGCGCAGATCCCGCAGTCGCGGCAGCGCTCGAGATCGATCCGGGCCGCTGCAAGCCCCCGGAACTCCTCGGTGCTGATCCGGCGGGGGTCGAGGAGGAGAGAGAGGTTCGCGGCGTCCACGTCGCAGTCCGCGAGGACCTGCGGCACCGCGCTCACGTCCGCGAGCGCCGCCGTCACCATCGTCTTCCCCGTGCCGCCCTTGCCGCTGACGACCGCGAGCCGGATCACGGGCGCACCCCCGGTATCCTCTCAAAGAGCCCGGCGAACCGCTCCTCCCAGCCGGGGAGGTCGCGGCAGATGAGCCCGCCCCGGTTCTGGACGGCGGCAATCTCCCGCGAGAACGGGATGGTCATCAGGACGGGGAGGTCGCGCTCCCGGCAGAACTCCATTGTCGGGGCGTCCTCGCCGTCGCTCCGGTTGATGACGACGCCGGCGGGAATGCCGATCTTCTCCACCACCTCCGCCGCGAGGCTGAGGTCGTGCAGCCCGAACGGCGTCGATTCCGTCACTAGGACACAGGCGTCGCTCCCTTCGAGCGTCTCGATCACCGGGCAGGCGATCCCCGGCGAGGCGTCGTAGATGGCGAGCGGGTGCCCCTCCGCGAGCATCTTTGCCGCCCGGATGACCGCCGGGGCCTGGACCTCCCCCTCGTTCAAGACCCCGCTCACCAGCGTGAGGCGGGGGATGGGGCGGGAGCAGGCGACCCGGCCGACGGTGCGCGGGATTTCCCGGACCGCGCCCTGCGGGCAGACGAGGGCGCAGCCCCCGCAGGAGTGGCAGAGCTCCGGGAAGACGAGCACACGGTCTTTCAGGACCGTAAGGGCTCCAAAACGGCAGAATTTCCCGCACTCGCCGCAGAAAGTACAACGGTCGAGATTGATCGCCGGGACCGGCGTCGTCACCGGCACGTCCACGGCGGCGGCCGGGAAGAAGAGGTGGAGGTTCGGCTCCTCGACGTCGCAGTCGACGAGGACGACGTCGCGGGTGCAGGAGAGGACGCAGGCGAGGTTCGCCGCCACCGTGCTCTTCCCGGTTCCCCCTTTGCCACTTGCAATCGCGATCTTCATGCCAGGTCCCGCTTCAGGAGAGGGAGAGCGGCGTTAAGTTCCCGGCTGCGTACCCGGCGAGGGCATCGGCGACACTGCCGCTCCCGCGGTAGGCGTATGCCCTGATCCCGCCGGCCTCGAGGGCTTTCGCGGCGTTCCCGCCGACCTGGCCGGTGATGAGGACCGTCGCGCCGTGCTCCGAGAGCATCTGGACCGCCCGGGGCCCGACCCCGCCTGCGGCATCGATGAGGGGATTCTGGACCGATTCTGAGGCTCCCGTCTCCGTGTCGACGAAGACGAAGCAGGGTGCCCGGCCGAACCGCTCTTCGACCGGGGCATCCGTGCCCGCGGCGCGGGCTGTGATGCAGACAATCATGCTGATAGACTCCTCTGTGAATTATTACTCATATGTTCATAATACTTCGGATGGTGCATCCGCCTCGTCAGTGCCCGCTGCACTCTCCGCCGTCCTCGTGGTGGCAGGAACTCTCTCCCGGCGCAAGACGGCCGGCGATGTAGTCCTGCGCGATGTAGTCGACGTTCCCGCTGATGCCGAGGAGGACCTCGATGCCGTTCGCGTGGAAGATCTCGACGGCCCGCGGGCCCATCCCGCCGGCGATGATCCGGTTGACGCCGTGCTCTGCGAGGAAGACCGGGAGCCGGCCGGGTTCGTGGCCGGGGTTCGGCAGGTCGTCCCGCCGGTAGATGATCGACTCCTCGACATCGAAGATAGCGTACCCTTCACAGTGCCCGAAGTGTTCGGAGACACGGTTTTCGTCCTGTGCAATTGCAATCCGCATTGATTTCACCTGTGTTCCCGGCTCCCGACACGGGAGAGCCGCAGACAAACATAGTACACATACGCGCTAAATATGTTAAAACCGCCCATCGTACCATCCGGTGCCCGGCCGGGGAACCTTTTTTAAGGCAAGCGACATCCTGCGGTGTAAGTTTGCAGGAACCTGGTGAGATGAATGATTCAACCCTTGGAGATAGAAGAGTACCGACACGTCTACGAGCCGGGAAAGGTCGAATGCGCCAGCACCGGCGAGATGCGGCCGCTGGAGGAGATCATCGGCCAGGAGCGGGCGCTCCGGGCGCTCCGGTTCGGCCTGGAGATCCGGGAGCCCGGGTTCAACGTCTACGCCGCAGGGGCCCAGGGAACCGGACGGATGCGTGCCGTCCAGAGTTTCCTCGACCAGCTCGCGAAGCAAAAGCCCCGGGCGAGCGACTGGGTCTACGTCCACAACTTCCAGAACCAGTACGAGCCCAACGCCATCGCGCTCCCCGCCGGGCAGGGGACCCGGTTCAGGGAGGAGATGAAGCAGTTCATCGAGGAAGCCCGGCAGGCGCTTCCCCGGGCGTTCCAGAGCGAGGAGTACGCCAAGCGCCGTGACGAGACCCTCCAGTTGCTCCAGGGGACCAGGACCGACCTCATTGCCCGGATCAATCAAAAGGCCCAGGAAGCGGGGTTCGTCATCCAGATGAGCCCTATCGGTCTTTTAACCATCCCAATCATCGACGGGAGGCCGGTACCCGAGGAGGAGTTCATCACCCTCCCCGGCGAGGTGCGGGCGGAGGTCCAGCGGCGGCGGGAGGCCCTGAACGCCGAACTCCGGAGCACGCTCAGGCAGGTGCAGGATATCGAGCGGCAGGGGGCAGAAGCGGTCAAGGACGTGAACCACGACATCGCCCTCTACGCGATCGGCAACCTCGTCGCCGAACTCAGGGAGAAGTATGCCGGCGTCGCGGAGGTGCCCGAATACATCGACGCCGTCCAGAACGACATCCTCGAGAACCTCCAGGCCTTCCTCGGCGTCCCCGAGCAGCCGGGCGCCCCGCCGCAGTTCCAGGCCTTCATCCGGGAGATGCCGTTCCGAAAGTACGAGGTGAACATCGTCGTCGACAACGCCGATGACGGGGGCGCGCCGGTGGTCGTCGAGCAGAACCCCACCTTCCAGAACCTCCTCGGCAAGATCGAGAAAGAGGTCCAGTTCGGGATCTTCACGACCGACTTCACGATGATCCGGCCGGGCTCGCTCCATAAGGCCAACGGCGGCTACCTCGTCCTGAGCGTCGAGGATCTCCTCCGGGCTCCCCTCTCCTGGGACGGGCTCAAGACGGCCTTAAAGACCGGGGAGGCCGTCATCGAGGAGCCGGGGGAGCGGATGGGGTTCATCACGGCCAAGACCATCAAGCCCGAACCCATCCCTCTCGATATCAAGGTGGCCCTCATCGGGACGCCGATGATCTACCAGGCCCTCTATCAGATGGACCCCGACTTCAAGGAGCTCTTCAAGGTCAAGGCCGACTTCGACACCGTGATGGACCGAAACGACGAGAACGCCGGAAAATACGCCGACTTTATGTGCAACCTCGTCCGCGAGGAGAAACTCCGGCACCTGGACCGGGAGGCGATCGCCCGGGTGGTCGAGTACGGCTCGCGCCTCGCGGCGGACAAGCATAAGCTCTCGACCCAGTTCGCCGCGGTGGCCGATCTCATCAGAGAAGCGAACTTCTACGCCGCAAGCGACGGCGCAGAGCAGATACGGAAGCAGCATATCACGAAGGCGATCGAGGAGAAGATCTACCGCTCGAACCTGATCCAGCAGAAGATCGAGGAGTACATCCGCCGGGGGATCTTCCTGATCGAGACCGAAGGGGAGAAGATCGGGCAGGTGAACGGCCTCTCTGTCATCGGGCTCGGCGATTTCGCTTTCGGGCGGCCGTCGAAGGTGACCGCGAGCATCGGGGTCGGCCGCGAGGGTATCATGGATATCGAGCGGGAAGCGGCGCTCGGCGGGCCGATCCACACGAAGGGCGTCCTGATCATCAGCGGCTACCTCAACAACAACTACGCGCACGACAAGCCGCTCGCCCTCTCGGCCCGGCTCGTCTTCGAACAGAGTTACGAGGGGATCGAGGGCGACTCCGCGTCGAGCACCGAACTCTACGCCCTCCTCTCGGCGCTCTCGGGCCTGCCCTTAAAGCAGTATATCGCCGTCACGGGCTCGGTGAACCAGAAGGGCGAGGTTCAGGCGATCGGCGGGGTGAACGAGAAACTGGAAGGATTCTACGAGGTCTGCAAGGCCAGGGGTCTCGATGGGACCCAGGGCGCCCTGATCCCGGCAAGCAACGTCCAGAACCTGATGCTGAAAGAGGAGGTCGTCGAGGCGGCGCGGGCCGGGAAGTTCCGGATCTACCCGGTGCGGACGATCGACGAGGGGATCGAGGTCCTCACAGGCGTCCCGGCGGGCACGCGCCGGGAGGACGGGACGTATGAAGAGGGGACGGTGAACTACCTGGTGGACCGGCGCCTTGGGGAGATGGCGGAGGCGATGCGCGGGTTCCAGCCGATGGCGGCGAAGTGATGGAGAGGAGACGATCGGTCTACCTGGACCATGCGGCGACGACGCCGGTGCGGCCGGAGGTCGCCCGCGCGATGCTCCCCTACTTCTCGGAGCGGTTCGGGAACCCCTCCTCGCTCTACGCCCTCGCCCGCGAGGCGAAGGGGGCGGTGGAGGAGGTCCGGGACCGGGTGGCGGCGGCGATCGGCGCGAGCCCCGAGGAGGTCTTCTTCACCGCGGGCGGGACGGAGGCCGACAACTGGGCGATCAAGGGGGTGGCGGCGGCGAACCGGCGGAAGGGCGACCATATCGTCACCTCCGCAATCGAGCACCACGCGGTCCTCCACCCCTGCCGGGCCCTCGAGAAGCAGGGCTACCGGGTCACCTACCTCCCCGTCGACGAGTTCGGCAGGGTGGAGCCTGAGCGGGTCGAGGAGGCGATCACGGACAAAACTATCCTCGTCTCGGTGATGGCGGCAAACAACGAGGTCGGGACGATCCAGCCCGTGGCGGCGATCGCGAAGATCGCTCGCGACCGCGGCGTCCCGTTCCACACCGACGCCGTCCAGGCGATCGGGGCCTTTCCGGTCGACGTCGAGAGGATGGGGGCCGACCTCCTCGCCCTCTCGGCCCACAAGTTCGGCGGGCCGAAAGGGGTAGGAGCGCTCTATATCCGGCGGGGGACCCGTGTTGGGACGTTCATGGACGGCGGGGCGCAGGAGCGGGGACGTCGGGCCGGGACCGAGAACGTCCCCGGGATCGTCGGGATGGGAAAGGCGATCGAGATCGCGGTCGCCGAGATGCCGCAGAAGTCTGTCTGGCTCGCCGCGACGCGCGATAAACTCATCCGGGGGATCCTCGATTCTATCCCGGACACCCGGTTGAACGGCCACCCGACCGAGCGGCTGCCAAACAACGTCAACGTCGCGTTCCGCTACGTCGAGGGGGAGTCGATCCTGCTCATGCTCGACGCCCTCGGCATCGCGGCCTCGACGGGGAGCGCCTGCACCTCGGCCTCGCTCGAGCCCTCCCACGTCCTGACCGCCTGCGGTCTCCCGCCGGAACACGCCCACGGCTCGCTCCGGCTCACGCTCGGCTCCCGGAACACAGGGGAGGACGTCGACTACGTCCTCGAGGTGCTCCCGCAGGTGATAGGAAGGCTGCGCGAGATCTCCCCGCTCGGGGGAGGAATGTGATCGTGGCCGGGATCTTCCGGGCTTACGATATCCGGGGGCGCTACCCGGACGAGCTCGACGAAGCGACGGCGCGGAGGATCGGGAACGCCTTCGTCGGGCTCCTCGCGGCGGAGCGGATCGTCGTCGGCCGGGACATGCGTCTCTCGTCGCCATCGCTCGCCCGGGCGTTCTCCCGCGGGGCAGTCGAGGCCGGGGCGGAGGTCGCCGATATCGGTATGGCGAGCACCCCGCTCCTCAACTACGCCGTCACCGCCGGGGGGTTCGACGGCGGGGCGATGGTGACGGCCTCCCACCTCCCCG
Organism: Methanoculleus caldifontis; assembly: GCF_032842345.1. Taxonomy (NCBI): domain Archaea; kingdom Methanobacteriati; phylum Methanobacteriota; class Methanomicrobia; order Methanomicrobiales; family Methanomicrobiaceae; genus Methanoculleus; species Methanoculleus caldifontis. The sequence goes on along the minus strand of NZ_WBKO01000001.1, from coordinate 737,637 downwards.
GGGAGATGAACGGGTTCAAACTGGACCGCGAGAACGCCGTTCCCCTCTCCGGGGACCGGGACCTCCCCCTTCTCGAGACCCGGGTGGGGGAGGAACCAGTCGCCCGCGCCGGCGGGTCCTGCCGCCGGCTCGAGATGCTTGATGCCTACATCGGGAAGGTGGCCGGGTTCGTGCGGAACCCCCGGCCGCTCACGATCGTCGTGGACGCAGGGAACGGGATGGCCGGGCCGGAGGTCCCCCGGCTCTTCGAGCGGGTCCCGGCGTGGGGGCTCGTGCCGATGTATCTCGAACCCGACGGGCGGTTCCCCCACCACCACGCGAACCCCCTCGACCCCGCGACCACCCGGGAACTGCAGGACCGGGTCGTGGCCGAGGGCGCGGAGTTCGGGGTCGCGTTCGACGGCGACGGGGACCGGTGCGGGTTCGTCGACGAGCGGGGAAGGCGCGTCCGCGAGGACCTGGTGACCGGGCTCATCGCGGCGTTCCTGCTCGAAGAGAACCCGGGGGCGGCGATCCTCTACGATCTGCGGTCGAGCCGGGCGGTCGTCGAGGTGATCGGGGAGGCGGGAGGGCGGCCTGTCCGGTCCCGGGTGGGCCACGCCTTCATCAAGGCCCTGATGCGGGAGGAGGACGCCCTCTTTGCCGGGGAACTCTCCGGGCACTACTACTACCGGGAGATGGGGTTCGTCGACAACGGGCTCCTGACGATGGTGCTGGTCGCAAACCTCATCGCCGCGAGCGGCCGGAGCCTCTCGGAACTCGTCCGGCCCCTCGACCGCTACTCCTCGACCGGGGAGATCAACCTCAGGGTGAGCGACCCGGCAGCGGTCCTCGCGGTGCTTGCGGCGCTCTACCGGGACGCGGACCTCGACCGCCTCGACGGGCTGACGGCGGGCTACCCCGACTGGTGGTTCAACATCCGCCGCTCCCACACCGAGCCGGTGGTGCGGCTGAACCTGGAGGCGGAGACGAAGGAACTCATGGACGAGAAGGTGCGGGAAGTGCTCGCGGCCATCCGGAAGGCCGACCCGGCGGCGCGGGAGGCGTAGGGCCGCAGAACGTATTTATCGTTCGAGGGAGACGTTTATGTGCACCAGATCTGCACGGACTCAAGGGACGGCACGAGTTGCTGCCGTTCCCGGATTCCGTGGGTCGGGACGTTTGTTTTCGGGCGGCCGCGGGTTCGGACCGTATCGGCCCCATAGATTCACGCACCCCTTACCAGTCATTCTCTCCTCCGCATCGGCGCCGCCTGACAGCATGCCCCACGCAGATGGGCGATATTGTTCTTAGTCGCCCGGGAGGGCACCGTTCGCCGATTGCTTCGCCGGGAAGAGCGGGATGGCCAACAGCCGCAACTTATAAGTATCCGATATCCCACTGTTGCCCGGCAGGCTGCAGCTTGCAACCGAAGCGGGGTTGGGTGGAGCTCCCGGAGATCGCTATCCGGGGGACAGAGAGCCGGAATAAAACGGGCGCCCGGACCTCGATTCAGGAAAACAGAACAGATAATTGATGGTGATGAAAATGGCGGAACAGCAGCAGATGGAGTCCCGGTCCTGGCAGGAGACCATGGTCCGGAAGACCAACAACCAGGAGGAGCAGTTCAACCCTGACAAGATCAGGAAGTCGATCCAGAACGCCGGAGCGGACCAGAAACTGGCGGACGAGATCACCCAGCAGATCCAGAGCAGCACGCACAGCGGGATGACGACCACCGAGATCGACAACAAGATCCAGGAGACCCTCAAGCAGAGGGATATGAACGCCTACAACAACTGGATGAAGTGGAAAGAGCAGCACCAGTAGATACAGTAAGGAGTTTCCCAGAGCGTTTCGCAGGCAGTCTCCCGGACTACAGGCGCTGGAGGTCCTTCCGCAGGTCTGCATGGCGGAGTTCCGGACGTTGCGCCTGTATGGCATGCGGCTGCCCTGCAGAACGCGCACAATGTTTTTATGATCAAGGAACAATATTTATATGCAGTGAGAGTCCGGGAACTCCCGGAAATTCGAGCTGAATGCGTCATTTCCCGATTCAGACCGGCTGCATCACACTTCTCGGGCCCGTAGCTTAGTCCGGTCAGAGCGCCCGGCTCATAACCGGGCGGTCGTGGGTTCGAATCCCTCCGGGCCCACCTTTAATCGGGGAAATCGTAACAATCATTGCTTGGATTTCGTTTTCAGCCTCTTCGATTAGGCGCTCTATAAATCGGGACGCATTGGTGACTTGGTTTTTCAGAAAATCATGCGCCTGATCCGAGATCGTAATGTTCAATCTTCTCCTCTTTCGCACGTATTCCTTTTCTTTTGCCATTTTCTCTTTTCTCCTTGTTTTTTCTACTGTCCGCACAGTGCTGTATCTGTCCGCACAGTTTCGGGTATCCTAACTCTCTGTGGTATGGGTCTTAAAGAGGTGGTAACCAAAAACGGGGGCATTTGAGGGGGACGCCGTGATGTTTCGGATGGTCGAAAGTGTGCGGACAGTTTCGGATAGCCGAAATCTGCGGGGAGGGATCGTGCATGAGGGAGCGTCACAGTAGGCAGGTGTGATCGAAGGGGTTAACCGGACGCACCGGGACAACCGGACGCACCGAAGGGAGGGGATGCTCGACAACACCTATGTTTCTGGGAAGAGGAAAGGTAGTTGATAAGGAAATGTTAAGGACTAGAGAGCCTCTTGTAGGGGAGAAAGATTATAAAATAGTTTCGGCAATTCTGATATATGCGCATAGAGGACGTCTTTACTCCAGGCGGCTTTCCACTTCATACGTACAACCCCAGGGACGAATTAGAGTTAGAAAATCAATTGAAAGATTATTTGGATACGGGATATAAGCTACTCTCTCTAACTGGACCTACTAAGTCGGGAAAGACAGTTCTCTGTAGAAAAGTAATTTCTAAGAAAAGCGGGATATGGGTTTCGGGTGGAGAAATCCGAGAGGAAAATGACTTCTGGATAAATATCATCGAGCGTTTAGACGCATTCACTAACGTTAGTTCAGAAATAAGAAGTGAAGATAATCAAACGTTATCTACGAGTGTGGAGGGGGGAATAAATGCTGTCGTTGCTAAAGGGAGCGGATCTCTAGGAGGGAGTACCACCTCCACTAAGGGTATTACCACAATATACTCACGGTATGACACCCCGCGAAACGCAGCCATAAGAAATCTAGAAAAGCAGAATATTCCAGTTATTATTGACGATTTTCATTATATCCCCCCAGAAGTCCAAACTCAAATAATTAGGTCCCTGAAAAACCCCATTTTCGAGGGGTTACGTGTCGTTTTACTGTCTGTTCCTCATCGTGCATATGACGCAGTAAAAGTTGAATCTGAGATGACAGGTCGGGTACAACAATTAAAGATCCCATTGTGGGGAACAGAGGAACTAATCGAGATTGCAGAAAAGGGATTCCCATTACTAAATGTTACCTCACCAAGAGAACAAAATAGGGCATTGGCGGATGAAAGTTATGGAAATCCACAATTAATGCAAGAATTTTGTGAGAGTTTATGTAAATCCAACAATATTCGAGAAACAACTCCAGATGTTACACCGATCACATTTACACCCTCAATGGCAGGCTTCTTTAAAGGCATTACCGACAAAATTACCTCAAAAAATGATTATGCACTTTTGCTTAGGGGGCCCCGACAAAGAACGGACCGAATTAAAAGACGTTTCGTTGACGGAACAGAAGGGGATATTTATGCAGCGGTTTTGCAAGCTTTGGCTAACACGGGCCCAGAGATGGAAACAAGGTACGAACAAATAAGGACGCAGTTAAGATCGGTTCTAGACGAAAATATTCCTCAACTTCATGAGGTTTCAAGGGTCTTAGCGCAGATGGAACTCATTTCGAGTCATTCAGAAGGCAAGCCCAGACTTATCGAGTGGGACAAGGACAGCACCACACTGTATATTCTCGATCCATACTTTGCATTTTTCCTAAGGTGGTCGGTGCGTTGTTAATAACGCCTGCCATAAGTTTTTACACGAACAAGCCTTCCCCTCACGGTGAACTCGGAAGAGGTTCACAATCCACCTCCCCTGCAGCAACTACCTCTCCCACATACTCTGCGAGGACCGCAACCTAAAAGGGGGCTATTGAGGGGGGGGCAGGCTGCGACTACTTCGTCAATGCACTCTTCTGGGATCCCGTACAGCGCGGAGGTCTCTTCCACAACCTGCCGACGCGGTACCCCACGCCTGAGCATCCCGGCAACGGTGCGCTTGAGATCATGCGCGATCTCCTCATCTTCATAAACACCGTTCACGCGGCCATACTTGAGGGTATACCTGGCAACATCCCCTTGTGGGACCCGGCATAGATGTGCTTCTCGTATCTGAACGAAACGTCAGCCCACACGCGGCGGTGTGGTGAGACTCGGACCGGCAGCAACATTAGTCAACCCACCCCTCTTCGACCTTCATCCACTTCTCCGGGTTTTTGCGCTCTTTCCCTTCGGCCTCAAGGGACTCCACATACATCGACAGGATGTGGACAACCATGTTCGAGCGGTCCCGATGCTCGCTCACCATACAGTGGATCGAGCCACCAAGGAGATCCACCTACTTGGGGATGCTCTTTCACCCTACTTTCATGGCAACTGCTACCCCCAGAGGTTCGAATCCCTCCGGGCCCATCTCAGTTCTTTGAAAAAAACGTGCAGAGCAGATGCCCTGCAGGATCACCCGGGCGGCGGCCCGGAGGGGGCGTCTCCGTCCTCGGGACACCCCTCTTTCTGCCGGCGGCCGCACCCGGCGATCCGGATCGTCTTCCCGTGCACCAGGGCGTCGGCGACCTTGGCCCGCGCCTCGTGGAGGTCGCGCCAGAGGGTCTTTCTGGAGACGCCGAGGGCGACGGCGGCCTCCTCCTGCTCGAGCCCCTGGAGGTCGACGAGCCGGAGAGCCTCCACCTCTTCGGGGAGGATGACGATGATCTCGTCGGGCCTCCCGCAGAGGGGGCCGAAACAGCGGAACGCCCCCTCATCGCCGATCACCCGGCGGACACGGGGCCGGCCGCGCCCGCGGCGGCAGCGCCCCTCGCCGGGCTCGCTTGTGTTCATGCTACCATTCTCCTCAAAAAGAGATCCGTCCCGCGTGCAGATAGTGCCTTCGTTCCGGCACCGGCCGTTACCACCGGCCGCGTGCCCGACCGCCACAACGACCGCGACCGCATCCCCACGGGATCCCGCCCCGGCCGACGCCGCGGAGGACCGGTGCGGCGGACTCGCCTTCGGCCGCTTCCGCCGGAGGCAGGGCACACCGTCCCCGGCGGCCGCCCGTCATGGGGCCGCGGCCGGAGGGACCCGTTCCGTCAAATCCTGGCATGGTGTATCACCTCAATTATTACACATATGAGTAGAAATATATCAAAGGTCCTGATGCGGCAAGGCAGGGGCTGGAAAGTGCTGCTCTCTACGAGCAGGGACTGAGACACAGTACTTCGCTAAAATGTTTGAAGCAGTCCGCTTGGAGAGCAAACCACCGACATTTTTTCGCGTTTCTCGCAGCTTCGCGTGAGTTTTGGGCACAGAGAGTGATAGTGCCTCACGCGAAAGACGCGAAGCCGCGAAGGGCGCTGGGCCAGAGATCGAGAAGGCCGGAGATTTTCGAAGCGTGAGCGAAGCGAGTTTGAGAAGCCATCAGGCTTCGAAGCGTGAGCGAAGCGAGTTTGAGAAGCCATCAGGCTTCGAAGCGTGAGCGAAGCGAGTTTGAGAAGCCATCAGGCTTCGAAGCGTGAGCGAAGCGAGTTTGAGAAGCCATCAGGCTTCGAAGCGTGAGCGAAGCGAGTTTGAGAAGCCATCAGGCTTCGAAGCGTGAGCGAAGCGAGTTTGAGAAGCCATCAGGCTTCGAAGCGTGAGCGAAGCGAGTTTGAGAAGCCATCAGGCTTCGAAGCGTGAGCGAAGCGAGTTTGAGAAGCCATCAGGCTTCGAAGCGTGAGCGAAGCGAGTTTGAGAAGCCATCAGGCTTCGAAGCGTGAGCGAAGCGAGTTTGAGAAGCCATCAGGCTTCGAAGCGTGAGCGAAGCGAGTTTGAGAAGCCATCAGGCTTCGAAGCGTGAGCGAAGCGAGTTTGAGAAGCCATCAGGCTTCGAAGCGTGAGCGAAGCGAGTTTGAGAAGCCATCAGGCTTCGAAGGACGACGTTCCGTCAGGAACGGAGTTCGAACACCGCAGGTGTGAAGCGTGAACGAAGTGAGCGTGAGCACCGCCAGGTGCGAAAGGCGACGCTCCTACGGGCAGGAGCTCGAGCGCCGCCAGGCGCGGGGCATCGAAAGTCTCTTCCCCCTCCCGAAACTCCACCAGGATATCGATGTCGCTTGCCGCGGTGGCCTCGTTCCGCGCCACGGACCCGAAGATGCCGATACGGGCCACACCGTAGCGTTCCCGGATGGTGCGGAGATTCAGCCGGATCCGGGTGAGAGGATGCATCGTTACTCTGTGATCCTGCGCCTATCCACTTATACTCTCCGGCACCGGCGCTCCCTTTACCCCGGACGCGAGGGGTTGTCAACCCTTCCGCGTACGGGCAAGACAGGCCGCCCCGGCGAGGGCCGCAAGTCCCGCGAGCCACGAGAACGGCAGCCCGGCCTGCTGCACCGCGACCGCAGAGACCACGGGCCCGAAGGTCAGAGTGGGATCGGCGAGGGGGACGGTCGTCGTCGCCGCGAGGGCCGGGGTCTCCTGCCGGACCGCGCCCTCTTCACCGGCGTCGGGGGTGTCGGTCCCAGCAGGCTCCGTCACCGTTGCCGTCGGCGTAGGAGTGGCGGACGGGGTGGCGGACGGGGTGGTGGACGGGCCGCTGCCCGAACCGCCGCTGCCGCCTGACGACGACCCGGAAGAGCCGCCGGGTGCCGTGCCCCCCGTCGCTGCGAGAGCGATCGTGGTCGAGGTACCCGGGGTGTAGACGGCCGAGCCGGCGGCAATGCCGCCGACGAGGAAGATGATCGTCTTCCCGGCATCGCTGTCCTCTCCGTTGACGATCAGGCGGTTATCATAGATGCCTTCTCCGCCGAAGGCCCCGGCGGCGACGAGGGTGAGCGAGCCGCAGTCGCGGTCGCCGATCCGGGCGGTGATGGCGGTCCCGGCCGGCGCCGGGCTCCCGTCGATCGTGACCGTGCCCGAGAACTCCGCGGGGAGGGCCGGGATGGCGGACGCGGGCGCCGCGAGGGCGAGGAGGAGGAGCAGAACGAGGATCTGTCTCACCCGCATCACGCTCCTATGGCGCAGAGGGTGCCCGGCCCGGTCATGTAGAGCCAGTAGCCCCGGCCGGGATGGACCGATCGGGTATCGGCGTATGCCCCGCTCCCGCCGTTGACGATCCCGGTCTCGAAGGCCTGCTTCCCGGCGTCGTAGCCGATCAGGGTCGTCCACTGTGCGTTGACCGAGTAGAGGGCGTCCCTCGCCGTCGCCGGGGCTGTCCCGGTGATCCCGACGGCGTTCCAGCCCGGAGCGAGGGTGCGCTCTGCAGGCGGGAGGAGGGAGTCGGTCGAGAAGGTGAGGGGGACTGTCACGGGCGCGGCCGAGTAGACCCAGAACCCCTCGAGGGGGGCAAGTCGGTCGGTCTTCTGAAGGGCCGTCCAGCTCCTGTTAGCGGTATCGTAGCGGAGGGCCGAGTGGCCGTCAGCGTCGACGCCGGCAAAGATCGCCGCGGTGTCGTTGCCGGCCGCGAGGGGCCGGGGGATCGAGACGAAGTTCCAGCCCGCCGAGAGGGTGAGGTTGTCGCCGGAGGGCGGGGCGGGGTCGTCACCGGAGAGGAGGAAGAAGGTGAGCTTGGTGTAGGCGTCGTTGGCGTAGGGAGAGTCAAGGGCGTTGATCAGCGTGTTTGCTGCCTCAGAGGCCTGGAGGGTCACGAGGTTCGCAACGAAGACGCTCGTCGCGCCGGTCTGATCAGCACGGTAGATGCTGCTGGCATTCTGTCTGGCGTTAACGTCACCCTGTGCAACCTCGAAGCTCGTGCCCATCGGGTGCTGGACGACGACGAAATACTGTCCGGCAACGAGGTTCTCGGTGTTGAGAACGTTGTACTTGAAGCTGCCGTCGGACTCGACACTGACGGTCTGGACCCCTAACGCTCCGTTAGCGCCGCCGTAGTAGTACGGACCGAAGACCCAGATGCGGACGTTGGCCGGGTTGCCCTGTGCGGTACCGGTGATCGTCACGTCGTCGCCCTTCGCAACAATCGTACTGCTCATGGTCGCGGTGACGAAGCCGGGCCGGAGCTGGATAATGCGGGCGGCATACGCGACATTAGCGAGGTTGTCCTTATCGTGGGGGGCGGAGACCGCATAAATCGTGTAGCCGCCGGAGTCAAGTAACCTGGTGACTCCGTGGGTGACCCACCGGTAGGACCAGGTGTCGTCAGCCTCAACGTCCACGTTGACGAAACTGGCAGCAGAGCCGTTGACGACCGGGTTCAGGGTACCGAGGAGATGAACACCCCGGGTGCCGAGGTTCGGACCGGTCATGAAGAGGTAAACGGTGTCGCTGTCGGTATTGGTTCCGGAGAAGGTGATCTCTTCGCCGATATAGTAGACGCCGGTGCCGGAGGCGGTGACGGTGACCGTGCCGGTCTCGACCCTCACGCGGACCTCGTCGTACCTGCTCGGGTCACGCGGGTCGGTAACGCGGAGGGTGTAGCTTGCCTCTCTGGTAGCCCTGGTGGAGGTCAGTTCGACAGACCGGGTCCCGGCTGCCGTGGTCCTGACGGTCGCGTTGGTAGCCGTGTTCGGGGTCACGCCGACCTGATTCGCGCGGAACGTCGGGGGCTGCTCACCGGGGTTCTGGAGGGTCAGGAAGTAGTCCTGCCCGGATTCGCCGGTGATGGTCACGGTGAACGAGTTGCCACGAACAACAGTGTCCTTGTTCGAGGTGATGCCGACCGCTCCGGAGGAGACCTGGAATGTCACGGCGTTGGTGTTGTACTCCGTGCCGAGGCCGGCTGCGGTGGGCCAGACACCTCTGGCGGTGTACGTGCCGACCATGGCGCCGGTCAGGTTGATCGGGTTGGTCTCGGTCCACTGGCCGGTAAGTTGCAGTCTGAGGCTCTCGCCACCGAAGGTTGTGACCGTACCGCCGCCGGGCGTGGTCAGCCGGACCTCAATCGTGTTGTAATTGGGGTCGTTCGTGCCGGTGCCCAGGCCTGCAAGGTTGTGGTCAACCCGGAACCGGATAGCGCTCGACCGGGTTATGCTCTGGCCGTCGACGGACGTGGTGCCGGTGCTCCCCAGGAGAACGCGGAGGTTCGTCGAGGGGGTCTGGACGAGAACGTCTCCAATGGGAGCGCCCGTGTAGTCGGGAGTGGCAAAAGCATACCAGATACCCGTATTCTGTCCGACTGCAGTTGCAGTCAGGTCGAAGCTCGAGGTGGCAACGACGCTGATAGGTGCTCCCACAACAGTCCTGTCGGTGGGACTGCTGAAGTGAACCAGGTATCCGCTGGTAGTGCCTGGAAATACTGCAGTGACGTTGAGGTCTTCTTCACCTACATAGATGGTGTTGCCGGTGCTAACGGTCCTCTGTGCCGCGGCCGGTGCAACGACCAGCGCGGCCAGAAGGGCCACAGTAACGATCGCCCGAAACGCCGTTTGCTCTGAACTCATCATAATCCCATTCTTGATAACGCGTTAACGGAGGGGCTGGAATTCCGCAGGATACCAACTGCGGGGGGACTGAACACAAGATAGAGCCACTGGACCGGTGAGAGCCCTCTTTTCCGCGAGCAGGGTTCTGTCTCGTGCAAGGTAGGATAAATATGCCGTTATCGCCCTGACCGGGAGATCGGGAGTAGGCGAAATCCGCCAACTCAAGGGAGCCGGAGAGTCCGATACAGCCATGCCGGCCCCTCATATGCGGCCGGACAATCCCGGATCGGAACGATGCCCATCAGAGAACGGAGGAGTCGCACCGGACATGGGCGCGACAGGCCCACTCGTGATCAAGACCGCGGTTCTCCGTCGGGAGACAGATCGGTCCGGGAAAAAAGCAGGTTATGTGTCGGAAGACCAGTGCAGGCGCACCCGTCAGGCCCGGGTCTCCTTCTTCCGGCGCTCCAGGATCCCTGCAACGACCGCATAGAGGTCCTGCTCGAGCCAGGCCTTGCGCTCCCGGGTATAGTCTCCGCTTCCGTGGGAGTAACTCCGGATGAACCGTATCGCATCGGCAGGCCCGAGGCTCTTCACCAGTGCCTCGAACCCCCGAACCCTGATCTCATCAAGCGTCTTCGCTTCCATCGGCAGTCACCTCCATGAGCCACTGCACAGGATTATACATGCAGGTGTCCAGACGCTCAATTGCCCCTACCGGTCAATAAATTGATCGATGACGATTCCCAACAGGAGAAGGGAGGTCCTGGAGATTTTCATCAGGCACTGCAGATCCCGGCATACGGCAGGCAACAAGTCCGTGGATCAACTGCTCCCGGACGGTGATAGCAGGCCGGCTACAAACCGCCCTTCTGGAAAATGAGAACCGGCATATCCCCGGGCACGAGCTCCCTCCTGCCGGCGCCCCAGGATCCCTGCAACAACCGTATTATGAACCCGCCCGTCCCGGGTTCTGCGCCCTCCGGTATAAGTCGCCTCCCCACTCTTCCCCCCCTGCAAAAGTATATCACAATGTCCCCAGTTGAACACTCATCATGCAGCAGGAGCAGGATACCGCCGCCCGCGTCCTCAACGTTCTCAGGTCCCGCCCCAAAGGGATGGCCATCGCCGAGATCGCCCGCGAGGCCGGGATCAACCGCAACACGGCAGCCCGACAGCTGGAACTCCTCCGGGCAAACGGCCAGGTTGAACTGCGGGAGTTCGGCACGGCCAAAGTCTATTACCGGGCCCGGCGGGTGCCGCTCTCGGCGTTCCTCTGCTTCACCAGAAACCTGATCCTGGTCCTCGACAGCACCGGGAAGATTGTCCAGATCAACGACCGGTACTGCAAACTCGCCCGGCGTGAGAAGGACGATCTCATAGGCCTGACCCTGGCGGCCGCAGACCTGCCGGTCGTCTCCGCCCCGGAGGCCATGGCCGTGATGGAAGGCATGGATAAAGAGCAGGTCGTCACCGACCTCCGGCACCCGCACGACGGCGGGGACCTCTTCTTCCACCTCCAGGTGATCCCGACGACCTTTGAAGACGGCAAGAGAGGCCTTACCGTCGTCCTCGAAGACATCACCGACCGGCACCGGATGATGGAGGCGCTTAAGAAGAGCGAAGACAACCTCCACGCGTTCATGTTTGCCCTCTCGCAGCCGGCGCACCTCATCGACAGCGAGGGGACCGTGCTCGTGAGCAATGAAGTGGCCCCGAGGAGGCTCGGCGTGCGTCTCGAGGATTACGTGGGCAGGAACATAGCCGCCTACCTGCCTCCCGAGATCGCCGAGATCCGGGCGAGATACCTGGAGAGAGCGGTTCGGGAGAAGCAGGCGGTGATCTGGGAAGATACGCGCCGGGAACTTGACTACGAGCACCATCTCATCCCCATCATCGAGAAGGACGGCAGCGTGAACCGCCTCGCTCACATCGGGTTCAACACAACGGCATGGAAGAGGGCTGAAGCGGCCCTGCGGGAGAGCGAGGCGCGGTTCAGATCGATCCTCGACAACTCCACCGACGCCTTATACCGGCGGGATCTCCGGTCAGGCCGTTTCGACTACTTCAGCCCCGCAATCGAGCAGATCACCGGCTACCCCGTAGAGGAGATCCTGGGCCTGAACGTGGACGCGATCCTCAGGCGCGTCCACCCCGAAGATCTTGAACGGGTACTGACCGATAAGATAGGCACCTCGTTGAGAGAGAAGGAAGGGACGGTCGATTACCGGTTCCTGTGCGGGGACGGCAGATACCGGTGGCTCTCCGACCGGTTCGTGATAACCTGTGATCCAGACGGCGCACCCCTCTTCCGGGAGGGGATCCTTCGGGACATCACCGACCGCAAGAGGACGGAGGAGGTCCTGCAGGAGAGCGAAGAGCGGTTCCGCGAAGTCTTCGACCTCACCCCCATCCCCGCCGCAATCGTCGGAGAGGGCGATCGGGCCTTCTTCGTCAACCGGCAGTTCACCGAACTCTTCGGGTATACAGAGGACGATGTTGCAGCAGGCGGGGAATGGTTCACCCGGGCATTTCCCGATTCGGACTGCCGGGGAGAGACGGTTGCCCCCCGGGATGCCGGCAGGACAACGCCGGAGACCGGCCGGGCGCGGTGTAAGAACGGCGAGGAGAAGACCGTCCGCTTCCACCCCGTCATCCTCAGCAACGGGGACCGTTACATCACCTTCGAAGAGATCCCCGGTGGCTGAACCCCTCCCTCCCGGGGGAGTTGCGGCCGGGGCACACGGCTCCCGGCGCCTCAAAACGCCGCAAGGAGATCTGCCGTGTCATAGTAGTGATAACACCGTACGATCCTGCCGTCCCGGAACGAGAAGAACATCGCCCAGTCATGGACGAACTGCACCCCCGTTGCGTTGACGGTCCCCCTGTTTCGCCCTTCCACGGCAACCATATCGTCCCGGGCGACGAGCGTCAGAACTTCGAACGGCTCCGGCCTCACCTCTGCAGCCATCTCTCCGAAGAACCGTCTCACCTCCTCGCGCCCGTGGCGGGGACGCGCCCACGTGAGCGCCTGATGATGAATACGTGTCACCGGCGATCGAAAATCGACATCCTCGGCAAAGAACTCCATGGCGCCCGGGATATCCCCGCGCCCGAACGCCTCAAAGAGTCTTCCCACTGTCTCCGCATTCTGCTCGTCACCCATCTGCATCACCCCGCCCATCGCTTGCAGCCGAAACGCGCATCCACTCAGGGCTATGGGGACAGGGGGGTTAAAGTTTGCTGCCGGATCCCCCGCCCGGACAACCGGGATCGGGCCGGCCCTGCAGGCAGCGATCTCTCCCGATACGGTGCTCCCGCACAGGATTCACTCCCTGCAAATCCAACCGCAGTATCCTCTAAAACTCAATCAAAAACGACAGGATGCGTTACGAAGGGCTCATATGCCAGATCCACATACGGGAGATAGTGACCACCAGATACTCCGACACCGGTCTCCTGACGCTGATCCTCGCCCTCCTCATCTTCGCCGGGATCCTCATCGCCTTCTGGCCGCTCCTCGACGCCATCGTGCTCGCGCTCTCCCTCGCCGTCGTCCTCATCCCGTTCAAGCAGCGCCTGGCCTGCAGATCCTCCGACCGCATCGCCGCCGCCATCATCACGCTCCTCGCCTTCGCCTCCATATCGGGACTGATCGTCCTGACGGCGGCGATCGTCTACACCAACGCCGGCTACATCTTCAACATGGCAAACATCATCATCGGCTGGGTCGAGGCGCTCCCCGACGCCGGCATCCTCACCCCTGACGCGGTGGCCGAGACCCTCCAGGCCGTCGTCAATATCTTCGAGGCCTACCTCGCGAGCATCGCGATGAGCCTCCCCATGATCCTCCTGAAAGCCTTCATCTTCTTCCTCGCCCTCTACCTCTTCGTCCTCTCAGGCGACCACGTGGCACAGGAACTCCGGTCCGTCCTCCCCGAACAACTCGCTGCCTCGGTGAACAGCCTCTCGGGCAAGACCGTCGACACCCTCTACGCCGTCTACATCGTCAACGTCCAGGTGGCCCTCATCACCTTCCTCATCGCCGTTCCCTTCTTCGTCTTCTGGGGCTACGGTCAGGTCCTGGTCCTCGCCGTCCTGATGGGCATCTTCCAGCTCATTCCGTTCCTCGGGCCGCAGATCCTGATCATCTTCCTGGCCCTCTACGCCCTCGCCCAGGGGGACACATCAGGCGCGGTCGTGATGCTCGCCGTCGGCTACCCCCTGATCTCCGGGTCCGCCGACTTCTACTTCCGGCCGAAGATGATGGGGAGGCGGATGGCGATCCACCCCGTCCTGATGATGATCGGCCTCTTCGGGGGCCTCGCCCTCTTCGGGATCATCGGAGTTATCCTCGGCCCGCTCTTTGCCGCACTCCTCGTCTCCGCCTATGAACTCCTTGTCGTTCAGCTCCGCGCCGGGAAGAGCGAGCAGGCGGTCCTCACCGGGCAGGGGTAACTATATCCCGCGCCCCGCCCCCTTCCGGGGCATGCCCGCCGGCACACCGCAGTGGAGGAGGAGCCTTCCCGCCGACCTCGCCGCCGGCGCGACGACCGCCCTCGTCGGGATCCCGCAGGGGATGGGGTTCGCCCTCGTCGCCGGGATCGACCCCATCTACGGCCTCTACACCGCCGCGTTCGCGACGGCGTTCGCGGCGTTCCTCACCGGCTCCTCCTATCTCAAGGTGATGCTCTCAAACGTCCTCGCGGTCTCCCTCTTCTCCGTCCTCGCCCCGGTGCCGCAGGCCGACGTCCCGGCCACCCTCTTCGTCCTCACCCTCCTCGTCGGGCTCTTCCAGCTCGGCTTCGGGCTCGTCCGGGCCGGCAGCCTGACCCGGTTCATATCGAACGCCGTCCTGACCGGGTTCATCGTCGGGGCGGCGCTCCTGATCATCGTCGGCCAGCTCGGCAACCTCACCGGCTACGACCTCCCGAGAAACCCGGTCCAGATCCTCGCGGTAGTGGACCTCCTCACCCACACGGAAGGGGTCCAGCCCGAAGCGCTCGGCATCGGCCTCCTCACCATCGGCCTCGTCGTCGCCTTCCGGCGGGTGCCGCGCCTCCGCCCCGTCGCCCTTCTCCTCCCGCTCATCATCGCCGCCCCCCTCGTTCAGGCCGCCCTGCCGGAGGTCGCGCTCGTCGGCGATATCAGCGCCGTCCCTGCCGGCCTCCCTCTCCCCGTCATCCCGGATATCGCTCTCGCGCCCGGTCTCCTCGTCCCCGCGCTCGCCCTCGCCATCATCGGGCTCGTGATGGCCGTCGGGGTCACGGAGGCGATCCCGGAACGCGACGGGACCATCGCCGATGTGAACCGCGACTTCTCCGGGCAGGGCGTGACGAACATCGTCTGCAGTTTCCTCCAGTGCGCACCCTCGGCCGGCTCGCTCGCGGCGACGGCATTGAACGTCGGCGCGGGGGCAGAGACCCGGGCGGCGAACCTCATCTCCGGGGCCATCGTCGGGGCGATCATCATCGTTGCGGGACCGCTCGCGGAACAGATCCCGCTCCCGGCCCTCGCCGGCATCCTGATCCTCATCGGGGCCGAACTCATGTACCGGCCGAGGGAGATCACCTGCATCTGCAGGTACTCCCGCCCCGGACGCTGGGCGATGCTCGCCACCTTCGTCTCCACCCAGGTCCTCCCGCTCCAGTACAGCATCTACGTCGGCGTCTTCCTCTCGCTCGGCATCTACCTGGTCACCTCCACCCGCGAGGCCTCCGTCGTCCGCCTCGTCCCGGTCGGGGAGGGGATGTTCCGCGAAGAGCCCCCGCCGGGCCGGCTCACGGCAGGCCGGCTCACCGTCCTCTCGGTCTCCGGCAGCGTCTACTTCGCCACCCTCCGGGCGATCGAACGCTCGCTCCCCTCCCCCGAAGGGGTCGAAGGCGCCGTCGTCGTCCTCGCCCTCCGGGGGAGGGTCGAGGCCGGGAGCGGGCTCTTCCGGATGCTGGAGCGCTACGCCCGGCAGGTCGGCGCCCACGGCAGCCGGCTCGTCCTCGCCGAAGTCGACCCGAAGCTCCTTGCGGGTCTCGAAGAGACCGGGACCGCCGCCGCCGTCGGCCGGGAGAACGTCTTCGTCGCGACGCCGGTCATCGGGGAGTCGCTTCGGGAGGCGATCCGGGCCGGGGAGGCCCTGGCCCGGGAGAGGGGCTGAACCTGTCCGGAAAAACTCTATCTCGTCGGGCGCCCAAACCATCCCTGTAGATATGGCCAGGAACCTCTCTCCCCCTGCCCGGATCGCGATCGTCGGGGCCGCGGTCGTCATCGTGCTCGCGGGGGTCCGGACCGCAACCCCGATCCTCGGCCCGTTCCTCGTCGCCGTCTTCTTCGCCATGATCACCGCGCCCGTCATGACATGGCTGACCCGCCGCGGGATGCCGCGGATCCTGGCCGCCGGAGCGGTGGTCGCCGGCCTCGCCGCGCTCCTCGCCGGGACGGTTGCCTTCCTCGCGGCGGCCCTCACCGGGTTTATTCTCTCTCTGCCGCAGTACGAGAAGGCGCTGGAGGCGCAGGTCGCCATGCTCGCCGGGTACGGCATCGACCCTGCGAGCATCAGCGTATGGGACTATGTCGACCGCGGATACGTGATCCAGCAGATTGCCGGGCTCGCCCAGCAGCTCGGATCCGTCGCCTTCGACGCCGTCATCGTCTTCATCGCGATCGCCTTCCTCCTCATCGAAGCTCCGCGGCTCGCGGCCGTGCTCGCCCGGCGCCTGGGGCCGGAGAGTTCTCCTTTCCAGCACTTATCCCAGTCGGGCCGGCTCCTCATCGACTACGTGCTGGTCAGGACCAAGGTGAACCTGATCACCGGCGTCGGGACCGGGCTCTTCCTCGCCCTCCTCGGGGTCGACTTCGCGGTGCTCTGGGGATTCATCGCCTTCGTCCTGAGTTACGTCCCCTACGTCGGTCTCCTCACCGCCGCGATCCCGCCCACGCTCCTCGCCCTCATCGAGTACGGACCGGCGGGAGCAGTGGCCGTCATCGCCGCGATCGCCCTCATAGACGCCGCCGCCGAGAACCTCTTCCTCCCCCGGATGGCCGGGAGGGAACTCGACCTCTCGCCGTTCGTCGTCCTCTTCTCCATCGTCTTCTGGGGCTTCGTCTTCGGGGCGGTCGGGGTCTTCCTCGCCATACCCCTGACGATCGCGGTGAAACTCTTCCTCGAGAGCTGGGAGGAGACCCATTGGATGGGGGAACTGATGGGCTCCGGGGAGCGAAGGGGATAACACCCGACCATTCCCGGACCGACCGCAGAGGATATATATCCCGGAAGATATCTTCGGCCGCATTTATGTGCGGGAGGAGTTATGAGTGATCTGATTGCCATCGCCTATGATGGCGAGGATACCGCGTTCCGGGTCAGGGACCGGCTGATCGACCTGACAAAGGAGCACACGATCGAACTCGAGGACCTCGTGGTCGTCGTCCACCACCGGGACGGGAAGACCGAGATCAAGCAGGCGACCAACCTCGCCGGCATGGGGGCGCTCTCCGGCGCCTTCTGGGGGCTTCTCATCGGCCTGATCTTCTTTGCCCCCATCTTCGGACTTGCCATCGGCGCGATCGCCGGGGCGCTCGCGGGACGCTTCTCCGACTACGGCATCGATGATAAATTCATCAAGGAGGTCGCGGAGAGCGTCGGGCCGGGCAACTCCGCGGTCTTCCTGCTCGTCAAGAAGATGACGCCGGACAAGGTGGTCGCCGCCATCAAGGACTACGGCGGCCGCGTCATCCGGACCTCGCTCTCGGATGCGGAGGAGGCGAACCTCCGCGGCGCCTTCGGTGCCGGGACGACGGCAACGGCGGCAGTCCCGCCGCCTACCCCGTAAACGGGGGGCGAGGAGGAGGAGCCCGGGCCCGGCGGCCTCCGCCGGGTGACGGCCAAAACCTTTTTCCGGTGCGCGCCGGAAGGGGGGCGCCATGCTCGAGCAGATGGAGACAGGTGCGGAGAATGTCGTCGGGTTCCGGTTCGACGGCGAGATGACGGACGAGGACTACGCCGCGAGGCTGATCCCGGCGCTTGAGGCGGCGGCAAGGAACCACCCCATCGTCCGGGTCATCTTCTCGGTCGTGGACTTCCACGGCTGGAAACCCCGCGGGCACTGGGAGGCCCTCAAGCGGTGGTACGGGATCGGGCAGGTCGACAGGATCGCCATCACCGGCGGCGAGAAGTGGGAGGAGTGGATGCACCGCCTGCCCGGTCTCTTCGTCGGGTTTACCGGGATCGACGTCCGCTTCTTCTCCGACGACCACCTGGAAGCGGCCCTCGACTGGCTGCGAGAGCCGATACCGACGGGGGAGGCAGCGGAGGCGGTATAACTGCCGTCGCGGCCTGATCTGCGGGGAACCGGCAACCCTTTTTATCCCCGGCAACCAACCGGTGATCGAACAGACAGCGATCCCATGCGTTATCACAAGGATATCATATTTGAGAAGCCCCGAGCAGAGGAGATCCGGCGTCTCGGGCTGCTCCCGGCGGACCTCCACTTCCACACCCGCCACTCCGACTCCGTCACCTCCGTCCGGGACGCTCTGAAGCTCGCGGCCCGGCGGGGGATCGGGCTTGCGATCACCGACCACAACCAGACGAGCGGCGTCGTCGAGGCGGGCCGGCACAAGAGCAACGTCTCCCTCATCCCCGGGATCGAGGTCAGCGCCAGCGACGGTCCGCACCTCCTCCTCTACTTCTACTCGGCCGCCGATCTCGTCGACTTCTACCGCCGCCACGTCGAGAAGAACCGTGGAGAGGGTCCGTTCACGGCAATTCGTCTCGACACCGAGGAGATACTCGATCGCCGCGAGGGCTACGCCTGCATCGCCGCCGAGGCGCACCCCTGCGGGTATGCGTTCCTGAACCGGGGGGTCGAGCGGTGCGTCGCGGGCAGATGCATCGGCCAGGAGGTCTTCTCCCGCCTCGACGCCCTCGAGGTGATCTGCGGCGGGATGGCCCGGTCCCACAACCTGAAGGCCGCCGGGCTCGCCGCCGCCCACCGCCTCGGCCGGACCGGGGGGACCGACGGCCACCTCCTCCACGAACTCGGCGGGGTCGTCACCTGCGCCGAGGCCGAAACCGTGGAGGAGTTCCTGGACGCCGTCGCCCGGAGAGAAACCGTCATCATCGGCCGCGAGCGGCCGCTCGTCGAGAAGGCGGTGATGGGGACGGCAGTCCTCCCGCACCACCTCCCCTACACCGTCCCCATCCTCCGGGCCCGGTGGGAGCAGGGCTTCCCCCGGATACGGAAGTTCGTCCGCGGCAGGCTGAACAGGGCGGTCTTCCCCCGCCCCGACGGTGAGGAGGACGCCGCGGCCGACTCCGCCGCACGGGGCGGCGCCCGGTAGAGGCCGCCACCCGGAGACCGGGTACGCTTATATACGAGGACCAGACCTCTTCCCGTGATGACGTTACGGCAGGCGCGGCGTACCGGTGAGCCCGCGCGTGAAGCAAAGGATATGCCGGCGGGGAAGAGGTTCGGGCGGACCGGCGGAGTCCTGAAAGGAGGGGGCCGGATTACACCCGCGCACGACTGAAATGCAGCCCTCCTCGTCCACGCTCGCCTCGCTCGCCCGCGTCCTCGTCATCGGCGCCATCCTGGTCGCCGGGATGCACGTTGCCGCCCCGCTTGCAAACCCGGTCCTCGCGGCCCTCGTCATCTCCGTCGTCGCCTCTCCGGCCGTCCGCTGGCTGGAGCGGCGAGGATTCCGGCGATGGATGGCGGTCCTCGCCCTCGTCGGGCTCATCGCCGGAGCGAGCCTGCTCCTGATCGCCGTCCTCGGCATCTCGCTCCTCCAGATCGAACAGGCCCTCCCGGCCTACCAGGAGCTCCTGCAGGAGCAGCTGGCGCTCCTCGGCGGCACGGGCCCCGACCTCGGAGGGCAGATCCCGGGGGCGTCCGGCGACGCGTCTCTCCTCCCCTCCGTCGAGGCGGTCGTCGCGGGGCTCACGGAACTCGCGATCGACGTCCTGGTGACCATCACCGTCACGGTCTTCATGCTGTTTGAGTTTGCCGGGCTCCCGCAGAGGCTTCGCACCTTACCCGGCATCGGCGGCACCGATCTTGCCGGCCGGTGCACCGGGTTCTCCCGGAGCCTGAACGGGTATGTCGGCATCAGGACGCGGGGGAGCGTCGTCACCGGCAGCGTCATCGCCGTCCTGCTCTGGCTCATGGGGATCGACGCCCCGGTGCTCTGGGCGATCCTGATCGTGCTCTTCAGTTACATCCCCTACCTCGGCCTCCCTATCATCTCCATCGCCCCCACCGGCCTCGCCTGGCTCCAGCACGGGCTCCCCGGCGCCGTGGCCGTCGCCGCCGGGATCGCGGCCGTCGACTATCTCTCCCGGACCCTCCTCGCCCCGCACCCCGCAGAAGAAGAACTCGGCCTCTCCCCGCTCGTCATCATCCTCTCGGTCTTCTTCTGGTTCCTGGTGCTCGGCGTCCCCGGCCTCTTCCTCGCCGTGCCGCTGGCGCTCTTCGCAAAGGCGGTGCTCGGTGCCGTAGACGACACCCGCTGGCTCGCGGCGTTGATGGAGCCGGCCGAACAGAGCCCGTAGTTTCCGGAACGCCCGCCCCCTTCGCCGCAACGCACGAGGAGGACGGCGGCAGGGGATCCGGATCCCGTCTGCAGACGCCATGCCGGAGCAGGAGACCGCCGACAGGCCATACCTTTTTTTCTTCCGGGGCCCATAGAGGCACCCATGCTTGACCGGATGAAGGAAAGTTCAGGAAGTATTCTCGGCTTCCGGTTCGACGGAAAACTGAGCGAGATCGACTATACCACCATCCTGATCCCGGACCTCGAACGAGCGATGAGCGAAAACCGGAACGTCCGGCTCCTCTTCAAGATCGAGGGGTTCCGGAGCTGGAGGCCCGGCGAGGCCTGGGACGACTTCAGGCAGTGGCCCGGGATCGAGCGGGTCGACCGGATCGCCATCGTCGGCGGCGAGCGGTGGCGGGAGTGGATGAACCACATGCCGGGGCTCTTTGTGGGGTTCAACGGCATCGACGTCCGATACTTTCCCGAGAACCGTCTCCGGGACGCCTGGGGCTGGCTCAGGGAGGGGCTCCTGGTCCCGCCGCAGGCGGCATGAAATACGTATATACCGCGGCCCCCAACCCTTCGGGTATGCACTGTCCCGTCTGCGGGCACGACTGCGTCACCGACGCCCGCACACTCCTCGCAGAGCTCCCGGAGCGCTTCGCCCCCTGTCCCGACTGCATGGGGCTCGTCTACGATAAAAGGAGCCCTCCGCCCGATATCGGCACGGCCGAGCCCTGCCCCGCCTGCGGGAAGCGGTTCATCGACGAGGTCTTCGCCGGGATCTACCGGATCATGGCCGCCGAGGGCGACCTTGCCGGGACCGAACCCCTCGCGGCCGTCGGGATGCCGCTCGTCCACCCCGGCGTCCCGATGCGGAGAGCCCCCTACCTCCCGCCCCGGTCGCTCGTCCTCCTCTCGCGGTCGGTCGGGGAGCGGGCGGCCGCCCGGCTGCTCGCCGAAGTTCCGGAAGTCCGGGGCGTCGTCCGGACGGACGCCGGGACGCCGGGCGTCAGGGATACCGACGCGGCGCCGCAGACCTACACCCTGCTCGCCGGCTGCGACGTCCGGGCCGACGTCTTCCCGACCCGGAGCGGCCCGGTCGTCGTCTACAAGCAGCAGTCCGTCCTGCACGTCGAGTTCCCCCGGGACCGGAACGAGAAGATCCTCTCCCTCGAGCGGGAGATCGCCCGCCGCCGGCCCCGGACCTTCGTCGACGCCTGCTCGGGCGCGGGAACCCTCGGCCTTGCCGCCGGCCGCGCAGGCGTTCCCCGCGTGATCTATAACGACGCCTGGTACGCCGCCGCGTACTGGACCGCCTGCAACCTCCGGGCGAACCGGGAGGCGCTCGGGATCGAAGAGGTGACGATCCTCCGGTCCTACGAGAACCTCCGGCAAAATCCGGTCGCGCAGGACCCTGTCCTCGTCGCGACCGCGGCGGGCGCGCGGGAGGCCGCGGTCTACCAGGGCGACCTCCGGCTGCTTGCGGCCGTCCTCCCGCCGGAGGTCGATCTTGCCGCCCTCGACCTCTTCGAGAAGGCGGATGCCGGGAAGATCGAGGGGATCACCCGGGCCTGGCAGGCCAGGGTGGGCGGAGCTATTTTTATCCCGTAGACACCACTACATACGGGGACTAGCCTGGGTGGCTCGGCGTCACCTATCACCCGAAACCGCCGTCATGCGGGGGGCGAAGTCCGAGGAAGGCCGCAGCGGCTTGCAGGAGCTGTTGCGTCCCGACGGAGAAGCCTCGTCCCATGAGGTCGGCGGAAAGGAACCAAAGCCCCGGAGGGGGCGGCGACCTTTTGCCGCGGGTACCGGTTCAGGCCCGGAAGGGAGCAGACTTACCGTGGACGTTCGGCGCCCATGGGGTTGCGGGGTGGAGGAGGGATGCAGCGGTGAATGCCTGTGCGCACGGTCGACCGAGGACGCGTCCCCAACGGCGATCTCCATGGCAAAAGTAACGATTCTTGGGGCTACAGGGAACGTCGGCGTATTTGCGGCCCATACCATCTCCGAGATCCCGTACGTCAGCGACATGCTGCTCGTCGGGAGGCCCGGACGCGAAGATTTTCTCGCGGGCTGCTGCCGTGACCTCTCTGATTCATTCGCTGCACGGGGCACCGATGTCCGGCTCTCCTACAGCACCGCAATCTCGGACGCAGAGGGCTCGGATGTCATCATCTCCGCAGCAGGAATGCCGCGCAGGCCCGGCCAGGATAGGAACGACCTCGCTTTTGAGAACGCAAAGATCACGGCCGATACCGCCGAGATCATCGGCCGGTGCGCGCCGGACGCTCTTCTCTTCCTCGTCACGAATCCCGTCGACGCCATGACCGCGGTCGCCCTGAAGTATTCGGGGTTCAAACCGAGGCAGGTCTTCGGGCTCGGGACACATCTGGACTCCATGCGCCTGAAGTCCCTGATCGCGCGCTACTTCCGCGTCCATGTCAGCGAAGTGCATACCCGTATCATCGGCGAGCACGGCGAGAGCATGGTCCCGCTCTGGTCGGCGACGACGATCGGCGGCATCCGGATCAGCAACCTGCCCACCTTCTCGGGACTGCCCGCGCAGGAGATGATCGATACCGTCAGGACGAGCGGCGAGGCCATCATCAGGGGGAAAGGGGCTACCGTCTACGGGCCGGGCGAAGCGATTGCAACCCTTGTCCGGACGATCCTCGGCGACGAGAACCGGATCCTCACGGTATCCAGCCACATCACGAGCGAGATCCACGGGATCGGCGACGTCTGTATCGGCGTGCCCGCCCGGATCAACAGAAACGGTGTCTTCCCGGTGCCTATCAGTCTCGAGGGCGACGAGGTTGCGGGGTTCCGCGAATCCGTCGCAAAGATCAAGAAGGTCACCGCCGAAGTGATGGAACGGCTCGAAGAGGCCCGGTAAGCCGGAAAAAAAGGTATACGAATCCGCTCAAACGAGCGTGGATTCGACGATCTCTGCGCTTGCGACACCTTCAAGGTTCTGGAGCGCTGTTTCGACTTCGTCAGGAGCCCCGGCTTTGTCGGGGACGACGACGACGGTTTTCAGTGCCACGAGGCCAAAGCCGATCGGCTCTTCGCGGATCTCCTGGGCAGGGACGACCGCCCGGATCGCGGCCTGAAGCGCGTCACGGTCGACGTCGGGGGATTCGGGCATGACTCTTAAGATGATGGCTACGTTTCCCATCGGTCATGGCCCCTGGAACCCGCACTTCGGACATGTATAGGCTATGCTCTGTTCCCTGCACCGGTAGCACCTGTTGATCTCGTGCGCGCACTCAGGGCACGGGAACCAGGTGGAGCCTTCCTCGGCCAGCGTGGCGTTGCAGGAGGTACATCGGTCTTGCGCTGTCATCGTTTTTCCTCGAAAGAGTAACTTATCATATCTCCCCCGCGGCAATTAAAATCTCGGATCGATGAGCGTCCCGATGACCTCCTCGTCGAGGAGAGCACGGCGGATCCGGTCGTCGTGTCTCCCGCTGACCACCCGCGCCTTCAGACCGTGCTGAAAGACGAACCGGATGAACGCGGGATCGACCTCGTCGGCGGCAAGATCGGGGTCCTCGACCCGCGGCAGGAGCTTGCCGCGGCGATGGATGCCGTCGACCGACTTTAAGAGGAGGAGGTCGGCGGAGAGCTCGTCCGCGACCCACGCGGCGATGGTATCGGAGGTGACGTTCCAGGAGTGGGGGAGGGGGTCGGCCCGGCGGAGAGCACAGTAGGGGAGGAGGACCGTCACCTCCGTCGGCAGGGCGATCGCGGAGGTCGCCGGGATCCCCTGCGAGGCGATGTACCACCCGAACTGCTCCATGCCGGCGATCGCCATCCAGTGGGCGGTGGTGTCGGAGACGTTCAGGCGCCGGACGAGGTCGGCGAACTTCCCGCCGCCGGGGACGATCAGCACCGGGCGGCCGACTTCGCGGAAGGCGGCGAGCAGGTGACCGACCCGGTCAAAGAGGCTCCCGCCGACCTTGACGACCAGCGGGGGCGCGAGCATGCTCATATCGCTTTGCTATTAAACCGGCCGCTACATAACCCTGCGTATGCGCCGGATCCTCGCGGCCGTACTGCTCCTCTGCCTCATCGCCGGCACGGCCGGCGGTATCGCGATCGTCGAGTTCTGTCCCGACCCCTATCTTGCCGGCGACCTCGACGAGTACCTGGTGATCGAGGGGAAGGGGGTGCTCGACGGGTTCGTCGTCTCGGACGGCGAGGGCGGGTTCCGGTTCCCGGCGGGAACGAGGATCGACGGGCGGCTGATAATCGCGCGGAGCGGCCCGGCCTTCGAGCAGACCCACGGCTACCCCCCCGACTTCGAGATGGAGGGACGGACGGAACGCATACCGGACGTGATCCAAAACGGGAACCTCCTGATGGCGAACCAGGCCGACGAGCTCCTCCTCTACCACGGGACCACCCTGGTCCAGCAGGTCGCCTGGCCCGCCGACGTCCGGCCCCGGCAGGGGCAGGTCCATTACTTCGAGGACGGCGTCTGGGACCCGCGCCCCTTCTTCATCGGCCAGTCCCGTTTTATGCCCGCGACCTTCGAGAACGTCGCGGTGACCGCGTTCGTCGCTCCGGACTGCTCGTATGGGGCCTTCTCGGCGGCCGTTGCGCGCGCACAGCACGAGATCCTCGCAAACGTCTACGAGTTCACCGACCGGGGCATGGCAGAAGACCTCATCCGCGCCCGCGAGCGGGGCGTGGCCGTGACCGTCCTCCTCGAGGGCGGGCCGGTGGGCGGCGTCTCGCCCGAGGGGCGGGCGGTCGCGGGCGCCCTCAACCGGAGCGGGATCGTCGTCCTCTCGATGGAGACGACGGATGCGGCCCACGCGCGGTACCGCTACGACCACGCGAAGTACCTCGTCATCGACCGGAGGCTGGTCCTCATCGGGAGCGAGAACTTCAAGCCCGGCGGCTACCCGGTGCCGGGGCTGCAGGGCAACCGCGGGTGGGGCGCCTGCCTCGAGGACGCCGGGCTCGCCGCCTACTTCCGTGACGTCTTCCTCTCCGACGCCGCAGGCAGGGACATCGTTCCGTTCAGGGGGACGGAAGCGGAGCTCCGCACGCCCTGGGCGCCCGCCTACACGGTGGAGTTCGCCGCCTGCCGCGCGGAGGGGGCGCGGGTGACCCCGGTCCTCTCCCCCGACACGAGCGCTCTCATCCTCGACCTGATCGAGGGGGCAGAGGAGAGCATCGCGATCGAGCAGGCCTACATCACGAACGAGACCACGTACGAACTCAACCCCTACCTCGCGGCCGCGATCGACGCCTCACGGCGAGGCGTCGCGGTCAGGGTCCTCCTCGACGCCGCCTGGTTCAACACCGCGGACGATGCGGACAACGACGAGATGGTCGGGCTCATCAACCGGATCGCCGCGGCCGAAGGGCTGCCGCTCGAGGCCCGGCTCGCGGATCTGGAGGCGAACAACCTCGCCAAGATCCATAACAAGGGCGTCGTCGTCGACGAAAAAGCGGTCCTCGTCAGCAGCGTCAACTGGAACGCCAACTCGCCGGCGTTCAACCGGGAGGCGGGCGTGATCATCGAGCACCCGGGGATCGCCGCCTATTACGCAGAGGTCTTTGAGGACGACTGGGACGCCGCAGGAGAGGCGGGGACCGGCAGGGTCGGGGGACTCGACCGGCTCAAACTGATGGCGGCGGCCTGTATCCTCATCGGTCTCGCCGTGCTCTACCTCTACCGGCGCCGACGCACCTGACGCTATCGGCGGCCCGGAAGGTCGGTGGAGCGGCAGACGTCGCAGATGGTGATCGTCCCCTCGCCTGAGGCGACCGCGGAGACCCAGCGCTCGATGACCGTATCGAGGTCGCCGGGGAAGTCCTGCCGGGAAAAGCCGCGTTTCCGGCTCATATACTGGGAGATCGCGGCCCTGCTGATGCCGAGGCGCTTGGAGGCCTCGCTCTGGCTGATCCCGCGCTCGTTCACGAGCCGGTAGACCATCTCCGCGCGCATCTGGGGAAGGGGCATCCGCGCGAGGGTGTCGCAGCGCATGATGTCGCAGGAGGGAGGTTCGGTCATTGCACGGGCACCAGCCGGGAGTCCTTGTACTCGTAGAGGATCTGCCGGGCGTCGCGGAAGTTGAACTTCTCCACGATCATATCGTTGTCCTTCAGCCTCTTTAAGGCGTAGCGGACGGTGCGGGGTGCGAGGCTGCTGAGGCGGACGAGTTCCTTGTGGGTCAGGGCACCCCCGTCCTCGAGCAGCAGGAGGATCTTCTTCGAGGAGGGGGGAAGGTTCACATCATCCATGCAGGATAGTTAACGGTGTTAACATATCAAACTGACGGTAGTTATAACCTCCCGGGCCCATCGGGTACGTATGCTTGAGTGGCAGGAGAAAACGGCGCTTCTTGTCCTCGTCTGCGTCGTCGGGATCGTGCTTGCGGGGCATCTCCTCTTTGATGCCGCCGGCCGGCCGCTCTTCGCCGTCCCGTACTCCGTGGAGGTCCCGGACGGGGCCCTCGTCGTCCTCGAGGGGAGGATCGAGGGGGTCGCGGAGACCTCGGCCGGGGGGCACCTGATCCTCACCGTCAACGGCACCCCGGTCTTCCTGGCGCAGAACGTCGCCGCCGGCCTCGAACTTGCAAAAGACGAGAACGTAACCCTTTACGGCGTCGTGCAGACCTACCGCGGGAAACGGGAGGTGGTCGTCTCCTCCGCGGCAGACCTCCGGGTGCTCAAATGACTTATTTCGTCCCGGTATAGAAGATATCGGCACCGCTGTCGTCGCCCCCGATACGGGGCCTCGTGTGCCGCGATTTCGCGGGGTCCCGCTCCACCTTCTCCGTCGCCGTTCCGGGCTCCCGGCGGTCGGGCGCCGGGGTATCGTCGCCCTTCTTCTTCCTTCCTCCCTCCACGCCGCTCCCGGAGGGGAGATCTCCGTCGTTGATCCGCACGCTCGGCATACAGGAGAATCGACGGGGCCGGTATATGACACCTTGGATCGCCAGAACAGCCCGGGTTGGATTTTTCAAGGGAAAACGCGCATCCTGCGGGCAGTGGACCGGAACGCATTAGTCTAAGGCAGTAGAACCTCCTGCCATCGGCGAGACAGCAGTGATCCGGGCGGAGGGAGGCGGCGAGGAGGCAGGCCGGAGCGGCACGGAGGACTACCCGCTCTCCGCCGTCCCCGACGAGGCCCGGCAGGGGTTCTGGCCGGTGACCCTGGTGCTGCTCGGCTTCACCTTCTTCTCCGCCACGATCTGGGGCGGCGCGAGTCTCGGAGCCGCGTTCCCGCTCTGGCCCGACCTTGCGGCGATCATCCTCTGCGGGAACGCGATCCTCGCCGCGTATGTCGCCGGCCTCGGCTACGTCGGCTACAGGAGCGGCCTCTCCACCGTCCTCTCCGCCCGGTTCGCCTTCGGGGATATCGGGAGCAGGTGGGCGGACGCGCTCCTCGGCCTCACCCAGATCGGCTGGTACGCCTGGGGGACCGCGACGATCGCGATCGTCCTCGGCCGCCTGCTGGGCCTCGACCCGTGGTTTCTCGCGCCCCTTATGGCCATCTTCGGCCTCGGCTTCTGCCTGACGGCATGCATCGGCTACCGGGGGCTTGCGGCCCTCTCGCGGGTCGCGGTCCCGGCCATGCTCCTCCTCATCGTCGCGAGCGTCGCGGTCGCCCTCCGGGACGCCGGGAGCGGGGCGGCTCCGGTCGCGGCAGGCACCCTCACGGTCGCCGAGGCCCTCACGATCGTCGTCGGGACCTTTGTCTCCGGCGGCACCCAGGTCGCCAACTGGACGCGCTTTGCCGGGTCCGGCCGGGCCGCCGTCATCTCCGTGCTCCTTGCGTTCCTGGTCGGGAACACCCTGATGGTCGCCGTCGGGGCGATAGGGGCGGCGGTCTACGGCCTCTCCGATATCGTCGATGTCCTGGCAGTCCAGGGCCTTCTCCTGGCCGGCGTCCTGCTCCTCTTCTTGAACATCTGGACGACCCAGGACAACACCATCTACAACTTCTCGGTCGCCGGATGCCACTTCTTCCGGACCGAACGGCGGCGGCTGGTCACCTCCGCCGGCGCCGCAGCCGGGACCCTGCTCGCCCTGCTCGGCATGTACGACTGGCTGATCCCCTACATGGTCACGATGGGAGTGCTCATCCCCCCGCTCGGCGGGGTGATCATGGCCGACTTCTTCATCGGCCGCCGGGGCCGCTACCCGCCGTTCGAGGAAGGGGCCGTCCCGCGGTTCAACCGGCGCGGGCTTGCCGCCTACGCCGCAGGCTCCCTTGCCGCCGCCGTGATCCCCGGCATCCCTCCCGTGAACGGGATCGTCGCCGCGTTCCTCGTCTACGCGCTCCTCACCCGGCTCAGATGAACCGTTCGAACCGGTCGCGGGGGACCCGGCAGATCGGGCAGGTCTCGGGCGGCTCGTCTCGCGCGCAGAGGTAACCGCAGACCCTGCACCGCCAGACCGGATACCTCAGCCCATCCGGGATGCGGCCGACCGCGGCCCGCTCCTCCTTCTGCCGCTGCCGCTCCGCCGGCCCGGGCCGGCGTTCCGGGACGGGACCGGCTGCCCGGACCCCGGCCTCCACGTCGGCGGTGACGTAGAGGGCACAGTAGCAGGCCCCGTAGTCGGTGAGGTCGGGGTCCCGGTAGTCGCAGGGGCAGATGATGTCGAGGTCCTCCTCCCGGTTCCCGGAAGCGAGGCGGCACGGGCAGGAGATATAGCCGTAACGCTCCCGGTTTGCGAGCAGGCCGCGGACGAGGCCGCGGGTGAACTCCTTATCGGGGTTCAGGTGGTAGCCGCCGGCCGCCGCCTCGCGGTCGAGGTCGCGCATGAGCCGCTCCACCTCCGCCTCGCTCGTCGTGTCAGGCACCGACCGCCTCCCGGATCTCGTCCTCGCGGAACCCGACGATCACCTTCGTGTCGTTGACGACGACCGTCGGGAACGAGAGCTGCGGGTTCCAGCGCTCGACCTCCCTGATCATCCGCTCACGCTCCTCGCCCGCGAGGAGGTCCACGTAGACGTACGAGAACCCGACGCCGAGGTCGGTGAGGAATTCCTTTGTCCTGGCGCACCAGCCGCAGGTACTCAGGGCATACAGAAAGACCCTGCCGCGGTCAACTCCGGGCACGTGCTGCATCGCCATCACGATCACCCTGACTCCGGGGGCCAGAGGTAAGAAGCTTACCCCCGGACGGTCCGGGTCAGGATGCGGCCGGCCGGAGAAGGAGGAGGAGCGCGGCACCGTCCGCGCCGGGATCGAGCGACGCACCGGCAAGGCCGAACTTCCGGCGGTAGAACCGGAGCTTCCGCCCGGAGAGCGGGGCCGGGCCCCGGACCCGGAGGCCGATGCGGTCGCCCTCCTGCCGGAGAGAGAGCCGGACCTCGCGAGCCCCGGCGGCCGCAAGGTCCTCGAGCACGCCGACGACCTCGTCGAAGAACCGTTCCCGGTCGACCAGCACCGGCGGGAGAGGGCCATCGGTCTCGACGGAGAGGTCGACGCCCTCGAAGAGCGGGAGGTAGGCGAGCCGGGCGACGAGCCCGTCGCGGTATGCTGCCGGGTCGTCGGCCGCCTCGATGAACGCCTCGTCCGAGAAGGGCGGGGTCGAGATCCCGCCAACCAGGTCGCGGAGCACCGGCGGGAGGTCGACGGCCGAGAGGCAGGCGGTCTCCCGGTAGCCCATGATCGTGTTCATGAAGTCGGTGAGCAGGCGGCCGGCCCGGCGGAGGAGCGATGCGTCGACGACGTGGTTGAGCCGGTCACCCGCGAAATGAGCCTCGATCCGCTGGATCACCTGGACGGCCTTGAGGACGAGCTGGACCTCGAGTTTCTCCCCCGCCCGGAACTCGTCGACGAACCGCGAGAACTCCGCCAGGAACTCGTCGATCCGGTCGGACTCAAGGAGGTCCAGGTAACGCCGGGCCTCTTCGGCCTCGCCGAGGTCGTCGAGCCGGTAAGCGAGGGCGTAGAGCCTTCCTGCGATCACGGAGAAGATCCGGCTGGCCTCCTGGAGCAGGTCGACGGCGTGCTCCAGGGAGTCGTCGAGCCGTTGCCGGTCGAAGGTGCCGATATCCGAAAGCCTCCCGGCATCCCCCGCGAGCCGGTCGAGGAGAGCGGGCATCGCCGCGGCCGGGACGCACCGGCCGTGGCCGGGACAGCAGAGGCTCACCGGTTCGCAGGCAAGGATCCAGCGGACCCTCCCGACGGTCGCGAGCAGCGCCGGCTGGTCCCACCCGACAAGCCCCGCGACCCCGGGGCTCGTCGCGAAGAGGAGGTCGCCGATGAAGAGGAGGTCGCCGAACCGGATGCAGATGCTGTCGTCCGAGTGGCCGGGGGTGTGATAGACGTGGAGGGTATCCCCGGAACGGAGCGGGATCCGCTGCCGGTGAAGGACGATCCCGTCGCCCGCCTCCAGGGCCTCGCGGTCGCGGACGGTGAGGAGAGGGAGTCCGACCGGGAGCGGTTCGACCTCCCATCCCATGATCTCCGCGACCGTCCGGGCCGGATCGGCGGACTCGAGCGCCCGGGCGCCCTCCTCCTCCGCGGCGACGGTGAGGTCCGGGAGGGACCGGAACCGCCGGTCCCGGATGGCCTGGTAGCAGTGGTCGGCGTGGCAGTGGGTGATGAAGAGGAAGACCGGACGCGGCGCCTCCCGGATGGTCTCCTCCACGAGTTCGAGGATCCGGTCCATCTGCCCGGCATCCGCCCCCGTATCGACGATCAGGATCTCGCCGGGCGTCCGGATGACGTAGGCGTTCGAGCAGGTGACGTCGGGCTTCCGGAGGAAGGGGTAGATCTCGGCGCCGGCGGTCCCCGGCACCGGCTGCCATCGCTGGTCTTCAAGCATTCCGCAACACCCTGGCTGATGAAGCAGTATTGGAACGCGAAGGAGAAATACCAGGCGGATATCGCTCATGGTGCCGGGCCTGGATAACGCTTATCTCGCCGTACGAAAAGGAGGGAGGTGGTGAAGAGAGGATATGGATGCCAGAAGATCTGCACGGATCCTGGCCGCGCTCGTGCTCGCCGCGTGGGTCTGCGGCACCGCGGCCGCGCAGGGGACGACCATCGATGAGATCGGCACCGTCGCTGCCGGGGAGACGGTCGTCATCAGCGGGACGACGAACCTCGCTCCCGGCAACCGCCTGATTGTTGAGGTGACGCCGGTCGCGTTCGGGCCGGGCGGGGCGGGGGGCACATCGGGGACGGCCGTCGTCCAGGCAGGCAACGGCACCGCGAACACCTGGTCGTTCGAGGTGAATACGGCCGGGTTTGAACCCGGCGAGTATCTCGTCACCGTGGACTGGGTCGAGGGCGACGCCACGACGAGCTCCAGATTCACCGTCACGGCGCCGGCGGCCACCCCCACCCCCACGGCGACACCGACGCCGGAGGCGACGCCGACGCCGACACCGGAACCAAGCCCCACGCCGACCGCGGCAGGACCCGTGATGCCGGCAGCAGCGGCTCTCGCGGCGGCAGCAGCCGGACTCCTGGTGCGGCGGCGGTAGGGACCGGGATAGTCCTTTTTTTCATCGGTCAGGCCTGAGGCAGTACCTCATGGATTCATATGGAGAGGGATTGCAGCTGCCCTGATCTTCACGGCTTTGCACGTATGAAATCTCACCCCCACGCAACAACTACTCACGCGAAGCCGCGAAGAACGCGAAAGCGGGTGCTAAAAACCCCAATGACTTCGCGCCTTCGCGGCTTCGCGTGAGATCGCGTCACGCCTCTCAGTCCTTCGCCTGGCTCTCTGGCGCTTCACCGCCGGTCCACGATCCGCTTCGGCCGGCCGGGCACCCGGTGGAGCTCGAGCCCTCCCGGCGGCGTGAGGGTGCAGAGGACACGGAGTGTCCCGTCTTCGTAGGCCTCTGCAAGGGCCGGCACCGACCGGAAGAGGGCGGCAAGGAACGTCTCCTCGACCTCGCGCGGGTCGGCGCCAGCCGGATCGAGGGTCTCCATGCTCACCCGGAGAACGGTCTCCCCCGCCTCTTCGCCGCCGTAGATGAATGCCTCGTACTCCCCGTTCAGCGAGGCCATATGCTCCGGCGCGAAGACCGCCGCCTCCACGTCCACCCGGTTGAGCGGGACTCCGGCGACCAGGACCGTCTCCGCCTCGCGCCGGGGGTTCTCGATCCGCATATGCGTCCGCCCGCATGCGCACCGCTCCCGGGAGACGACCCGGCAGGTATCCTCCGTGTCGTAATTGATGAGGAGCGTCCCCGCCCTCCTGCCCGGCTCGAGGAGCGTCGTATAGACCAGCCGGCCGCTCTCGCCGTCCGGGGCGAACCGCTCCATCCGGGGGTCGTAGAGGTCGAAGTGGACCAGGTCTTCGGGGACGTGAAGCCCGGCCTGGCGGGTGCACTCCCCGCACATCGTTCCCTCGGTGCTCCCGTAGGTGTTGTAGACCGGGCAGCCCCAGACCTCTTCCAGGTAGCGCCGGGACTCCGGGGCAAAGCTCTCGCCGCCGACGACGAGGCGCTTGACGCCCGCCTCCTGCGGCGGGATCCCCTCCGCCTCCATCCGGCGGGCGAGCCGGAGGAGCTTGAAGACGCTCCCGATCACCGCCGTCGGGCGGTAGTGCGCCATCACCCTGACCGGGAAGGTGCACTTCCCCTCCGGGATGACCGTCACCCCGAGATCCCGGGCGGCGAGCGTCATGGTGTTCGCCCCGACGTTCATCCCGTAGGATGCGCAGACCACCACCCGGTCGCCCCGTTCAAAACCCTGCGAGACGAAGAGCCGGGCGTACTTCCCGGCATACCGCTCCCAGTCCTCCCAGGTGAGGAAGAAACTCTTCGGGACCCCGCTCGTCCCCGAGGTCTCGTTGACCGTGAAGACCGCATCCCAGGGGACGCTCCTGAAACAGAACTCGGGGGTGTTCGGGGGCTGGTAACGCCGGATCGTCGCCCCGGAGATGATGGGGAGGTCGCGGAGGTCCTCGTGATCCCGGATCGCCTCCGGACGGATCTTATGTCGTTCGAACCACCGGCGGTAGAAGGGGGAATGCTCCGCCGCGTACCGGACGGTGGCCTGGATCCGCTCGTCGACGAGCGCATCGAGATCCGCTCGCGGGAGCGTCTCCATCGCCGGGCTGTAATACCGATCGTCTGCCATCCGGGCGGGATGGGCGCCCGGGATAAAATAGGTGCCGGGGGGATCAGAGCGCCCAGGCAGGGATATCGAGGGGGACCCCGGTCGCCCAGAGGACGACCGTGAAGAGGAAAGCCGTCCAGAGCACGACGCCGATGATGTCAAGCGCCCAGCCCGACCGGAGCAGGTCTTTTGCCGATATGTAGCCGCTCCCGAAGGCGACGGCGTTCGGCGGGGTGGCGACCGGGAGCATGAACGCCATCGAGGCGCAAGCCGCGGCGGTCAGCATCAGGATGACCGGGTTGATCCCCACGCTGATCGCCGTGACCGCCATGATCGGCATCAGGACGGCGGCCATCGCGGTGTTCGAGGAGACCTCCGTCGCAAGCGAGACCCCCAGCGCCACGACGAGGAGCAGGAGGACGATCGGAAGGCCGTGAATGAGGGTGAGGGACTCGACGATCGTCGCGGCAAGCCCGCTCTGGATGAACCCGTTCGAGAGGGCGATACCGCCGCCGAAGAGGAGGAGGATACCCCAGGGGATCTTCACCGCCCACTCCCAGTTCATGGTGAAGACGCCCTTTTTGGCGTCGATCGGGAGAAGGAAGAGGAGGAGCGCCCCGAAGATCGCGATGGTAGAGTCCTTGATGCCGGGGAAGAGCATGTCGAGGCCGGGAATGACCACTCCGCCGATATCCTTGGTCTGCGCAAAGATCCAGGCGAGAGCCGTCAGGGTGAAGACGATGAGCGTCCACCGCTCGCCCTTCGAGATCGGACCGAGTTTCGCGAGCTCCGACCGGATGATCCCCCGGGCGCTCGGCAGCGTCGTCAGCATCCGGCGGTAGGGGACCCGGGTGAGCCAGAGCCAGGCGATGAGGAGGAAGGTCAGGGCGAAGGGAACGCCGAACTTCATCCAGGTGAAGAAGTCTATCGTGGGTGCGTCGGGAAAGATCGCCTCAAGCTGGGAGATGAAGATCCCGTTCGGAGGCGAGCCGATGATCGTGGCGATCCCCCCGATGCTCGCCGCGTAGGGGATGGAGATGATCAGGCACCGTGCGAGCGACTGCTCTTCTCCCTCGAGCAGCTCAAGCGCCCGGTCGGTCCCGGGGATGATCGTCAGGATGATCGCGACCGCGATCGGGATCATCATCATGGCCGTCGCGGTATTCGAGATCCACATCGAGAGGAACGCGGTTGCGAGCATGAACCCGAGCACCAGGCGGCGCGGGCTCGTCCCCACGACCCGGATGATATGCAGCGCGATCCGCCGGTGCAGGTTCCACCGCTGCATCGACATCGCGATGATGAATCCGCCGAGGAAGAGGAAGATCACCTCGTTGCCGTATGACTCCGCCACCTTCACCGGGGAGAGGACCCCGAGGGCCGGGAAGAGGACCAGCGGGAGCAGGGCGGTCGCCTCATGCGGGATGACGCCCGTGACCCAGAAGAGGATCATCAGCACGGTGACCGCCGCGACGGACTTTGCCTCAGGGGCGAGGAGGCCGGGATCGATGGGGAGCGCCAGGATCGCGAGGAAGACAAGGAAGGATGCAACGATAAAGGCGACCTTTTTCATCATCACAACTGGGGGAAGGAATTATTTAAGGGTGCGGAATTGAAATTGCAACCGGTTTGGAACGCATCGGGCAAAAAGGGCTCATACCAGCAGTAATGAGGAGTCGGGCCGCAGAGAAGCCGGCAGAGCCTCGCCGCACCAAGGTATATCAGCAGAATCAGCACACGGGATATCATGACATCAGAGTGGATCCGCAGGCGAGGCCTCGTCATCCTCCTCGCCGTCTGCCTTCTCGCCCTCTGTGCCGGAGAGGCCGGGGCCCGCGGGCCGGCGATCAACGAGATCCAGCCCTACGACACCATCTTCATCCACGAAGAGGGGCTCGATCTCTCGCAGCTCCGGAACGCGACCACGAATAATCCCATCACGGCCCTCCAGAGGTACCAGGACGGCAACCCCGACCGGGCGCTCTTGAAGAGCATCCCGGTCGCCGACGACACCAGTTTCACGGTCCAGGACTTCCTGGTGAACGGGGAGTTCGGGACCTACCACGCCTACAACCCCCAGGACGGAGCGAGGGCGCTCGTCTTTATCCGGGAGCCGCAGATCTTCCTTGACGTGGTGCTCGCAAGCCCCTACCACCACGAACCGCTGGCCGGGCTCACCGTTTCGCGAAACACCCGGATCGCGTTCAGGGTGACGTCCCCGGACGTCGGGTCCTTCTACCAGGCGGGCGGCGCCTACCCGGCGACGGTCGATATCGTGCTCACCACGCCGGGCGGTGCGGAGAGCACCGTCATCAGCGGGGTCAACCTTGCCGGGCAGAACGTCAGCTCGACCCGGTTCTACACCGACGATCCGGGACGACCGGGCCCGATCGAGCTCTCCGGCCTCCGTGAATACGGGACCTACACCGCCCGGGCCGTCTGGAGGACGCCGGCGGCCTTCGACGCCTCTGCTCCCGACTCCGAGCCGGTGACCTTCACGGTGGGCAACCGTGTCGGGGTCGATGCCACCCCGACGCCGACGCCCGCCGTGACCCCGACCCCGACAGCGACACCGACGCCGGTGCCCACGACCCCGGCGGCCACCCCGACGCCGACCGTGACCCCGACGGTGACGGTGACGGAGACGATGGTTCCGGCAACCACCCCGACGCCGACCGCAGCCCCGCTCCCGGTTGCAGCAGCCATAGCCGCGCTCGGTCTCGCCGTCATCCTTGCCGGCCGTCGTCGCTAGAGGAGATTAACAGAACCGGCAGCCGCAGCCCCCGGCCCCGACCCGGCGGAGGGCGTCGGCCGCCCACTTCGCGACACCCGGGTCGCCGTCCTCAAGCGCCCGCGTGAGCGCCGGGGCCGCCCGCTTATCCCCGATCGTGCCGAGGGTGTAGGCCGCCCACATCCGGAGGCGGGGGTCGGGATCGTCGAGTGCGGAGAAGAGGGCAGGCAGGGCGGCCGGGCCGAGGGCGGCGAGTGCCGCCGACGCGGCCATCCGGTCGGCACTGCTGCCGTCGCGGAGGATGCGGATCAGGCCGTCCGTCACGGCGACTCCTGCTTCTCCTCATCCCGCTCGTCGAAGATCTCGTCGAGGCCCACGTAGATCGGGAAGACCTCGTGCACCCCCGCGAGCAGGAAGACCTGGTAGACCTCGGGCCGGACCGAGCAGAGCGCCAGATCGCCGTCCGTCCGCCGCAGGTCGCGCATCTTCCCGAGCAGGACCCTCAGACCGCTGCTGCTCATGTAAGCCGCTTTCTCCAGGTTCACGAGCACCTTTCGCCCGCCGCGTGCCAGCACTCCGCCTATCGCCTTATCCAGGCGTTCCGCCGATTCCGCATCGATTCTGCCGTCCACCGATACGATTGCCGTATCGTCCCGCTCGCTGACCGAAACGTCCATGGTTCAGTTCTCAGCGCGCGAGGGGAAAAACAGCTCGTTTTGCGCCCGGGCAAGGGGCCGTAAAAAAGAGTTAGTGGTTCTGCCGGTAGAGGTCCCAGGCGTCGACAGCGGTGCCGTTTGTAAGGATGCAGACACCGTATTCGCTGCCGTCGGGGTTCTTCCGGGTCTCATAGGCGTAACCCTGTTCGATACACCAGACAGCGGCCGGGTCGGCGATGCCGGCGCTCACGCCGCATGTCGCACACGACCAGGGGACGGCGATGATCTCGACCGGAGTCCCCCACTGCTGGATGGTCGCGACATCGCGGGCGATCTTGCCGGCGAAGGCGATCCTCATCCCGTCGACCCGCCAGGTCTCGTTCAGGTTGAGCGGGAGAAAGCGTTCGCCGCCGTCGGTGACGATCCCGTAGAACCCGCCCTCGAG
Source organism: Methanoculleus caldifontis (assembly GCF_032842345.1). Classification (NCBI taxonomy): domain Archaea; kingdom Methanobacteriati; phylum Methanobacteriota; class Methanomicrobia; order Methanomicrobiales; family Methanomicrobiaceae; genus Methanoculleus; species Methanoculleus caldifontis. Next base: position 700,624 of record NZ_WBKO01000001.1, on the reverse strand, counting down.
ATCGACGTAAGTGACCGTCCCGGTCTCCGCGACATAGGTCGTGTTGCCGGCCGAATCGATGGCGAGGACCTCGACCGGGACGCCCCACTGCTGGATGGTCGCGACATCCTCCAGCACCCGGCCGACGAAGGTGACGTTCACACCGTCCACCTGCCAGGTCTCGTTCAGGTCAAGCGGAAGATACCGTCTCCCGTCGTCGGCAAGGAGCCCGTAAAACCCGCCTTCAAGGTCGACGTAGGTGATCGTGCCGTTCCCCGATACGAGCAGGACCCCGTCGATCCGCTCGATGGAGGAGAGGGTCACCGGGGTCCCCCACATATGGATCCCGGCCCCCCCGTCCAGCACATCGGCACTGAAGGCCACCCGGATACCGTCGACCCGGTACTCCTCAGGGAGGTCCTGGGGGAGGAAACGTCGCCCTTCATCGTCGACGATCCCGTAGAACCCGCCCTCGAGGTCGACATAGGTGATCGTGCCGTTCGCCGCGACCGTGCGGCGGGTATCGGCTGTCTCGATCTCGACGATCTCGACCGGCGTCCCCCACTGCTGGAGGGTCGCCGTGTCCTTCAGGGGATCGGCGACGAACCTGACCCGGAGACCGTCCTGCCGGAACTCTTCGGGCAGATTCACGGGGAGGTAGCGTCCGCCCTCTCCGACGATACCGTAGAACCCGCCCTCGAGATCGACGTATGTGACCGTCCCGTTCCCGGAGATACGGTCGGCCGGCAGATCCTCTCCGCCGGCGGCCATGCACCCGCAGGCGATGACGGCGCCGAGGAGTGTAAGAAGGATAACCGGATAGCCCGGATATGCTCGCGTCATATGCATCAACAGAGATACATTCTCCCCCGGCAGGTAAGTAAATTGCCTTAACTACGATAATATTCGGACCCATCGGCCGGGAGAGCCGTATACCGGCCGGGAGAAGAGGGGCCGCATCTTGTGGCTCTCCGGGTATGGTGACAGGCTCCGGGGGCTGTATTGTAACGTAACCTCGCGCTAAGGTCTGAGAGTCGCGAGTGCCGGTTAACTTCCTCCTTCTCTTCGCGTTCTTCGCGGCTTCGCGTGAGACTTCGTTAATGCCTCTGTCGTCAAGCTCACGCGAAGGCGCGAAGCCGCGAAGGGCGAGCGAAGCGAGTTTGAGCACTGTCAGGTGCGAGGGGCGATAGGCCAAAGGGCCGGAGTTTGAGCACTGTCAGGTGCGAGGGGCGATAGGCCAAAGGGCCGGAGTTTGAGCACTGTCAGGTGCGAGGGGCGATAGGCCAAAGGGCCGGAGTTTGAGCACCGTCAGGTGCGAATGAGAGGGAGGGGGGAGCGTCAGCGTCCCCCGACGCCGCCGCCGCCGAAGCCGCCGCCGCCCCCAAACGACCCGCCGCCGCCGCCACCGAAGCCGCCGCCGCTCGAGGGCGGGGAGAAGAGGACGATGGGAGCAAAGATCATCGGCATATTCGAGTAGAGCGGCACCCCGACGTCCGGGAGGCTGATGTTCAAGTTCTTCATCGCCTGCTCGACCTTATCGCCGAGGCCGAGGGCGGTCGCGTAGACCAGCCATTCGCCCCACATCGAGAGGTCGGCAGGAGAGTACTGCCGGATCAGGGCGAGGTCCGAGAGGAAGTAGGCGAACGCGTCCCACTCGAGTTTCTCCTTGTAGTGGTCGTCCTTCCAGATCCCAAAAAGGGTCGAGGGGAAGAGGGCCGCGATCCCGACCTGGACCGCGACGATGAAGAAGAGGATGCCGGCCGGGATCAGAAGATTGACCGCACCCGGCGCCAGGATGAACGCGAGGATCGCAAGCCCGCAGGGGATGGCCCCGAGGAAGACGAGCGGAAGGACGAGCTCGCGGCCGTCGCGGATATACCGCCGGGAGAGCGTGGTGTCCACATTCCGGGAGAGAGCGGTGAGCGACTGCTGATACTGCATGATCCGGTGCTGGTAACCCGGGCTCCGCCGGGCGGTCTCGGCGAGCGCCGTAAGTTCGGCGGTATCCACGACGTGGTCGTCGGCGATGTTGGCAAGGAAGTTGAGGACCCGCTGCTCGTAGGGATCGGTCGACTCCCCTGAGACGATCCGGACCGTGACCCCTCCGCCCTCCGGCTTCTCCGTCACCACGATCTTCCCCTGCCGGTGGAGGTCGAGGACCGTCGCGTAGAACCCGTTGTCATCGAACTCAAGAGCGTCGCCCTTGAAGAGGAGGTTCACCTGCCAGGGCTTGAGCGCGGTGTTCGGCGTGAAACTCAGGTACTCCGGCACCGTGAACGGTTTCTCCCTGCCGTAGCGGATATACACGCCGAGAAGGATGAACGGCATCAGGAGGACGAGAAGGATCGCAAGCCAGTAGAGGACGCTCGCCGCCCCGTAGAGGAGAGGGGACCAGCGGTTGGCGTCGGCAGCCTGCTGCCGCACATCGGAGACGAACTGCGGGAACCCGTCGATCTCTTCCATGAACGCCGGATCGAGGATCATCTCGACGTTCAGAGAGTCGCCCTGCGGGGCGCTCCCCGTGATGATGACGGCATCCGCCGTCCGCTCGACCTCGAGGGTCGGGGGATGAGTGTAGACCTCCTCGATATACCCGGCGAACGGCAGGGCGATCCGGAGGTTCCGGTAGGGGACATGCTCGTCGACGAGCCGGAGGTTCAGGTGCGCCCATTGGTCGTCGTGCTCGATCGGCGGCCGGATCCGGTAGTGGTACTCCACCGTGTAGGTCCCCGGCGCGAAGTAGCCGGGGTTGTAGAGGCCCACCTCGTTCTCGAACGCGAGGTCCCGGATCACCGCAAGGTCCGAGGGGCTCGGATTCCCGGCGGCCGTCCGCACCTCGCCCTCCGCGTTCCTGACGTAACCGATGGTCCCGGGCGGGGCGGTCATCTGGACGAACTCGATATGCGGCCGGTCGACGGCGGCGAAGGTGAGCGGTGCGTCCCAGTAACGGAAGAGCATCCGGTACTCCCCCGCGGAACGGACGTCGTAGGTGTAGCGCTCGATGAACGTCCCGTTCTCGTAAAAGACGGCATCGTAATCCTGGACTTCCAGGCTGCCCCGGAGAAGGTCGGGGAGAGCAAGGGCTCCCGCGACCGCCAGCACCCCGGCAAGAAGGGTGATGGCAACAAGGATGATGATCTGCTGCCGTTCAGTCATGCCCACACTTCATCAGAACGCTATCGTCGGGACGCGCTCGATCTCCTCGCCGAACTCCAGGTACTGCAGCTTCGTAAAGCCCATGACGCCGGCGATCAGGTTCGAGGGTATCGTATCGGTCATGGTGTTGTACTGCTGGGCGATGTTGTTGTAGGTGTAGCGGTGCCGGGCGATCTCGTCCTCGACCCCTCTCACCGAGCCCATCAGGTCCTTCACCGTCTGCGAGGTCTTGAGGTCCGGGTAGTTCTCCGCGACGGCGATGAGCCGCCCGAGGACCGACCGGGACTCGCGCTCGAGTTCGTTCAGGTCGCCGGGACCGGCGCTGCCGACACGGGCCCGCATCGCGGTCACCCCGGTCAGGGTCTCCTTCTCGAAGGCTGCGTAGCTCTTCACCGCACCGAGGAGCTGCTCGATCATGTCCAGCCGCTTCTTCATCGCGACCTTCACCTGTCCGAGGGTCGCCTCGGCGGAGTTTTTGAGCGAGAAGAACCGGTTGTAGATGCCGATGGCTGCCGCCGCGACGCCGATCACGACCAGCACCACGACAGCGATAAGGACAAGGGAGATTATGTCCACCAAGGTTGTCACCATTACTCTATGTGCCCCGCGGCGTATTTAAGAGGTGACTTATCGCCCGGACCCGCAGGTCCGGCCGGGATTACTCCGCGATCTCCTCGCCGGAGCTCACCATCGCCACGACCTTGCCGTCCGCGTCCCGCAGAAGGGCGTTGTGCCAGAGGATCGGCTTCTCCCGACCGTCGCGGGTGACGATGGGGCTCTCCTCGAAGGCCGGGGGTTCAAGCCCGCCGGCGACGAGGCGGGCGAAGTTCCGGGAGAGCCGGTCGCGGAGACGCTCCGGGACGGCCGTTCCAAACCAGTTCTTCCCCACAAGCTCCCCCTCGACGCAGCCGAGAACCTCGCACCCCCTCCGGTTGACGAAGTCGATGGTGCCGTCCGCGCCGATGACCGCGATCACCACTCCGGCTGCATCCAGGTAGCCCTGCGCCCGGTCGCGCTCGGCCACGAGGAGGTCTTCGGCGGCGGCGCGGTCGGTGATATCCTCGGCGATGCCGAGCATGTACTTCAGCCTGCCGTGCGAGTTGTAGACCGGGATCTTCTTCATGGAGAGCGTCCGCCCGCCGGGGAGGTGCGCCTTCTCCTCGAGGGCGAACGCCCTCTCCGCGAGATCACGGTCGCCGTTGGCGAAGAAAGACGCCATCTCCAGCGGGAAGAGGTCCTCGGCCTGCTTCCCGGCCATCGCTTCCTGCGTCTTCCCAAGGAACGTCTCTGCGGCATGGTTTGCGAAGACGAAGGTGTTCCCCTCCACTTCACGGACGAAGACCATGCTCGGGATGTTGTTGACGACCGAGTAGAGGAACGACTTCCACTGGGCCACCCTCTTGACGGCACGGACCCGGTCGGTGACGTCGCGGCAGACCATCCGGTAGCCGGTGAATTCCCCGATCATATCATAGATCGGCGTCCCGCCCGCCTCGAGGACGACGGTGCTCCCGTCACGATGGTGCATCGTCCACTCAAAGAGGACCTTCGGCTCGGGGTCCGCAAAGAGGGCGGCAAACTGTTCGTGGACCCGCTCTGCCTTCTCCCGGCCCATGAAGTCGCAGGGTGTCTTCCCGATCATCTCTTCGGGCGCGTAACCGAGGATCTCCCGGCTTTTGGGGCTGACGTAGGTGAACGTGCAGGTCTCGTCGACGTTCAGGATCAGGTCGTTGATGTTCTCGACGAGGCTCCGAAAAAGCATCTCGCTCTCGCGCAGGGCCTCCTCCGCCCTGCGGCTCTCGGTGATATCCTCGAGGATGATGGTGACGCCCGGCGCCCCGTCGTTGAAGACGGTGGGGAGGAACTTGATCCGGAAGAAGAGCTCCTCGTCGCGCCGCAGGAACCGGAGCTCTTCCGTGACCTCACCACCGTTCAAGGCGTCGGCGATCCGGCTCCGGATCAGCGGATGATCGAACGCCGCAAGCGGCGACTCCTCGACGCTCCTGCCGATGATCTCGTCCCGATCTTTCCCGGCAAACGTGCAGACGGCATCGTTTGCCTGGACGATCCGGCGGTCGCGGTCGAGGACCAGGACCAGATCCGACGAAAAGTTGAGCATGGCGGCGATAGGAACCCGTTGCGAGAGGTAGAAGACCTTTGCCTTCCCGTAGGTCTCCATCTCCACCTGGCCCGACACGAGGAGGACGTCGAGATACCGGGAGACGGTGTTCCGGTTGACTCCGACGGCGGCAGCAAGATCGGAGACCGACATGCCCCGCGGGTGCTCTTTTAGGGCGTTCAGCAGGGGTGAGAGTGTGTCGGTAATATGATCCATGTGCAAACAGGATTTCGCGCCGGGGAATATAGGGTTTTGCAGTGTCGCATGCTATGATGCCACATGCAATGCCACGCCCCAATGCAAGGCAATAACAGAAAGGTTTATAAAATATATCGATCAACATATGATCCCCAGAGTCGGGGAGAAGGGGAATCTCACCGACGACCCGGACCACACGGGCACAGGTGGTCCGAAACCGAGACGAGAATCGGCTGGGACGGTGAACGGAACATTCACCACGCTGATTGCATCAACGTCAGGGTTGACGTCCGCTCCGGAGAACACCCCGGCAGCAAGCAACACAGGCACACCTCTCTGAACACACTCATACCGGCACGGTGCGAGCAGAGGCACCCGGGCGGAAGGCACAACCGCCCGAAGGCCGCCCTGCCGCAACCGGATGGTTATCACACACCCTCAATACACCCTCATTTTTTCGCTCTCGCCGGACGCAGAGCAACATCTTTTAGCCATCAGATTGAAATAGTTGATAAATGCGCGATCACCTGGAGATTACCGAGAGGAGAGCAGGCGCCGTCGATATCGTCGCGGTGAAGGGCAGGCTCGATGCCTCCTCCTCGGAGGCGGCAGAAGAGCGGATCAACCGGGTACTCGATACCGGAAGCAGGCACCTCCTCATCAACCTCTGCGATCTCAGCTACATCAGCAGCTCCGGCCTCCGGGTGCTGCTTGCCGCACTGAAGCGGCTGAAGAAGGACGGCGGCACGCTCCGGATCGCCTGCGGAAACCCGCAGATCCTCGAGGTCTTCACCATGGCCGGGTTCCACCGGATCTTCTCCCTCGCTCCCGACGAAGCGGCGGCGCTTGCCGGGTTCCCGGCGGAGCCCTGAGCGGGCGCGCCAGGGGGTGTAGACCGGCATGGCACTCTCCGGCTACGGCGATACGTTCTTTGTGCTCCTGCAGATGATCTGCGTCGTCGTGGTGGTCGCCTACCTGATCACCCGGACGGCGTCGTTCACCCAGGTGCTCGACGGCGTCTTCACCTGGAAAGGCCAGGCCATCCTCACTCTCCTCTTTGGCGCGCTCTCCATCTACGGCACCGAGAGCGGGATCACCATCCTCGGCGCCACGGCAAACGTCCGCGACCTCGGCCCGATGGTCGGGGGGCTCGCCTGCGGCCCGGTGGTGGGACTCGGCGCCGGCCTGATCGGCGCCGCGTACCGCTTCTCCCTCGGCGGGTTCACCGCCCTCCCGTGCGCGGCCGCAACGGTCCTGGCGGGTCTCTTCGGGGGGCTGATCTTCCTTCTTGCCGGGAGGAAGTTCATCGGGATGCACGGCGCGGTCCTCTTCGCCGTCGGGATGGAGGCCTTCCACATGGGGCTCACCCTCGCCATCTGCCGGCCGTTCGAGCAAGCGCTCACCGTCGTCGAGGGGGTGGCCCTCCCGATGACCATCGCAAATGCCACCGGAGTCTTCGTCTTCGCGCTCATCATCGGAAACCTGATCGCCGAACGGCAGACGAAGGCCGAGCGGGATACCTACCTCTCCGAACTCGAGCGCAAAAAGGCCGAACTCAGGATCGCCCACGACATCCAGATGAGCTTCCTCCCCGAACGGCTGCCGGAGGTTCCGGGGATCGAACTCGCCGCCCTCTCGCTCCCGGCAAAGGAGGTCGGCGGCGACTTCTACGACGCGATCCCGCTCCCCGGAGACCGGACGGCCTTCGCCATCGCCGACGTCGCCGGGAAGGGCGTCCCGGCGGCGCTCTTCATGGCGCTCTCGCGGACGGTCCTGCGGGCGAACACCCTGGTCCCGCGGAGCGCCCGCGAGGCCGTGGGCGAAGCCAACTCGCTCATCGCCGAGGACGCGAAGTCCGGGATGTTCGTCACCCTCTTCTACGCGGTCGCCGATCCGGCGAAGCGGACGCTCACCTACGTCAACGCGGGGCATAACCCGCCTCTCCTCTTCCGGTCGGGCGCCGTCCGGCCGGTCCGGTTGGAGGGCACGGGGATCATCCTCGGGGTCATGCCGGAGGCCGAGTACGGGGAGGAGACCGTCGCGCTTGCGAGCGGCGACCTCCTCCTCCTCTACACGGACGGGATCACCGAGGCGATCAATCCCGGCGAGGAGCAGTTCGGGGAGGAGAGGTTGATCGAGACCGTCACGGGCTGCCGCGACCTCTCCCCCGGCGAGATCGTCGACCGGATCCGCGGCGCGGTAGCCGGGTTCTCAGGAGATGAACCGCAATTCGACGACCAGACACTCATGATACTGCGGGTGGTATGATGGCTGAACTCACGATACGGGCGGATCTCTCGGCGCTCGCGACGATCGCCGAATTTCTCGCCGAAGAACTCAACGGTAGCGGTGATGAACTCATCTTTGCCCTGCAACTCGCCGTCGACGAGGCCTGCAGCAACACCATCCTCTACGGCTACCCCGACGGGGAGGCCGGGACGATCACGGTCGGCTGCACGGTAGACGATGAGGCCGTCTGCGTGACGATCGCCGACGACGGCGTCGCGTTCAACCCGCTCAACGCCCCGCAGCCGTCTCTCGATACCCCCGTAGAAGAGCGGCCGATCGGGGGGCTCGGCGTCCACTTCATCCGGACGGTGACGGACCGCGTCTCCTATGCCAGGATCGGCGACAGAAACGTCCTTTCGATGGAGAAGAGGCGGCCGGCCTCACCCTGACGCAGGAAGAAGCGAGCCGAGCGCCTGAGGGAGGTCCTCTTTTGCCGCGACCACCCTCGCCGACTCCTCGAGCATCAGATTGACGAGCTCGTTCTGCCCGGCGATCCGGAAATCCGTCCGGAGCGCGACGATCTTTTTTCCAAGGGCGTAGGCATACCCCATCTCCCACGATGTCCCGGAATCGGCGTCCGCGCCGTCGATGACCGCGACGACGGCATCGATATCCCGGAGCACCCGGAGATGCTGCGTGAAGATGGTCCGGTGCTCCTCCCGGCACCGGGTGCAGCTCGTGTCCCCCACCTCCTGGGGGAGGTAGACGTCGAAGAGGTGGGCTTCGAGGAGGTCGCGGAGAACGAGGTTGTAGGCCCTCTCAGCCTCCGAGAAGAGCGGGCCTGCAAGGTAGACCCGGTAGCGGGAGAACTCCTTCACGTCGATTGCCGGGATATCCGGGAACCGGGCGAGGAACGCCCCCCGCCCGGGCTGCTTCACGGACGAGTAGTAGGTGGCCGTCACCCCGCAGGTGGGGGAGGAGTCGACCCCGACGATCGCAAGCGGCGGCTCGCCCCGCTCCCGGATGAGGGCGCGGACCTCTGCCTCGAGCCGGTCGAGGAGCGCCGAGAACTCATCGGTCGCGAGCCGGTCGAGGAACGAGCCCGGCTCCCGGTCGGCGCCGAGGTAGATCGTCTCCGGGCAGGGGAGCGGGACCATCTCGACCGAGAAGCGCCGGCAGCGTTCCGCGGCCCGGTGGAAGTAGCGGAGATCCTCCTCTGTCGTTATCCCGCGGGCACGGCAGGCGGGATTGAGGATGCAGGGAGCGACGAGCACGTACATTGATAGGATCTCGGCGGCGTACCATAACAAGGCAGATGATACGGCTCTACGCTTATCGGGACAATACCTGCGACCCCCGGAAATGCACGATGAAGAAACTCGCGCAGCGGGGGCTCGTCACGATCGTCACAAGCATTGCAAAGATCCCCCGCTCGACCCTCCTCCTCGACCCGACGGCGGAGAGAGCGGTCTCTCCCGCCGACCGGGACCTCCCCTCGGTGACGGCGCTCGACTGCTCCTGGGAGGTCCTCGACACCGGGGCCGTCGCCTCCTGGCGCAACCGCCGGGCGCTTCCCTTCCTCGTTGCCGCAAACCCGGTGAACTTCGGCCGGCCGTTCCGCCTGACCTCGGTGGAGGCGATGGCCGCAACCCTCTACATCCTCGGCGAGAAAGAGCAGGCCCGAGATATCCTCGCCCCGTTCGGGTGGGGGCTGCGGTTCCTCGAGGTGAACGCCGACCCGCTCGAGGACTACGCGGGGGCAAAGGACAGCGCCGAGGTCGTCGCCCTCCAGGCGCTGTACATGTGAGCCACGCTGCAGGGATGGCGCGAGAGGAGAGCATCCCCCTCCGGTGTGGAAGATGAAGCAAGGCTGTGTCTGAACGAAGAAGAGGGCGCACCAGCGTCAGAGGGGGCACAGGGGGTGGATACCCACCCGACCGCCCACACGTGCCGAACGCCGCACGCGACGAGTGAGTAGTACGAGCACTTCCCATCCGGGGCGTGCTCCACTCGCGTTTACAGTTCTCTCATGTCACCGGGGTAAGGTTCCCCAAGATATTAGATGATCCATGCGGTATTTATACGATTCTATTTTATTTCGCCCATTAGCCGCCAATCTCAGCCCGAATCGCCGAAAAACTTTTGAACTGTCCTCGATTCTCACGAGTATCTGCAGCGTCGGAGTTCCGGATAGGTAAACAAACGAGAATAAAACGACGGAAGTAGGAGGCGATTCCTTCCCGGTGTTTCTCTGCCGGCACCCGGCATGAAGGCGCATACGACTTCCGCCCGGAGTCCGGCCGGGACCCGAACGATCGACCCCCGCAGCCCGGAGACGCCCATCCTGCATCGCGCACTGCGGATCCCGGCAACAGACCTCCCACGATCCGTTTCGCGGATCCGTGCGTCCGGCGCAGTGCAGCGCAAAAACGACTGCCAGGGCATGGAAATTCCGGGGTTTTGTGAAATATTTCCCGGGCAGGCTCCTGGAATTTCGGCATATTTAACTGCAGGCCGGGGTAATTTCGGTTATGCGCATATGTACGATCGCTGCCGCTCTCGTCATCGCCGTCACGGTGCTCGGAGCAGGCTGCATGGAAGAGAGCCAGCCCCCCCTGCAGACGACCCGGGACGCCGTCCTCCAGGAGGCCGTCCTCGCGATAGATCAGGAGCTCGCCTCGGTCGGGGCTTCGCTCGGGGAGGATGCCCGGGTGCTCGGCGAGACCGGGCTTTCGGGCGCTGCAGGGAAAGAAGCACTGAAGCAGACGCTGCTGGAGTACCCCTGGGCCGAGTCATACCTCGTGATATCGAGAGATGGTATCGTGGTTATGGCCGTGCCCGAGAACTATGCCGGCCTCGTGAACACGGACGTCTCGTCCCAGCCGCAGGTTCAGCGAGCGGTCCGGGAGCGGGCGCCGCTCATGAGCGAGGCCTTCTACCTCAATGAGGGATTCACCGGGATCACCCAGAGCTACCCGATCTGCGGGACGGAGTACCTGGGATTCGTCAGCATCGCCTACAGGCCCGACGCCCTCATCGGACGGACGATCGCGCCCCTGACGAACGGCACCCCGTACGACATCTGGGTGGCGCAGACCGACGGGCGGGTGATCTACGACACCACCCCCGAGGAGATCGGGCGCAACCTCTTCTCGGACCCCGATTACCAGGTACCGGGGCTCCAGGAAGCGTTTGCCCGGATCGTCGCCGAACCCACGGGATCTCTTGAGTATTCGTTCTGGGACCGGAGCTGGGAGCGGAACGTGACCAAGGAGGCGATCTGGGGGACTGCCGGGATCGACGGAGCCGAATGGCGCGTCGTCGTCACGCGGAACCTCGACGCAGCGGAGCGGCAGCAGGCCCCGGCAGGCGAGAGGCCCCCTGCGGCGGATGCGGCCGAGGAGATGAAGGCTTTCGTCGCCTCTGCTGCGGCGTATGCACGGGAGCACGACCGGACGGAGGCACTTGCCGCGTTCAACGACCCCGACGGAGAATTCGCCAGGGATGAGCTCTACATTTTCGCCTACGACATGAACAGCACCGTCCTTGCCCTTCCCTTCCAGCCGGCGTTCATCGGGACGAACCGTAGCGAAGTGCACGACTCAAGCGGCGTGGCGTATATCTACGGCATGAGCAGGCTTGCGGCGGAAGGGGGCGGCAGCATCTACTATCTCTACCCGAACCCGGCGCGGGGGTACGCGGAGGAACTCAAACTCGGCTACGTCCTCCCCGTAGACGGGACCTGGTTCGTCGGGTCGGGGATCTACATCCCTGAGGTCGCGACCGACTTCAACACAAGCGTCAGGGAGACGCTCGTCCAGCGGGTGAAGGCCGCAAGGGGCTTTGCTCAGGAGCAGGGGAGAGAGACGGCATGCGCAGCCTTCAACGACCTTTCCGGTGACTTCGCCGACGGCGGGGCATACATCTTTGCTTACGGGACGGACGGGACGACGCTCGCCCTCCCCTACCAGCCCGATCTCATCGGGAAGAACCGTCTCGACTTCGAGGACCGGTACGGCGTCAGGGTGATCCTGCTTGAGAGCGCCGCAGCAGAGGCCGGGGGCGGGTTCGTCTACGTCACCTATTACAACCCGGATACCGGGCTTGACGGGCTCAAACTCTGCTACGTCGCTCCGGTGGACGAGAAATGGTTCGTCGGCTCCGGGGTGTATGCCGGAGCGTAACCGGAACTTCCTTTTTTGGCTCAGGGGAAAATTCCCGTCAAAGGTCGCACTCCCTGCCCCCCCAGCGACCATGAGAACCATCCGCACGCGAAGGCGCGAAAGCGCGAAGATAACCGTCAATACCACTTCGCCGAACTTCGCGTTCTTCGCGGCTTCGCGCGAGACCTCCTCTCACCAGAAGCCGGGCACCATGACATACATCGCCCAGTCCATATACTCCCGGCCGTAGCCGAAGTACTCGTCCTGGACGCGGCGGAGGTAGCCGACCATGAAGTCGCGGTCGGGGTGGTCGGAGTGGCTGCCGAGCCAGGAGAGAACCGCCTGCCAGATCGCCGACTCGTAGCGGTCCCAGTCTTCGGGACCCGCCCGGATGACGGCGGCGACGTCGAGCCCGGCCTCGCGGGCGGTGCCGAGGATCTCGTAGCCGGTCAGGACGTCGGGCCACTCGCGGGCGAACTCCGGCGGGACGCGGTCCGACCGCCAGCAACGGTCGCCGATGACGATCGTCCCCTCGTCGTGGACGAGACCGAGGAGGGAATCGAGCGTCGCCGAAAACCCGCCCTGGATGTGGGACGCCCCGATCGATACGGCGCAGTCGAACGGTTCGTCGGGGGCGTAGTCGCGGGCGTCCATGCACCGGACGCTGAGCCGGTCGCCAAGCCCCGCCGCCCGGAACGTCTCCTCCGCCCGGTTGCAGGCGTCCTCGCGGGACTCGATGCCGAGGCCGGATATCCCGTACTCCTGCCCCCAGAGCGCGAGGATCGTCCCGTTCCCGCACCCGGTCTCCACGACGCGGGTCCCCCTGCCGAGCCCTGCCGCCTTTCCCGCGGCGAGCACTTTTGCCGGGGTGGTCGGGTTCATGATCGCGAGCGCTCCCTGTGTTATGCTGACGAGTTCTCTGTCCTCCATAATCGGCTGCCCTCCGGGCCTGTCCTACAGGATACGTCCTCCCCCCATAAATCCCTGCACCCCGGCCGATCTTCCCCCGGCCTCCCTGCGCACCGATGAGCGTCTGCGTTCCGGAGGTGCCGTCCGCCTCCTGAGAGAGGCATTCGATCCGCCGGAGATACAGCCCCGCCGCAAGACGAAAGAAGTATATATTATACGCAGGCCTACAACGGCGGTATGGCATGCAGCCGGATCAGGATCTCCCGGGGAGGATCCTGCGGACCCTCAAGTTCCGGCCGAAGGGTATGACGATCACGGAGATCGCAAGGGCCCTCGGAGCAAACCGGAACTCGGTCTCCAGGCACCTCGAGGTGATGCAGGCAGAAGGCCAGGTCGAGGCGCGGCTCGTCGGCAACGCCAAGGTCTACTCGGTCGCGCAGCGTATACCTCTCTCGGCGTTTCTCTGTTTCACGAAGAACCTGATCCTGGTCCTCGATGCCGACCTCACGATCGTCCAGGCCAACGACCAGTGCCTGAGGCGATTTCGGCGTACAAAAGATGAGATCGTCGGCTGCAACATCCGCGATGCGGCCCTCCCGGTCGTCTCTTCGCCGGAGGCGCTCGCCGTGGTCGAGGGCCTCGAGCGCGAGCAGGTGATCGCCGAGATCCAGCACCGGCGGGACGACGGCAGCGAGTCCTTCTACCAAATGCAGGCGATCCCGACGACGTTTGAGGGCGGGGAGAAGGGCTGCACCGTCGTGCTCGAGGATATCACCGAGCGGAAACAGTACATCCGGAACACGATGTTCCTCGCCCGGACGGCGACCGACCTCGTCGATCTGCCGCCGGTGGGCGATATCTACCAGTACATCGTCGACCGGCTCATGGAGCTCGCGCCGGGGACATACATCTTCATCATCTCCTACGACGAGCCCGACCGTCAGTTCGTCGTCCAGGCGGTTGGAGGCGAGGGGTTCCGGGAGGGGGTCACGGCACTTCTGGGGCGCGACCCCCTCGGCCTGATCCTCCCGGTCACCCGTCTCCTGGAGGCCCCGTACAACGAGACCCCCCTCTTGCTGCGCGGCCTGCGGGAGTTTGTCTTCCGCCCCGAACCGTCCTCATGGTCGTTCTACGACCTCTGCTTCGGGGTGGTCCCACAAGAGGTCTGCGAGGCGATCCTCTCCCGATTCAATATTGTGAAGACGTGCATCATAGGGCTGGTCTGGCGCGAGCAACTCTTCGGCATCGCCGGCATCTTCCTCCCCGCCGGAAGGGAACTCGAGAACCGGGAGACGGTGGAGTCGTTCGTCCGGCAGGCCTCGATCGCCCTCGCGCGGCGCGAGACCGCCCAGCAGCTCCGGCTGAGCGAGGCCCGGTTCCGGGGCATGGTCGACTCGTCCCCCTTCGGGGTCGCGCTCATCGACCGCGAGGGGCGGTTCGTCTACGTCAACCGCCGGTTCGTAGAGATCTTCGGTTACGGTCCGGACGAGGCGCCCACGGTCGCTGAGTGGACCCGGCTGATCTTCCCGGACGAAGAGGCCCGGCAGGAAGCCCTCGGCGCCTGGCGATCGGACCTTGAGCGGTCGGTTCCAGGCCAGGTCAGGCCCCGGACGTTTACTGTCCGGTGCCGGGACAGATCGAGGAAGACGATTCTTTCCCGCTTCGTAACACTCTGCGACGGGACAGAGTACTCGACCTGCGAGGATATCACCGAGGAGACGCGGGCCTACCGCCTCCTCGTCGCGGACATCGCCGACCTGCGGCGGCGGGAGCAGGAGATGCTCCTCAAAGACCGGGCTATCGCCTGCACCGGGCGTGCGGTCGCCCTCCTCGCCCCGGACGGGGTGGTGACCTACGCGAACGCCGCCTACCTCGCCCTCTGGAACTACCCGACAGCAGAGGAGGTGCGGGGGTCACACTTCTCCCGGTTCTGGGAAGAGCCGGAGGAGATGCGGGAGATCATCCGGATGGTTCTCGATGGCGGGTCCTGGCATGGCGAGCGGGCCGGCATCCGGAACGGCGGTGCGAAGTTCCGGGTGGACCTTCTCGCGACGCCGATCATCGGCGAAGACGGCAGGGTGCTCGGCATGATGGCGGCAGTTACTGCTAGGGCAGTAACTTGAGAAAACGCGAAGTGTTTTCGAGTGGCGACGCGTGTCTCAAAGGGTGCGACGTTCCGCTAGGAGCGGAGCTTCCACCGGCCGCCGCGGAAGGGTATAAAAATCTATGCCCGGCACTGCCGTTCCGCAGTACTGTACGGCGATTCCGGTGCGTAAAGGCTTATTGTAACGCCGGGACACCCCCCATCTGTAAAGAGGAGGTGAGGAGATGCAGAAGACGATCGAGAGGAGAGAAGTTAAGGCGGGCGAGCCCGGGCAGGTCCGGGAACTGATGCACGTCATGCTGAACGCCGACACCTACACCAGCCTGCAGGCTGTCGGGAGTCTCGGGACCATCGGGGCGCCGGCGATCGGGCCGCTGGTGCAGGCCCTGCTCGCCACCGACAGCGATGCACGCTGGACCGTGGCGATGGCGCTCGCCCGAACCGGGGCCGAAGCGGTGGAGCCGCTCATCGGGGTCCTGCTCGTCGCGGACGACGATATCAAGAACCCGGCAGTCTGGGCACTCGCCGAGATCGGTGATCCCCGGGCGGTCGACCCGCTGATCGGCATCCTCAGGACCAGCCGGTCCGAGTGCTGCCGGGCCCTGACCGCCGCCGCCCTGCTGAAACTGGGGGATCCGGCGGGGGTCGCCGAGGTCGAGAGGACGTTTGCGCAGCTGGGCCATGAGTTCGAAGGCCTTGCCATGGAAGCACTCGAGGGGACGTGAAGCGCCCCCGGTCCGCCCAACCATCTCTTTTTCCCGCCCCGTCCCCGGATCGTATGAGTAACTACTAATAGCGCCTCAAAACAAGAGATCAGTATGCAAGGGCGCCACATCCCGCTCCTTATCCTCCTTGCGGTCGCCGTCGTGGCCGGAGGCTGCACGGCGCCCGATACGGTTGCAGATCTCCAGTCCGATTCCCCCGCCCCGCCGCAGCTGCTGACGCTGGCGCAGACGTTGCTGGGGGGTCTTCCGGCCCCCACCCCCGCCGCACCCCCCCGCGAGAATACGACCCTCGAAGTGAGGAAGGTGGCGTTCGTCGACCCGCGGACCTACCAGATCCCGACCCCGACACCCACGATCACGATGACAAAGCAGCCTAACGACCTCCGGGTCTCCGAGAGGATGGTGGACTACGCAACGGCAACCATCGACCGGCCTCCCCGTGTTCTTGCCACCGAGGTCTATCGTATCCCGTACCCCTACTGGGCCGTCAACGTGAGCGTGACGCCGATGAACGACTACTCCTGGTTAGCAATGGAGATCTACGAAAAGAGCGACCCCAACAAGATTGTCAGGGAGATCCAGTACTCCCGTTCCGATCTGGCACGCCCCGGAAACGTCTCGACAAAAGATAACTCTACAGAGAGCGGCTCTGCACGAAAGGAGGAGACATTCACCATCCGGGAAGGCTACGGCGACTATTACTTCATCATCCGTTCTGAGTCGCTGAAGTCGCTCACCATCACCGTCAAGGTCCCGGAGAAGTATCTCGTCTAGGCGGGAGAGATCTCCTCCCCGCTCTCTGCAGCCCGGAGTTCCCGCTCGTACTCTTCTACCGCGGCCAGATACTCCTTCCACGCACCGTCCGCCTCTTTGAGATTATCCTTTGCCGCGGCGTAGGCCTTTGCGTCGTAGGCGGCCGCGGCCGAGGACCAGAGGGAGAACGCCCGGTTCAGGCTCTCGAGCGCCCGGATGTAGGCCGCCTGCGCTCCGGCATAACTCATCGGGACCACATCGGCAGCGATCACCTGCCGGTGATAGGCCGTGACCCCCCTCCCGTACTCCGCGAGGGCTCCAAACTGCCGCATATACGCGTCAGTCTCACCGATCGAGAGGTGGTCAGGGGAAGAGCGCATGTGCGT
The DNA here is from genome assembly GCF_032842345.1 of Methanoculleus caldifontis. NCBI lineage: Archaea > Methanobacteriati > Methanobacteriota > Methanomicrobia > Methanomicrobiales > Methanomicrobiaceae > Methanoculleus > Methanoculleus caldifontis. Next base: position 683,903 of record NZ_WBKO01000001.1, on the reverse strand, counting down.
CGAGACCGCCTCGTGGAGCCGGTGGAGGTCTGCCTCCGAGGCTGCCATATGGCTGCCGAACGCCGCAACCCGCTGCTCCTTGGTGTGGTCGAGATACAGGTTCCACCCGATGAAAACGACGGCTATCAGGGCAACCGCCGCCCCGACGGCGATGAGCGCCTGCCGCCGGCTGACGGTGATTTTCGGAAGTTTCGGGAGTTTCGGAGCCTTCAGGTCCACGGCACTCACGCCCCTCTCCCCGGCAGCCGGACCGGGTGGATACGGTATTCGGCGGGCATGAGGAGGTAGCGCAGGGGAATGATCTCCGGCGTCCCCGACCTCACGCTCTCGACCGGCCCGGCCCGGGTATCACCGATCGGGGCAGGCCTGGCCCAGAACGTCGAATTTCCCGTGGAGACCGAGGTGTAGTTCGTCCCCTCGACGTAGTAGTAGTGCTTCCCCTCGTACGTGAAGTATTTCGGCGTGTACTTCGCGTAATAGGGGTTGAACCCCTCCATCCGGATACCGAGCGCCATGTGGTCCGGGTACCGGAGCAGCACCGTATCGTAGCTGAGAGCGTCGAGGAGCCCAGCCATCAGGATAGCCGCATCCTCGCTGTCTCCCTTCCCGTCGACGAGCGTCTCGACGGGGTATCTGGTGTACTCAACACTCTTTCCCACATGCCGGGCATACCGGGGGAGGACGCCTTCGGTATAGGAGTCGGTGCTGTTGTCGGGCGCGTACGGTATCTGCTGGACGAAGAAGATCAGGTTCATCAGCCGGAAGTACTCCTCTTCCGGGTTGGCGGTCGGGGGTGCGATCCGGCGGGCGAGGTCGTCGAGGACCGGCCGATCGGCATCCGCGAGGGCGTATCGCCCCCAGGCGAGCGGGTCGGCAAACCGGGGGGTCGCCCGGCGCTCGAGGAAGAGCGCCTCCGGGACCCGGACCTCCGTTGTATGGACCCCGCCGTCGATCGACGTCCAGCGGAAGGTCCGGGTGTAGACCGGAGCGCCTTCCGGGAACGGCGTCGCGGCCGGGGCCGGGATGGGCGGGTGATACACGGGCGGTGCCGCCCCGGCGAGAGAGGGGCCGCCCGATGCCGGGAGGAGCGCGGGTTTCACTACGAGAGCGACGAGCAGGATCACGATCCCGCCCGCGAGAACGCTGACAATATCCTTCCACTCCATCTCCGGGGCCCCACCGCGTATCGGTACTAGGATATGGGCGGCCGCCGGCTAAAAACCTTGACGGCAACCGGGCTTTCCGTCACTGCCGGTCCCGGAGGCCCGTCCGCCTCCCCGGCAACCATTCCGGAGATACGGTTCAGGGCACCCCGATACCGAGGAACCCCGCGATAAAGCGGATCGCCGCGTAGAGGAAGTAGAGGCCGAAGACCAGTTTCAGGGTCGCCGGCCGGAACCTTCCGATCGACGCGGCCCCCGCCTGGGCGCCGGCGATCGACCCGGCAGCGAGGATCAGCCCCGCCCCGACGGCGACATACCCTTCCGCGAGTTTGATCCCGCCCCCGACGACCGCCATCGGGATCATGGACGCTAGCGACGTCCCCATCGTGACAGAGACCGGGGCGCCGAAGAGGTAGAGCAGCCCCGGGACGAGGGCGTAACCGCCCCCAAGCCCGGTGATCCCGGTCAGGACCCCGACGGTGGCCCCGAAGAGGGCGTGGCCGGGAGCGGTTCCCCCGACACGCTCAGGCTCCGGCCGGGTGCCGGACCGGAGCCCGTCCCGGATCATCCCTATCGACGGGGCGAGGAAGATCAGGCCGAGGATCAGGTCGAGGACGCGGGTATGGTCGACGATGAAGGAGAAGAGCCAGGAGCCGATGAGGACACCGAGAAGGCCGCCCGTGGCGATCCGGGCTGCCACCCGGCCGTCGAGATTCCCCCGCGCAAGGTGGCCGACGGCGCCGGAGAGCGAGGTGAAGACGACCACAAAGAGCCCGGTCCCGATAGCGACGGGCTCCGGAAATCCGAGGTAGAAGTACATGACGGGGAGCATGATCGTCGACCCCCCGACCCCGATCAGCCCCCCGAAGACCCCGGCGACGACGCCGACGGCGAGAAGGAGGAGGACGGCGCCCGGCGTCGCCGGCGGCGCGACGACGAGGGCTGAACCGAGCATCGTCGCAACCACCGCGGCGAGCAGCGCCCCCCGGGCAAACAGGCCGCTCGTCATGCGTCCGGGTTCCCTTCCCGGGGCACCGGGTAGCCCCCTCTCGCTTCACGCCGGACCGTTGCCGGGCAGGATGCCATATGGGAGCAGGTTGTCCCCGCCGTCGCATCAACCTGCCGGAGCCGTCAGCGGGGGATGCAGACCCCCTCGATTCCGGCCGCCCGCTTCGCCGGGCCGGCCGCGTACATGCAGACCGAGGGATAGTAGTGCGTGACATACTCTTTGAGCATCCGGACCGCGCAATACTGCGGGGCGATGCTCTTGATCGACTCTTTCATGATCCGGACCCACTTGTGCGGGGTATCATCTATCGTCCGCGAGTAGTAGAGCGGGGCGAGCTCGTTCTCGATCAGGTCGTAGAGCGTCCCTGCGTCAGGCTGCCCCTCTCCCGAGTAGGGGGGGCGGCCCTCGAAGCCCCAGCCGTTTCTGCCGTTGTAGCCCTCGACCCACCAGCCATCCAGGACCGAGAGGTTCGGCACCCCGTTCATCCCCGCCTTCATGCCGCTCGTCCCGCTCGCCTCCATGAGCGGGACGGGAGTGTTCATCCAGACGTCGACGCCGTGGACCATGTAGCGTGCAAGCTGCTCGCCGTAATCCTCGATGAACGCGATCCGGCCTCCGAACCGGGGGTCCTGGGAGTACTGGTAGATCTCCTGCAGGATCTGTTTGCCCCGCTCGTCGGCAGGGTGGGCCTTCCCGGCGAAGATGAACTGCACCGGCCTCCAGCGGTTGTTCACGATCCGGTCGAGGCGGTCCAGGTCCTCGAAGATGAGGTCGGCCCGCTTGTACTCGGCAAACCGCCTGGCAAACCCGATCGTCAGCGCCGAGGTGTCGAGCATGAGCCCTTCGGCGGCCAGGTTCGCGGGCTCCTCCCGGTGCCCCGCCCACTTCATCCGTTTCCGATCCCGGAGCCGGGCGAAGAGTTTCATCTTCAGCCACTGGTGCTCGCGCCAGAGCTCTTCGTCCGGGATCTCGTCGACCACCTCCCAGAGCGCCGGGTTATCGTACTCCTCCCGCCAGTTCGGGTAGACCGAGTCCATGTACCGGTCAAAGAGCGCTTCGATCCGGTGGTTCAGCCATGAGGGCATGTGGACTCCGTTCGTGATGGCGTCGATCGGGATCTTCTCGACGGGCAGATCGGGCCAGAGGGGCTGCCACATCTCGCGGGCGACCTCGCCGTGTTTCTGCGAGACGCCGTTGTGGAAGCGGCTCATACGGAGGGCGAAGGCGGTCATGTTGAACCCGGCGCCCGGGCTGTGAGGGTCCTCTCCGAGCGCCATGAACTCGTCCCAGGTCAGACCGAGCGACGAGCAGTAGGTGCGGAAGTACTTCGCCATCAGTTCCTCAGGGAAGACGTCGTGGGCGGCCGGCACAGGGGTGTGGGTGGTGAAGACCGAGGTCCCCCGGACCTGTTCCCGCGCATCTCCGGGGGGCATCCCGGCATCGAGTCGTTCGCGGAGCCGCTCGAGGAGGGCGAACGCCGAATGGCCCTCGTTCAAGTGCATCGCCGAGTACTCGATGCCAAGGGTATGGAGGACCTTCCGCCCGCCGATGCCGAGGACCACCTCCTGCCGGAGGCGGCACTCGATCTCCTTCAAGTAGAGGCGGTGGGAGATGTTCCGGTTCTCGGGCTCGTTCTCGTCGATGTGGGTATCGAGGAGGTAGAGGGGGACACGCCCCACCTGCACTTTCCAGACGGCGACGTAGATGGCGGGCTCGATCAGAGGGACACGGATCACGAGCTGCCGGCCGCTATCGTCGAGCACCCGGAGAACCGGCGCGGCGTCGCGGTCCAGGACCTCTGCGATGTTCTTCTGCCAGCCGTTCGCTTCGATGTGCTGGTGCAGGTAACCCTCGGCATACATGAACCCGACGGCGACCAGCGGCACGCCGAGGTCGCTCGACGCCTTGACATGGTCCCCCGCGAGGATGCCGAGCCCCCCCGCGTAGAACGGGAGCGAGTGGTGGAGCCCGAACTCGCTTGAGAGGTAGGCGATCGTCAGCGGCACGCGGCCGGGGTAGTACTGCGAAAACCAGCTCGTCTTCGGCTCCATATACTGCCGGAACCGGTACATGATGATGTCGTAGCGGCGGAGGTACTCCGGGTTCGTCGCTGCCCGCTCGAAGAACCGCGGCGGAGTATCGAGAAGCATTCTGACCGGGTTGTGGCCGCTCATCTTCCACTCCGCCCGGTTCAACATCTTGAAGAGAACGCTTGCCGAGGAGTGCCAGCTCCACCAGAGGTTGTACGCAAGGTCGACCAGCCCGGAGATCCGCTCCGGGACGTGAGCGAACCGGTCGTAGGGTATCTCCGTCATCATCGTGACGGGCATTACCGGTCACACCTGATAAGTGCTTCTGTCACCTCACGGCCGCTCAGAAACCAAACTATCGCCGCTCTTCCCGCTCCATGATCTCCCGGATCTTTCGCTCCTCCCATTCCCTGCCGAAGACCCGGCCGCCGACGAAGACGCTGAGCGCGTGGAAGATCACGCCTACCCCCCAGAAGATGGTCACCCAGTAGAACCAGAGCCCGCCGGGGCTGGTCACCATGTTGATCGTAAAGAGAAGGAGGTTGACGACAACGTAGATGGCAAAGTGCGTATAGAACCCGCGGATCTCCTCAACCTGTCTCCTCGCATGGGCATGCCGTTCCTGTTCATCCATGAATCCCGGTAGCCGGCCCGAGCGGTTATACCTATCCATGTGCTCCGGGGCCGGCTCTGCACCGGAGGGAATCCCGCAGGGAGCCGTGGCCGGGCGGCAGCCGGGCGCGGGCGGGATGCCGGCCGGGATGAAACGAGGCTGCAGCCCGTAATAGAGGAGACCTGAGAGCCCTTTTTGACGGAAATCACGGGAAGAGAGGAGTGATAAATAGAAAAATATTATACGGACCTGCTGCCGATGTTCATTCACGAAGAACGCGGAGGAGCGTGACCGGCGTGCAGAAGATGATCGAGGCGGACGGCCTCACGAAGAACTACGGCAATGTTGCGGCGGTGAACGGGGTATCGTTCTCCGTTGGAAAAGGAGAACTCTTCGGCCTGCTCGGCCCGAACGGGTCGGGGAAGACGACGATGATCCGGATGTTGACCGGGCAGATTCCCCCGACCGCAGGATCGGCAAGGGTGATGGGGCTCGACCCGGCGAGAGATCCCATCGGCGTCAGGGGTCTCGTCGGGATCATCCCTGAACAGGAGTCGCCGCCGAGTTTCCTGACCGCCGAGGAGTATCTCCACTTCGTGGCCCGGATCCGGAACCTCGACCGGATCGAGGAGCGGTGCGACCGCTGGTTCGACCTCCTGGACTTCCGGGAGAAACGAGGCGTCCTCTGCAAGGACCTCTCGCGGGGCACCCGGCAGAAACTGATGTTTGCGCAGTCGTTCCTCCACGAGCCCCGGCTCGCGCTCATCGACGAGCCGCTGATCAACCTGGACCCCATCGTGCAGCGGACGGTCAAGGACTTCCTGGAGGATTACGTCCGTGACGGCGGGACCGTCTTCATCTCGACCCACATCCTCGAGATCGCCGCCGAGATCTGCGACCGGGTAGCGGTCCTCCACAACGGCAGGCTCCTCTACTGCGGCCGGACCGGGGACCTTGCAGGGTCCGGCGAGAGCCTCGAGCGTTCCTTCCTCGACCTGGTGCGGGGCGATGCCGGTGCCTGACCTCTTCTGGGCAATGATGAAGGAGGAGTGGCGGATCCACTCGACGATCTTCGGGAGCGCCGGCTTTGCGCTCTTTCCGGTGGTCGTCGCGTTCTTCGCCTTCGCGGGCTCGCTCACCCTCCCGATCTTCTCCGACACGCTCCCGTATGCCGCGATGGCCCCCCTCGCGCTCGCCCTCTTCCTGCTCGCGGGCGTGATGGTGGGGTCGTTCGGGACGATGGGCCGGGAGTTCATGAACCGCCGGTTCGGCCAGGCAAGCCTCCTCGCCTACGCTTCAAGGAGCCTCCCGATCTCGGAGCGGCGGATCTTTGCGACGTTCCTGGTAAAAGATACCGTCTACTACGTCCTCCTCTACGTCCTCCCCTTCGCGGCGGGGTTCACCGCGGCGACCCCGTTCATCTCCCTCGACCCGGCTCTCGGCATTCTTGCGCTCGTCTCGCTCGCGCTCGCCTTCCTCATCGGGCTCTCGATCGTCTGCCTCCTCTCGACGCTCTACGCCCGCTCCGTCCGGCTCCTCGCGGGAGCGATCGCGGTCCTCGCGGCCTGCGGGGTCGCGGTGTATGCCCTCGGGACCATCCCCGTCTTCCCCCCGTATGCCTTCCTCCTCGCCCCGGGACCGTCCCCGCTCGTACTCTCGCTCCTCCTCATCCTGGTCCCGGCCGCCGCCTCGGTCCTTCTCGTCACTGTCGACTACCCCGACCGGACGAGACGGTTCGAAAACCGCCTCGACCCCCTCGCAGAGAGGCTCCGCACCGTCGGCAGCGGGCACTTCATCGCGAAAGACGCCCTCGACCTCCTGCGGAGCGAGGGCGGCGCCGGAAAGGTGATCTTCTCGTTCCTCCTCCCGCTCGGCCTCGTCTGGGTCTGCCTCCGGATCCTGATCCGGTTCATCCCGGGGATCGACCCGCTCGTCGTCTTCGCGGTCCTGCTCGGCGTCCTCTCGGCCACCATCTACAACTGGCTGACCGAGTTCGACTCCTTCACGGCTTACGCCGTCCTGCCGGTGGAGGTCTCGGAGGTCATCGACGGGAAACTGAAGAGTTACGCCCTCGCAAACCTCCTCCCGGCCGCGGTGCTCGTGCTCGCGGCGGCGACGACCGGCGGGGAGGGGACCCTCCTCCCGGCCTTCGCCGCGTTCCTCTCGGTCTCCGCCTACACCCTCGCGGTGACGGTCTACCTCACCGGCCTCCACCCGAACGTCATGCTCTATGCCGCCGGGGTCTTCCTCCGCTACGTCCTCGCGATAAGCCCGGTCCTCCTCGGCCTGATCTTCGCCTCGCTCATCGACCCGGCATACGCCTTCGCGAGCCTCCTCCTCGTCCCGACGGCAGGACTCCTTATCGTCCGCGGGCGGAGAAAGTGGCGGGCATGGGAGATGCCGGGTTACTGACAATTACCGGAACTTCCGGGTAGGAATCGGATCTCACGCGAAGCCGCGAAAAACGCGAAGTTTGGGTACATACATCCCTTCTCTTCGCGGCTTCGCGGCTTCGCGTGAGGTAAAGTATAGGGACAGTGACACGGCCTCAAGCACACTCAAAGGAAGCCTCCTTCACAAGTTTCGCCGCTCCGCATGAGTCGACAGGGCACAGCAGAGAGAACCCTACACTTTCACCCCCCGCACGGCGCGGCTTTTAGACCCCTGCAGGAAGACCCGGGGGCATGCTGCGAAGGGCGGGATACATCCAGAGGTGCAGATGCGCCGCGATCGACGAGAAGGGAAGATCCTGCCGGACCCTCGAGGTTATGCTTGACGGCCGGGCGGTTCGGGGTCAGGGCATGGGAACTCCGGCAGGCGCTCGACGGCCTGCGCCCTGCCCGGATAGAATGGCTCCGCCAGGACCGGGGCCCGGTCCTCGACGGTGCGGCCGGGAGCGGGGAACTCTCCCGGTCCGGGGCGGCGCTCACGTTCACGCTCTTAACCGGGGAGCGCTACACGGTGCCGACGACGGCGGTCCGGGCGGTTTTCGCACGGGCCGCCGCGTTCGCTCCCGTCGCGGCGGTCCTTCCCGCCGGCAGGCGGACCTCCGTCACCGGGTGACCCCCGCCTCGCGGATCGCCGCTTCCCCGGCGTCGCGGAACGCGCGACCGACGTTTCCCGGCCCGAGGAGCACCCCGCCGAAGATCCTCGATACGACCAGCACGTGGCCGTCGAGGGCATGCTTCCGGAGGAGGTCGAGGAGCACCCTCCCCGGCCGGCCGACCTCGCCGTCGTTCTTGAACTCCTCGATCGAGCCGCACCGGAGAGCGGCGCAGTGGTGGGCGGCCTTCGGGTAGGCCTCCCGGTGGCCGGCGAGGACCGGTGCGAGATCCCCCGGCCCTGCCACCCGGTAGAGGTGCGCGTGGAACCGCGACCGCCGGACCTCAAACTTTGCCGCGCCGAGCGGCTCTGCGGTCACGCAGCCACCCGCTTCTTCGTATACTCCTCCCAGTGCGCCTCCATAAAGCCCCGGAACCCCCGACCGGGCCTGTATGGCGGGTATATCCGGCGGTAGGCCTCCTCCGCGGCGGCGAGGCTCTCCGTCGGCAGAACGTCGGTGTAGGCCGCAAGGTAGAGGAGCCCGATCGACGCCGACCGCGAGACCCCGAAGCCGCAGTGGACCAGCACCGGCCGGCCTGCCGCGAGGCAACGGCCGATGAAGGAGAGGGCGGCGTCGATAGCCTCCTTCGGGACGTCGGCGGGATTCCTCGAGTCGACCAAGTTGAGCATCAGCCGGTTCCCCCGCCGGGCGACCAGGCGTTCGGGGTGGTCTTCCGGCACCGTCCCGACGGGGGAGTAGGTGACGGCCAGGCAGTGGTAGGGGCTCCGGCAGGCATGTACCACGCACCAGGTCTCGTGGGTCTCCACCGTGACCTCGTAGTCCTCCTGCGTCCCGACATAGAGGTTCGGATAGATCTCGATCATGCCCCTCTCACCGCCCTTCCAGCGCATATGCCGCCGCGCCCAGGAGCGGCGCCTGTCCGGCGAGACTGGAGACGACGATCCGCGGGAGGGCGAGGTAGCGGTCGATATAGGGCTCCATATGCCGGATCACGAGGTCCCCGTGGTAGCGGGCGATCGGCCCGTCGAGCACGATCACATCGGGGTTGTAGGCGACGACGACCGCCGAGACCCCCCGGGCGTTCACCTGCCCGAGCGCCTCCATGAAGGCGAGGGCGACCGGATCCTCCTCTCGCGCCGCCGCAAAGATCGCCCGGGTCGAAGAGGCGTCGAATGCGACGCTCCCGGCGCCCGTAGCCTCCCGCCAGGCGGCGAAGAACCCGGGGACGTTCTTCCCCGAGGCGTAGGCCTCCCAGTGGCCCTTATAGCCGCACCCGCAGGTGAGGTTGTAGCAGGTCTCGACGGGGATGTGGCCGATCTCCCCGGCGTTCCCGTCCGCCCCGAGAAGGAGGCGGCCGTTCACCACCGCACCGCCGCCGAGCCCGGTCGAGAGGGTGATATAGACGACGTTATCGGAGCCGCGGGCGGCGCCCGCCCAGCGCTCGCCGAGGACGCCGGCCCGGGCGTCGTTGATCAGGGCGACCGGGAGATCGAACCGCCCGGCAAGCGGGCCGGTGATCTCCACGACCGGGAAGGCGATGTTGGGGGAGTTCGTGACCCACCCGCGGCCGAGGTCCAGGGGGCCGGCCGACGCGACGCCGATCGCCGCGACGTCCTTTCCCTCCGGTGAGGCGAGGAGAGCCTCGATCCGGGCGATGATCTCGGCGGTGATCACCGCCCCGCCGGACCCCGCGGTCGGGGTCGGGACGGCGACGTGGGCCGGTATGGTCGCATCGGAGCCTACCAGGGCGGCGCGAAGGTTGGTCGCGCCGAGGTCGACGGCAATCACGGTCGTCATGGTCATATCTCTCTGACGTTATCTCGAAGTACGCGGAGCGCGGGCATAAACCTACGCCCGGCAGGTCCGGGCAGGTCACGGGGGGAAGGGGGCTCCCGGCTCAGATCTCCTCCCCGACCGCCATGCAGGGGTACTTCTCCCGCGGATACCTGCCCTGGACCGACTCGCGTACGAACTCCTCCCGCGACGGGGCGGCGAGGAGGCGGTCATAGACCTCTTTTGGGACACCGGCGTAGCGGTAGGCGTTCCCGGTCGTGCAGATGACGAGGAGCGCCTTCGTCGTCGGATCGTAGCCGATCGATCGCGTGCCGTCATGCCCGGCTGGCTGCTGAGACATGCGGCCCGGTGTAGTCGGGGAGGATGATAGCGGTTGCGGCAGGGTGCTGCCGTACCGATCACCGGACCTTCTCGTAGGGGTAGCGCAGCCGGATGAAGTCCCCGAAGTACCGGCCCTTCGACCGGGCGGTGAGCAGCCCCTCGTAGACGGAGGCCGGCACCCCCACGTAGTGGTAGACGCCGCCGCTGTGGAACTCGACCTCCAGGATCTCGTCTTCCTCGTCGTAGCCGACAGACCTGATGTTGGTGGACGCGACCGCCTGGCGTTGCATGGACGGGGGTAGTGGAGTTGTGAGGGATAAGGGTTGCGGGGGATGACCGTATCGGCCGGGGTTACGGCTCGACCGATATGAACCCTGCATCCGGAGCCCGGTCGTAGACCGTCCTGTTGAACTTGTCGGGGCTGATATGGACCTGGCCCACCCCGAACCGGGTCTCGTACCCGGAGGCTACCCACTCCCTGAGCTGGTCGGTGAGGGGGATACCCGCCCTGCTCGGCACGAGGGCGGTCTCGACGTAGAAGTTCAGGCTCCCGTCGTCGTTCAAGACCTCCGGGGGGACGCTCGCATACATGCTCTTCCCCTGCACGGTGACGAGGTGCCGCACACCCCTCGCGCCGAAGACCCCGCCGGTATCCCCCACGAACATGGCGTCGAGCCTCCCGTTGTAGAGGGAGTAGACGAGCGCCGACTCAAAGAGACCGTCCGCGGCCTGGTCGGTGTCGAGGAAGACCGTGGTCACGGCACCGTCGTCCGGCTCAAGGCTTGCGTAGGTGACCTTCACGAGCAGGGTGCTCCCCGCATACCCGGCCTCGACCGAAGCGATCTCGTCCCCGTCGTAGCCGAACCCGGCGGAGTCGCCTGCAGGGTCGGAGACGAGGACCGGCTGCCCGGTGTATGCCAGAAGAGGCAGGACCGCACCGGTCGCGGAGTCGATCGCCCCCGTATCCGGGACCTGATCCGGTCCTCCGGGAGTGCCCATCGTATCGAGCGGGAATGAGTCGAGGACGATGCTCGCCCGCCCGTCGTCGGGGCCGAGCAGCGCAAGCGGAATCCGGAGGAAGGTCTGATTGCCGGCAACCAGAAACATGGCATCGTTGTAGGGAAGGCCGAGGGGAACCCCCGTCGTCTCCGCATCCCCTCCTTCGAGGAGGCCCGGGCCGGCCTTCTCCAGGCTCGCGCCTGTCCCGAGCAGGGTCCCGGCGGTGTAGACCAGGCGATAGTCGACCCCGAACGACGGCGGCGCCTCCCCGGCGTTCATGAACCCCGTGGCCAGGTTCTGGTCCGTATCGAGGAGGATCCAGCCTGTCAGGTCTCCCCCGAGGGAACTCCCGTCGCTCCCGACAGCGGCCGCGTAGGTCACCAGGATATCGAGCACGCCGTCGTGGACGTTCATCTCAAGATCTGTTACGTCCCCGGAGGGGGTCTCTCCTGCCGGGTCCCGGAACCTGCTGCTCGTCGGTTCACCCCCGTAGGGGACGCGGACCTCGCCGCTTTCGGCGTTCATGACCCCGTAATCCGGGGCCCGGTCGAAGGCAAAACCCGGCCCGGTCCCGGCATAGACGACTGCAAAGAGGTCCGGGTCGGTACTGCCTCCGAGGCTGCCGAGGGGCACCGCGACATCGATCCTGTTTCCACTCACCGAGAGGGTGTTCCCGCTCACCGGGTCGTCATTTACGGTCGTGGAGATGATAGGTTCGGTATAGATGATCGGCATGACGGAGAAGGCGTAGACGTAGTCCGCGCCGGTCCCCTCCCGGTAGCCCGTCGCAGGGTCCCGGTCGGCATCGACGAAGACCACCCCGCCGTAGTCCCCCGCGGGCTCCCGGGCAAGGTCCATCCGGACGTAGAGGACGCTCTCACGGACCTCACAGGAGAGGCCGGTGATATCGGGGTCCGGGAAATCCCCTGCCGGGTCGGAGATGCCGGCACCGGACACGGCAGAGGTGAGCAGCAGCACCGGAAGTAGGAAGAGCAGATACGTTCGCCTCCGGTCCATCTGCGCCATCGTCCTCCGGCCACCAGAGGAGCGGGAGGGGATAAAGGTGCCGCCCGGGCGAGGTGGAGCCGCCGGTTCTTCCGGATAGGCTTTGCGAAGTTGGATAGCTGCCGGAAAGAGCGGGCTTCGTTTTCAGGGAAAAGTCCGCCCTACACCGTCGTGACGAAGGCCGCGACTGCCGCAAGCCCAAGGAGCGTGAGGAAGACGAGCACCCCGGCCGTCCAGGCGATCATGAAGAGGGCGATCGTCGCAAGACCCGCCTCCCGGAACGGGACGGTCCCTGCGTTCATCCGCCGGGCCGTTGCCCAGGCATCGTAGATCCCGTAGAGCCAGACGGCAACACCGGGAATGAGCATCACGAGAAGCCCCGCGAGCGCGAGAACGAGCACGAAGAGGCCCTTCAGCGTCTCGCCGTTGCTGACCTGCCCCAGGCCCGGAAAGAGGAGGGAGAGCCCCGCCGCAAACACCGGGCTCTTCTCCCGCCTCGCCGGGGTACCGGCCCCGGGAAGTACTACCGATTCCGCCATGATCCTTGACATACTGCTCTTTAGCGGGGGAAGGATATTTCGGCCTGTCCCCGCCACGACGCCGACAGGCTCATAACCCCGGGGCCCCACCCCTCCTCCGAGGGAGACTGCATGACACGTAGAGAAGTGACCCGCGACGAAGCAAAGGCGATGGGCGAGCAGCTCGGCATCACCTGGCAGGATTTCGACGTCGAACAATTCCGGCGCGGCATGGTCGTGGAGCTCGAGCACGGCCTCCACGACCCGGCAACAAACGTCACCGACGACGATCTCTTCCTGACCGCAAAGATCGCGCTTGCGCACTTGAACGAGTTCCCCGACTACTACGACCGGCTCGATAAGATGGAGGAGGAGGCGGAAGCTTACTGGACGGAGCGGAAGGCGGCCCCGCAGTGAGGGCGGTCACCGCCACGACAGCCCTGCCGCGACGCCGGATACCGCTTCGGGAGCGGCGGGCAGGAGAAGGAGGATGAACAGCCAGACGAGGGCGAAGAGGAGGACGGACGGGATGCTGCTCTCATGGTACGGGATCGCTCCCTCGTTCATCCGTCGGGCGGTGGCGTATGCGTCGTACGTGCCGTAGAGCCATATAGCCGCCCCGGCAGGAGCAAAGCCGAGAGCCCCGACAAGAGTCCCGGCGAGGATGACGAGTCCGCGGGCGAACTGCCCGTTATACACCTGGCCGAGCCCTGCGAAGACGATCGAAAGGAGGGCGGAAAACCGCGGATCTTTCGATTCCAGGCCGGTCGAAGGGATTATTTTGGAGGTCAAGGGTAGGCACCAGCACCAGAAAGAGCGCCGCAAGAAGAAATGCTTTGCGGGTGACGGCGGGGCCTGCCCGCGGCTGCGCAACAACTATCCTCCGCGAGCTACAACCATAAGGGCATGGAACGACGCGCAAACGCCGAATGGGTAAGAATACGGCAGCGACGGGTCATCGACGACGGGGAGTATTACGCCGAGCGGCTCTACGAGACCCGGCAGGCCGCAACCTCCTACGCACGGGAGGCGCAGAGGCTGGGCAAGGAGGTTCTCGTTCTCCCGACCGCCAGCGAGGGCGGGCACCGGGGTTACGCCGTCTTTGTCGAACGCTAGGTCCGCGAGACCGCAGAGGCAGCTGCCCTGCTATCTGTCCGGTGGAGGTCGAAGCACGGGGGGACGCCTTCGGCGAGAGGAGCGATAACAGAGTGGGGGGCGAACCCCATCCACATTCCCCATTACTTCGTCGGCAGGGGAGGTGATATAATCCCCGCACGGGAGGAGTTCCGAGGTTGAACCGGCCGGTTCAACAGACCCGGCACTCCCGTATCGCCGAGGCCGAAGACCGCTCCCGCCACTCGTTATCGAGGATCCCCCGGAGATCGAGGTCCTCAAAGACGCCCTCTCTCAGGACATGCTCCCGGAGATGGGCCTCGTGCACCATCCCGCACTTCTCCATCACCCTTCCCGACGCAGTGTTCCAGGAGAAGTGCGTGGCGTAGATGCGGTGCAGGCCGATTACGGAGAACCCGTACTCGATCACCGCCCGGGCGGCCTCCGTGGCGTAGCCCCGGCCCCAGTAGGGCCTCCCCACCCAGTAGCCGAGCTCCGCCCGCCCGTGGCGGCGGTTGACCTCCACGAGCCCGGCCGCGCCCACGAGAGCACCGTCCCCGGAATGGGTGACGGCGTAGACAGCGTGCATCCCTTTCTCAAACCCCGGCTTATGCGTGGCGATCCAGGCCTCCGCCACTCCGTCGGGATAGGGGTAGGGTATCGCAAGCGAGCACGATGCAACCCTGTAATCGCCGGCGAGCCGCTGCACCCCGGGGGCGTCCGCAAGGACGAACGGCCGCAGGAGCAGGCGATCGGTCAGGAGAACGGGCTGTCCGGTCATACGGGCATGCTTCGCAGCGGGTGGGGAATCTCTGCCCTGATGGGGCTGACGATCCCCCAGAGGTCGACATCCTCATAGACGCCCCATTTCCTGACGTGCTGGCGAAGCCGGCCTTCATGCACCATCCCGCACTTCTCCATCACCCGGCCCGACGCCGGGTTCCGGGAGAAGTGGATGGCATGGACCCGGTGCAGGCCGAGGGCGGAGAACCCGTAGCCGATCACCGCCCCGACCGCCTCGGTGGCATACCCCCGCCCCCAGCAGGCCTGCGCGATCCAGAACCCGAGCTCCCCCCGGGAATGCTCGGCGTCGATCTGGAGGCGGACGCCGCCGATGAGGTCTCCCCCCCGGGCAAGCGTGACGGCGAATGCCGCCGCATCGCCACGCTCGGCGCCCTCGCGGAGGGACGCGATCCAGACCTCCGCAAGGCCGTCCGGGTAGGGATAGGGGAGGAGGGTGGTCGCGGAGACGGCGTAGTCTCCGGCGAGCCGCTGCACCTCAGGTGCGTCCGCGAGGGTGAACGGCCGCAGGAGCAGGCGACCGGTTGCAAGGATGGGCTGCGACTCCATGGATGATATCCAGATGGTGCCGGCCGGTTATAAATCCTGCCGCGCTGCCTCCCGGCCGGCGGGAGAGGACGAGAAGGGGGCGGTCGGGAAAAGCCCTCCTGCCCGGCCGTATAGCCTGCATGAAATCGCCCGGTTTATACCTTGAGGTCGGAAATTTTCGATTTACCGGCCCTGATGGTTATTGAGGCATACCATGGAGCCTCTTTTTCGATATGATCCCCTAATGAGGGTCGGATTTGCAAACCAGCAACCTTTATTAATTTTTGTTCTGTATTCCAACATGCATGATCAAAGTCGCGATCAACGGGTTCGGCACCATCGGCAAACGGGTAGCCGATGCGGTCGCCGCACAACCCGACATGGAAGTCATCGGGGTCTCGAAGACGAGCGTCTCCGCTGAAGCGTACATCGCAAAACAACGCGGGTATCCCCTCTACATCGCGGACCTCGGGAAGAAACCTGCGTTCGAGAAGGCCGGGATCGAGGTCGCGGGCGACGTCGAGGCGATGCTCAAGGTCGCCGATATCGTCGTGGACGCCACCCCCGGCGGCGTCGGCGAGAAGAACCGGCCGCTCTATGAGCGCCTTGGAAAAAAGGCAATCTTCCAGGGCGGCGAGGGGCACGAGGTCGCCGGTTTCTCCTTCAACGCCCACGCGAACTACAAGGAGGCTGAAGGGCACCAGTTCGCCAGGGTCGTCTCGTGCAACAGCACCGGGCTCATCCGGATCATCCACGCCATGGACCAGGCCTTCGGCGTCGGGCGGGTCCGTGCGGTGATGGTCCGGCGGGCGGCGGACCCCAGCGACGTCAAGAGGGGACCGGTGGACGCGATCGTCCTCAACCCGGCCACGATCCCGAGCCACCACGGCCCCGACGTCAACACCGTCCTCCCGCAGATCAACATCGTCACCCTCGCGATGATCGTCCCCACCACCTTCATGCACATGCACGTGATCCAGATGGACCTGAAGAAGGAGACCACCCGCGAGGAGGTGCTGAAGGTCTTTGAGAACCACAGCCGGATCGGGCTCGTCCGCAAGGCCACCGGGATCAAGAGCAACGCCGAACTCCGGGAGTACACCCAGGACCTCGGCAGGCCGCGGACGGACCTCTGGGAGAACGGGGTCTTTGAGGAGTCGGTCTCGGTCCTCGACGGGAAAGAGTTCTACTGCTTCCAGGCCATCCACCAGGAGGCCGACGTCGTCCCCGAGAACGTCGACTGCATCCGCGCCCTGATGGGGACGGTGAAGGATCCGAAAGAGTCCATCCGGATGACCAACGAAGCGCTCGGCTTCGTCGCCATCGGATGAACGGCGGGAGCCGGGGAGGAAGAAGGATTAACTCCCCGGCAGACCCACTCTTTTCAATGGATCCGTACGAACTGGCGACCCGGAATACCGTCGAGGTCGTCACCGACGAGGAACTGCGCGCGCTCATCGACCGTCCGGTCAGGCGGGTCTACACCGGCTACGAGCCGAGCGGGGAGATCCACCTCGGCCACATGGTGACGGTGAACAAGCTGATGGACCTGCAGCAGGCGGGGTTCGAGGTGACCGTGCTCATCGCCGACCTCCACGCGTTCTTGAACCGCAAAGGCACGATGGAAGAGATCCGGGAGACCGCCGAGTATAACCAGCGCTGTTTCGAGGGGCTCGGCCTCCGCGGCGCGAAGTACGTCCTCGGTTCTGACGTGCAGCTCACGCCGGAGTACGAGCTCTCGGTCCTCACGCTCTCCCAGGCGATCACCCTCAACCGGGCCAAGAGGAGCATGGACGAGGTCGGGCGCCAGATGGACAACCCCACGGTCTCGCAGATGGTCTATCCCATCATGCAGATGGTCGATATCATGACCCTCGGCGTGGACGCCGCCGTCGGCGGGATCGACCAGCGAAAGATT
Organism: Methanoculleus caldifontis; assembly: GCF_032842345.1. Taxonomy (NCBI): domain Archaea; kingdom Methanobacteriati; phylum Methanobacteriota; class Methanomicrobia; order Methanomicrobiales; family Methanomicrobiaceae; genus Methanoculleus; species Methanoculleus caldifontis. The sequence goes on along the minus strand of NZ_WBKO01000001.1, from coordinate 667,027 downwards.
CACATGCTGGCGCGGGAACACCTCCCCTCGATCGGGTATCCGGCGCCGGTCTGTATCCACACGCCGATCATCAACGGCCTCGACGGGAAGAAGATGTCGTCGTCGGCGGGCAACGTCATATCGGTCGCCGACTCCGAGGAGGATATCAGACAGAAGATGAAGAAGGCCTTCTGCCCGCCGGAGGTCGAGAACAACCCGGTGCTCCAGATCCTCCGGTATCATGTCTTCCCCCGGGCCGGGACGGTCGTCATCCGGCGGCCCGAGAAGTTCGGCGGGGACCGGGAGTTTAACGCCTACGAGGACCTCGAGCGGGCTTACGCGGCGGGCGAGATCCACCCCCTGGACCTGAAGAACGCGGCCGCCGTCCACCTCATCGATATCCTCGCCCCCGTACACGACTACGTCTTTAGCAGGTGATCCGGCCGTGGGCCGCAACGATGAGTACGAGCAGTTCGATCGCGAGATCGAAGCGATGGGCGTCAGGATCAAGGACGCCGACGCGGTGAAGGTACGGGACGATGTCTTTGACGAGGTCACCCTGATGGCCCTCTACAAGCTCGTCCACAAGAAGCTGATCTCGGCCATCGGCGGCCCGATCAGCACCGGGAAAGAGGCGAACGTCTTCTACGGCGAGCGCGACGGGCTGGGGCTCGCCATCAAGATCTACCGGATCCAGACGGCGAACTTCAAGGCGATGAACGAGTACCTGGCAGGAGACCGCCGGTTCTCAAGCGTCCGGGGCACGCGCAAGGCACTCATCTTCGCCTGGACGAAGAAGGAGTACAGCAACCTCGCCCGGGCGCACGAGGTGGGGATTCCGGTCCCCGAACCTCTCGCGTTCGACCGGAACATCCTCTTAATGACATTCCTCGGCGAGGACGAGGTGCCCTACCCGCAGCTCCGGAACGCCGCGGTCGAGGATTACGGGGCGGTGTACGGCACGATCCTCGATTACATCAAGCGGCTCTACCAGGAGGCGCGCCTGGTCCATGCCGACCTCTCCGAATACAATATCCTCTACCACGAGAAACCATACCTGATCGATATGGGACAGGCGGTCACCCTGGATCACCCGCGGGCGCCCGCGTTTCTGATCCGGGACGTGAAGAACCTGAATCGATATTTCTCCCGCTACTGCGATGTGCCGGACGAGGAAGAAGTCCTCCGTGCGATCACCGGCACCGGGCGCCGGGAGCCCTGAAGACCGGAAAAAGGGTGCTATCATGACCAGACAGGAGATAAAAGTTTCAACAGCCAGGATAGGCGTGATCATCGGCAAGAGCGGGTCTACCAAACGCGAGATCGAAGAGAAGACCGGCATAACCCTCCGGATCGACAGCGAGGAGGGGATGGTGGCGATCGAGGCGGAGGACCCCGTGGCCGTCATGACGGCGACGAACGTCGTCTCCGCGATCAACCGCGGGTTCTCGCCGGAGCGCGCGTTCCAGCTCCTCGAGGACGAGGACATGATGCTCGACATCCTCGACCTCGCCGACCTCTCGGGCACGACCCGGCAGCTCGAACGGCTCCGGGGCCGGATCATCGGCAAAGCGGGAACGTCCCGCGCCCAGATCGAGGATATGACCACCACGGAGATCTCGGTTCAGGGCAAGACCGTCGCGATCATCGGCCTCCCCGATCAGGTGGAGACCGCGCGGAAGGCGGTCGAGATGCTGATCCAGGGTGTGCCCCACGAGCATGTCTACGCCTTCCTCGACCGGAAGAAGAAGGAAGCCAAACAGGCGATGCTGGAGTACTACTCCTGATGCGGCCGGGGGGCGGGGCCCCCGTCCCCGGCCACGATGACACACATTCTATACAGGTTGCACTGGAAATGAAGGGGTATATATGGAGATAGCCGGCCTCCCGATCCCGCCCGATCTCGCGGCCGGCTATGCTCGCCGCGGGATCACGGAACTCTACCCGCCGCAGGCGGCCTGCGTCGAAGCAGGGCTTTTCTCGGGGAAGAACCTCCTCATCGCCATCCCGACCGCGAGCGGCAAGACGCTTGTCGCCGAGATGGCGATGCACCACCAGGTGAAACGGGGAGGCAAGTGCCTCTACATCGTCCCCCTGCGGGCGCTCGCGAGCGAGAAGTTCGAGGAGTTCTCGGGCAAAGGCCTCCGGGTCGGGATCGCCACCGGCGACTTCGACCGGCGGGACGACTACCTGGGGAGGAACGACATCATCGTCGCGACGAGCGAGAAGGTCGACTCGCTCCTCCGGAACCGGACGCCGTGGCTCTCCGAGATCAGCCTGCTGGTCCTCGACGAGGTCCACCTGATCGACGACCCCTCGCGGGGGGCGACGCTCGAGATGGTGATCGCGAAGCTCCGCCACAAGAATCCCGAGATCCAGCTCATCGCCCTCTCGGCGACCATTGGGAACCCACAGGACCTCGCCGGGTGGCTGGACGCCGAACTCGTCGAGAGCGACTGGCGGCCGGTCGACCTGCGGGAGGGAGTCTTCTTGCAGGACTGCATCCGGTTTGCCGACCACGACCGCCAGGTCGAGCGCCGGAGCAAGTACGAGGACCTGGACCTCGTCCTCGACACGGTGGCGGAAGGGGGCCAGTGCCTGGTCTTCGTCAGCTCACGGAAGAACGCCGAGGCGTTCGCGAAGCGCGCGGCCTCGGGCCTGAAACTTGCAAACCCCGTCCTCGCCGGTTATGCCGACAAACTCCGCTCGAACGCCGCGACCGAGATGGGCCGGATGCTCGCCGCCTGCGTCGCGCAGGGCGCGGCGTTCCACCACGCGGGGCTCGCGCGGGAGGAGCGGCAGATCGTCGAAGCGGGGTTCCGGGAGGGGCATATCAAGGTGATCGCCTCCACCCCGACGCTCGCGGCGGGCTTAAACCTCCCGGCCCGGCGGGTGATCGTCCGCGACTACCTCCGGTTCAACGCCGGGGAGGGGATGGTCCCGATCCCGGTCCGCGAGTACCGGCAGATGGCCGGGCGGGCCGGGCGGCCGCATCTCGACCCCTACGGCGAGGCGGTCATGATCGCAAAGTCCGAGGAGATGGTCGACGAGCTCTTCGCCTGCTACATCGAGGCGGCGGCGGAAGACGTCCGGAGCCGGTGCGCGGACGAAGCGGTCCTCTGCACCCACATCCTCTCCCTCATCGCGACGGGGTTCGCCCGCGAGCGGGACGAGGTGCTCGGGTTCATGGACGGGACGTTCTACGCCCACCAGGGCGAGAGCCCCCTCGCGCTCAAACGCGCGGTCCAGCGGGCGCTTGAGTTCCTGCGCGAAGCGGAGATGATCACCGAGGTGGGGGAGTGGCTCGAGCCGACGGAGTATGGGTCGCTCGTTTCAAGGCTCTACATCGACCCCCGGAGCGCCGAGGTGATCGTGAAGGCGATGATCGGGCTCGGCCGAAAGGAGTATACGGAGATCGGGCTCCTCCACCTCCTCTGCTCGACGCCCGATATGCCGACGCTCTTCGTGCGGAGAGACGACATGTACCTCCTCGACCGGTTCCTCGCCGACCACCGCGACGAACTCTGGACGGAGATCCCCTGGGACGCGGGCGAGGGGTTCGACCGGAGCCTCAAGACCGCGCTCCTCCTAGCCGACTGGGCCGATGAGATCGGCGAGGACGCGATCTGCGAGCGCTACAGTGTCGGTCCGGGCGACGTCTACGGGATGGTGGAGAGCGTCGCGTGGCTGGTCCACGGGGCCCGGCACCTCGCGGGGCTCTTTGCCCCGCACCTGGTGCGGCCGATCGAGGAGATGGAACTCCGCGCGAAACACGGCATCAAGAAGGAGCTCCTGCCTCTCATCAGGATCAGGGGGATCGGCCGGGTCCGGGCCCGCCGGCTCTTCAACAACGGTATCGACTCGGTGGAGGCGCTCCGCGCCGCCGGCCCCGAGAAGGTCGGAAAGATCCTCGGCCAGGGGATCGCCGCCCGGATCTTCGAGCAGGTTGAGGGGACGCGCGAGGAGGTGGGAGAGGTCGCCGAGGAGCAGTCGACCCTCTCCCGGTTCGGGTGAGTAAAATGGCAGGAAAAGAGATGACAGAAATAGCATGCGAGATCTACCAGGCGGTCTTCACCGTCGACGACAATATCCGTTTTCTCAAGGAGATCCGGAAGATCGCCGATGCGACGGGGACGCACATCATCCTCCTCGACGCCGACCGCCTCGCGGGGCGAAAACACGTGGAGGCGGCGCTCCGGCATGCCCGGCGGTCCTGGGAAGGCGGGGAGCCGATAGCGAACTCGTTCGAGATGGAGACCCTCCTCTACGCCGGGGGGACAAGGCAGTGCCAGGTGGGCTCGTCCTTCGGGGTCCACCCGGGAGAGAACCGCTCGTATCTCGCTGTCTGCCCGCCGGCGCCGGGCGTCCGCGAGCGGCTTGCCGGTCTTGTGACCTTCGTCGAGGAGGACTGGGAGGCGATCGACCCCGCGAAGCGGGAACGCCTCGCGGCCTTATTTTCGATCACGGAAAGAGAGATTGCCGTGGTCGGGGAGGAGCGGTTCCGCGACCTGGTCCTCGAACGGGTGGCGCTCCTCGACGTCTACCGGTAACTGAACTGGCAGACTCCGGATACCTTTCGCATGAGTTAGGGGGACGATGCTCTATAGGGGCGTCGTTCGGGCACCCGGATGCGGGGGGAGTTACATAGCCATTTCCAGACTTCGCGTCCTTCGCGGCTTCGCGGCTTCGCGTGAGCTAACTGTTTATGAGTGATGATATGGCCTCACGCGAAGAGCGCGAAGCCGCGAAGTGTGATGGCCCGAAGGGCCGGAGTTCGAACACCGCAGGTGTGAAGGGCGAGCAGAGCGAGCTTGAGCACCGTCAGGTGCGAAGTGCGATGGACGGGACGTTCGGAGCATGAGAAACCCAGAGGGTTTCGAAGGACGACGTTCCGTCAGGAGTGGAGTCGAACACCGCAGGTGTGAAGGGCGAGCAAAGCGAGCTTGAGCACCGTCAGGTGCGAAGACGGGCTACTCACAACCGAGCCAGTCTTCGCATGAGGTGATCATCCTTCGCAAGTGAAACGATCTGCTGTCACCGACCTGCCCCGGCGTGGGTCAGGATGTGCCGGACCTCGGGGATGATGATCTCCCGTGCGGCGAGGGTGACCGCCTTCGTCGAACCCGGCGTGCAGAAGACCACCCTGCCGCCGATGACCCCCGCAATCGCCCGCGAGAGGATCGCGGCGGTCCCGATCTCCTCGTAACTTTTCAGCCGGAAGAGCTCCCCGAACCCGTCGATCGTCTTCTCGAGCAGCGGCGCGACCGCCTCGATCGTCACGTCGTCGGGGGTGAGCCCGGTGCCCCCGGTGATGATGATGCAGGTTGCACGCGAAAGCGCGAGGTGGACCTCGGACCGGATCCGCTCGATATCGTCGGGGATGACGGCGTAATGGGTCACCCCGATCCCGGCCTCGGAGAGAAGGTCGATGAGCGTCTTCCCGCTGGTATCGGTCTCGGCTTTCCGGCTCGATGAGACCGTAATGACGGCACCGGTCACGATTAGGGGTTTAAGATGATTGCTCTCCATGGAATCTCCCAGTACCCCTGTACTGCGTATTTTACTTCTTTGTATCCCCCGGCAGGAGGGGAGAAAACCCTGACCCCTTTGTTTCGTGTGGAAATGTAATGATCCCTCACGGGGTTGGGGAGAGGGAGGGGCGGAGCGAGGAGGGGTCAGGAGAGGAGGGCGAAAGAGCAGGGGCAGGAGGAGGAAGAACGGAAGAGAAAAGGGGGCAGGAGAGGAAGGCGGAAGAGAAGGGGCAGGAGGAGGAAGAGCGGAAGAGAAGGGGCAGGAGAGGAGGGCGGAGGGGAAGGGAGCAAGAGAGGGGGACAGAAGAGCAGGGACGGGAGGAGGAAGGGGGAAGCGAGAAGGGAGAGTGCCGGGACGGCGCGAGAGGAGAGAGAACGAGGAGGACTGCCGGAGGAAACCAGCACGGAGCGAGAGGTTGAAGAGAGGGGACAGTTCTGGAGAGGGGGAGGAAAGAGAGCTGAAACAGGCAAAAAGGAGAGGGAAAGGAGAGATATGAACGAAGGGCGAGAAGGGGGTTGGAGAAGCGAAGAGGGGAGGGAAGGAGAAGGCAAGATCCGGAGAAGCTCTCAACACCGGCAGGGAAGAACCCGATACTCTGCCGGTCGATCCGGCTCTCCGATCGGGTTGCCATTCCCCGGACCAGGAGATTCGGTTCTCCGGGTCCTGTGACCTGGCTTCTTACCCTCGAGCCCTCCCTCCTGTTTTCTTCTCATTCCCCGATCCTCTCCCTCTCCAGTCCTCCCCTTCTCCTCTCTTTTCACTCCCTGGTTACCTTACCCCCCAGTTCTTCCTCCTATCCTCTTGCATTCTCCGGCCCCCCACCTCCTGATCCCCCTCCACATCCTCTCCCCAACCTCCGTTCCATCCATATTTTGTGCCTCCGTACCCGCGTTCTCTCCCACTTCACCCTGTATTTCCCTCATCTCGCCCTTCTCTCTTCCTTCATTCTCTCCTCCCTTTCCAGCCCGGTTCTCTGTTTTAATCATCCCGTACAACATTCATCCTGCTTTCCTTGCTTCTTCCCTGACCCTGTACTGATACGACAAAACTATATATCTTGAGTTTCAGAGGTACACATGACTATCACCATCACCTTTGATTGGATGATACCGCAGGGCGGTATCACCATCACCCTCCACGCGAAACAAAGGGGTCGGGGTGATCCCGGTCCATCACCCCATCTCCTCTCCCGGGTCCCTCCCCTGTCCCGGCAATATCACCAGAATTCTGCCGGCAATCGACCGCTCATAAGTTCCACTGGAAACGAAGGGGTTATCAATCACGAAAACGATCATATTAAGGGTCCTCGACAAGAAAATCTCCTGTCCTGGTAACCCCCTCCGGTGACACCATGTCGGACGATAAGACCAATCCAATGGGCCTCTTCAAAAAATACCTCACCAATAGACGTATATTTAAGAACAGGGAAGTGCTGCGTCACAGCTATCGTCCTCACATCCTTCCTCACCGGAAACCGCAGATCGACGAGCTTGCCTCTATCCTTGCGCCTGCCCTCACCAACGAGACTCCTTCAAACATTCTCATCTACGGCAAGACCGGGACCGGGAAGACGGCCTCGGTCCGGTATGTGGGGACGGAGCTCGAGGGTGCCAGTGCGCTCGCCGGGACGAGGTGCAGGATCGTCCACCTCAACTGCGAAGTGATCGATACCCAGTACCGGGTGCTCGCCCAGATCGCGAACAGCCTCGACGACGCCGACCAGCACCCGAGCGACAGCACGAGAAACCACATCCCGATGACCGGGTGGCCGACCGATCAGGTCTATATGGAGCTCAAGAACCAGCTCGAGAGCAGCGGGGGGGTCATGGTCATCATCCTCGACGAGATCGACAAGCTTGTCAAGAAGAGCGGTGACGATACCCTCTACAACCTCACCCGGATCAACTCCGACCTGAAGTTCGCGAAGGTCAGCATCATCGGGATCTCAAACGACCTCCGGTTTACCGACTTCCTGGACCCCCGGGTCCTCTCCTCGCTCTCTGAAGAGGAGATCGTCTTTCCCCCCTACAACGCCCCGCAGCTCTGCGACATCCTCAAGCAGAGGGCCGAGATCGCCTTCATCGAGGGCGCGCTCGACGAGACGGTCATCCCGCTCTGCGCGGCGCTCGCGGCCCAGGAGCACGGCGACGCCCGGCGGGCGCTCGACCTCCTCCGGGTATCGGGGGAGCTTGCAGACCGCGAGAACGCCGCGGGCGTGACCGAGAAGCACGTCCGGATGGCCCAGGAGAAGATCGAGACCGACAGCATGGTGGAGTGCGTCTCCACCCTCCCGACCCAGAGCAAGGCGGTCCTCTACGCGATGCTGATCCTCGAGCAGATGGGTAAAAGGATCTTCACGAGCGGCGAGGTCACCGTGGTCTACCGGGAGATCGCCCGGATCATCGACCTCGACGTCCTGACGCACCGCCGGATCACGGATCTCATCTCCGAGCTCAACATGCTCGGCGTCATCAACACCCGGGTCGTCTCACGCGGTCGGTACGGCCGGACGAAGGAGATGTGGTTCGATGCGGCGACGAGCAAGATCGAGGAGGTCGTCACGCGCGATCCGAGGCTGGACGACCAGCGACTCAAGCAACTCGACATCAACCGTTTAAGAGCAATGTTCAGGTGAAACTATGGACGAGAAGGACCGTATCCTCCTCCAGCTTCTGGAGGAGAACTGCCGCACCCCGATAAGCGAACTCGCGGTGCTGGCCGAGGTGAGCGAGCAGGACGCGAAGGACCGGATCTCCCGACTGGAAGCCGCCGGCGCCATCCGCCGTTACGGCGCGGTCATCGACTGGGAGCAGGCCGGCAACGGCAACGTCGCCGCCGTGATCGAGCTCAAAGTCTCGCCCGAGCGCGACTTCGGTTACGACCGGATCGCCGAGCGGATCTCGCGGTTCCCGCAGGTCCGCTCGCTCCGGCTGATGACGGGGGCCTACGACCTCCAGCTCCTGGTGACCGGGCCGAGCATGCACGAGATAGCCCGGTTCGTCGCCGAGCAGATCGCCCCGATGGACCGGATCCGGGAGACGGCGACGCATATCACCATGAAGACCTACAAGGAGAACGGCACCACCTTCGCCGAGCGCGAGGGTGTCGAGCGTCTCCCCTACTCGTTCTGAGGTGAGAGCGTGAGGGATTTCGTCTCGGCAAGGGCCCGCGCCATACCGCCGTCGGGCATCCGGAAGTTCTTCGATATCGCCCAGACGATGGAAGACGTCATATCCCTGGGTGTCGGCGAACCGGACTTCGTGACGCCCTGGTGCGTCTGCGAGGCATCCATCTACTCCATCGAGCAGGGCTCGACCGCCTATACCTCGAACAAGGGGACGCCCCAGCTCCGCGGTGCCATCAGCCGCTACCTCGATGCCGGGTTTAACACCCGCTACGACCCCGAAGCGGAGATCATCGTCACCTGCGGCGTTTCGGAGGCGGCAGACATCGCCATCCGGGCCGTCACGGACCCGGGCGACGAGATTCTGGTCGCGGAGCCCTGTTACGTCTCCTACACCCCCTGCGTCTCGCTTGCCGGGGGCGTCCCCATCACCGTCCCCTGCCGGGCGGAGGACGAGTTCCGGCTGACGGCCGACGCGCTCGCGGAGAGCATCACCCCGCGGACGAAGGCCCTGATCGCGAACTTCCCGAACAACCCCACCGGTGGGGTGATGCAGGAAGCGGACTGGCGCGGTATCGCCGACCTCCTGGTCGACCACGACCTCCTCCTCATCAGCGACGAGGTCTACGCCGAGCTCACCTACGACAGCGGCCATTTCTCGCCGGCGAGGATCCCGGAGCTCTTCGAGCGGACGATCACCTTGAACGGCTTCTCGAAGGCCTTCGCGATGACCGGATGGCGGATCGGCTACCTCTGCGCGCCGCCGGCAATCACCGCGGCGGCCTTGAAGATCCACCAGTACGTCGCGCTCTGCGCCCCCGTCATGGGCCAGATAGCGGCCTACGAGGCGCTCCGAAACGGGGCGGCCGAGAAGGACGCCATGGTCCGGGAATACCGCCTCCGGCGCAACCTCTTCGTCGACGGACTGAACAAGCTCGGCCTTGCCTGTCACCTCCCGAAGGGTGCGTTCTACGCCTTCCCGTCGGTGGAGAGTACCGGCATGACCGATGTCGAGTTTGCGGAGAACCTCCTCAGAGAGCAGCACGTGGCGGTCGTCCCCGGAAGCGTCCTCGGCCCCTCGGGCGCCGGGCACATCCGGTGCGCCTACGCGGTCTCGCGCGACGATCTCAAGGAGGCCCTCTCGCGCATGGCGGCCTTCCTGGAGTCGGTGAAATAAGAACACCGCCGCCGCCCGCGAAGGATCAAGATCAAAACTTTTTTCAGCTGCTACGCTGCATGACCGGCCGGTGGTTTGTTGTCCGACCCGGGAATGACGGTCGGAGAACCCCTTTATTTCCACTGGAGATGTGGATATATTCAGGAATTGTGGGCACCCGGGATCCGCCCCTTCCGACACACGGGATACGCATTCCATCCTGCAAATCCCGGACGGATCGCCGGGTTCGCATCTGCGCTCCGGTGGAATGATCCTCTGTCGGTTCACCCTGCCGCTCTCGGGGAAAAACTCGACGTGGTGGTCCGGAATTCCTGTGAGATGGAGTTTCCAGTGGAAACAAAGGGGTTCAGATCCCGGCGGCAGCCGGACCGGAGGACGGTCGCCGCCCGCGAAGGTTGATATATGATGGATTTTCAGCGCTCCGGGCACCGTATCTGCGGCTAACCGTAGATTGCAGGGGCGTTGCGGCTCCCCGTTTCTGCCGGGAGACCCGGCCCCGGGATGCGTGCTGCCGCCCGTGCCGGGGAGAACCCAGCCGGAGTTCCCCCGGGACGGCGCGGAACGGCCCGGAGCGCGCGGTACAGGATGGCCGGGAACCGCGTTGCCTTTAAACAAACCTGGTGTTCTCCCGGTGTCGCATTGTAATGTTTATCAGTATGTATCGCTCCATCCTACTTGATAGAACGATGAGTTGTACTATTATCGTCGGCGGGTTCTTTGGTGACGAGGGAAAAGGAAAGATCGTGGCGCATGTCGCCCATCAGGACAGACCATCCATCATCTCCCGTGGCGGCGTCGGCCCGAACGCCGGGCACACCGTCCGCATCGGGGAGAAAGAATACGGTGTCAGGATGGTTCCCTCGGGGTTCGTCTATCCGGAAGCCGCTCTCATGATCGGGAGCGGCGTACTCGTCGACCCGCGCGTCTTCAAGCGGGAAGTCGACCTGCTCGGCGTCCAGGGCAGGATCTTCGTCGACGGACGGTGCGGCATCATCGAAGAAGAGCACATTGCCAGGGATAGAGGGAGCGAGCATCTCAGCAAGAAGATCGGGAGCACCGGGACCGGGTGCGGCCCGGCGAATTCGGACCGTGTTCTGCGGACGTCTCGGCAGGCAAAAGATGTCCCGGAGCTCGCGGACTACATCACCGATGTGGCCGAGGACGTCAACCGGGCTATCGACAACGATGAGGTGGTCCTCCTCGAGGGGACCCAGGGCTTCGGGATCTCGCTCTACTTCGGGACCTACCCGTTCGTGACGAGCAAGGACACCTCCGCCTCGCAGATCGCTGCCGACAACGGCGTCGGTCCGACCCGGATCGACGACGTCATCGTCGTCTTCAAGGCCTACCCGACCCGGGTTGGGGAAGGGCCCTTCTCCACCGAGATGACGATGGAGCGGTCGCACGAGCTCGGCATCGAGGAGTTCGGGACCGTCACCCACCGCCAGCGCCGTATCGGCACCTGGGACGGGAAGATGGCCCGTTACTCGGCGATGATCAACGGCTGCACGCAGGCGGCGATCACCGGGATCGACCGGGTCGACCCGGCCTGCTTCGGCGCAACGGATTACGGCCAGTTAAGCAAGAAGGCGAAGGACTTCATCGCGCAGGCGGAAAAGGACATCGGCAAGCCCGTCACCCTGATCTCGACCGGCCCCGAGATGTCCCAGATCATCGATCTTCGGGGAGAGCTATGAGAAAGAACCTCATGGAGATCCTCTGCTGTCCCGTCTGTAAGGGCGCTCTCGTCCTCACCGTCGCCGAGGAGAGCGGTGACGAGGTGCTCGAGGGCACCCTCCGGTGCGCGGCGTGCCGCGTCGATTACCCGATCACCGAAGGCATCCCGAACCTCCTCCCCCAGACCGCCTGCGAGGACTGACCCGGCCGATGTCGGAGATTCATCTCAACCGCCGGGGGATCAACGCCATCGAGGTCCCACAAGAGGTTGAGGCGGCGGTGGGGAGCGATCTCCCCCTCCGTATCGTCAACCACGGCTCGCCGCTCCATATCACCCTCGCCTCCTCAGACTCCTCGCCCTTCAGCGGTTTCTTCCACGAGAATATCTACGTGGACGAGATCGAGGAGTTCCGCATCCCCATCCGGGAGGATGCCTACCCGGGGATCTTTAACGTGGAGGTCATCGCGGGATACGGCGCGAAGAAAGCGCAGTTCCGGGTCGTCGTCAGGGAGCGGGCAGCCGCCGAGCCCGTGCCGGAGGAGTCCGGCCCGGCCGGCCCAGCCCTCCCGGCGATAGCGCTCCCGCCGCTGCCTCCGGCCGGGGTCCTCGCCGCCGTCGCGGCCGGTCTGATCCTCTACGGATTGTGGCTGGTCTACCGGGTCGATCTCTTGAACGCCGCTGCGTTCGCGGCGCTGCTTGTCGGGGTCGTCCTCGCATGGTCGCGGCAGCGGTCGTAGTCGCCGCGTCGCTGCTGGTGGACCGCCTGATCGGGGATCCCCACTCGCGGTACCACCCGGTGGCGATGATCGGGCGGTTCATCGGGTGGTGGGGAATACCGGCCCGCTACCCGCCCGGCATCCAGCGGGCGGTCGGGATCGCGGGGGCCTTCACGACCGTCTTCCTCTTTGCCGCCCCGTTCGCTCTCGTCCAGTTTGCGGCCCCCTGGTACCTTTACCTCCTCCTCGCGCCCTTCCTCCTCAAGGCCTGTCTCGCCTGGCGGGCGCTCGAGGAGCACGTCGCCGCCGTGGTCCGGGCACTCGAGAGCGAGAGCATCGACGCGGGCCGCTCGACGGTCGGGATGATGGTGAGCCGGGAGACGGCGCATCTCGATCGCGAGCACGTCCTCTCGGCAGCCTACGAGTCGATGACCGAGAACCTCGTCGACAGCATCATCTCCCCGCTCTTCTACTTCGGGCTCTTCGGCCTTGCGGGGGCCGCCGCCTTCCGGGCGGTCAACACCATGGACGCGATGCTCGGTTACCGGGACGAGCGTATCCGGATCGGGTGGTTTGCGGCCCGCGCCGACGACGTCTTGAACTTCATCCCGGCCCGGCTCACCGGGCTGATCCTCCTCGCCTACTTCGCGGCGCAGGGCCGGTTTGGACCGGCCTGGGCTGCGCTCCGGAGAGATAGGAAGAAGCGTCCCGGATTCAACGGCGGGATCCCGATGGCCGTCATCGCCGGCGGCGTCGGCATACGGCTCGAGAAGCCCGGTGTCTATACCATCGGGGACCCGGAGATGACCCTCGCGGAGGGGGGCGCCGGGATCGTCCGCGCGGTCCGGGCGGCGACGGTGATCTTTGCGATCTCTGAGATCGCCGCACTATTTTTATTGGGGTCCATGAGCTATAGTTAGGAGTAATGAAACTCGAGGAACTGAGATTTGGCACCGAGCTGATCAAGCGCGGCTTTGCGTCGATGCAGAAGGGCGGCGTCATCATGGACGTGGTCAACGCAGAGCAGGCGCAGCTCGCCGAAGAGGCCGGTGCCGTCGCCGTCATGGCGCTTGAGAGAGTCCCTGCCGATATCAGAGCGGCCGGGGGCGTGGCCCGCATGGCCGACCCGCAGAAGATCGCGGAGATCATCGATGCGGTCTCCATCCCGGTGATGGGGAAGGCCCGGATCGGCCACTTCGTCGAGGCGCAGATCCTGGAAGCCCTCGGCGTGGACATGGTCGATGAGAGCGAGGTGCTGACCCCGGCCGACGAGCAGTTCCATATCGATAAGACCCGGTTCTCGGTCCCGTTCGTCTGCGGCGCCCGGAACCTGGGGGAGGCCCTGCGGCGGGTCAACGAGGGAGCGGCGATGATCCGGACGAAGGGCGAGGCCGGGACCGGCAACGTCGTCGAGGCCGTCCGGCACATGCGGGCGATCATGGGCGAGATCCGGACCCTGAAGGGTCTCTCCAGTCAGGAGCTCGTCGACCGGGCCCGCGATATCGAGGCGCCGGCGGAGCTCGTCATCGAGTGCGCGAACCTCGGCCGCCTCCCCGTCGTGAACTTCTCCGCCGGCGGGATCGCGACGCCCGCCGACGCGGCGCTGATGATGCAGCTCGGCGCCGACGGTGTCTTTGTCGGGTCGGGGATCTTCAAGTCCTCAAACCCCGAGGCGACCGCCCGGGCGATCGTGGAGGCGGTGAACCACTACGACGACGCGAAGGTCATCGCCGAGGTGAGCAGGGGTCTTGGGGATGCGATGAAAGGCCTCGACATCCACATGCTCCGCGCGGAAGAGGTGTTGCAGACCCGTGGGCGTTAAGGTAGGCGTTCTCGCGCTCCAGGGCGACGTCGCCGAGCATATCACGGCGTTCCACGATGCCCTCGCCGACCGGCCGGGCTCGTCGGTCGTGGTCGTCCGAACGGCAGCGGATCTCGCGGACCTCGACGCCCTCGCGATCCCGGGCGGGGAGTCGACGACGATTTCCAGGTTGATCGGGAAGAACGGGCTCTATGAGCCGCTCGCCGGGTTCGAGGGCGGGATCTTCGCCACCTGCGCCGGGATGGTCCTCATCGCGGACCGGGTGGACGACCCCAGGGTCCGGCCCCTTTCCCTCATCCCGATGCACGTCGCACGGAACGCCTTCGGGCGGCAGGTCGACTCCCGCGAAGCGATGCTCGAGGTCGCGGGCCTCGCCGAACCCTTCCGGGGAGTCTTCATCCGGGCCCCGGTGGCGACGGGTGTCGGCTCCGACGTCGAGGTGCTCGCCCGCATCCCGGAGGGGATCGTTGCCGTCCGGCACGGCCGGCATATGGCGTTCGCCTTCCACCCGGAGCTCGGCGGGGATCTGCGCCTGCACCGGATGTTTCTGGCGGGGCTCGGGGTGTAGGCCCCGGACTTACTCTTTTTTACAGCACCCGGTGCCGCTCAGTGCCTGCGGCGCCCGGAGACTGCCGTCGGGGGTCAGCCGGTAGACGATCCAGTTCCCCTGAGCCTCGCCGGCGATCAGCCCCGCCTTCTTCAGGACCGAGAGGTGGTAGGAGAGCTTCGAGTCCGCTATCCCGAGCACCGCCTTGATGACGCAGACGCAGAGCGGCTGCACGGAGAGCATCGCGAGGATCTTGAGGCGGAGAGGATCGGCGAGCGCGCGGTGGATGCCGCTCTCCTGCTCAAGCGTTGCATCGTCCGGCAACTGCTCCACCAGCCCTGCGATGCCGCCGCACCGGCAGAGGGATTCCTCCACTCCGGGAGGGAGGGGCAGGGATGCATCCTGGTATTTTTCGTCTTCCGCCATCCGGGTATCACGCTCGTTGTTTCAAAATAATATGAAATGGAAACGCCTATAACCTTTCGCTGCCACCATAGGCGGTTCGAGCCAGTCGTTCGACTGCAGAGGAGAAAAAAGCATGGACGATACAGGGGTCGGTATCATCGGCGGCAGCTGGGTCGCACGGGGTATCCTGACCGGGAACCTGCCGGAGCGGGTCATCACCAGTGGTGCAAGCCCTGCGATCGAGATCGCCGGCCGGCACCGGCGTTCGGATCTCCGGGCTTCCACGGTATCGTCTTGCTTCATCCCTCGACAATACCGGCTCGATGAACTGCTGGAAGGACGATAGGCAGCGAGGACGCGTATGATTATTCTTGGCATCAATTACATCTACCACGACTCCACGGCCTGTGTGGTCAAAGACGGCAAACTGATCGCCTCACTGGAAGAGGAGCGGCTGAACCGGGAAAAACATACCTATGCGTTCCCCAAACAGGCGATTGCACGCTGTCTGGAGATTGCCGGGTTAACGGCCGAAGAGATCGACCATATCGCGATCTCGTTTCGGCCCGACCTGGAAAGACCAAGAAAAATTGCCTACGCCCTGAAGTTGGGATGGAAGACCAGGGCCTTCTCCTCCAAGGAACTGGGCTTCGCCCTCTTCGCAACAAGAGCCTTCAGGCTCTGGTTCGATGCAACATTCACAAAGGACAGGAAGCCGGAGGTGCATTTCGTTCCCCACCACCTCTCTCATGCAGCCGGCTCGTTCTTCGTCAGCCCCTATGAGAGCGCTGCTCTGCTGTCGCTGGACGGGTGGGGCGAGTGGGCCACGACGTTCAAGGGGGTCGGGCGGGGCACTACCGTTGAGTGCTTCGCCCAGGATCTCTTCCCTTACTCCCTGGGCGCGGTGTATGAAGTGCCCACCGACTTCTGCGGGTTCCGGACCAGTTATGATGAGGGCAAGACCATGGGACTGGCGCCGCTCGGCAATCCCGATACCTTCTCCGGGATCGTGGAGAAGATCTTCTGGGTCAACGAGGATATGTCCATAGGCGTGGACCTCTCCTACTTCGATTTTCAGCACTACGGACCACGCTGCTCGAAAAAATTCTACGAGACGTTCGGTCAGGCCCGGCAGAAGACCCGGGACGCCAGATTCGAGCAGCACCACCTGGACGTGGCGGCGGCTTTTCAGAAGCAGCTCGAGGAATGTGTACTGAAGATCGCCCGCCAGCTGCGTGAACGCACGCAGGAGGACTATCTGGTGATCTCCGGCGGGGTCACCCTCAACAGCGTGGCGAACGGCCGGCTGGTGCGGGAGAGCGGATTTGAGGACCTCTACGTGATGCCGGCGGCCGGCGATAACGGGACGGCCATCGGCGCTGCATACTATCTGTATAACAGCATACTGGGCCAGCCCCGCACCTACGTCCACGACGATCCTTATGTCGGCACCGGGTACGGGAACGGGACTATCCAGAAGCTGCTCGAGGAGTGCAAACTGGAGCATCGCTACCTCCCGGACGGCCAACTGGAGGCCGTAACCGCACGCTTGCTCCAGAGCGGCCAGATCGTCGGCTGGTTTCAGGGCCGAATGGAGATCGGGCCCCGGGCTCTCGGCAACCGTTCAATTCTCGCCAACCCGACGCTGCCGGACATGAAAGACAAGATCAATGCAGAGGTCAAGCACCGGGAAGCGTTCCGGCCCTTCGCGCCCTCCTGCCCGGTCGAAGACACCCCGCAGTACTTCGAACAGCACGTGGCGGATCCGTTCATGCTGAAGGTATGCCGTGTGCGGCCGGAGAAGCAGGCAGTCATACCGGCCGTCACCCATGTGGACGGCACGGCCCGACTGCAGACGGTCCACCGGGAGACCAACCCGCGGTTTCACCGACTGCTGAAAGAGTTCGAGAAACTCACCGGCGTCCCGGTATTGCTGAACACGAGTTTCAACGTGATGGGCGAGCCGATCGTGGAGTCGCCGCAGGATGCCATCCGCTGCTTCTTCTCCACCGGTCTGGACTACCTGGTGTTGGGGAACTACGTCGTCGGCAAGCAGCCCGGCATGCTTCCCGATGTACCGGGGGTCCGGGCGTTCGCAACCTCCCGCAGCCCGCCGATCTCTCTGGATCGAGAGGCTGCGGGGGATCCGGTGCCCCTGCCGGTCGCCGGCGATCAGCCCTGCCTTCTTCGGGACCGGGAGACGGTAGGTCGGTCTTGAGTCTGCCGTCAGGAGGACCGTCCCGGGGATACACAGAGCGGCTGCACGGAGGGTCTCGGGAGGATCCTCGTGCGGAACGGCTCCTCTGTTCCGTGAGGGACGTCGATGCGTGGAGGTACTCTCCCTCTTCTGCCATCCGGGTATCACGCTCGCTGTTTCAAAATAATATGAAATAGAAATGCCTATAACCTTTCGCTGCTACCGTACGTGTACCAACCAGTCGTTCGACTGCGGAGGAGGAAAGAACATGGACAGTACAAGCGTCGGTTTCATCGGCGGCGGCAGGATCGTGCGGATCATCCTGACCGGGTGGGAGAAGGCCGGATCAATGCCGGAGCGGGTCATCGTGAGCGATCCGAACCCGGCGGCGCTCGCCGCACTCAAGGAACGGTTCCCGGCGATCGAGGTCGCCGGCGACGACAACGCCCGGCCGGCGTCGGCGGATATCGTGGTTCTCGGCCTGCACCCGCCTGCCGTCGGAGCGGTGCTGCCGGCGATCGCCCCGGCCCTCCGGAGCGAGGCGCTCCTCGTCTCGCTCGCGCCGAAGTGGAAGATCGCCGGGATTGCCGGGGGACTCGGCGGCAGGCGGGCGATCGTCCGGATGATCCCGAACGCTCCGGCGACCGTCGGGAGCGGCTACAACCCGGTCGCGTTCTCCGACGGGGTGACGCCCGAACAGAGGCGGCAGTTTGAGCGGGTCTTTGGCACGCTCGGCGAGATGCCGGAGGTTGCTGAGGAGAAGCTCGAGGCATACGCCGTCCTGACCGCCATGGGGCCGACCTACTTCTGGTTCCAGTGGTACGAACTCCTCGACCTCGCACGGTCGTTCGGGCTTACCGACGCCGAGGCAAAGGAAGGGCTCGCCGCGATGGTCGAGGGGGCGCTCCGGACGATGAAGAGTCCGGACCTCACGCCCGATGCCGTGATTGACCTCGTCCCTGTCAGGCCGATCGCCGCCGGCGAGGAGGCCATCCGGGAGATCTACCGGACGAACCTGACCGGACTCTACCGCAAGCTCGCTGAATAACCCCAACTTCAACTCTTTTTGAAACCAGAACCTTTATCGGGTGGCGGTGCTCACATTGTTTCAACATTATTTGAAACAGAGTGGAGCGTAGTACCATGACGGACGACACCTGCAAAAACCGGAAGGAAGGCATCGCCGGACGGATCAAGAAACTCTTTGCACCGGAGAGCGACTGCGGCTGCGGCGGCGGCTGTTGCGGCAACGTGAAGATTGTGCCGAAGAAGACCGACGAGAAGAAGGAGTGACCGGACGCGGAGCATGGCAGGATGGGTCGAGGAGTTCCGTACCCGGGCGGCGACGAGCCTCTGGAGAGGGAACAGAACCGGTGAGTGAACGACCATGGATGCCGCTTCGAACCTGATCACCGCCGGACAGTTCTTCGTCGTCATTGCCGGGGAACTGGTCCTGCTCTTTGTGGGGATCACCTTCCTCGTCGGGCTCCTCCAGGCCTACATCCCCGAAGAGCGGATCCGGAGCGTGCTTGCCGGGAGGCGGCAGGGCGTCGGGAATGTTATCGGGGCCGGGTTCGGGGCCCTCACCCCGTTCTGCTCCTGCTCGACGATCCCGATCCTGCTCGGCCTCCTCGACATCGGGATCCCGTTTGGGGTCTGCATGTCGTTCCTGCTCGCATCCCCGCTCTTAAACCCGGTGATCCTCGCCCTCCTCGTCGCGCTCGTCGGGGTCGTCCCGACCGCCATCTACGCCGCCTTCACCTTCACGGCCGCAGTCGTGCTGGGCTGGCTCCTCGGCCGGTTCGGGTACGAACGTTATGTCAAGGACGTCATGGTCGAAGGGAGACCGGAACCCTGCGGTTGCGCCGCAACCCACGGCACCCGCATCCGGGGAGCCGTCTCTTTCGCGGTCGGTCTCTTCCGGCAGGTGCTCCCCTACCTCCTGCTCGGCGCCGGGATCGGGGCGTTCATCTACGGGTTCGTCCCCGAAGACCTGATCGTCGCGGTCGCGGGGCCGGGCAACCCCCTCGCCATCCCGGTCGCGGCGGTCATCGGCGTGCCGATGTACATCCGGGCGGAGACGCTCATCCCGATCAGTGCCGTCCTTCTCGAGAAGGGGATGGGGATCGGCGCCGTGATGGCGCTGATCATCGGCGGCGCGGGAGCGAGCATTCCGGAAGTGACGCTGCTTGCCGCGATCTTCGAGCGGCGCCTACTCGCCGCGTTCGTGGCGATCATCCTCGGGGTCGCCGTCCTGGCCGGCGTGGCGTTCCAGGCCATTGCCGTTCTCTGAATCCCTGATTGAGCATACAAGAACTGAGAAAGGAACAGACCATGATCGATATCCTCATCGGCGCTCTGGCATCCGGGCTTGCCTCCGTGCTCGACTACCTCTCGGCACACGTCCTCACCTGCCTTGTCCCGGCGTTCTTCATCGCCGGCGCCATCGCGGCTTTCGTCAAGAAGGACGCGATCCTGAAGTACTTCAGCCCGGACGCGCCCAGGCACATCTCTTACGGGATCGCATCGGTATCGGGGACGGTCCTTGCGGTCTGCAGCTGCACCATCCTGCCCATCTTCGCCGGCATCCTCAAGAAAGGAAGCGGCATCGGCCCGGCAACGACGTTCCTCTTTGCCGGCCCCGCCATCAACATCCTCGCGGTCATCTATACCGCATGGGTCCTCGGCTTCGACCTGGGTATTGCCCGGGCGGTCTCGGCGGTCCTGCTCGCCATCGTGATCGGGCTTGCCATGGCGCTGATCTTCCGGTCGACCGATATCGAGACGCTCAAGAAGAAGGCGATGGCGCCGAGCGTCGCCGGGGCGTGCGAGGAGGAGAAGCCGCGCTGGGTCACGCCGGCATTCTTCGCCCTCCTGGTCGGGGTGCTGGTCTTCGGGGCGTCGCCGCTCGAGTGGGTGATCCGGCTCTCGATCGTCTACATCCTCACGCTCGCGATCGCCGTCCTGCTCATCTACTACTTTGATAAGGACGAGGTGACCGACTGGGGGATGGAGACCTGGGATCTGACGAAGAAGATCTTTCCCATCCTGATCGGGGGGACCTTCCTCGTCGGGATCATCGCGTTCTTCCTCCCGCCAGAGACCTTCCAGCCCTACTTCGGGAACAACTCGCTCGGCGCGAACTTCCTTGCGGCCATTGTCGGGATGATCCTCTACATGCCGACGCTGCTTGAGGTCCCGATCATCGGGACCACCTTCGGCTACACCACCGGGCACATGGCGGCAGGACCGGCGCTCGCCCTCCTGCTCGCGGGCCCGACGGTCAGTCTTCCCTCCGTCCTCGTCATCTCGCGGATCATGGGGGCGAAGAAGACGGCGGCCTACGTGGCGCTGGTGATCGTCTTCGCGACCATCGCCGGGTTCGTGTACGGGAACGGGATAGTATTACTCTAGAGGGGAACCTATGGAGACGAAGAAGAGAGAGAAACCCTGCTGCGCCGCAGAGGCCCTGCGGCGCGTCCGCCGGATCGATCTCGGCGGGGCCGTCGTCGGGCTCGCGATGCTTGACGATATCCTGGCCGACATCGTCGATCGCGGCATCGCGGGCGAGACCGCTATCGGCGATGAACTCGTCAAACAGGTAAAGATTTACAACTACGTCCCGAAGGAGGCGGAACCGCTCTACCGGGCGGCGCTCATGCGGGATTACCAGAACGAGGTGAAGAAACGATGAAGGTAGAAGTGCTCGGAACCGGCTGCGCCAAGTGCAAGCGGCTCGCAAAGAACGCAGAGGCGGCGATCAAGGAGCTCGGCATCGAGGCCGAACTCGTCAAGGTCGACGATATCACGGAGATCATGGACCGCGGCGTGATGCTGACGCCGGCGCTCGCCGTCGACGGGGAACTCAAGGTCTCCGGCAGGGTGGCCGACGTCGGAGAGATCAAGGAGATCCTGCAGGGGTGAGACCCTTTTTTCCCTGCACAGGAGTCTGAGAGATGGTGCTGGTTGAAGTCTTCGGGACCGGCTGCGCCAAATGCGGGCGGATGATCAAGAATGTCGAGATCGCGGTCGAGGATCTCGGGATCGATGCGGAGGTCCGCAAGATCGAGAGCCTCGATGAGATGATTGAGCGGGGAGTGATGCTGACGCCGGCGCTCTACGTCGACGGCGAGGCCAAAGTTGTCGGCCACGTCCCCTGCGTCGAGGATATCAAACAGATACTGCTCGGAGAGAAGTGAGATGACGGAACAGAACTTACCCCGGTGCGCCTGCGGGTGCGGCGCGGAGCCGGAAGGCGGCACGAAACGGATCATCTTCGCCTGCGCCGGCGCAGCGAAGGCCGGACAGCTCTCGAACGAGGCTGCCGTTCAGTTGACAGAGGAAGGATACGGGAAGATCGCCTGCACGGCCTCCCTCGCTGTCGGGACACCCTCGATCATGAAGAAGGTCGAGGCAGCGGACGAGGTGGTCGTCATCGACGGCTGCCCGGTCGGCTGCGCCCGCCAGATCGCTGAGAAGGCCGGGATCACGCCCGACCAGGAGATCGTGGTCACGGACCTCGGGATCGAGAAGGGCGGGAGCCTCGACCTCTCCGAAGAGGACGTGGAGACGATCGTCTCCGCCGCCTGGGAGGGGAAGGGAAGATCGGAGACGGAGAAAGGGCGCAGGCCATCCGGTGGGTGCGGGTGCGGCGGGGGCTGCGGCGGTGAGTAACCGATGGGCACCGTCAACCAGATCCATTCGGCGACCACGGCCCCACGCCTCTCGGCGATCGACCGCTACCTGACCCTCTGGATCGTCCTTGCGATGGCGGCCGGCGTCGCCATCGGCTACCTCCTCCCCGGCGTGCCGGAGGCGATCACGGGGTTTTCGGTCGGCACCACTTCCATCCCGATCGCGCTCGGGCTGATCCTGATGATGTACCCGCCGCTCGCGAAGGTCCGCTACGAGGAGCTCGGCCGGGTCTTCCGGGACACCCGGGTACTCGGCCTCTCCCTCGTCCAGAACTGGCTCGTCGGCCCGGTGCTGATGTTCCTCCTTGCGGCAGCCTTCCTCGCAGGGCGGCCTGAGTTCATGTACGGCCTCATCCTGGTTGGCCTTGCCCGGTGCATCGCGATGGTCATCGTCTGGAACGATCTCGCGAAGGGCGACTGCGAGTACTGTGCCGCCATCGTCGGCGTCAACTCGATCTTCCAGGTGCTCTTCTATGCAGTCTACGCCTACGTCTTCATCACCGTGCTCCCGCCGTTCCTCGGTATCGGTGCCGGAACAGAGGTGCCGATCACCATCGCGGGCGTCGCCGTCACGGTCTTTATCTATCTGGGCATCCCGTTCATCGCCGGATTCCTGACCCGGTTCGCGCTCCTCAGGGTGAAGTCGAAGGAGTGGTACCACACACGGTTCATCCCGAAGATCTCGCCGATCACCCTGATCGCCCTGCTCTTTACCATCGTGGTAATGTTCTCGACACAGGGCGGCAACATCGTGGCGCTGCCGCTCGACGTCGTCCAGATCGCCATCCCGCTCACACTGTACTTTCTGATCATGTTCTTTGCAAGCTTCTGGATGAGCTGGAAGATCGGCGTCGACTACGGGAAGTCGACGTCGCTTGCGTTCACCGCCGCGAGCAACAACTTCGAGCTCGCCATCGCCGTCGCCATCGGTGTCTTCGGGATCGGCTCCGGCGTGGCGTTTGCCACCGTCATCGGGCCGCTGCTCGAGGTGCCGGTGTTGCTCGCGCTCGTCAACGTCGCCCTCCGGCTCCGGGACCGCTGGTATGGAGGAGCAGTCGAAGCACGTTGTCCTGCGCCATATGAGGGATTATCATGAAGAACGAACTTATCGTAGAATGGAAACACGTCGGAAGAGACGTCGAGAACACCTGCGAGCGCTGCGGCGCGACCGGACGGGCGGTGATGGACGTCGTCGAGCAGATCCGCCCCATCCTCGAGGAGGAGGGGATCGTGGTCCGGGTTGTCGAGACCGTCCTTGAAAACGAGGCGATAACGGAGTCGAACAGCATCCTCTTCAACGGCGTGCCGCTCGAGGACCTCATCGAAGGGATGGAGGTCACCAGTACGCCCTGCGCCTCCTGCGCCTGCATCACCGGGCAGGACGACGTCGAGTGCCGGGCAATCGAGTATAACGGCGAGCGCTACGAGTCGATCCCGCCGGAACTGATCGCCCGGGCGGCACTCGCGGCGCTCGGGCTGGAGTGATACCGTGAAGAAGAGGGTCCTCTTCGTCTGCACCCATAACGCCGCTCGCTCGCAGATGGCGGAAGGCTACCTGAACACCCGCTACGGCGACCGTTACGAGGCCTTCTCCGCCGGCACCACGCCGGGGACCCTGAACCCCTATGCGGTCCGGGCGATGGCCGAGCTCGGGATCGATATCTCCGGCCACCGCTCAAAGGATCTCGGTGAGTTCGACGAACAGGAGATGGATCTTCTCGTCGCCGTCTGCGAGGGAGGGATCTGCCCCCTCTTCCCCTGGGCGAAGGAAGAGATCCACCGGGAGTTCCCCGACCCGTCGAGACTCACCGGCACCGACGAGGAGATCATGGCGGGCGTCCGGCGGGTCCGGGACGAGATCGTCGGCTGGATCGATGCGGCGTTCGGGGGGAACTGATTGGCGGTCACCGTCATCGCCTGTTCGGGGATCTCGAACACCGGGAAACTGACGGCCCAGGCAGGGGCGATGCTCCTCCGCTGCTCCTGCGGGGCGGTTGAGGCCTGCATCGCGGCCACCCGGCCGACGGCGTCGCTGGAGGCTTCCGTCCGGCACGCGGATCGTATCCTGGTGCTGGACGGGTGCGGCGACTGTTGCGGGAGGAAGAAGGTGCGGGCGCTCGGGATCGAGCCGCACCTGCATATCGTCGCAACCGACTGCGGCATCGCAAAGAACGGGATGGCCGAACCCCGGTTCGACGAGATCGAGCGCCTATCAGCCGCCGTTATGGAGGCGATCAGGGGATAAATGCCGGCCCCGGACCTCTTTTGTTAGCGGCTATCAGACCGACTCTTTCGCTCCTCATGCATGATCGGGCAGGCTGCTTTCCCGCCGGCGGCGTTCATCTCCTCCGGCGTCTACCAGAATGAATTATATATCCGATTGAACAACAGGTCATCACCACTTCAAGATCTCTTGTAATGGTCTATCCAGCACCAGGGGTGTCCCTGATGAGACGAACACATGTGAGTTACTCCGAACCCGGGCGCACGCAGGAACTGTTCCCCCGCAGCGCCCCCGCCCGGAAGGTCCTGCCGTTAGTTGTGCTGTCGGTTCTCCTGGCGTTTGCCGCCCTCTCTGCAGGATGCACGACAGCACCCGGCGGAGCGGATGCCGCCACCGTCTCGCCGCTCAACGGCACCGTCACCAGGGTCGAAGTCATCCACTTCACCGCGCCGAACCAGTGCTACTCCTGCGTGGTGCTCGGCGATTATGCCGAAGAGACCGTAAAGAAACACTTCCCCGAAGAACTCGGCTCCGGAAAGCTCGTCTTCGACCATGTCGATATCGCCGACCCGGAAAAGAAGGAATTTGTCGAGCGCTACGGCGCGACCGGCTCGTCCCTATGGATCGGCACCTACGACGACCAGGGCGGCTTTTATAAAGAGGAGGATATCCGTGTCTGGTACAAACTCAACGACAGGCCCGGATACCTGCAGTACCTCAAGACGCTGATCGGGATGCGCCTTGCAGGGGATTTCTCGCAATGAGCCTGATGGGGTTCATGGAGACGATGGGGACGAGCAGCATTCCCCTCGTCGCCGCGTTCTTCATCGGGCTGATGATGGCCCTCTCGCCCTGCCCGCTCGCGACGAACATCGCCGCGATCGGCTACCTCTCCCGCCGGATAGGGAGTCCGGGACAGACCCTCCTCGCCGGGTCGCTCTACAGCGCGGGGAGGATGGTCGTCTACGTCGGCATTGCGGCACTGATCGTCGTCTTCGGCCTCTCCGTCCAGGGGATCTCGCTCTTCCTCCAGTCCTGGGGCGAGGTGCTGGTCGGCCCGCTGCTGATCGCGATCGGGGTCATCATGCTCGACCTCGTCCCGCTCCCCTCCTTTCAGGGAGGCAGCAGGCGGTTTGCCGCGTTCAAGGAGCGGGTCGCCGATAAGGGGCTCGCGGGGAGTTTTCTCCTCGGCGTGCTCTTCGCGCTGACCTTCTGCCCGTTCTCGGCGGTGCTCTTCTTTGCGATGCTGGTCCCGCTGGCGCTCCGGACCTCTGATCCGCTCGGAGTACCGGCGGTCTTTGCCGTCGCGACCGCTCTGCCGGTGATCGCGTTCTCGCTGATCATGGTGACCGGGATCGCGAAGGTGGGGAGCGCGATGAAGGCGGCGGAGAAGTTCGAGTACTGGACGCGGCGCATTGTCGGGGTGCTCCTCGTCGGGATCGGGGTATACCTTCTTGCGGCAATGCTGCTCGCCTGATACGCCTTCCGCCGGGCTCCTGCCTGCGCCTGCACCGGGGGATTCAAACATTAATGAGACTAAAACCTTCATACGCCGGGGCCGCAAACAGCTAGTCGGCGTGAAACATTCCGGCCCGCCTGCCGGAGCGAGAGTGACAATATGACGGATGAGAATGGAAAGAACGAAGAAGGATGTATCGGATCGCGGGTGAAAAAACTCTTCTCCTCCGGCTGCGGCTGCGGGAGCGGCGGCGGCTGCTGCGGGACACGGGTCGTCCCGAAGGCAAAGAAAGAAGAGCCTGAGCCGGAAGAAGAGTAGGTTGCCGGCACGGTCTGTCGGGTGCCCGAGATGACCGGTGGTATTACGAAGGGGCGGCAGGAAGATCTCCCGCCGATTACAGAGGAGATGGTATAACATGAAGAAGGAACTCGTCATCGAATGGAGACACGTTACAAGAGATGCTGAAAACGTCTTTGAGACCTGCAAAGAGACCGGGATGCCGTTAGATGCCGTTCTCGACGAGATCCGCATGCTCCTTGAGATGGAAGGGGTCAGTGTCCGGATAGTCGAGACGGCCGCGGAGTCGGACAGCCTCCTCTTCAACGGGGTTCCGATCGAGGAGCTCCTGGAGGGGGTCGAGGTGACCGCCACGTCCTGCTCCTCCTGCGCCACCTGCGGTGAGGACTGCGGAGAGGACTGTGGGGAAGAGGCGGATTGTCGGATGCTCCGCTATAACGGCGAGGCGTACGAAGATATCCCGCCTGAGCTGATCGGGCGGGCTGCTGCAAGAGCGCTTGAGATGGAGTGAAGGGGCCCGTCACCCCTCAGTTCCGTAGCGCCGCCGGACAGTCCAGACCATCGGGGGGTGCGCGGTCAACCGGTCAAGCGCGTCGGCCCAGACCGCGCCCTGGAGCTCGCATCGCGGGTCGGGGTCGAGGTCAACCAGGGTGAACCCCGATCTCCGGCCGCCGCGCACGTGGCCGGGAGCGAGGACGCCCCGGACCCGGACGTTTGCCCCGACAATGAGCCCGAGCACCAGGTGCAGAACGTCGTCTTGCACTGCCCCTGCGTCCCCGGAACGATGAGCCACCGCCGGGGGACGTGCCGGCGGCATGCAGTATAAGTAGCAGCGACGGACAATACCTTACGGAGTTATGCCTATGGCAGAAGCGAACGGAAAGAAGGTCGTGTTCCACACGACCATGGGCGACATCGTCATCCGGCTCTACGACGACATGCCGGTGACCGCAGGGAACTTTGCGAAACTCGCGAAATCCGGGTTCTACGACGGCACGATCTTCCACCGGGTCATCCCCCGGTTCATGATCCAGGGCGGCGACCCGACCGGCACCGGGACCGGCGGGCCGGGCTACACCATCACCGACGAGTTCGTGAAGGGCCACTCGAACCGCCGGGGCACGATCGCGATGGCAAACACCGGCCGCCCGAACTCCGGCGGAAGCCAGTTCTTCATCAACCTGGTGGACAACACCTACCTCGACTGGGACAACCCCCAGACGCCGAGCGCCCACCCGGTCTTCGGTGAAGTGGTGGAGGGGATGGACGTCATCGACAAGATCGGGAAGGTCGCGACGAACTCCGCGGACAAGCCCAAGGTCCCCGTCCGGATCGAGAAGGCCGAAGTCCTGGAGTAACCCTTTTTTTATGAACCGCCGGGACCCGGCCGGGATCGAGGCGCGGATCGGCTACGCCTTTAAGGATCGCTTACTCCTCGAGCGGGCGCTCACCCGCCTCGCCTACACCCTGGAGGCCGGCCTCCCGCCCGATGCGCACATGGATGCCCTCGCGACCCTCGGCGACGCGGTCATCAACGTCGCGGTCGTGGAGGCGGTGGTCGCCGGCGGGGCGCACGACAAAGGCGCGATCACCAACAGAAAGATGAATCTGGTGAACATGACCCGGCTCCGGGGGCTCGCGGAAGGCCTCGACCTCGCCGGGTACGTCCGCTGGGGAAAGGGGGAGGCCGCGCAAATGGTCTGGACCTCCGGCCGGGTCCTCGCCGAGTGCCTGGAGGCGCTCGTCGGCGCCGTCTACCTGGACGGCGGGATGGAGGCGGCCGCCGGGGTGCTCCGGCGGCTCGGGCTCACGGAGAGGGTTTAGCCGTTCTCTCCGTTGAACATTTCATACAACCCCCGGAGAACACCCGGTTATCGATAGAGGGTAGTGTCGCCTCACGCGAAGAGCGCGAAGCCGCGAAGGGAAGTGTCCACCCATTAACCGAATTTCGCGTTCTTCGCGGCTTCGCGTGAGTTTTTCGGTATAGAGGAGCAGTACAGCCTCACGCGAAGAGCACGAAGCCGCGAAGGGGAGTGTCCACCCATACCGAATTTCGCATTCTTCGCGGCTTCGCGTGAGTTTTTCGGTATAGAGGAGCAGTACAGCCTCACGCGAAGAGCGCGAAGCCGCGAAGGGGAGTGTCCACCCATACCGAATTTCGTATTCTTCGCACCTGACGGTGCTCACGCTCACTTCGTTCACGCTTCGAAGCCTGAGGGCTTCTTAAACTCCGGTTCTACGAACCGTCGTCCTTCGCGACTTCGCGTGAATCAATGATGCAGGATTATTCCGGAGGGAACTCTATCCTTAGCGGAGAGATTCTCCGGTCTCGATCACTCTTATTTTTCCACCGCCGTCGCCGGCACGGGCGCGCTCGCCGGAACCCCGACCGGCGGCCGCATCAGGAGCCAGGCGGCGGCGAACCCCACGGCGGCGAGGGCCGCGACCAGCGGGAAGACACCGAGATAGGTCCCGGTCGCCGTCCGGACGAACCCCGCAAGCTGCGGCCCGACCATGGCCCCTGCACCGTAGGCGAGGAAGACGACCCCGTAGCAGCGCGGGTAGTCGCACGTCCCGAAGTAGGAGGCCGTCGCCGCCGGCGCGATCGCAAGCCAGCCCCCCAGGCAGCCCCAGAGGACGGCGAAGGCGACGATGTAGGCCGGCACTCCCGGCACGAGCCAGATCAGGACCGATGCCGCCGCGATCAGCGCAAACGTCAGCATCGCGGTCTTCTGCGGGGTTATCCGGTCGGTAAGCCCACCGAAGGCCGGCCGGCCCAGCCCGTTGAAGACGGCGAAGAACCCGACGAGGAGCGTCGCGAGCCCCGCATCCACCCCGGCGACCTCGGTCCCGACCGGCTTTGCGATCGAGATCGCGGTGAGCCCCGCGAGGCAGCCGACGAAGTAGCAGGCGAAGAGCCCGTAGAACGTCCCCGTCCGGAGCATCGCAGGCCGGTCGCACTCGCAGACCGGCGCCGTGCCGACCCCCGGCGCGGGAGGCGTCCACCCCGGCGGCCGCCATCCTGCCGGCGGGAACCGGAGCGGGAGGGCGGCGAGGAGCAGCACGGCGATGAGCGCGGCCCCGAAGATCCGGAAGGTCGCCATCACGCCGTAGGCGGCGATCAGGGCGCCCGCCGCGTTCGCAGTGACGAAGGCCGAGAACCCGAAGCCGAGCAGGGCAAGCCCGACCGCGAGCCCCCGCCGGTCCGGGAACCACCGGGCCGCGACGGCGACCGGCGCCCCGTAGGCGATCCCGACGCCGAGTCCCCCGATAACCCCGTAGACGACGTAGAGCGCCTCGACCGACGTCGCCGTCGAGGCGAGGAGCCAGCCGAGCCCCGTCAGGACGCCCCCGACGGCCGTCACCGTCCGGGGCCCGTAGCGCTCGATGTACTTCCCGGTGAGCGGCATTGCTATCGCGAAGAAGGCGAGGAAGACCGAGAACGGGAGGAGGAC
Source organism: Methanoculleus caldifontis (assembly GCF_032842345.1). Taxonomy (NCBI): domain Archaea; kingdom Methanobacteriati; phylum Methanobacteriota; class Methanomicrobia; order Methanomicrobiales; family Methanomicrobiaceae; genus Methanoculleus; species Methanoculleus caldifontis. The sequence goes on along the minus strand of NZ_WBKO01000001.1, from coordinate 637,721 downwards.
CTCCCCCGCCGTCACCTCCCGGCCGAGCGCCTCCGTGAAGTGCACGGAGAGCGGCGCCACGAAGACGCTCCAGGAGTAGATGCTCCCGAGACCGAGGTTGATGAGGAGGCCGAGGGCGACAAGCCCCCACCTCCCTTTCTCCGCGGGCAGGCCGAAGACCGTCGGTGTGTCCGGCATAAGGGTCTACTCCTCCAGGGTCGATATGTCGCCCGGGTCCATGCCGAGCTCGCGGGCTTTCAGGACCCGCCTCATGATCTTGCCGCTCCGGGTCTTGGGGAGCCGGTCCAGGTACTCGATCTCGGCCGGCACCGCGACGGGGCCGAGGCTCTTCCTGACGTGGCGGGCGAGGTCGTCGGTGAGCCCGTCACCGGAATCCGCGCCCACGCGGAGGGTGACGAAGGCCTTGATGACGTTCCCCTTCAAGGGATCGGGTTTCCCGATGACGGCCGCTTCCGCGACGGCTTCGTGGGAGACGAGCGCGCTCTCGACCTCCGCGGTCCCGATGTTGTGCCCGGCGACGACGATCAGGTCGTCGGCCCGCCCGATGACCATGATGTAGCCGTCCTCATCCTTCACCGCGAGGTCCCCTGCGGTGTAGCATCCCGGGATGGTCCCCCAGTAGGTCCGGTAGCGCTCGTCGTTGCCGTGGACCGTCCGGAGCATCGAGGGCCAGGGCTCCCTGATGACCAGGAACCCCCCGGTTCCCGGCGGGACCGGGGCTCCCGTCCTGTCGACGACGTCGACGACGGCGCCGGGGACGGGTTTCCCGGCGAACCCGGGCTTCATCGGCTCGCCGACCATCGTGGTCACCATGTGCATCCCGGTCTCGGTCTGCCACCAGGTGTCCACGATCGGGCATCGCCCGCCCCCGATCCGGTGGTAGTACCACTCGAACGCCTCGGGGTTGAGCGGCTCCCCGACGGAGCCGAGCACGCGCAGCGACGAGAGATCGTACTTCGCCGGCCACTCGTCGCCGTGGCGCATGAACATCCGGATGGTGGTCGGCGCCGTGTAGAAGATCGTCACCCCGAGGTCCTGGACCAGCCGCCAGTAGGCGCCCGGGTCCGGGTAGTCCGGCGTCCCTTCGGCGATGACGACGGTCGTGCCGACGGCGAGCGGGCCGTAGACGACGTAGCTGTGGCCGGTGATCCAGCCGGGGTCGGCGGTGCACCAGAAGACGTCGTTCTCCTTGACGTCGAAGACGCACTTCATCGTGTAGTAGGTCCCGACCATGTAGCCGCCGCAGGTGTGCACGATCCCTTTCGGCGCCCCGGTCGAGCCGCTCGTATAGAGGATGAAGAGCGGGTCTTCCGCGTCCATCACCTCCGCCGGGCAATCGGGCGCCGCCTCTGCCGTGAGGGCCGCGTAGTCGACCTCGCGGGCGGGGTCGATATCGACGGCCGGGCTCTCGCGCCGGAGGACGACGACCCGCTCGACGGACGGCGCGTGGTTGAGCGCCTCCCTCGCGATCTCCCGGAGCGGGACGGTCTTCCCCCGCCGGTAGCCGACGTCCGCAGTGACGATGACCTTTGCTCCCGCGTCGTTGATCCGCATCGCGAGCGCATCGGGTCCGAATCCGCCGAAGACGACGGAGTGGACGGCTCCTATCCGGGCGCAGGCGAGCATCGCGACGATCTGCTCGGGGACGAGCGGCATGTAGATGCAGACCCGGTCGCCTTTGCCGACGCCGAGGGCTTTCAGACCGTTTGCAAACCGCATCACCTCGCGGTGGAGGGCCTCGTAGGAAACGACCTGCTCCTCCCCGTCCTCGCCGCGCCAGACGATTGCCGGCTTCTCCTTCCGGTCGCTCGCCACATGGCGGTCCAGGCAGTTGTGGGTGATGTTCAGTTTCGCGTCGACGAACCACCTCGCGTAGGGGTAGTTCCATTCCCTGACCCGGCCCCACGGCTTGAACCAGGCGAGCTCACGGGCTATCCGGTCCCAGAACCCCTCCGGGTCGCGCACGAACTCCTGGTATGCCTGCGCGTAATCCGGCACCCAGGCAGCCGCCTTGCACCGGGGGTCGGGGATGTAGCATTTCTCCTCCAGTTTCACGGCGAACGTCTCTGTCATACCCTCACATTCCTGATCGATTAATCATGCCGGATTGCTCCGGTCGAGCCCGATAGGGGACCCGGCACCGTGCAAAAGCGGCTGATCGTTCCGGCCCGGCGGTTCCCGGCCGACCGGTCCGTGTTCGTCCTCTCGTGCATGCGACCGTGCCGGCCCCCGCCGGCCGCCTCCAGATTATACATGATCTATCATGTATAATTTGACATGATCAATAATGTAGGATCGGAGATATACCTTCCGGTGCCCGGGGCGACTGCACCAGATTTCTGACGTCAGCCCGAGCCCCCGGAATGCACCGCACCCTGGCTCGACCCTCTCATCCGCGCGGCGCGCTGCCCGGTGGACGGTAACCTGCCTCACTCCGGGGGGCGACGGCTATCCGGTCGGGAGTTTGAGCACCCTCAGGCGCGAGAGAACGGTGGTTACGGGGTCCCGCCCGGCGGGGCCCGGTCTCCCTCAGAGACGTCACAGCCAGCCCTTGCGGTTGATGGCCACCGCGAGGAGCGAGGAGACGATCAGGGAGAGAACGATGATGATGAGGAATCCGTTCGGGTTGTCCTCCAGGGGGACCGGGACGTTCATCCCGAGGAAACTCGCGATCATCGTGGGGATCGCGAGGATGATGGTGATCGAGGTGAGGAGTTTCAAGATATTGTTGAAGTTGTTTGAGATGATAGAGGCGAAAGTGTCCATCGTCTCGGTGAGGATCGTCGAGTATGTGTTCGCCATCTCGATAGCCTGCTTGTTCTCGATGATGACGTCCTCGAGGAGATCGGCGTCGTCCGCATAGAGCCGGAGCGGCTGGAACGTCAGCGTCTTGTCGAGGACGATCTGGTTGCTCCGGAGCGAGGTCGAGAAGTAGACCAGGCTCTTCTTCAGGTTCATCAGCTGGATCAGCTCGCGGTTCCGCATCGACTGGTTCAGTTCGGCCCCGATCCGATCGGAGACCCGCTCGATCTGCCGGAGATACTGGAGGAAGTAGGATGCGTTCCGAAAGAGGATCTGCAACACGAACCGGGTCCTCTTGAAGGTGTAGAAGAGCTTCACCCGCCCGGTCGTGAAGTCCTGGACGATCGGGTTCTCGCGGAGGCAGACGGTGACGATGGTCTCGGAGGCGACGATGATCCCGAGCGGCATCGTCGTGTAGAGGATCGTCTGCTCGGGGTAGGGCATCGGGATGTCGATGACGATCAGGGTGACGCCGTCCTCGGTCTCGGTCCGCGGGCGCTCCTCCTCGTCGAGCGCTGCCCGGAGGTAGTCGCCCGGAACGGAGAGCCTTGTTGCCACTTCCTCGATCTCCTCGGTCGAGGGGTTGATCAGCGAGACCCAGGAGCCGGGCTCGAACCGGCCGGTCTCCTCGGTCCGGGGGACCGGGGCTCCCTCAATCGTGCGGTAGATGCGGAGCATGCGGATCGTCACCTCCCCTTTCGCGAGTTCACAAGATCAGGTTGTCCGCGCGGCGGGAAGAAGGTATGCTCGCCTCGGCATCCGCTGCCCGGTGCATATGGGAGAAAAAAGGGAAGTTGGGTTAGACGATCAGGATCAGCGGCGCAAAGACCAGCGCGACCATGGACATCAACTTTAAGAGAATGTTGATGGCAGGTCCCGACGTGTCCTTGAAGGGGTCGCCGACGGTGTCGCCGACGACCGCTGCCTTGTGAGCCGGGGAGCCCTTGCCGCCGAGGTGGCCCTGTTCGATGTACTTCTTTGCGTTGTCCCAGGATCCACCCGCGTTCGCCATCGTGACGGCGAGGAGGAACCCGGATGCAAGCGAGCCGACGAGCAGGCCGCCGAGCGCCTCGGTGCCGAGGACGAACCCGACGGTGAGCGGCGCGGCGACGGCGAGGACGCCGGGCAGGATCATCTCACGCAGCGCCGAGTTCGTGGAGATGGCGATACAGGAGGCGTAGTCCGGGTCGGCTTTCCCCTCCATGAGGCCTTTGATCTCCTTGAACTGGCGGCGGACCTCGTGGACGATGCTGTATGCGGCCTTCCCGACTGCCATCATCGTGATGGAGCAGAAGAGGAAGGGGAGCATCGCACCGATTAGGAGGCCGATGAAGACGTTCGGGGCCGAGACGTCGATGACCGAGAGGCCGACCGCCTGGGTGTAGGCGGCGAAGAGGGCGAGCGCGGTCAGGGCCGCAGAGCCGATGGCGAACCCCTTGCCGATGGCGGCGGTGGTGTTGCCGACGGCGTCGAGCGTGTCGGTGATCTCGCGGACTTCGGGCTTCTGGTGGGACATCTCGGCGATACCGCCGGCGTTGTCGGCGACCGGACCGTAAGCGTCGACGGAGAGGGAGATCCCGAGCGTCGCGAGCATACCGACGGCGGCGATCGCGATACCGAAGAGACCTGCGACCTGGTAGGCGACGAAGATCGCGAGGGAGATGATCAGGACCGGCCAGATGGTGCTCTCCATCCCCTTTGCAAACCCGGTGATGATGGTGGTCGCGGCCCCGGTCTCGCTCGACTTGACGATGGCGAGGGTCGGGCTCCGCTCAAAGGAGGTGTAGTACTCGGTGATCAGGCCGATGGCAAACCCTGCGACGAGACCGGCAACGGCTGCGTAGAAGACGCCGATGTACTCTGCGCCGAGAAGGGTGGTCACCAGGAAGTAGGTGGCGGCGACCGTCACGGCCATCGCGGCGAGCAGGCCCTTGTTGAATGCCATGTGGATGGCGCTGCTCTCGGTCTTGTTGGTCCGGACGAAGAACGAGCCGATGATGGACGCGACGATACCGACCGCGGCGATGAGCAGCGGAAGGAGGATCACGTTCATGATCTCCGCGTTCGGGAACTGCGTGGCAGCGACGGCGACACCGAGGACCATCGCCGCGATGATCGAGCCGACGTAGGACTCGTAGAGGTCCGCACCCATGCCGGCGACGTCGCCGACGTTGTCACCGACGTTGTCGGCGATGACGGCGGGGTTCCGGGGGTCGTCCTCGGGGATGCCTGCCTCGACTTTGCCGACGAGGTCGGCCCCGACGTCTGCGGCCTTGGTGAAGATACCGCCGCCGACACGGGCGAAGAGGGCGATCGAGCTTGCACCGAGACCGAATCCGGTCACGATGGTGAGGACTTCAGCCTGGGCGAGCCCCGTTACGGTGCTGACGATCATATACGCGATCGAGAGGCCGAGAAGGCCGAGACCGACGACTGCCATGCCCATGACCGAACCGCTCGCGAACGAGACTTTGAACGCATCCGCGATCCCGCGCCGTGCTGCGTTCGTGGTCCGGACGTTTGCGGCGGTGGCGGTGAACATGCCGATGTAGCCGGCAGTCGCCGAGAGCGCCGCGCCGAGCACGAAACAGGCGGCGGTGAGCGGGTTGATCCAGATGCCGAGGACGACGGCAAGAACGATCACGAATATTGCGATAGCGCGGTACTGCCTGTTCAGGTAGACCATTGCCCCTTCATGGATGGCGGCAGCGATCTTCTGCATCAGTTCAGTACCCGTGCCCTCCCGCTTGATACTCGTGTACGAGTATCCTGCGAACAGGAGAGCAAGGATGGCACCGATGGGTGCCAGGTAAACCAGATCCATCTCTCTGCATTCCTCCGATTTGTTACCATATAGAAAGGAATTCCACACTTTTAAATATGTGGAAACCATATCGGGCAATCTGATGGATATTTAACTGAAATCCATCACTTCTGGCTGGAGCGTCTGGAGATCGATGACGAAAGCTCGCGCGGGCGTGGGGTGGATATTCATCTGTTTCTGAAACGCAGTCTGGGACTGCCAGGTACCCGTGTTCACCCCGAGAACGCCCCGGTACCGGGTGATGCCGCAGATGTGGACGTGCCCCGTCAGCAGGATCTCCGGGAGCGGGTCGATGACGAGCCGATCGTTCTTCATCGCGGCGATGGGAGTCCGCATCCCGTAAGGTCCCGCGAGCAGGCGGCGTTTCAGCATCTCCTCCATGATCTCGCCGGGCCGCTCGTAACTCGCCCCCGGTATGAGCCCGATCATATCGTCGATAGACCGGCCATGGTACATCAGGACCCGGACGCCCTGGAGGTTCAGCAGGCAGGGGTTCTCGACGACGGTGCAGTTGGACGGGAACCGCGTCGTGAACTCGGGGGGGAGCGCCGGCTGCGGCTCGGCCATCCTGACGACGTCGTGGTTGCCCGGCGCGGCGACGATCCGGATCCGTGAGGGGAGGTCGCGGAGCATCTCCCCGAAGACGTCGTACTGCTCGTAGATGTTCTTGATCGTCAGTTCGTTATCCTGCCCCGGGTAGATCCCGATCCCGTCGACGAGGTCGCCCGCGATCAGGAGATAACCGGCATCGGAGTCCTGGAGCCAGTCGGCGAATCGGTTCCAGCCGTCCTCGAGGAAGGTGTCGCTCCCGACGTGGACGTCGGAGATCAGGACCGCCTTTCCCGGCCGGTCGCTCTTGAACGGGGCGTTGTTGATGGGGACGTCGGGGCGTGAGAGCTGCTCGGCGAAGAAGAGCCCTCCGTCGCTTGAGAGTTTCCCCTTGACGCCGAGCACCTCGTCGGGGAGGATCCGCTCCGCTTCGGCGAACGCGTCGCCCTTCCCTTTGTTGAAGAGCACCCGGATAGCGCCGGTGGGGTCCTCCACCTCGACGAGCCGGTGGCCTTTGGCGGTCGTCCGGACGTCGGCCACCATCCCGATGATGCCGCACTCCTCGTCGCGGTAGCGATGAGGCGACTTGACCAGCGCCTCGATCGGCATCGCGGTCAGCCGGCTCCGGATCATCGAGGAGAGGTTGTTGTAGCGGTCACGGAAGTAGTGGACGGCATCCTCGTGGCCGCTGACGCTCCCCGTGGTGCCGGCGCTTCCCATGATCACCTCGAGTTCGGGATCGACGAGGAACCGCGTCCCGTCCCGGACCTTCTTCATCCCCGGGATATGCTCTGCGGAGATGACCAGGGTGCCGTCGGGGACACCCGCCGCTATCCGGTCGATGAGTGTCGGGTCGTTCTGCTCCCGGATGTAACTCACGACCTCAGGATGGACCTGGTGCTTCAGCGCAAGGAACCGGCGCACAATCTCCCCGTCGGCGAGCATGGACTCCATGTTATTCTCTCCCCGGAAATATGGGTTTATCTTTTCACGCCCTGCCGCCCGCATGGATGCGGGGGAGAACCTATGTAGGGGTAAATAGTATTCTCTTTAAGCAATGTCGGATACCACCTGGCTGCAACGTGCAGCATCGGGGCTCGCGGCGTTCCGGGAGAGCGAGAACCCGGTCGTCTCTCTCGCCCGGGACCTCCTCTGGGTCGTTGCGGTCGTGGGCGGTATCGCCCTCGCCCTCTACCTCATCGCCGGGACCTGGCCGGCGGTGGTCACGATCGAGTCCGAAAGCATGGTCCCGAACATGAACGTCGGGGACCTGGTGCTCGTCGTCGACGAGGACCGGTTCGGCGGGCTGACGACCTGGGACGAGGGGCGTCTGGCCGGGCATTCGTCCTTCGGGGACTACGGCGACGTGATCGTCTACCGGCCGAACGGGGCCGACTCCGTCCACCCGATCATCCATCGGGCGATGACCTACGTCGATACCGCCGCCGTGGAGGAGTCGGGGCTCGCGGAGTACTATACCAATCCACATGGCGGCTACATCACCAAAGGCGACAACAACCCCTACATCGACCAGGGGAATCTCCGGATCGTGGGCGTCGGCGTGGTCGAGCCGGTGCAGAAGGAGTGGATCGTGGGCAAAGCCCTCGTCTCGGTCCCGCTCGTGGGTTATCTCCCCCTGCACCTCGCCGAGTTCGCCGTCATCGTCATCGTCGTCATCCTCATCCATGATTTCGTCCTTGCCCGGCGTAAAGGGAAAGGAGAATAAATCCCTGATTGCAATAGAGCTGTCAACCATGCCGTCTTCGCTGCATGATCTACTTCGCGATACGCTCGCCGGCCACCGGCTCACGGAGGAGGAGGCCGTACGTCTCTTCGAGACGCGCGGCCGGGGCGTCTGGGAGATCGCCGCCGCCGCGGACGAACTGCGCGAACAAAAGGTCGGTGACGTCGTCACCTACGTCCGGAACCAGAACATCCACGTCACCAACATCTGCAAGAACCTCTGCGGGTTCTGCGGGTTCGGGCGGCGGGCGGGCGACCCCGGGGCGTTCCGCGACGACCCGGAGACCATCCGCCAGAAGGCCCGGACGGCGATGGCGCGGCGTGTCACCGAGATCTGCCTCCTCTCCGGGGTGCACCCGGAGTACACGCTCGACTCCTACGTCGACCTCATCTCCAGCGTGCGCGAGGAGGCGCCTGGCGTGGATATTCACACCGCAAGCCCGGACGAGATCGCCTGGGCTGCCGGGCGGAGCGGTATCTCGACCGTCGAGGCCATCGCCCGGCTCCGTGAGGCGGGGCTCGGAACCCTCCAGGGAACGGCGGCGGAGATGCTGGTCGACGACGTCCGGAAGGTGATCTGCCCGAACAAGTGCGACACGGCGACCTGGGTCCGGATCATCAAGGAGGCGCACACCATGGGCATCCGCTCCACGGCGACGATCATGTACGGCTCCTGCGAGGGCGAGGCGGATCGCGCCCGGCACCTCGCGATCCTCCGCGAGATCCAGGACGAGACCGGCGGGTTCACCGAGTTTGTCCCCCTCTCGTACCTCCACGAAAAGACGGCTCTCTTCCGCGCGGGGCTTGCCCGTCCCGGGGCGACCGGCAGGGAGGACATCCTGATGGTCGCGGTCGCCCGGCTCTTCCTCGACAACTTCGACCACGTTCAGGTCTCCTGGGGGAAGGTGGGGACGAAGATGGCGCAGGCGGTCCTCCTCTCCGGCGCCGACGACCTCGGCGGGACGATGTTCTGCGACGACGTCTCGGTCGACGCCGGCGGCGAGGGTGCCGACTACCTGGACCCCGCTGAGATGCAACGGATAACAGGCGACCTCGGCCGGACGCTCCGGCAGCGGACGACGCTCTACGAGATGGTGTGACCCGGTTTTCGACCGGCCTTCGGCCGGGCTCACATCCTGTTCAGGGCCTCTCTTCCTGAGATCCCGATATCGACGCGGCGCTGCACCGCCGGGAGGTTTGCCGCCTTCACCTCGGCATCCATCAGGCTGTCGAGGTCCTCAAGGGTGGATTCCGAGGCGCCGACGATCGCCGCAGGAACGCCGACGTTTGCCAGCGCCTCGATATCGAACCCGTCGGTCCCGATCATTCCCTCGTCGGTCACCCAGGCCATCAGGCTGGCCTCTCCGACCGGGATGACGTAGCCGAATGCGTCCTTATAACTGAGCCTTGTGCGCTGGTGGCATAGGATCTGCTGTTGAGCCATGGCTGTCGGGATACCTCTGAGAGTAATAAGTGTATGCACCACCGGGGCGCGCGCCCGAAGGTTATTGGCCTGGCCCGCTCCAAATGAGAGTATCCCTGCCGGGATGGGCGAAGATGATGGGATCGCCACTACGAGAACTGCTTGACGACGTACTTGCCGGCCACCGGCTCACGGAAGAGGAGGCTGTACGTCTCTTCACGACGCGCGGCCGGGGCGTCTGGGAGATCGCCGCCGCCGCGGACGAACTGCGTGAGCGAAAGGTCGGGGACGTCGTCACCTACGTCCGGAACCAGAACATCAACGTGACCAATCTCTGCGTGAACGCCTGCGGGTTCTGCGGGTTCTCGAGAAAGCCCGGCGACGCCGACGCTTACCGTCACGACGAAGCCGTGGTCCGGGAGAAGGCCCGGACGGCGCGCGAGCGGGACGTGACCGAGGTCTGCACGGTGAGCGGCCTCCACCCGGAGTTCGACGCCCAATCCTACATCGATATCTACTCCTGGATACGCGATGAGGCGCCGGAGGTCCATATTCACGCGAGCAACCCGATGGAGGTGGCCTATGCTGCGAAGAGGAGCGGCATCTCCACCCGTGAGGTGCTCGCCGCGATGCGGGATGCGGGGCTCGGCACCCTCTGCGGGACGGCGGCCGAGGTCCTGGTCGATGACGTCCGGAAGGTGATCTGCCCGGAGAAGATCGATACGGCGGCCTGGGTCCGGATCATCCGTGAGGCGCACGCCCTCGGGATCCGCACGACGGCGACGATCATGTACGGCCACTGCGAGAGCGAGGCGGACCGCGCCCGGCACCTCGCGATCCTCCGCGAGATCCAGGATGGGACCCATGGATTCACGGAGTTTGTTCCGCTCTCGTTCATCCACCCCGATACCCCTCTCTACCGCGCGGGGCTCGCACGGCCCGGGGCGACCGGGCGGGAGGATATCCTGATGTTTGCGGCTTCAAGGCTCTTCCTCGACAACCTCGACCATATTCAGGCCTCGTGGGTGAAGCTCGGGACGAAGATGGCCCAGGTGGCGCTCCTCGCCGGTGCCGACGATCTCGGGGGGACGATGTTTGAGGAGAGCATCTCCCGGGGTGCGGGTGCCCGGGACACCGACTACCTGGACCCGGCCGAGATGCAACGGATGGCCGGGGACGTCGGGCGGACGCTCCGGCGTCGGACGACCACCTACGCTATCGAGTGATCTCTGGTGGTGACCGGGCTGCCCCGCCGCGGTCCTACGATTTATTTCCGGATAATTATAAATACCCTTGAATCGAGTATGGCTCCTCAACGCCGGCGGGTGCCGGCGATTGGGAGGAGAATGGTATGTTAGGCGGTGGTCTTGTAGGCCTTGCAATCCTCTTCTTCATACTGGCACTTGTCTTTGCCTTACTTGGAGCACGAGGCGTTGCAGGGATGTCTATGTCGGTCGCGAAGTGGCTGGTTATCATCTTCATCATCCTCGCGATCATATCGCTGCTACTCTGACTGTAGCCGGGCAGGGAGAGACTCCGGGCATCCGGTGAGGATACCGTGTCTCTTTCCCTGAAACACCCTGCCCGTAACAGGGGAGGGTCACGAGAGAGGCTCCGTCAGACCGTCATCCGGTGATGAGGGGCTCCGGGCTCTCAGTCCTCCGGCCGGAGGTACCTGACGATTGTCTTTGCAACCCGGGCGGCGCTCTTCATCGCCTGCTCGTCTTTCCTGACATCTCCCGGTGCATAGCCCCTGCCGCAGACATAGCCCAGGTACGAGAACTCGTGAGCGTTCAAGAATCCCTCGATGGTCGCAAGCGCCCGTTCCCCTCCCCGGTCGGCGCAGACGGCGACGGCAACCGCCCTTCTTCCCGAAAGCCTTCTGTCGTGGAAGAGAGAGTAGGTCCGGTCGATCAGGTTCTTCGTCTGGCCGTTGATGTCATAGTAGTAGGTCGGGGCGCCGAGGATCAACACCTCGCAGTCGATCATCTTCTGCGCCACGCCGGCCCAGTCGTCGTTCTCCGTCACGCACCACTTCGCGTCCCTGCAGGCCTCGCAGCCGGTGCAGGGCCGGATGTCCAAATCGGCGAGCGAGACATACTCGGTCTCGATGCCCGCCTCCTGCACCCGGTCGAGGATGGCGGTGACGAGCATCGCGGTGTTGCCGTTCTTCCGCATGCTTCCGGAGATGCCGAGAACATTCATACCCTATGCTCGCACCCCTCGTTCTTGATTCTTGTGATCCGGGCATCGAGGTCGAGGTCGTGGAGGCGGGCGAGGATCTCCGGGACCGGGTCGCCGGAGCGGTGGAAGAGGTGCGAGGGGCAGGTGCAGTCGCTGCACCCGAATCCCGGCACGGACGGGCCGCCGAGGGCGCGGGCGAGGGCGCACTCGAAGTCCCGGTCCGTCGCGGCGGTGACGACGGCGGCGGGGGTGAAGTGCGGGGAAAGAAGGAGATAGTCGATGTGCCACCGGGGAGGGCGGTCACGGCGGAGGGCGAGCCTCACGTGCCGGTCGGCCCGGGCGAGCCCGCCGCTTCCCAGCGCCGACCCGATGTAGACGTGCCGGCCGGGTGCAAACTCCTGTGGTCCCAGGGCGCCGATACGGACCGTGCAAGGGAAGTTCTCGAGGACGAGGGCGTAGATCCCTTTATGCATAGAACCGGAGCGCCTCGACAGCGGCCGCGATATGCCTCCCGCCGCCCCGGGCGACGGGCTCCCCGTGGCCGGGGTAGAGGCCCTCGACCTCCAGCGTCGCGAGGCGCTCCAGGGACGCCGCGAGCGCCTCCCGGTCCCCGCCGGGGAAGTCGTAGCGCCCGAAGGACCCGCCCGTAAAGACGGTGTCGCCCGAGAAGAGCACCTTCTCCTCCGGGCCGTAGAGGCAGATCCCGCCCGGGGTGTGGCCCGGCGTGTGGATGACGCGAAGGCCGCCGACCCGGTCGCCGTCGTGGAGGATGGTGTCGGGGGAGATTCCGGGCGCCCGGGCCCCGAAGAGCATCGCGAGGCACCGCGTATCGTCGGTGAGGCCGAGGGCGTCCGCTTCGTGGATGCAGATGGTCGGATCACCGCATAGCCGGGCGATCTCCCTGATATGGGCGATATGGTCGTAGTGAGCGTGTGTGATGACGATCGTCTCGATCGTCTTGGCATACGGCTCCACCGCCATCGGGAGAACGCCTGCATCCACGAGGACGTTTCCGTAAACGAACGAATTGGCGTAGGTCGCGTCGCTTGCAATCCACCGGACTGGCATGCAGACTAATATGGCTTCCGGACAAATGGTTCTTATGCACACCCTGATCTCCGCATGCCTGCGTGGCGTCCCCCCTGAAGTGGAGACGATCGCCCGTGAGGAGGGTCTCGTCCCTCACCGGGCCGCGCGGGCCGTCGCCCGTGGCCGGATTGTCATTCCAGCAAACCCCGTACGGCCGCACCGGCTCTGCGCCATCGGGGAGGGCTGCAGGGTGCGGGTCAACGTGAACGTCGGGACGTCGGGAACCCGGTGCGACGAGGACCTCGAGGTCGAGAAGGCGCAGGCGGCCCTCCGGGAGGGCGCGGATGCCCTGATGGACCTCTCGACCGGGGGCGATCTCGTCCGCATCCGGCGCCGGATCCTCGAACTCGATACGACCGTCGGGACGGTCCCGATCTACGAGGCGGTCCGGCGGGCGGGGGCTGCCGCGGACGTCGACGCCGACCTGCTCTTTAAGGTGATCCGGGAGCACTGCCGGCAGGGCGTGGACTTCCTGACCCTGCACTGCGGCGTGAACCGCGACGCCCTCGCCTCGCTCCGGATCGATCCCCGGACGATGGGCGTCGTCTCCCGCGGCGGGGCCTTCCACGTCGCGATGATGGCCGCGACCGGTGAGGAGAACCCCCTGTACGCCGAGTACGACTACCTGCTCGAGATCCTCTCCGAGCACGACGTGGTCGTGAGCCTCGGCGACGGGATGCGGCCGGGCGCCCTCGTGGATGCCGGCCGCCTCGCGAAGTCGACCGAGTACCTGACGCTCGGCCACCTGGCGCGGCGGGCGCTCGCCGCCGGGGTGCAGCGGATGATCGAGGGGCCGGGACATATCCCTGCCGACCAGGTCGGCTACAACGTCCGGATGCTCAAGGAGCTGACCGACGGCGCCCCGCTCTACCTGCTCGGCCCGCTCGTGACCGATGTGGCGCCGGGCTACGATCACGTCGTGGGAGCGATCGGCGGCGCGCTCGCCTGCATGCACGGCGCGGACTTCCTCTGCATGGTCTCGCCGAGCGAGCACCTGGCCCTGCCGGACGTCCGCGACATCGTGGAGGGGACGCGGGTGGCGAGGATCGCGGCGCATGTCGGGAACCTCTCCCGCGCCGCCGGGAGCACGAAGAACCGCGAGGTGCGGATGGCCGAGGCGCGCCGGGCGCTCGACTGGGAGAAGCAGTTCGAAGCGGCGCTCGCTCCCGAGGAGGCCCGGCGCATTCACGAGCGGGACGGGGAGATCGAGACCTGCTCGATGTGCGGCGACCTCTGCGCCGTCAAGATGGTGCGCGAGATCCTTGATGTGCCGCCGGAAGAGCGGATGGAGCCGTGAGTTTTCCGGGCCTGGAACACTCTCTCAGCGATCGTACCACCATCATCGCTTCGTGTAAGTTGATTGTTGCAGGTCGCGGTGCAGTCTCACGCGAAGTCGCGAAGGGGACTGTCAGCACTCTTATAGCGAACTTCGCGTTCTTCGCGGCTTCGCGCGAACTATCGGGTGCGGATGGCGATACAGTCTCACGCGAACGACGCGAAGCCGCGAAAGGGAGTTGCCAGCGATCGCAGCTGACTTCATGCCTTCGAAGACCTGTGGTCTTCTCAAACTCTGTTCACCCAAACTGCCCGTCGATCCACGCGGTTATCGCGTCCCGGCTTCGCCGGTAGGCCGCAAGCACTTTATCCCCGGTCCCGGTGGCCCTGGCCGGGTCCGGGAAATCGGCATGAAGCGTCTCGTTCGTCCAGGGAAACATCGGGCAGACGCCCCCTGCGCAGAGCGCGACCACGTAGTCCATCTCTTTTCCGTCAAAAAGGCTGAGATCCTTTGCCCGTTGATCCGCGATCCCGATCCCGATCCCGATCTCGTCCATCACCTGTACTGCCAGGGGATCGAGGGCGGTCGGAGCGATCCCCGCGGAGCAGGCCTCATAGCGGTCGCCGTAGCGGGCGCGGAGATACCCCTCCGCCATCTGGGTCCGGGCAGCGTTGTTCGTGCCGATGAAGAGGACTCTCTGTTTCATGACCCTCCCTTCACGGCCGGGTGGAAAAAGGTTGTCTGTGGTTTCCATGGCTGGCTCGCGCGAAGCCGCGAAGAATGCGAAATTCGGTATGGGTGGACACTCGCCTTCGCGGCCTCGCGCTCTTCGCGTGAGGCTGTACTGCTCCTCTATACCGAAAAACTCGCGCGAAGCCGCGAAGAACGCGAAGGCACCTTAAAAATCCTCTCATTTTCGGGACTTCGCGGCTTCGCGCGAGATGTGTACCGGCCCGGCGAAAAAAGGCTACCTCAGGCGCTTCACGCGCCGAGGATCCGGACCGCGAGGAGTGCGGCGTTCTCGCCGTTATCCACGCCGACACAGGCCACCGGGACGCCTCTCGGCATCTGGACGATCGAGAGGAGGGCGTCAAACCCCATCAGTTTCCCGCTCACCGGGACGCCGATCACGGGCCGCTCCGTCTTCGAGGCGACCACGCCGGGGAGAGCCGCCGAGAGCCCGGCGATCGCGATGAAGACCCGCGCATCGCTTGCCTTCACATACTCGTCCAGTCTCTCGGGGTCCCGGTGCGCCGAGATCACCTGGTAGTCGTAGGGTACCTTGTACTCATCCAGGACCGCAAATACCTTCTCCGCGACGGGGGTATCCGAGGCGGAACCGCAGATCACCGCGACATCAACCATATCCACACCGGTATGCCCCTGCCCCCTCATCTCTTTACCGGTCTCGCATGGTGGTGAGGTTGATATGAGTCCACATCCAAGTTGCTTGCAGGAACTGCGTCTATCCACGACGAGACGATAATGGACTGATCTACATGGAAAACGAACCGCTCCTTATGATCCCCGGCCCCGTGCCCGTTCCGCAGCGGGTACGCGCCGCCATGACGCGGCAGGCCATCAACCACCGCGGCCCCGAGTTCGGCGCCGCGTACGCGGAGACTGTCCGGATATTAAAGACCCTCTTTGGCACCGCAAACGAACTCTACGTCATCAGCGGATCGGGCAGCGCCGGGATGGAGGCCGCGGTCGCGAACTTCGCCAGGGACAGAAAGATTGTCTCGCTCGTGAACGGAAAGTTCGGCGAACGCTTCGGTAAGATCGGTGAGCGCTACGGCAACGTCACCGTCCTCAACTCCGAGTGGGGAACCCCGGTCGACCTCGCGGCCCTCGAGCGCGAACTCGAGGCCGGTGCCGAGGTCGTCACCATGGTCCACAACGAGACGAGCGCCGGGATCAGGAACCCCGCACCCGAGGTCGGAAAACTTGCCCGGAAGCACGACGCCCTCTTCATCATGGACGGGGTCACCTCCATCGGCGGCGACGAAGTTCTGATGGACGAGTGGGGCGTCGATATCGCCGTCGTCGGGTCGCAGAAGTGCCTCGCGGCTCCCGCGGGTCTCGCCGCCATCGCCGTCAGCGACCGCGCCTGGGGCAGGATCTGCGAGAAGCGCCCCTTCTACCTCGACATGGCGGCCTACAGGAAGAGCGGGAAGGGCACCCCGATGGAGACCCCCTACACCCCGGCGGTCCCGCTCTTCCTCGCGCTCCACGAGGCCTGCAAAATGATCGACGAGGAGGGAGTACCCGCCCGTATCGCCCGCCACCGCAGGATGGCCGACGCCGTCCGCGCCGCGGCGAAGGGATGGGGCGTCGACCTCTTCCCGACGCTCGATGCGCACCACGCCTACTCGAACACCGCGACCGCGATGCGGATCCCCGACGGTGTCACCGACAAGGACCTCCGGGGGACCGTCAAGAAGTTCGGGATCGAGATCGCCGGCGGCCAGGACCACCTCAAGGGTAAGATCTTCCGGATCGGCACCATGGGCGGTGTCGGGGCTCAGGAACTTCTCGCCACCCTCGCGGCCGTCCAGTTCACCCTCAAAAAGTCCGGGGTTGCGGCCGGCGACGGCGTCGAGGCTGCCGCTGAGGTGCTCCTCGGATGAAGATCGGGATCGCCGACACGACGTTTGCCCGGATCGACATGGGCAGGATCGCCGCCGACGAGATCCGGAGGCACGCGAGCGTCGGGCTCGAGCGTTACGTCGTCCCCGGCATCAAGGACCTCCCGGTGGCATGCAAGAAACTGATCGAGGAGCGGGGGTGCGACCTCGTCATGGCCCTCGGAATGCCCGGAGGAGCCGAGAAAGACAAGGTCTGCGCCCACGAGGCCTCCCAGGGCCTCATCCTCTGCCAGCTGATGACCAATAAGCACATCATCGAGGTCTTCGTCCACGAGGACGAGGCGAAGGACGCAAAAGAGCTCGCCTGGCTGATGGAGCAGCGGACCCGCGAGCACGCGGTGAACGCCGTCCGGCTCGCCCTCCGCCCGAAGGACCTCGAGAAGCTCGCCGGGACCGGCCAGCGGCAGGGGTTCGAGGACGTCGGGCCCGCCCGCCCCTGATGCAAAAAAGCGATGATTATCAGTATCCGGTGCGAGTACTATCACGGGAAGGATTGACATGACGATAAGACTTGGATTCGTCGTCGCGGAGTTCAACCGCGACATCACCTACATGATGGAGATCGAGGCCAGGGAGCATGCGGGCTTCCTCGGCGCCGAAGTAGCCGGGACGATCTACGTCCCCGGTGCCTACGACATGCCGCTTGCGATCAAGAAGCTGCTCAAGGACGAGAGCATCGACGCGGTCGTCACGATCGGGTGCGTCATCGAGGGTGCCACCCAGCACGACGAGATCGTCGTCCAGCACGCGGCGCGTAAGATCATCGATCTCTCCCTCGAGTTCGGCAAGCCCGTCTCCCTCGGCATCTCCGGGCCGGGAATGACCCGGATGGAAGCGACCGAGCGTATCGACTACGCCAAGCGTGCCGTCGAATCGGCCGTGAAGATGGTCCAGCGATTGGGATGAAAGGCCTCTCGGAGAAGATTGCGGCCATCGCCCCCTCCGCGACGATCGAGATCTCGAACGCCGCAAAGAGGATGGCGCAGGAAGGCGTCGACGTCATCAGCCTCTCCATCGGGGAGCCTGACTTCGACACCCCGGTCCACATCAAGGACGCCTGCATCGAGGCGATCAGGCGGGGCGAGACCCATTACGCGCCGAGCACCGGGATCCCGGCGCTGACGAAAGCGATCGCGGAGAAACTCAACCGGGAGAACGGCATCCCCGCAAAGCCCGACGAGGTGATCGTCACCTGCGGCGCGAAGGACGCTATCTACGAGGCGATGGAGGCCGTCCTGAACCCCGGCGACGAGGCGCTCATTCTCGACCCCGCGTGGGTCTCCTACGAGCCCTGCGCGCAGCTCGCGGGTGCCGCCGCCCGGCACCACGCGCTCTCTGCGGAGACCTTCCAGGTCGACGACAGCCTGCTCGAGGCCGTCGGCCCCCGGACGAAGATGATCGTGGTCAACACCCCCTCGAACCCCTCCGGCGCGGTGTTAAACGGGGACTCGCTCCGGCTGGTGGCGGATATCTGCCGCGACCACGACCTCTATGCGCTCTCCGACGAGATCTACGAGAAACTCGTCTACGGGAAGGAGCATATCTCGCTTGCCTCCCTTCCTGAGATGGCGGAGCGGACGATCACCGTCAACGGGTTCTCGAAGGCCTACGCGATGACCGGGTGGCGGATCGGCTACGCGGCCGCTCCCCGGTCGATCGTCCGGCAGATGGAGAAGGTCCAGCAGCACACCATCTCGAGCCCGACGACGTTTGCGATGTTCGGCGCGGTCGCGGCACTCGAGGGCCCCCAGGACTGCGTCGAGTCGATGCGCCGCGAGTTCGAGCGCCGGCGCGACTACCTCATCCCGGCGCTCCGCGACCTCGGCTACGCCACCGCCCCCGCGGACGGGGCGTTCTATGCCTACGTGAAGGTCGAGGGCGACGACATGGCGATCGCCCGCTCCTGGCTCAGAGATGCCCATGTGGCGGTCACCCCGGGCGCCGCCTTCGGCACCCCCGGCTGGCTCCGGCTCTCCTACGCGACCTCGATGAAGAACCTCAAAGAGGCCGTGGAACGGATAGCGCGGGTCTGACGACCCGCCTCTTTTTCCCGGTCAGGACCGTCCCGGCAACCGCTTCAGCCGCTCGTAGCACCTGACCGCCTCGGCGGAGCGTTCCAGGTAGACGAGTGCCATCGCTTTTCCCTTGAGTGCCTCGGCGTCGTCGGGGTTCGCGGCGAGGGCTCTGTCGTAGCAGCCGATCGCCTCCTCGCAGCGCTCGAGGATGACGAGGGCGTTCCCTTTCATGGTCCAGACCTCGTTCCGCACGGGATCGACCTCCAGCGCCCGCGTGTAACAGGTGACGGCCTCGCTGTAGCGCCCGAGAATGAAGAGTGCAAGGCCTTTACTGTACCAGGCGCCCCCGTTTTCCGGGTGGGCCAGGAGTTCGCGGTCGTAGCAGACGAGCGCCCGATCGTAGTGCGAGAGGACCGAGAGGACGCTCGCCTTGTTGCTCCAGACCCGGGGGTTCTCCGGGTCGATCTCGAGCGCCCGCTCGTAGCAGACGAGGGCTTCCTCGTAGCGTTCGAGCCGGTAGAGCACGTTGCCGTAGTTGTTCCAGGCGACGGCGTTCTCCGGCGTTGCCCGGACAACCGCCTGGAAGCAGGCTGCCGCCATCGCGTAGTCGCCGAGGGCGTAATAACTCTCGCCCCGGTAGTAGGCCGCATCGGCGTGATCGGCCCGGAGCCTGAGCACCTGATCGAAGCATTCTATCGCCTCCCCGTAGCGCTTCAGGATGAAGAGGACGCGGCCTTTCTGGTGCCACGCATCCGGGTCGGCCGCGCCCTCCCTGAGCGCCCGGTCGAAGCAGACGAGCGCCGAGTCGTAGCGCTTCAGCTTCTGTAACGCCGTGCCTTTATTGCACCAGATCTCCGCACGGCCCGGCCGGATCCGGAACGCCCGGTCGTAGCAGTCGATCGCCTCCTCGTAACGCTCCAGGCTCTGGAGCGCCCGGCCCCGGTTGTACCAGGCATCGGCGTCGTCGGGCCGGAGGCCGAGCGCCCGGTCGAAGCACCCCACGGCCTCGTCATGGCGCAGCAGCGCCGCGAGCGTGCATCCCCTGGCGTACCAGGCGTCGGCGCGGTCCGGGTCGATGACGACCGCCCGGTCGTAGCTCGCGAGAGCCTCTCTGTGCCGGGAGAGGATGGCCTGGATCGTTCCCCTGGCGTACCAGGCGGTCGCGTTCTCGGGGTCGAGCGCGATGACGCGGTCGTAGCACTCGACTGCCCCGTCGTACCGGCGTTCGGCTGCGAGCGCCGTCCCCCGGGCGAGCCAGGCCTCGATCCTGCCCGGCTCGATGGTGACGACCCGGTCGTAGCAGGCGACCGCGTCGGCGGTCCGGCCCATGTTCCTGAAGGCGTGCCCCCGGACAAGCCAGGCACCCGCGGAGTCAGGGGCGAGTTTCACCGCCTGACCGCAGTAGCCGGCCGCCTCCTCATACTCCCTGAGGTCATAGAGCGCCTGTCCCCGGGCGTACCAGAAGCTGGCCGAGGTCGGATCGATCCGGATGGCCTGATCGAAGCACTCGGCTGCCTCCCGGTGGCGCCCGCCGAGGGCCAGGGCCCGGCCTTTGCGGTACCAGGCGGTGGCGGCGCCGGGGTTCAGGCCGACCGCCCGGTCGTAGCACTCGGCGGCCCGGTCGTACTGCCCCTGCCGGCAGAACGTCTCTCCCTTCCTGTACCAGGCGTCGGCACTCCTCCAGGGAAGCTCCATTTTGTGAGTCATAGCGATGGCCGCTGAAAAGGGTTTCGATATGGATCAGGTAGCCTCTCCTTGCCGGGGGCGAAAACCTTTCTCCCGCATACCTCTTCCCGGCGCCGGGTCGACCCGGCATCCGGGATCGATTGGCAACCTATACATGCTCCGGGTTCTAAATGGAGAGTCGGGATACCCCTGCAGCCGGGATGATCATGAAGAGGATGCGCGAACTCCCCAGCCACGACCGTCCACGCGAGAAACTGGCGGAACGGGGACCGGAGGCGCTCACCAACCAGGAGTTGATCGCTCTTCTCATCGGGAGGGGCACGAAGGGACGGGATGTCTCGCAGGTCGCCGGCGATGTCGTGCGCTACCTGGACGGGAACGGGGGCGCCCCCTCGTACGACGGGCTCCTTGGGATAGAGGGGGTCGGCTCCGCCAAAGCCTGTGAGATCATGGCCTGTTTTGAGATCGGGCGGCGTTACCGGGGAGAAGATCTGTCGGGGCACCGGATCACCCGCCCCGAAGACGTCCTCCCGCTGGTTGCGGAGTGGCGGGACAGAAAGCAGGAGTACTTCTTCTGCATCACCCTCAACGGCGCCGGGGAGGTGATCGAGCGCCGGACCGTCACCGTCGGGATCCTGAACCAGAGCCTGGTCCACCCCCGGGAGGTCTTTGCCGAGGCGATCACCGACCGTGCCGCCTCGGTCATCCTGGTCCACAACCACCCGTCGGGAACGCTCGACCCCTCCTCGCAGGATATCGGCATCACCCGGCAGCTCGTCGAGGCCGGCTCGATCCTCGGCATCCGGGTGCTCGATCACATCATCGTCACGAAAAAAGGTTACGCGAGCCTCAAAGAGCTCGGGCACCTTTAATCCCGGAGACGCCTCTTCGCATGCGGTAACCGCTCATCCCGGACTCCCGGACGAATTAGCGTCGCGCATCCCGGAGCGGGCCGTTTTCGATCGGAAAAGTTATATTTTTCTAACACATTGTTAGATATACATAACTCGGAAGCGATGAGAACGCGATACGGATGTACAGTGGGAGCGGTGTTCCGGCAAGGCCGGACCTATCTCCTCGTTCTGGCTGAATTTCGCCGGAAATCTCGTGAAATGTCATGATTTATCCGGAATCCGTTGCAGTCATCCAGAAAAGGTTTATGGCTTCTCATCTGCCACGAGTATATGAGGCACACTTATCATGGAAGCTGGATTTCTCCGGGTGCTGCTCAACCCCGGGCGTTTCTTTGAAGCGCGTATGCAGGAAGAGCCGAGTCTGAAGGTTCCGGCGCTGATCGCGCTCGTCATCGGTGTTATCGGTGCGGTCTCGGCGGCGCTGGTGGCAAACATGTTCATCGGGTTCCTCCCGGCAGAGGCGCAGATCTTCGGGCTGATCGGGGTGATCCTTGCCGCGGTCTTCGGCGTCATCGGGGGCTTCGTGATGTGGATCGCCTTCGGGATCGTCTTCTACCTCATCTCGATGGCATTCAAGGGCAAAGGATCGTTCAAGAGGACGCTGGAGGTTACGGGCTACGGGTTCCTGCCCCAGGTCTTTGGGGGTATCATCGGGGCGTTCTTCTCCTATCAACTCATCTCGAAGATAACCATCCCGGTCGCAACGAGCCCCGAGCAGATCGCGGAGTTCTCCGAGAGCATAGCGAGCGCACTGGTGGCGGACCCCCTTGCGCAGATCGCCGGACTCGTGGGCATCCTCTTCATGATCTGGAGCGCGAACATCTGGGTATTCGGTATGAAATACGCAAGGAGCCTCTCCACGCGGGACGCGGCCCTCACCGTCGGGATACCCGTCGGGCTCTACATCCTCTACTCACTCACCACACTTGCCGGATGGCTGTAACATGAAATCTCTTTACCTGTGTATCATAGCACTCATATGCACCGTCGCCGCGGTCGCCGGCCCGGCCTCCGCCGGCCCGGCCGACATCACCGTAGTCTCCTCCTCGCTTGAACCCTCCGTCCTGATGAAGGGCGACACCGGGACGCTCACGGTCGTGATCCAGAACAACGGCGTCGAACCTGTCGCCATCAAGAGCGCCCGGCTCTACAACGACGGGGTCGTGGCCACGAGCGACCCCTACCCGTCGGTAGGAGAGATCGGCGCACGGAACAACAAGACGTTCACCTTCACCGTCCGGGCGAGCGGCGGGGAGGGGACGTTCTATCCCACGTTTATCCTTGACTTCCGCGACGGCGGCAGCCTCCGCTACCCGATCCCGGTCCAGGTCGAGAACACCCCGCTCAGCGCATCGGTGATCGCGAAGCCGGACGCCTTTGCGGAGGGTAGGACGGCCGATATCATCGTCAGGGTCGGCAACCCGCGCCCGAACGCCGCTTCAGGCGTCCAGGTCGTCCCGCAGGGGACGGGCTTTGCCGTCACCCCGACCGGCGGGTTCATCGGGGCTCTCGCTGCCGACGGTTCGGCGACCGTCGGGTTCAACCTGACCCCGGCAACGGAGGCCGACGTCACGTTCCAGGTGGTCTGGCGCAACGGCATCAACACCCACACCACCGATCTCGTCCTCCCCGTCACCTTCGGCGAGGACAAGCGGCAAGCCGACCCGGTCGTCACCAACGTCGAGGTCACTCCCATCGCCGGGGGCTACCGGATCGTGGGCGACGTCATGAACGCCGGGCTTGAGGCCGCCCGCTCGGTCCTGGTCAGCCCCGGTGCGCCCGCGACGCCCACCGACCCCTTCCGTGTCTACGTCGTCGGGACGCTCGACCCCGACGACATCTCCTCGTTTGAGGTGACGTTCCGCGCCGACGCAGGGACAACGGAGGTCCCGGTCGTCGTCGAGTACCGCGACAACGACGGCAACCGCTATACGGCGACGACGATGGTCGAGGTAGGCAGGGTTGCAGCGGCGCCGGTGAACGAGCAGGACGGCAGCCTCCCGATCGCCGGCATCATCGTCGTCGCGCTTGTCGCGCTCGGAATAGCCGGTGCTATCTACTACTCCTGGAGACGGACGTAAGAACGATGCCGGTCATCAGTTTCGAGAGCGTCACGAAGGTCTATCCCCTTCCCGCCGGCGACGTCGTGGCGCTCGCCGGGGTCGATATCGCCATCGAGCAGGGCGAGTTCGTCCTGATCATGGGGCCGTCGGGGTCGGGGAAATCGACCATCTTAAACATCATGGGATCGCTCGACGTCCCGACCTCCGGAGAGGTCACCATCGCGGGAAAAAATATCGGCAGGATGGACGACGATGAACTGACTCTCATGCGACGCGACCACATCGGGTTCATCTTCCAGCAGTTCAACCTGATCCCGCTCCTCTCCGTGGTCGAGAACGTCGAGTACCCGCTCATCCTGAAAGGCGGGCGAAACGGGTCCCGCGGACGGGCCGAGGAGGTCCTCAAGGCAGTAGGGATCGCTGAATCCCACTTCACCCATAAACCCGGCCAGCTCTCCGGCGGTCAGCAGCAACGGGTGGCGATCGCCCGGGCGCTCGTCAACGACCCCGACTTCCTCCTCTGCGACGAGCCGACCGGCAACCTGGACTCTAAGACCGGGACCGCGATCATGGATCTTCTCGACCGGATGAACCGCGAGGAGGGTAAGACGATCGTCATGGTCACCCACGACCCCCGTATGACGGAGTACGCCGACCGGACGATCCGGCTCGTCGACGGGAAGGTGGCAACATGACCTTCTTTGATCTTGCCCGCCGAAACGTCAGCCGCCACTGGCTCCGATCGACCCTTGCGGTCATCGGGATCGTCATCGGCGTCATCGCGATCGCCTCCCTCGGCATCATGGGCAACAGCATCGGCCTCATGTTCGGCGACATGGTCAGCGACGTCGGCGACACCATCATCGTCTCCCCGGCGATGGGTACCGGCGGCGGCAAACTCACCGAGCGGCAGGTGGCCGATATCACCCGCGCGATCGGCTCGAACGTGGCGATACCGTTCTCAAGCACTGCCGATAGGATAGCCGTGGGCGATAAGGAGAGCGCCGCGATGATCTACGCGATCCCCGCCGGGGATATTCCCTCTCTGCTCAAAGTGGAGTCGGGGTCCTACCCGAAGGAGACCGGCGCCGGATGCCTGATCGGGAGCCAGCTTGCCGCGAACAGCAGGGAGAACGGCCTGAAACTCGGCGCCCGGGTCAGGATCGGCGGCGAGACCCTCCGGGTGGTGGGCGTGCTCGAGGAGCGGGGGATGGGGTTTGATATCAACCCGGATTACGCCATCATCGTTCCCTACTCCTGGTACTCGAACCACTACAATGAGGAGGACTATGACCAGGTCATCGTGAAGGTCCGGGACGTCAACGATATCGATGCGGTCAAGGAGTCGATCGAGCAGAGGATGAACCGGCGCGAAGATACGGTCAACGTCATGGACACCCGGGGGATCCTCGAGAGCATCTTTGCGGCCGCGGACTCGATCACGGTCTTCCTCTCGGGCATCGGCGCGATATCGCTCATCGTCGCCGGGGTCTCGATCCTGAACGTGATGCTGATGTCGGTGACGGAGCGGATCAAGGAGATCGGCGTCCTACGGAGCATCGGCACCCGCCGGAGCGAGGTGATGCGGATGTTCATCTACGAGGCCCTCCTCCTCGGTCTTGCGGGCGCCGCCATCGGGGGAGTGCTCAGTTTCGTCACCGGGTATGCAGTGACGGCGGTCTTCGTCGGGAACCCGGACTACCTCTTCAACCCGACGAGCCTCCTCTACATCGTCTTCGGGATGGGGTTCGGCGTCCTCACGAGCGTGGCTTCCGGTCTCTACCCGGCATGGAAAGCGGCGCAGTTAAACCCGATCCAGGCGCTGCGCCACGAGTGACGCCTACCCGGCACACCCTTCTTTTTGACGCTCGATATCGTCGCGGAGCGTGCTGACGATCTCCCTCGTTGCCGGGGGCGCACCGGGGAAGAGCATGAGGTACTCGCCGTCTCCCTCGGTAACGAGGAGCGCGACCGGGATCAGGCTGACCGCGGCTGTTTTCCCCGCACAGACCGTGAAGACCCTGACGATGGGGATGACGCACCGGCCGTCGACCCTGCGGCCGCTGCCGACGATGAGATCGGCCTCTTCAGACACCGACAGCACCTCTTCCCGATACCTGGCGGAGCCGCTCTCTGACCGGCCTCTGCAGAAGAGCCCGCACGACCGGGATCAGGATCAGGAGCGGGCGGCGGATCTGCAGCCGGAGCAGAACAGCGCCTTCGAAGACCTCCCGGTCGAAGACCGGAGTCATCACGAAGTCGATCGCGTCCGCCGGCCAGAGGGCGTAGCGAACGGCGGTGCAGTAGCCGTAGACGGTCCCGGTAGTGGCGGGGCTTTCGAGGCCGAGGGTGATATCCCCCCAGAGCCGCTCGAGGTAGAGGGACCGGAAGAAGGCGGCGATGATCTCTTTGACGTGGGGCCAGAGGTCCCCGGCGGCGCTGAGGTACTCGCTTGTGGAGAGAGCGGGCCGCCGTTCCTTCTCCTCTCTCTCCTCAGGCGGGGAGGGTTTTGCCATCTCCGCGAGGTCGCGGGTCATGACCGGGCGGCCGGCGAGGAGGATCTCGACCACCTGGAGGTCGCCGGTAACCCGGACCCGCACCCCCACGATGCCCCAAGTTACGGTTGCCTTCGCCCGGGCGCTCTCCCGCGTGCAGTCGGTTGCCGCTTCAACGGTCACCGGGACCAGGTAGAGGGCAAGCAGAACGAGGAGGAAGATGACGGCAACGGCCAGCAGGACGAAAAAGAGAAGTGTCGCGGCCATGGAGAGGAGGACGAGAGGGGCTTACGCCTCTCCCTCGCCGCTGACCGGGATCTCGGTCCCTTCTTTCTGTCCCTGCGATCCCTTGCCTTTCTGCTGCATCATCTCCGGGGCCTTCTGCACGATCTCCGAGCCCTTCTCGAGAACCTGTGAGATGTGCGGGCCGACCGTCTCCCCGATCGTCGTGATCACCTCTGCCATCTGGCTCTTCTTCTTGAGCGAGATCACCTGGATGCCGTCAGGACCGGTGACACCTTTCGTGACGACGACCAGAGCGACGGCCGATATGCCTCCGCCGCCGCCGGTCCCGGAACCACCGCCCTGGTGGCCCATTTTATCCCCTCCGGAGCCTTCTCCGCCGCCGAACGCAAACCCGAATTCGGCGATCGGTATGATAACCCGGTCGCCGGTATCGATCGGGGCACCGAGGATCGCGCTCGCGCAGAGTGTTCGTGCAAGCTGATCGACGGTTATCTGAAGCATTGATTCGCCAGTCACACCATTCACCACAGGTATTCCAGTCTGCGGCCTCATATATAATTGTTTGGGTCTGCCGGCGGCCGGAGGAGGTCTGGCAAGGTGCATGAATACCTTCTTACGCCGGGACGGCGACCGGAAGACCGATGAAGGAAGGTAACCTCCCCGACTGGAACGAGCTCTGGAAGGCGGGGCTTGCGCTGAACCGCTCGACACCGGGGTTCCGGGAAGGGGCCGGCCTCTGGGGCAGGCGGGAGCAGGCCCGGCAGTACGCCGCCCGGTCGGAACCCGGCCGCGTCCGGCGGGTCGCGGAGATCCTCTCGGATCTCGGTGTCTCTCCCGGCGACCGGGTGCTCGATATCGGGTCGGGCCCCGGGACTCTCGCCCTCCCGCTCGCCCGTTCCGGCGCCTCGGTTACGGCGGTCGATCCGGCGGAAGGGATGCTCGCCGAACTCCGGGCGGCCGCGGAGCAGGAGGGGATCGGCGGCGTCACCACCGTCCGGGCCCCCTGGGAGGAGATCGATCCTGACCGCGACCTTGAGCCGCCCTACGACCGGGTGGTCGCCTCGTTCTCGCTCGCGATGCCGGATCTCCGGTCTGCCCTTGCCGCGATGGACGCGGCCGCTTCCGGGTCGGTCCACCTCTACTGGTTTGCCGACGAACCGCTCTGGGAGCGGCTCTACCTGGCGCTCTGGGAGGACCTGCACGGGGCGCCCTACCACCCGAAGCCGAAGGCCGACTGCCTCTTCAACGTCCTCTACGGCATGGGGATCTACCCGAATGTTCTGATGCGCCCGCTCGACGGCACCACCCTCTTTCCGGCAGTCGAGGACGCGGTCGAGCACTTCGCCCCCCGGATGGGTGCGGAGACTCCGGAGCAGCGGGCGGTCCTCGGGGACTACCTTCGCACCCACCTCGTCCGGCGAGACGACGGCCTCGCCCTCGCAGGCCTCTCTACCTACGCCGCTATCTGGTGGCGGAAGCGGGGGTGAAGTCCTTTCACGGCAGGAATCGTCTGCCCGCGACCAGTGCGGCGATGATGGTCAGGCCGAGCGCCGCAACGAGCACGTGACGGGTGGAAGGGTCCGTGAGCCGGGCGAGGAGGGCTCCGAGTTCCCGCCGGTAGAGGTAGGCGAACAGACCGGCGATCAGGAAGAAGAAGAGCCACTCGCTCGGCTGGGCGAGTTCCCGCAGGAGGGCGTCCCAGAAGTAGTCCTCCGCGTAGTCGTGCCGGGGGAGGGGGCCGAGGAACGGCCAGAACCACTCGACGGGGTGCCGCCACATTGCGTCGAGGAACTGGTGGCTCGCCATTCCGGCGGCCACGGCAAGATGGCCGACCTGACCCCTGTACCGGTAGAGGAGGAGGCCGGCGATGAGGACCAGAAAGAGGACGGTGAGGCCGTGGAAATAGATCCGGCCGTAGTTTACCGTTCCGGCGAGGAAGATATGGCCGAGCGGCTTGTCGATCAGGTCGGGGAGCACGGCGCCCAGCGCGGCGAGCGCGACGACCCTTCGATCGCCGACGATCGCCGCGAGGACGATCCCGACGAGGATTCCGGCCATGGCATGAGCGAGAAGGTACACGCTCTCAAGTGGCAGGACGATCATAAACTCTTTTTCCCCGGACCTTTCTCTGTGCCCCTCCCGGCAGGGGACGACCGTGGATCCTCTCGATCTCGCTGTACTAATTTATCCTACCCTGAACAAAAATAGTCCGCAATGTATATATTTGTTCAGGGAGCACTATGCTGTATGCAGACGAAGATCCTCCTTGACGAGGGAGAGATGCCGAAACGGTGGTATAACGTTCAGGCGGACCTCCCCACACCCATGGATCCGCCTCTCCACCCGGCTACCGGGAAACCGGCGGTTCCCGACGACCTCCGCCACATCTTCCCGATGGAACTGATCCGGCAGGAGATGAGCACGGAGCGCTACATCGATATTCCCGACGAGGTCCGGGAGATCCTCACCCTCTGGAGGCCGAGCCCCCTCTACCGGGCGCGAAGGCTTGAGAAGGCCTTAAAGACCCCGGCAAAGATCTACTTCAAATGGGAGGGCGTGAGCCCGCCGGGGTCGCACAAGCCCAACACCGCCATCCCCCAGGCCTACTATAACCGCGAGGCGGGGGTAGAGCGGCTCGCGACCGAGACCGGGGCGGGGCAGTGGGGCTCGTCGCTTGCGTTTGCAACGGGCCTCTTCGATATGGAGTGTACCGTCTACATGGTCCGGTCCTCCTACGACCAGAAGCCCTACAGGAAGAGCATGATGCAGGTCTACGGCGCCGAGTGCATTCCGAGCCCGTCGCAGAAGACCCGGTCGGGTCAGGCGATCCTCGCCCGCGACCCCGATACGCCGGGCTCGCTCGGGATCGCCATCTCCGAGGCGGTCGAGGACGCGGCCGCCCACGAGAACACCAACTACGCCCTCGGTTCCGTCCTCAACCACGTCTGCCTCCACCAGACGATCATCGGCCAGGAAGCACAGCAGCAGCTCGCGATGGAGGACGCCTACCCCGACGTCGTGATCGGGTGCGTCGGCGGCGGCACCAACTTTGCCGGGCTCTCCTTCCCGTTCGCCGGCGACAAAATGACCGGGAAGCACCCCGACACCGATATCATCGCGGTGGAGCCGGCCGCCTGCCCCACCCTGACGAAGGGGCTCTACGCCTATGACTTCGGGGACGTCGCAGGGCTGACGCCGCTTCTGCGGATGTTCACCCTCGGCCACGACTTCGTCCCGCCGGCGATCCACGCCGGAGGACTCCGCTACCACGGGATGGCGCCGCTCGTCTCCCGCCTCGTCCGCGACGGCGTCGCGCGGCCCGTCGCCTACCGCCAGAACGAGGTCTTCGACGCCGCCGTGACGTTTGCGCGGACCGAGGGGATCATCGTCGCGCCCGAGGCCGCCCACGCCGTGAAGGCCGCGATCGACGAGGCCCTCCGGTGCCGGGAGACCAATGAAGCGAAGGTGATCCTCTTCAACAACTCCGGACACGGCAACTTCGACTTCTCCTCCTACGAGGCCTATTTTGCCGGAAAGCTCGTCGACTACGAATACCCGGCGGATCTGATCAAGGAGTCGCTCGCCAGGCTTCCTGCGACGGGGTGATGCCGGTGGAATGGACAGCGCTCGAAGAGAGCACAACCTGAAGATAGGGCGCGAAGAGGCTGCTGCGTACAGCGGCCGGCCTCTCATCGTCCCGGTATTTTGTGAGATCCCGCTCCCGGCCCTGCCTCCGGCGGACCTCTATGCCTCCCTCCGGGATGGTCCCGGGTTCCTGCTGGAGTCGCTCGAGGGGGGCGGGAAGGCTGCCCGGTACTCGTTCATCTGCACCGCACCGGCCGCTGAGATCGCCGTCGCCGCCGATGGGGCGGTGACGGTCTCCGGTGATTCACACATCCGGGAGGTTGCCGGAGAGATCGAGGCGGACGACCCGGTCGATGCCGTCCGCTCGTTCATGGACCGGTTCCTGGCCGTTCCCTCGTCGCTCCCGCGATTCTCGGGAGGGCTTGCCGGCTACTTCTCCTACGACCTCGTCCCGTCGATCCACCCGACGGTCCGGCCGGGTGCGGCGGAGGATCCGGACGAGCCCGTCGCCCGGTTCATGCTGGCGCTGGATTGCCTCGCCCTCGACCACCGGGAGCGGCGGCTTACGGTCATCCGGAACCTGCTCGCCGACGGGGCCGACCCGGAGGAGGGGTACTGCCGGGCTGCCGAGGCGGTCGGCGGAGTGATCGCCCGGATACGCGGTCTCGGCCCCGCCGGTCCGGCCGGCCCGGACCCCTCCGGGGTCGCGGCATCGTCGTCCTGCACCCGCGAGGAGTTCTCGGACGCGGTCCTCCGGATCAAGGAGCATATCGCAGCAGGCGAGATCTTCCAGGCGGTCCTCTCCCGGAGGCTGACCTGCCGGACGGGCGGCGACCCGTTCGGGATCTACCGGCGGCTCCGGACGAGGAACCCGAGCCCCTACATGTACTACCTGGACTTCGGCGACCTGACGGTCGCGGGGAGCAGTCCCGAGATGCTCGTCCGGGTGGAGGACGGGCAGGTGACGACGGTCCCGATCGCCGGCACCCGGCCGCGGGGGCGGACGGCGGCGGAGGACGACCGGCTCGCGGCAGAGCTCCTCAGCGACGAGAAAGAGCGGGCCGAGCATATCATGCTCGTCGACCTCGCACGAAACGACGTCGGGGCGGTATCTGCCTACGGGAGCGTCTCGGTCGAAGGGTTCATGACCGTCGAGCGGTTCTCGCACGTCCAGCACATCGTCTCGACGGTATCGGGCAGGCTCCGGGAGGGGTGCGACCGGTTCGACGCCCTCCGGTCCTGCTTCCCGGCGGGGACCGTTTCGGGCGCCCCGAAGGTCCGGGCGATGCAGATCATCGACGAGACGGAAGGGCTCCGGCGCGGGATCTACGCCGGAGCCGTCGGCTACCTCGGTTTCTCCGGCACGATGGACCTCGCGATAGCCATCCGGACGGTCGTGGTGCAGGACGGCCTTGCCTCTGTCCAGGTGGGGGCGGGGATCGTGGCCGACTCCGATCCCGAACGCGAATGGGCCGAGACCGAGAACAAAGGCCGGGCGATGCTTGCGGCGCTCGGTGCGGCGGAGGTGGAATGATGCGGGTGCTCGTCATCGACAGTTACGACAGTTTCACGTTCAACCTCTGCCAGCAGATCGGGGCGCTCGGCGCGGAGCCGGTCGTGGTGAAGAGCGATGTGCCATACGAGCGGATCGCATCCCTCGCCTTCGACCGGGTCGTCCTCTCCCCCGGTCCGGGGCATCCCCGCGAGTGCGGACTCTACCGGGAGGTCCTCTCGACGATCAGCCGGACGGTCCCGACGCTCGGCGTCTGCCTCGGCCACCAGGCGATCGGCCTCGCCTTCGGTGCGGGGATCGCCCGCGCTGAGAGGCTGATGCACGGGAAGCGGTCGGTCGTCCGGCACGACGGTGCGGGGATCTACGCGGGGGTGGCAAGCCCCCTCGTCGCGACCCGCTACCACTCGCTCGTCATCGACCCGGCAACGGTCCCGGACTGCCTTGCGGTGACGGCAGAGAGCGACGACGGGGCGGTCATGGGCGTCCGGCACCGGGAGTTCCCGATCGAGGGGGTACAGTTCCACCCGGAGAGCATCCTCACCCCCGAAGGGGGTCGGCTGATGGCAAACTTCCTCTCCACGACGGAGGGCGGGGCATGATCCGCGAGGCGATCGCCCGGGTCTCCTCGGGCACGGACCTCACCCCCGCCGAGGCGGGAGGGGTGATGGAGGAGATCATGCGGGGTGCCGCGACCCCCGCCCAGATCGGCGGGTTCCTCACGGCGCTCCGGATGAAGGGGGAGACCGTCGCGGAGATCGCGGCGCTCGCCCGGGTGATGCGGGCGGCGGCAGTCCCGGTCTCCCTCCCGGCCCCCGATGCGCGGGTGGATACCTGCGGGACCGGGGGCGACGGTGCTGGAACCTTCAACATCAGCACCGCGGCCGCCTTCGTCGCGGCCGGTGCCGGGGTTCCGATCGTGAAGCACGGGAACCGCGGCGTATCGAGCCGGTGCGGCTCCGCCGACGTCCTCGAGGCGCTCGGCGTCTCCGTTGCGATCCCGCCCGACCGGGTGGCGGAGGTCCTCTCGACCGCGGGGATCGTCTTCCTCTTCGCCCCGGCCTACCACCCGGCGATGCAGCACGCCCGGCCGGCCCGGCAGGAGATCGGGATACGGACGGTCTTCAACCTTCTCGGCCCCCTGGCGAACCCGGCGGGTGCGGGAGCGCACCTCCTCGGCGTCTACGATCCCCGTCTGACCGCCCCGGTCGCCCGGGTCCTCGCCGACCTCGGCGCGAAGCGGGCGATGGTCGTCCACGGCGCCGGCCTCGACGAGATCGCGACGGCCGGCCCGACGACGGTCGCGGAACTCCGGGGCGGCGAGGTCGTAACGTATACGCTCGACTGCACGGAGTACGGGATCCCGCACTCGCCTCTTGCCGCCATCCGGGGCGGCGGGCCGGCAGAGAACGCGGCGACCCTCCTCTCCGTTCTGTCGGGCGACGAGGGGCCCGCCCGGGATATCGTCCTCCTCAACGCCGGGGCGGCGATCTACCTCGGCGGAAAGGCCGGGGGCATCGCCGGCGGGATAGCACGGGCTGAGGCTTCGATCGACTCGGGGGCGGCGCTCGAGCGGCTCCGCCGCCTGGTCGAAGCGACCGGAGGCGCGGCATGATCCTCGATGAGATCGTCCGGTCGACCGGTGAGCGCCTCAGGGATCTCGAGGCCCTTCCGGCCTTTGATCCCGACGCTCTGCCCCACCGGAGCCTTGAAAAGTCGATACGGGCGTGCCGGGAGAAAAATGCGGTCATCGCCGAGGTGAAGTACGCCTCCCCGTCCCGCGGGAGGCTTCACGACGGCTGCACCCCTGAAGCGATCGCCGGCGAGTTCGCCGCCGCCGGGGCCGCCGGGCTCTCGGTGCTGACCGAACCCGCCTACTTCGGGGGGAGTACGGAGAACCTCGTCCGGGTGCGACGTGCGGTCTCTATACCGATCCTCCGGAAAGACTTCATCATCGACGAACGCCAGCTCGCCGAGAGCCGGGCAATCGGCGCCGATGCCGTCCTCCTGATCGTCAGGGTGCTCGGCGACCGGCTCCCGGCGTTCGTTGAAATGGCGCTCGCGCTCGATCTCGAGCCGCTCGTCGAGGTGCATAACAGGGGCGAGATGGAGCGGGCGCTTGCGACGGAGACGGCTCTCATCGGGATCAACAACCGCAACCTCGATACGCTGGCGATCGATCTCACGACGACGGTCAGCCTCGCGGAGGCGGCACGCGACGAGGGGAGGACTGTGGTCTCCGAGAGCGGCATCCTCTGGCCCTACGACGTCCGTCGCCTCTCCCGGCACTGCGATGCGTTCCTGATCGGGTCCGCCCTGATGTCGGCACGGGACCGGCGAAAGCGACTGGAGGGGTTCCTATTCGCGTGAAGATCTGCGGGATGACGAGCCCCGGCGACGCCCGTGCCGCCGCGGCGGCCGGAGCCGACGCGATCGGGGTGGTCCTCGCGAGCCCCTCTCCCCGGTCGGTGAGCCCGGATCGGGCCCGGGCGATCTTTGCGGCGGTCCCGCCGTTCGTGACCACGGTCGCCGTCACCTCGACCGACCGGGAAGAAGACCTTTCGGCGATCCTCTCCTCGCGGCCGGATGCCGTGCAGGTGGCGGGCAGGCTCGCCGTCCCGCCCGACGCGGGGGTCCGGGTCATCCGGATGCTCGCGCCCGGCGACCCCCTTCGGGACGACTGCGACGCGGTGATCGTCGATTCCAGCCACGGCACCGGGCGGGCGTTCGACCCGGAGTATGCCCGGAAATGCGTTGCCTCCTCGCGGGTGCCGGTCATCCTCGCGGGCGGGCTCGCCCCCGGAAACGTCGGCGATGCAGTACGGACGGTGCGGCCCTACGCCGTCGGTGTCTGCTCGGGCGTCGAGGCGGCGCCGGGGGTCAAGGACGAGCGCCTCATGCGGGCGTTCGTGAAGATATGCAGGACGATCGATTCATGATAGCAGGACGATACGGAAGATACGGCGGGCAGTACGTGCCCGAAACCCTGATGAGCGCGCTGATCGAGCTTGAGGAGACCTACGCCCGCGTCTCCGCGGACCCGGAGTTCGCCCGCCGGCTCTCCTGGTACCTTCACGAGTATGCCGGGCGGGAGACCCCGCTCACCTACTGCGGGAACCTCTCCCGCGACCTCGGCTGCCGGGTCTACCTGAAGCGCGAGGACCTCCTCCACGGCGGTGCGCACAAGCTGAACAACACCCTCGGCCAGGCGCTGATGGCGAAGTTCATGGGCAAGCGCCGGCTCATCGCCGAGACCGGCGCCGGACAGCACGGTGTCGCGACGGCAATCGCGGGGGCGGCCCTCGGCCTCCCCGTCGAAGTCTACATGGGCGAGGTGGACACCCGGCGCCAGGCGCTGAACGTCTTCCGGATGGAGCTCCTCGGCGCCCGGGTCGTCCCGGTTGCCTCGGGGACGCGGACGCTGAAGGACGCCATCAACGCGGCGATGCGCGACTGGGTGGCGAACCTCCGGGAGACCCACTACCTGCTCGGCTCCTGCGTCGGCCCGCATCCCTTCCCCCGGATCGTCCGGGACTTCCAGTCGGTCATCGGCGAGGAGGCGCGGCGGCAGATACTCGAGAGGGAGGGGAGGCTCCCCGACACCGTCGTCGCCTGCGTCGGCGGGGGCTCGAACGCGATCGGGATCTTCTACCCGTTCGTGAACGACGACGTGGCGCTCGTCGGCGTGGAGGCGGGCGGCGAGGGGCTCGAGTCCGGCCGTCACGGGGCCTCGCTCTCGGCCGGTTCGATCGGGGTCTTCCAGGGTGCGCTCTCCTACCTCCTCCAGGACGGCGACGGCCAGGCGCTCGAGACGCACTCCGTCGCCGCAGGCCTCGACCACCCCTCGGTCGGGCCCGAGCATGCCATGTTAAAGGACTCCGGAAGGGTCCGCTACGAGGCGGTCACTGACGCCGAAGCCCTCCACGCCTTCCGCCACCTCTCCCGGACCGAGGGGATCATCCCGGCGCTCGAGTCCGCCCACGCGGTCGCCTACGCCCTCCGGGCGGCGGACGACCTCGACCGGGACGGGATTCTCGTCATCAACCTCTCCGGGAGGGGCGACAAGGATGTCGCCGACGTTGCAAGCCTCCACGGCGGTGCAGCATGAGCCGGATCAGGGCGCTCTTTGCCCGGAAGAACCCGGCCTTCATCGGGTTTACCGTCGCCGGGGACCCCGGCATCGAGGCGTCGTTTCGGGCGGCGGCGGCGATGGTCGACGCGGGCGTCGACCTCCTCGAGATCGCCCTCCCCTACTCCGACCCCGTGGCGGACGGCCCCGTGATCGAGCGGGCGCACGTACGGGCTCTCCGGGCGGGGACCACCCCGGACGACGCCTTCGCTCTCGTCCGGCGGGTCAGGGAGTACGCGCCGTTGCTCCCCATCGTCCTCTTCACCTACTACAACATCATCTACCACCGGGGAACCGACCGGTTCTTCGCGGATGCCGCCGCCGCCGGTGCGGACGGCGTCCTCGTCGTCGACCTTCCCGCCGAGGAGTCGGGCGAGGTCGCGCCCTCCGCCCTCCGGCACGGCATCGACCGGATCGCCCTCATCGCCCCGACGACTTCGGCGGAGCGGCAGCACGCGATCCTTCGCGGAGCCTCGGGATTCGTCTACCTCATCTCGCTCGAGGGGGTGACCGGGGAGCGCGACCGGCTCCCCCCGAACCTTGCCGGGCTGGTCGGCACGGTGCGGGAGAAGACGGATCTTCCCATCGCCGTCGGGTTCGGGGTCTCGCGCCCGGAACATGTGGCGGCGGTCGTCGAGGCCGGCGCGAACGGCGTCATCGTGGGGAGCGCTCTCGTCCGGGCGATCGAGGAGCACGTGGGCGACGAGGCGGGGATGCAGGATGCCCTCCGCACCGCGGTCCGGTCGCTACGTGGCGGGCTCGTTCCCCGATCCCGAACCTGATATACCCCGGCGGGAAAGAGTAGAGGGATGACACAGACCGTCGGGTTCCTGCTCAACCCGGTCGCCGGGTTGGGCGGTGCCGTGGGGCTTAAAGGGACGGACGGACACGTGGCGGAAGCGCTCCGGCGCGGCGCGGTCCCGCACGCCTGCGACCGTGCGGTGCAGGCCCTCTCCCTCCTCCGTGACGACGATATCGCGTGGTATACCTGCGCAGGATCGATGGGCGAAGATGTCCTCGAGCGTGCCGGCATCGACCGCTCCACCGTCCTCTACCGGCCCGGCGTTCCGACCGCCGCCAGCGATACGAAGGCTGCCTGCCGGACGTTCCTCGACGCCGGGGTCGATCTCGTCGTCTTCTGCGGCGGGGACGGGACGGCCCGCGACGTCTTTGACGCGGTGGAGCGATCGATCCCGATCCTCGGCATCCCGGCCGGGGTGAAGATGTACTCCGCGGTCTTTGCGGTCAACCCGGCAGCGGCGGCCGACCTCATCCGGCAGGCCGGGCGGATCCCCTGCCGGGACTCCGAGGTGATGGACGTCGATGAAGAGGCCTATCGGTCGGGCCGTCTCTCCGCCCGGCTCTACGGCTACGCGTGCGTCCCCTACATCCCCGAGCGGACGCAAGGAGGGAAGCAGGTCTTTGAGCAGCAGGACGAGGAGCGGGCGAAGGACGATATTGCCGCGTTCATGGCTGAGATCATGCTGCCGGAGACCATCTATATCATCGGCGCCGGGAGCACGACGGCGCGGATCATGGAGCGGCTCGATCTCGCCCCTACCCTGCTCGGCATCGACGTTGTCCAAAACGGGGAGGTTCTCGCCCGCGACGCCGACGAGCGGACGCTTCTCGCCCTCCTCGACGAGCACCCGCGGGCGAAGATCGTCGTGAGCCCCATCGGTGCCCAGGGGTTCGTCCTCGGCCGGGGGAACCAGCAGATCAGCCCGCCCGTCCTCCGGAAGGCCGGGTTATCGAACCTGATCGTGGTCGCCACCCCGGGAAAACTCGCCGGGACGCCCCTCCTGTACGTCGACTCCGGGGATCCGGCGCTCGACCGGGAGATCGGCGACTCCCTTCAGGTCATCTCCGGCTACCGGATTGCGCAACGCAAAAGGGTCCTCCACCCGGAATGACGCCGCTTCGACCGCTTTCTCGCGCGAGTACTGCTCGGCGAGCTTCCTGAGGTCCCGCACCTTGGCGTTGGCCGCCTCGATGACGGAGAGGACCTCGAGGTAGCGGCTGTCGGCGAGGTCGCCCTCCTTCTTGAGATTGACGAGCTGCTGGCGGTAACGCTCGTTGATGGCGAGCTGGAGTTCGATATCCCGGCCGCGGAGCTCCGCAACGGTCGTATCCTGGATCCGGGGGAAGAGGAGGCCGAGCCCGACGATGTTCGCATCGAGGATCCGGTAGACGCTCTCCGTCAGCCGGACGAGACCGGGGGGGACGCCGCTTCCGTTCCGCGACGCCCTGCGGAAGAACTCGCCGAGGTCCGCCCCGAGATCGCCGAGCCGCTCGATCTCGTTTGACATCCGGACGAGGAAGACCACCTCGGTCGCCTCGTGGTCTGCGAGCTGCCTTGCCGAGATCTGCCGGAGGGCCTGCTCGATCCTCCGGTCCAGGTAGTTGTTCAGGCTCTTGAGCTTCTCGAGCATCTGGTAGTCGGCTTCCTTTGAGGTGACGAGATAGGTCGTCGCCGCCCGGAAGAGGTCGAGCGTGACCTCATGGGCGTGCCTGAGCTCCTGCTGGATCAGGTCAAAGCC